>JBPBQW010000001.1:0-302330 GCA_050955125.1 Janthinobacterium lividum
GACCGCGGCCGCGTCAAGCGCGTGTACGTGCAGGGCGACGCGCCCTACCGGTCGGCGCCGTCCGACCTCGACCAATGGTATGTCCGCGGCTCGACGGGTGCGATGGCGCCCTTCCCCGCCTTTTCCGCGACGAGCTGGGGCCAGGCGCCGGTCAGCCTGTCGCGGTTCAATGCCCAGCCGTCGTACGAGTTTCAGGGGTCCGCCGCCGCGGGCCAGAGCTCGGGCCAGGCGATGGAGGAGATCGAGAAGCTGGCGAACCAGATCCCGGGCACCAGCGTCGCCTGGGCGGGGCTGTCGTTCCAGGAGCGGCTGTCGTCGGGCCAGGCGCCGCTGCTGTACGGCCTGTCGCTGCTCGTCGTGTTCCTGTGCCTCGCGGCGCTCTACGAAAGCTGGTCGATTCCGTTCGCGGTGCTGCTCGTCATCCCGCTCGGCCTCGTCGGCGCGGTGCTGGCGGTCACGCTGCGCGGCCTCATCAACGACGTGTACCTCCAGATCGGGCTGCTGACGACGATGGGCCTCGCCGCCAAGAACGCGATCCTGATGATCGAGTTCGCCGAACAGGCCGAACGGGGCGGCAAGTCGCCGATGGAGGCGGCGCAGGAGGCGGCGCGCATCCGGCTCCGGCCGATCCTGATGACGTCGTTCGCGTTCATCCTGGGCGTGCTGCCGCTCGCCATCTCGACGGGCGCGGGCGCGAACAGCCGGATCGCGATCGGCACCGCGGTGATCGGCGGCATGCTGACCGCGACGTTCCTGGCGATCTTCTACATCCCGCTGTTCTTCGTCCTCGTCCGCGCCGGCCTGCGCGGCAGCGGGGAGCATCCCGCGCACGAGGGGGATGGCGGCAAGCCCGACGACACCGGCGGACGGGGCGGGGCGCCCGGCCAGCCCAAGGACGGGCCCGGAGACCAGCCGCTGCTCTCCGGCCCGCCCGCCAACCCGCCGCTCCTGCCGGCGCCGGAGCCCGCCTGATGCGTCGACTGTCCCGTCTCGCCACCCTCCTCGCCATGACGGCGGCCGCGGGGTGTTCGTTCGACCCGCATTACGTCCGACCCGAGCTGCCGGTGCCGCCGTCGTGGCCGGTCGGCGATGCGTACCTGCGCCAGACCGAGGCGGCGTTGCCCAGCGTCAGCTACCGCGACGTCTTCCGCGACGCCCGATTGCAGGCGATCATCGACCGGGCGCTGGTCAACAACCGCGATCTGCGGGTCGCGCTGGCCAACATCGTCGCGGCGCGCGCGCAATATCGCATCCAGCGCGCGGATCTGTTCCCGCAGGTCGATGCGTCGGGCGGCTACACGCGATCGGGCGCGAGCACCGTCAGCAACTCCGCCGCGCGCGGCGGCAACGCGTTCGACCTCACCGGCGGCGTGTCGGCGTTCCAGGTCGACCTGTTCGGCCGCGTCCGCTCGCTGACCCGCGCGGCGCAGGACCAGTATTTCGCGCAGGAAGCGTCGGCCCGCGCGACGCGCCTGACGCTCGTCGCGGAGATCGCGACCGACTGGCTGCAATATGCCGCCGACGAGAGCCTGCTCGACGTGGCGCGACAGACGGTCCGGAGTGCGGGGATCACCGTCCGGCTGACGCAGGCGCGGTTGCAGGGCGGCATCGCGCCGCGCACCGACGTGGCGCAGGCGATCACGGTGCTGGCGACCGCTCAGGCGGACCTCGCGCAACAGACGACGCTGGTCGCGCAGGACGCCAACGCGCTGCAACTGCTCGTCGGCGCGCCCGTCGACCCGGCGCTGCTGCCCCGCGACCTGGGCGAGGCGATGCCCAACGTCGCATCGCTGCCGGCCGGCCTCGACTCGACGATCCTGTTGCGCCGGCCCGACGTGGTCCAGTCCGAGTATCTGCTCCGCGCCTCCAACGCGGAGATCGGCGCGGCGCGGGCGAGCCTGTTCCCGACCATCTCGCTCACCGCGGTCGCGGGCCTCGCCAGCACGGCGCTAACCTCGCTCTTCACCGGCGGCGCGTTCAACTATTCGGCCGGGCCGTCGGCCTCCTACCCGATCTTCCGCGCCGGCGCCGCGCGCGCCGGCGTCGCCTATGCCAGGGCGGAGCGCGACGTCGCGCTGGCGAGCTACGAGCGCACGATCCAGACCGCGTTCCGCGAGGTCGGCGACGCGCTGGCCCGCCGCGGGACCATCGCCGACCAGCTGGCGGCCCAGCAGCGCAACCTCGCCGCCGCGACCGACGCGTTCAACCTCGCCAGCGCGCGCTACCGGGGCGGCATCGATCCGTTCCTCAACACGCTCGACGCGCAGCGGACGCTGTACACCACGCAGCGGACGGTCGTGTCGACGCAGCTGATCGCGGTGCAGAACCTCGTGACGCTGTACCAGGTGCTCGGTGGCGACTCGACGCTCGACGCCGCTGCCGGTGGCCCGGCGCTGGTCGCCGGGCAAGCCACCCCTCCCCGCTAGAGCACGCCCCAGATCTCGGTCGCATAGTCGCGGATCGTGCGGTCCGACGAGAACCAGCCGACGTTGGCGACGTTGCGGATCGCGGTCGCCGTCCAGCCATCGTGGTCCGCCCAGCGCGCGTCGACGCGGCGTTGCGCGGCGGCATAGGCGTCGAAATCGGCCGCCAGCATGAACCGGTCCTCGTCGTACAGATTGGCGACGAGCGCGCGGTACCGGTCGGGGTCGTCGGGGGAGAACACGCCGGACGCGATCGCGGTCAGCGCCTGCGACAGCTCGGGCGAGCGGTCGATGAACTCGCGCGGCCGATAGCCCGCACGTCGCTGCTCCTCGACCTGCGCCGCGGTCAGGCCGAAGATCTCGATGTTCTGCGCGCCCACCCGGTCGCGGATCTCGACGTTCGCCCCATCCAGCGTCCCGATGGTCAGTGCACCGTTGAGAGCAAACTTCATATTGCCCGTCCCCGACGCCTCCAGCCCGGCGGTGCTGATCTGTTCCGACAGGTCCGCGGCCGGCATGATCCGCTCGGCGAGCGACACGTTGTAGTTGGGAACGAACGCCACCTTGAGCAGATCGCCGACCAACGGGTCGGCATTGATCCTGCGCGCGACGTCGCTGGCCAGCTTGATGATCAGCTTGGCCACGGCGTAACTCGATGCCGCCTTGCCCGCGAACAGTTTCACCCGGGGCGCCCAGTCGCGCTCGGGATGGCTCCTGATCTGGTCGTACAGGGCCACGGTCTCGACGACGTTGAGCAACTGGCGCTTGTATTCGTGAATGCGCTTGACCTGGGCGTCGATCATCGCGTGCGGATCGAGGCGCAGGCCCATGGCATGGCCCAGATAGGCGGTGAGCGCCTGCTTGTTGGCGAGCTTCACCGCCGCGAACCGATCGCGGAACGCCGCGTCCGTGGCGAAGGGCTCGAGCGCCGACAGCGCCTCGGCATCGTCGAGGAACGCGTCCCCGATCGCGTCGCGGATCAACGCGGTCAGGCCGGGATTGCACTGCTGGAGCCAGCGTCGCGGCGTAATGCCGTTGGTCTTGTTGTTGATCCGTGTCGGGTACAGGCGGTGGAGGTCGGCGAACACCGTCTCCTTCATCAGCTGGGTGTGCAGCGCCGCGACGCCGTTGACGCTGTGCGATCCGGCGAACGCTAGATTGGCCATGCGCACCCGCCGCTCGCCGCCCTCGTCGATCAGGCTGATCGCCTGGACCGCGCGATCGTCGATGCCCGGCGCGTCCCGCGCCTCGCGCAGCAGCCGAGCGTTGATCGCATAGACCAGCTGCATGTGCCGGGGCAGCACGCGCTCGAACAGCGGCAGCGGCCAGCTTTCCAGCGCCTCCGGCAACAACGTGTGGTTGGTGTAGCCGAACGTCGCGCGGGTGATGTCCCAGCTTTCGTCGAAGGACAGTTCGTGATGGTCGATCAGGAGCCGCATGAGCTCGGCGACCGACACCGCCGGGTGCGTGTCGTTGAGCTGGATCGCGGCCTTGTCCGCCAGCGTGCGCACGTCGCCGAAATACTGGACGTGGCGGCGCAGGATGTCCTGGATGGAGGCGGAGGAGAAGAAATATTCCTGACGCAACCGCAACTCCTGGCCGGCCGCCGTCGAGTCGTTGGGGTAGAGGACCCGAGTCAGCGTCTCGGCGCGAAGCTGGCCGGCGAGCGCGCCGTCGAAATCACCCGCGTTGAACCGGTCCAGCCGGATCGGATCGAACGCGCGCGCGGTCCACAGCCGCAACGTGTTCACGCGCTTGCCCCGCCAGCCGACGACCGGAGTATCGACGGCCATCGCCTCGACCCCCTCGGCCGGCTTCCAGTGCACCGCACCCGCGCTATTAGCGGCCGCCTCGCCACCGAAACCGATGAAATAGGCGCTCTCCCGGCGCTCGAACTCCCACGGATTGCCGTGCGACAGCCACGTCTCGGGCAATTCCACCTGCCAGCCGTCGTCGATCCGCTGGCGGAACATGCCGTTCACGTAGCGTATGCCGTAGCCGTAGGCGGGCAGGTCCAGCGTCGCCAGGCTTTCCATGAAGCAGGCGGCCAGTCGGCCGAGGCCCCCGTTGCCGAGCGCCGCGTCCGATTCGATCTCCTCGAGGGCGGCAAGGTCGACGCCAAGCGATTCAAGCGCCTGGGTGAAGTTGCCGTCCAGCGAAAGATTGTTGAGCGCATCGCGCAACAACCGTCCGATCAGGAACTCGAGGCTGAGATAATAGACACGCTTGGCCCCCGCGGCATGCGCGGCGCGGGTCGAGTCCATCCAGCGATCGATGATGTCGTCCCGAACCGTCAGGATCGTCGCGGTGAGCCAGTCGTGCGGCCGGGCGGCCTGCGCATCCTTGCCGATCCGGTGCACCAGCGTGTCGAGGATCGCCTCGGCAAGCGCGGGGGGTGCCAGTTCCGAGACACGGAGCGGGCGGGTCGGGGGGATCGGGGAGGAAGCCATCACCCGGTCCTAGCCGAACCACCGCCGGTGTCACCGCCTGAACGACCGATCGTCGAGGTTCAGGCGACCTGCACCCACACCGGCGCGTCGGCGAGCAGATCGGCTATCCGCCCACCGCCTTCGAACGCCGTGTCGCCCCACCACTCCGCCGTGGGTGCCGGCGCCTGTGCGTCGAGCAAGGCCACGGAGCATCGCAGCGCCACGACGCAGCGCAGGACCCGCTCCCCTGCCCGTCGTTCGAAGGCGACCACGTTCCCGGCCCGCAAACCGGAAATGCGAAGGGGGCGGTAGTCACCATCGGCGAACAGCGCAGGATCGGCTCGCCGCGACGCAAGCAGGCGCACCAGCAGGTCGAACTTCGGGTCCCCTCCCGCGGCTAGGAGCCGTTCGCGGGCCGGATAGTCGACGGGCCGACGATTGTCCGGATCGACGAGCGACAGATCGGCCAGTTCGGTTCCCTGATAGCAGTCCGGCATTCCCGGTACGGTGTAGCGGAGCGCGAGTTGCGCGAGCGTGTTTGCCGTCGCGGCCGCCGCGGTCGTAGTGCGGAACCGGTCGAGGTCGTCCAGAAAGGCAGCCGAGCGGGCCGGATCGAGCAGCACGCGCACCGCCGTGGCGCAACGCGCTTCATATTCCTCGTCGGGCGCTGCCCAGGAAGACCGGAGCTTTGCCTCCCGCAACGCCTTTTCCTGCCATGCGATCAGCCGATCGGCGTAAGCCACGAGGCCGGGGCCGTCGGTGACCGACAGGCCGGCGGGCCACGCGCCGTAAATGGTCTGGAGCAGCATGTACCCGTCCGCGGGATCGACCGGATCGAGCGCGGCCGCTCCCAGCCGGCGCCACCGGGCGACCGCGTCGGCCCAGGCACCCGGAATGCCGCTCAGCACGGCAAGGCGGGCGCGCACGTCCTCGCCGCGTTTGTGATCGTGCGTCGCGGTGGCGAGCATCGCGTGGGGGAACCGCTCGGCTCGCTCGGCCATCGCGGCGTGGAATGCTTCGATGGACGAGGCGAAGGACGCCGGTGCGAAGCCGACGTCGTTGCGCGACAGCAGGCGCCCGTAGCGGTAGAAGGCAGTGTCCTCGACCGACTTGGCGGCGATCGGCGCGGACAGTTGCTGGAACCGGCGCACCGCCTCCGCCGCCAGGGCGGGATCGCCCGGCCCCTGCCCCGCCAGCCAGGAAAGGACGAGGTCGATGATCCCGGCCTCGCCCGGCGCCGCCAGGACGACGGCGCGCTCGCGGGCGGCTTCGCGGATCGCGGCATCCTCCTCGGGCGCGCCGTTCCCGGTGCCATAGGTCCGGTAGACCGGGAACACCCACAGCAATCGCTCGATCGCGCGGCGCAGCATGGCGGGCGTGACGGCGCCGTCGACCTGTCCGGAGGCGGCGAGCGCCGCGAACGCCTCGACGCACGCGGCCAGCTGGCCGTCGAACGACCAGTCGAGCATCTCCTGCCGGGCGAGCAGCTCTTCCGGTTCGAACGCGGCGGGACGTCCGCTGATCGCGTGCCACGCGTCGCCCAGCGGCGCCTCGCCGGCCGGATCGTGGAGCAGCGCGGACACTTCGTCCATGAAGTCGTACCCGCTCGTACCGTCGACGCCCCAATCGCCGGAAAGCCGCTCGCCCGTGCCGATGATCTTCTCGACGACCAGATAAGCGCCCGGCCGGATCGCATCGAGCCGGGCACGCACGGTGCGGCAATACGTCGCCGGATCGGTCAGACCATCGACGTGATCGACGCGCAGCCCGTCCACCAGGCCTTCTTCGTACAGACGGAAATACAGCGCGTGGGTCGCCTCAAACACCGCCGGATCCTCGGCGCGCAGGCCGGCCAGCTCGCTGACGGTGAAGAACCGACGCCAGTTGAGCTGATCGTCCGCGGTGCGCCAGAACGCCAGGCGGTAATGCTGGCGGCCGAGCAGCGCCGCAAGATCGGTGTCTCGCGCGCCGTCCTGATCCTCGTCGCGGACGGGGAAACGCTGGTCTCCCAGTGCGACCGTCCAGCGACCATCCTCCCGGACCAGCGTCAGGGCACCATCGGCCAGCGTCGCGGCCAGAGAGTCGCCTAGCACGGGCACCATCACCGGGCGGCGCCAGTCGATGTCGAAGAACGACGCCCACTCGCTCCCCTGCCCCTTGGCCAGCACGTCCTGCCACCAAGCGTTCTCGCCGTTGGCGATCCCCATATGGTTGGGGACGATGTCGATGACGATCCCCATGCCCCGGCCACGCAACGCGGCGACCAGCGACGCGAACGCCTCCTCACCCCCTAGTTCGGGGTTGATCCGGGTCGGGTCGATCACGTCGTAACCGTGCATCGAACCCTTCGTCGCCGTCGTGATCGGCGAGGCATAGACGTGACTGATCCCCAGCCCGTCGAGATATGGCACCAGCCGCTCAGCGTCCGCGAAGGTGAAGCCCGAATGGAACTGCAGGCGATAGGTGGCGCGGGGGACGGTCATGACGTGCGGGCAGCTTTCAGATCGGCGATGCGGCGAGAGACGGCCGGCCGGGCCAGGATCGTCCCGGTCGGGTCGGGCAGGCGGCGGCGCCAGTTGGGATGTTCGTCGATCGTGCCGGGAACGTTGGGCTGTTCGATCAGGCCGGCGATGTCTTCCATCGGCACGATCGTCAGTACCGACGGCGCGGCGCCTACGAACGTCATGGCGACGTCCACCACGCGGTCCGTGTCGTCGGCTCCGGGCTCCGGCCCATCGGCGACCCCGGCCGTGACCGCCGCCGACCAGAACGCCGCCTTGTCGACGCCGCGGATCGCCAGGTCCGCCGCCTTGTCGGCGGAACGGCTGCTTCGACCGAGGTCCCACGTCCAGTCGATGTCGCGGCCGCGCCACCAGCCCGCGACCGTCGGCAGGTCGTGCGTCCCCGTCATCGACGCGGTCGCGCGGTCGTAGCGGCCGGGCGGCGTGAACGCGCCGTCGTCGCCGCGCTCGAACTGGAAGACGCGCATGCCGAGCATCGCGCGGTGCTCCATCGTCTCGCGCAACCCGGGCGGCACGGTGCCGAGATCCTCCCCGATCACGACCGCGCGGGCGCGGACGGATTCGATCGCGATCACCCGCATCAGGTCGGTCTCCGGCATCGTCAGGAACGCGCCGTCCTTTGCAGACGCGCCATCGGGCACGACCCACAGCCGCGCGAGCCCCAGCGCGTGGTCGATACGGATGCCCCCCGCCCGATCGATCGCGGCGCGCAAGGTCGCGATGAACGCGTCGAAGCCCGTTCGCCGCAGCGCCGCCGGTGCGAAGCCGGTGATGCCCCAACTCTGCCCGTCCGGCCCGAGCAGGTCCGGCGGTGCCCCGACCGACAGGCCGGTCAGCAGGTCGTCCGGTCGGCTCCACGCATGGCTGCCGCCCGGGTCCTGCCCGACGGCGAGGTCGGCGATCAGGCCGATCGCCATCCCCGCATCGCGTGCGGCACGTTGCGCCGCGTCGAGACCCTGTGCAGCCAGCCACTGGGCGAAAGCATAGAACGCGACGTCGCCCGCGTGTTCGCCGGCGAAACGGGCGACCGCCTCGCCCGCCGGATCGCGGAACGCCGCCGGCCAGTCCTGCCAGCCGCTCGCGCCGCTCGCAGTGTGAAAATGCGCATGGAGAGCATCGAAGCGTGCATGGCGTTCCAGTTCGTCGCCGCCGTGCTGACGGAACCCCGCCACTGCCTCTCGCACCCGGTCGCCCGCTTTCGTCCAAGTCTGACGCAGGATCGCGAGGCGCGCCGGGATCGATCGCTGCCAGTCGATGAGCTCGCTTGCGCTGTCTGCGCCCATCGCGAATCCGGCGAGCGCGGGATCGCCCAGCAGGACGTTGTGGAACAGCCGACTGGATGGCGCATATGGACTGAACCGCGACGGATCGGCAGGGAACAACGCGTGGGTCGGGCTGATCGCCACCGCATCGGCGCCCGCGCGGGCCAGTGCGCGGGCGGTGTCGGCCAGCGTGCCGAAGTCTCCGAACGGCGTCTGCCGCGCGTCGCGCAACGAGGTGATCTGCGCCGCCGCGGCCCATACGCGACGATCGCCCGCCGCATCCTCGACGGCGAAGCAGCGCGGCGGCGCGATGGCAAGCCGCAGCTCGTCTTCGCCGCGGACCAGCCGATGATAGCCGATCGTGTCGACACGAAAGCCGGTCTCGACCGCGCGCTCGGTGCCATCCTCCAGCACCAGCGTCGCACCCGGCCACCCATCGGGCAGCGTGACGGGTGTATCGACGTCGGCGGACAGGAAGCCGCCGCGACGATCGTCCTCGGCCTGCTGCCGGCTCTCCGCGATCCGTCGTTCCGTGTCGGCGGGATAGCCGAGCGCGGCCAGGATCGCGATCAGCGTCGCGTCCCCGACGCGCTGGCGCTTGCCCATCGCGTCCTGCCAATCGACCTGTAGCCCCGCCGCCGCGGCGAGATCGTGCAGCGCGCTCATGCCAGCCAGGCCGCGGCGCTGGCGGGCGCGCCGGGTTCGCCGATCGCTACGACCGTCGGCCCGGTCGGGAACGCGACTGCCTCATCGCCGAGATTGAGCGCGAGGGTCAGCGTCTCGCCACCGCTCAGTCGCCAGCGAGCTACAACTGCCGCGGGTCCGATCGCCTCGGCGCCCAACGAACGCGCGTCCGCCAGCCCCGGAACGATCCGGTCGCGCCGGAGTGCCAGCAACTCGCCGACCAGCGCCCGCCAGCGATCCGACTGCGCGCCGGCACGGGGCCGCGACCGATCGAACGTGCCGGACGCATTGGGATCGGGTATCCGCTCGCGCGCGCCTTCGTCATCGAAACCGCTGTGTCCCGCGAACTCGCGCCGGCGACCCTCGCGGACCGCGTCGGCAAGCTCGTCGTGGAAATCGGTGAAGAACAGGAACGGCGTTTCGCTTCCGGTCTCCTCGCCCATGAACAGCAGCGGGATCTGCGGGCACAGCAGGAATAGCAGCGTCGCCGCCCGCAGGCGGTCGCCGTCCACCAAGGCCGTCAGCCGCTCGCCCAGCGCGCGATTGCCGACCTGATCGTGGTTCTGGAGAAACGACACGAACCGCGTCGGCGGCAGATGGCCGCTCGGCTTGCCCCGCGGGCGACCGTGGTGGTTCGGCGATCCCTCGCCCTGATAGACGAACCCCTCGGACAGGCATCGCGCGAGCCGCTCAGCGGGCGCATCGGCAAAATCGCCGTAATAGCTGTGCGTCTCGCCGGTCAGCAGCACGTGCATCGTATTGTGGAAGTCATCGTTCCATTGCGCGTCGAACAACTCGGGCGCGAGCCGGTCCGCGTCGTTCTTCTCGTTCTCCAGCACCAGATGGACGGCGCGCCTCGGCAGCGCGGCGCGAAGTTCGGTCGCCAGCGCGTCGAGGAAGGCATCGTTACGGATCGCATGGACCGCGTCGAACCGCAGCCCGTCGATGCGATAGTCGCGCAGCCACATCAACGCATTCTCGGCGAAGAAGCGATGCACCGGCGTCTTCTCCACCGCCACCGCGCCGCCCCATGGCGTGTGCACGTCCGCGTCGAAGAAGCCCGCGGCATATTGACCGATGTAGTTCCCGTCAGGGCCGAAATGATTGTACACGACGTCGAGGAACACCGAGATGCCAAGCTCGTGCGCGCGATCGACCAGTGCCCGCAGCGCGTCGGGCGGGCCATAGCTTTCGGCCGGGGCGAACGACAGCACGCCGTCATAGCCCCATCCGCGTTCGCCGCCGAACGCACCGATCGGCATCAGCTCGATCGCGGTGATGCCGAGGTCTGCCCAGCCCTCCAGTCGATCGGCGATGCCGGCGAATCCGCCGAGCAGGCCCGGATGCACTTCGAGGAACACCATGGATTCCCAAGGCCTGCCATTCCACTCGGGCCGCCGCCAGCGATAGGCGCCAGGGTCGGTGACGACGCTCCATCCATGGACGCCCCCCTGCTGCGCGCGAGCGGCCGGATCGGGAACCGCCGTGTCGGCGTCGAGCCGGAAACGATAACGGGCACCCGATGCCGCCGCGGCGTCGACCGCGAACCATCCATCTTCGCCGCGCTCCATCGGAAACGACCCGTCACCATCCACTTCGAGCGTCAGTTCCGTCCGGTCCGGCGCCCAGAGCCGGAAACGCGTTCGTCCGTCCGGCAGGGCGAGCGGGCCCCAGCTAGGCGGTCCGGCGAGGGTCACAGGACGTGATCCAGTTTCCAGAACACGAGCACCGCACCCTGCGGCGCGACCTCATACTCGTCACCCACCGGCTCGTCGCGCGCGTCGGGGCGGGCGCTGTCCGCCAGCAGGCGACGGTTCTCGCCGGGAGCCGGTAGCTTGAACACGATGGCGTCGGATGCAGCGTTGAGCAGCATGGTGATGACCTCGACCGTGCCGTCGTCGAGCGCCAGCGCCCGGCGCATCACGAGGGCGCGGCCCTCGGGATTGTTCCAGTCCTCGGCCGAAAGCTTCTCTCCCCGCTCGTCCCACCACTCGACGTCGTCGACGCCATAGCCCGGCGAGTCCTCGCCGTGGAGGAAGCGGGTGGACCGCAACACCTCGTGACGCTTGCGCAACGCCATCAGGTGCGTGGTGAAGGCGAGCAACGACTTGCCCGCATCGCTGTTCGCCAGCGACCAGTCGAGCCAGCTGATCTCGTCATCCTGGCAATAGGCGTTGTTGTTGCCGCCCTGCGTCCGCCCGAACTCGTCGCCCGAAACGATCAGCGGCGTGCCGAGCGACGCGAAGAGCGTCGTCAGCATCGAGCGCGTCACCCGTCCGCGCTGTTCCAGGATGGCGGGATCGTCGGTCGGTCCCTCCACGCCCCAGTTGCGCGAATAATTCTCGGAATGACCGTCCTTGTTGTCCTCCTTGTTCGCCTCGTTGTGGCGCTCTTCGTAGGAGACGGTGTCGGCGAGCGTGAAGCCGTCGTGCGCGTCGAGCAGGTTGACGCTGGCCCATGGGCGGCGGGCACGATGCTCGAACAGGTCGCTCGATCCCGACAGTCGCGCCGCCAGATCGCCGCGCTGCGACGGATCACCACGCCAGTATTTGCGCACGGTATCGCGGTATTTGTCGTTCCACTCGGCGAAACCGGGCGGAAAGTTGCCGAGCTGATACCCGCCCGGGCCGATGTCCCACGGCTCGGTCGACAGCTTCAGCTGGTTCAGCACCGGATCCTGGCGCAATACGTCGAAGAACGCGTGGCCCGGGTCGAACCCGTCCACCGTCCGGCCCAGCGTCAGGCCGAGGTCGAAGCGGAAACCGTCGATGCCGAAGCTCGTCGCCCAATAGCGCAGCGAGTCGGCAATCATCTGAATCACCCGCGCTTTGTCGGTGTTGAGCGTGTTGCCCGTACCGGTATCGTTGATGCAATAGCGAGGATCGTCCTTGACGAGCCGGTAATAGGTCGCGTTGTCGAGCCCGCGCCACGACAGCGTCGGCCCCTTCTCCGAACCCTCGCATGTGTGATTGTAGACGACGTCGAGGATCACCTCGATGCCGGCGCGATGCAGGCGTCGCACGGCGCGGCGCAGCTCGTCCTGGCTGTCGGTCGCCATGTAGCTGGGCTCGGGCGCGAAATACGACAGGGTGTTGTAGCCCCAATAATTGCGCAGACCCTTTTCCTGCAGGAAGCGGTCCTGCGAAAAGGCGTGGATCGGCATCAGCTCGAGCGCGGTGACGCCGAGCCGCCGGAGATGGTCGATAACCTTGGGATGCCCGAGCGCTGCGAACGTCCCGCGCTCGCGGGGCGGCACCAGCTCGAACAGCTTGGTCAGCCCCTTCACATGGGCTTCGTAGACGATCGTCTCCGACCAGGGCGTCCGCGGCTTGCGGTCCTGCGACCAGTCGAAGTGATCGTCGACCACGATCGCCTTGGGCATCGCCGGTGCGCTGTCGCGGCGGTCGAACGACAGGTCGCCGCGCCGCGAGTTGACCTGATAGCCATGAAGCGCGTCTGTCCAGCGGATCTCGCCCGACAGCTTGCGCGCGTACGGATCGAGCAGCAGCTTGTTCGGATTGAACCGGTGCCCCTGCTCGGGTTCGTACGGCCCGTGCGCGCGATAGCCGTACACGAGCCCCGGCCCGGCGTCGGGCAGATAGCCGTGCCACACCTCGTCGGTCCACTCGGGCAAGGTGTACCGCTTCGTCTCGCGCTTGCCGGCGGGATCGAAGACGCACAGCTCCATCTTGGACGCATGCGCGGAGAATACGGCGAAGTTCACGCCCTCGCCGTCGAACGTGGCGCCGAGGGGATAAGGCGATCCGGCGTCGAGCCGGTCGGGCGATGTCACGTGGGTCAGCTTTCTGATGGACGCAGGATGAGGCAGCCGAGCGGCGGGAGCGACAGCGCGGCACTGACAGGAAGCCCGTGCGAAGCCGTTGGTTCCGCATCGAACACGCCGGACTGGCCGGATCCGGACCCACCGAACGACGTATCGTCGCTGTTGAGCACGACGGTCCAGGTCCCGTCGGCCGGCAGACCGATCCTGTAACCCTGCCGAGGGTCCGGGGTCATGTTGAGCGCGATCACCATGGGTGCGTCGCCGTCGTTGCCGTGACGTGACCAGACGAAGACACTGTTGGCGCGATCGTCGCCGACGATCCAGCGAAAGCCCGCGGGATCGGCGTCCCGCGCATGCAAGGCCGGCTGGCCCACATACAGCGCGTTGAGCGCCCGCACGAGAGACTGGACACCGCGATGCTCCGCCTCCTCCAGCAAGTGCCAGGGCAGTTCGACGTCGTGGTTCCATTCGCCCGGCTGAGCGATCTCGCAGCCCATGAACAACAGCTTCTTGCCGGGGTGCGTCCACATGAAGGCAAGATACGCGCGCAGATTGGCGAGCTTGCGCCAGGCGTCGCCCGGCATCTTCTCCAGCAACGACCCCTTGCCGTGCACCACCTCGTCATGGCTGATCGGCAGCACGAAGCGCTCGGAAAAGGCATAGACCAGGCTGAACGTCAGCTCATCGTGGTGCCACCCCCGGTGGACGGGATCCCGCTCCACATATTGGAGCGAGTCGTGCATCCAGCCCATGTTCCACTTGTAGGTGAACCCCAGCCCGCCGTCGGCCACCGGCGCGGACACGCCCGGCCACGAGGTCGATTCCTCCGCGATGGTGATCGCGCCCGGCGCCCGCTCCGCCACCACCAGGTTGAGTTCCTTCAGGAACTCGACCGACTCGAGGTTCTCGCGGCCGCCATGAATGTTGGGCACCCACTCGCCCGCCTTGCGACTATAATCGCGGTACAGCATCGAGGCGACCGCATCGACGCGCAATCCGTCGACATGAAACGCTTCGAGCCACCACAGCGCGCTGGCCAGCATGAAGCCCGACACCTCGCGCCGGCCGAGGTTGTAGATCGCGGTATTCCAGTCCTGGTGAAAACCCTCGCGCGGGTCGCCATGCTCGTACAGCGGCGTGCCGTCGAACCGGATCAGGCCGTGAACGTCGGTCGGGAAATGCGCCGGGACCCAGTCGAGGATCACACCGATGCCCGCGCAGTGACAGGCATCGACGAACGAGGCGAACTCCGCCGGGCTGCCGTAGCGGGAGGACGGCGCGAACTGCCCGAGCGGCTGATATCCCCAGGAGCCACCGAACGGATGCTCCATGATCGGCATCAGCTCGACGTGCGTGAAGCCCATGTCGGTGACATAGGGGATCAACTCGGCCGCAAGATGCTCCCAATCGAGCGTTCCGCCGTCCGCAGATCGACGCCACGATCCCGCGTGCATCTCATAGACGGAGATGGCGGCGTCCGGCTGCTGACGGGCTCCGCGCTGCGCCATCCACTCGTCGTCCTGCCACGCGAACTCGGCAGAAGCCGCGACGATCGAACCGGTTCGGGGCGGCTGCTCGGCCTGGCGGGCGACCGGGTCCGCCTTCTGGACGATGCTGCCATCCGCGCCCGCTACCTCGAACTTGTACACGGTACCGACGCCGAGCCGGGGCAGGAACAGCTCCCAGACGCCGGCGCCATGCCGCAACCGCATCGGCGCGCGGCGCCCGTCCCAACCGTTGAAATCGCCCACCACCGACACGCGCGAGGCGTTGGGCGCCCAGACGGCGAAGGCGACACCCTTGACGCCATCCATCGTTCGCGGCTGCGCGCCGAAGACCCTGGGCAGGTCCCAATGCCGTCCCTCGTTGAGTAGATGGATGTCGAGATCGCCCAGCACCGTCCCGAAGGAGTAGGGGTCTTCGGTCTCCTGAACCGTACCGCCGGGCCAAGTGATCCGCAGGCGGTACGCGCCGGCGGTCGTGATCGGCCCCTCGAACAGGCCGTGTGACACGGGCACGAGCGGGCCGAGATCGACGCCGTCGCCATTGATGAGCGCCACCGCCTCCGCACCCGGCTGGTACGTGCGGACAACGGTGGCACCCTCCACGTCGTGCCGTCCCAAGACGGCGAACGGATCGTTGATCTGTCCCCGGTCGATCAGCACGGCCATCTGTTCCGAAGCGGTCACGCCGGCTCCTCCGTCATCAGTCGCGTCGCGACGCGGATCAGTCCGGCGATCGGGACCGCGATCCAGTCCGGTCGGTTCGCGGCCTCGTAGGCGATCTCGTAGGCCGCCTTCTCGAGCAGAAACACTAGGAGCAACGGATCGCGCGGGGCGCCGTCGCCTTCCGAAGGCTCGTCCTCGCCGCGGTATCCTGCCAGGAAGGCCGCCGCCGCGAGCTCGCGAAAGCGCGCGGAGCGCTCGCCGGCGCGCATTGCCTGCGTCTCGGCGCCCGCGGGACGCGACCGCGCCGCCACCGCCTCGGCGTAGTCGAACGAGCGAAGGATACCGGCGACGTCGCGCAACGCGAGGTCCTTGCCTCGACGCTCCTCGATCGATTTGGCCGGTTCGCCCTCGAAGTCGATGAACATCACGTCGCTTCCCGCGACCAGCAACTGCCCGAGGTGCAGATCGCCGTGGATGCGCGTCCGCACGTTCCCCTCCGCCGATCGGGCGACCGCCATGATACGTTCGCGCACCCCCGCGGCGTCCTCCAGCACCGTCCCCGCGATGGTCTCCTGCGGTACCGACGCCAGCGCGCGGTCGAGCTGCGCGCCGACCCGCTCACCCAAGCCCGTGGCGGCTGACGCGTCGAGGGCTTCGGGCGCGAAGGCCGGGTCATCGCTCGGCCGGGCGAGCACGGCATGCATCTCGGCCAGTCGGACGCCCAAGGTGCGGGCGAGATTGGCATAGTTCGAGAAGGTGAAGTGATCATCCGTCGCCAACCGCTCGAGCGCGGCGAGCGTCCATGCCCATCCGTCGCCCTGATTGCGGACGAACCGCTGCAGCAGCATCACGAGGCTGTCCCGACCATCCTCGGACCGCGTGACCGAGCCCAGCATCGCCGGCACGTTGGCGTAACCGGCAGCCGTCAGGTGGCGGATCATCTCCACGTCCGGGTGGACGCCGGGCGCAATGCGCCGGAGGAGCTTGAGCACCGCGGTGTCGCCCAGCGTGACGGTGCTATTGGACTGTTCCGCCGCCAGCCAGGTCGGTTCCGCCTCGGGCGGCACGTCGAAGCCGTCGTACGCTTCGAAGCGAAGCTGGCCAGCGCCATCGGCGACGACGAGCGAACGCTGCATCGCCGTAAGCACACCGCGCGTGAAGGCCGGAAGCGCGAACCCGTCGGTCAACAACCCCACGCGCCGGCCACGTCGAACCCTGGCCAGCGCTAACCCCGCCGCGAACGGCCCCGCCGTGTCTCCCTCCCACACGATGCCGAGCGGCAGCGCATACGTCGCGTACCCGGCCGCGGTCGTGATCTCGAGCTCGCCCAGCAACAGATCGTCCACGTCGGGCAACGGGATGGCCCGGGCGAGGCGTATCTGCTCGATCGCCTCGTCCTTGCCGCCGAACCACCGGCGCAGGGGCACATAGGCGGGGAGGATGTCGCCTTCCATCTCCGCCCGGTTCGCACCCTTCGTGACATCCGCTAGGGACGGGCGCAGCACGAAGGTGAACCGCTCCACCTCCGCCGGCGCCGGTGCGCTGGCCCAGCCTGGAGCGTCGGCTGCGTCGGACAGACGGAACCATAGGAAGCCGTAGGGTGGCAGCGTGAGCGTGTACGGCGAGGCGTCGATTGCCGGAAAGGCTGCGCCGCCCAGCAGCTCGACGGGAACCCGACCTTCATGTCCGGCTAGGTTCAGTTCCACCGCCTGTGCCGTCCGCCCGAGATTGGCGACGCACAGGATGACGTCGTCGGCGAGCTCGCGAAGATAGGCGAGGATGCGACGGTTCGCGGGCTGCAGGAACCGCTGCGTCCCGCGGCCGAACGCCTGATGCTCCCGACGGACGGCCAGCATCCGCTTCAGCCAATTGAGCAGCGAATGGCGATCGCCCTCCTGCGCCTCGACGTTGACGACCTGATAGCCATAGAGCGGGTCCTGGATCGTCGGCAGCGTCAGGCGCTGGGGATCGGCACGGCTGAACCCGCCGTTGCGATCGGGGGACCATTGCATCGGCGTCCGCACACCATCCCGGTCGCCTAGATAGACGTTGTCGCCCATCCCGATCTCGTCGCCGTAATAGAGGACCGGGGTACCGGGCATCGACAGCAACAACGCATTCATCAGCTCGATGCGCCGCCGGTCGCGCTCCATCAATGGCGCAAGCCGGCGACGGATGCCGAGATTGATCCTTGCGCGCCGGTCGGCGGCGTAGGTGTTCCACAGATAGTCCCGTTCCGCGTCGGTTACCATCTCCAGCGTCAACTCGTCGTGGTTGCGCAGGAAGATCGCCCATTGGCAATCCGCCGGGATGGAAGGCGTCTGCCGCATGATGTCGGTGATCGGAAACCGGTCCTCCTGCGCGACCGCCATGTACATGCGCGGCATCAGCGGGAAGTGGAACGCCATCTGGCATTCGTCGCTGCGTCCATCCTCGCGCACGTCACCGAAATATTGCTGCGTGTCCTCGGGCCACATGTTGGCCTCCGCCAGCAGCATCCGGTCGGGATAGTTCGCGTCCAGATCCGCCCTGATCTTCTTGAGGACAGCGTGCGTCTCCGGCAGGTTCTCGTTGGAGGTGCCGTGCCGCTCGATCAGATAGGGGATCGCGTCTAGCCGAAGGCCGTCGATGCCGAGATCGAGCCAGAAATGCATGACCCGCAGGACCTCGGCGAGCACCGCCGGATTGTCGAAGTTCAGGTCGGGCTGATGCGAATAGAAGCGATGCCAGTAATATTGGCCTGCGAGCTCGTCCCATGTCCAGTTCGACTGCTCTGTATCGAGAAAGATGATCCGAGTGCCCGAATACAGCTCGGGATCGTCGCTCCAGACGTAGAAGTCGCGCTCGGGACTGCCCCGCGGCGCCCGACGCGCGGCCTGGAACCAGGCATGCTGGTCCGATGTGTGATTGATGACGAGCTCGGTGATGACGCGGATGCCGCGAGCATGCGCGGCGTCGATGAAGGCGCGCGCGTCGGCCATGGTGCCGTAATCCGCGCTGACGTCCTCATATTCCGCGATGTCATAGCCGTCGTCCCGGCGGGGCGAGGGATAAAAGGGTAGTAACCAGATCGCGGTCACGCCAAGATCGGCGATATAGTCGAGCCTGCTCATCAGACCCGCGAAATCCCCAATGCCATCGCCATTCGCATCAGCGAAAGACTTGACGTGCAACTGGTAGATCACCGCGTCCTTGTACCAGAGCGGATCGGACATGGCCGTCCCTTCCTCAACCTGGTTCAAGCGCGGATCCTCCAGATACGATAGGGTTGGGCGGGGTCGACGGTGATCGTCTGATACTTGCCCCACCAGCGGAAGCGATAGCCCTCCGCCAGATCCTCGACGTCGACGCTGCCGTCGTCGCCGATGCCGAGCTGCCACAACGGCACTTCGAACCGGCAGTCATGCGCGGCATGCGGATCGAGATTGACCATGACGAGGATCATCTCGCCCGCGTCCGGGCCGGGCTTGGCATAGTAGATGATGTTCTCGTCGTCCGCCGACAGGAACCGGGTGTTCAGATGCGTCTGCAACGCAGGATGCACGCGGCGTAGCCGGTTGAGGAGCGTGATGTCCGCGACGATGTTGCCCGACGCATCCCAGTCGCGCACGCGAATCTCGTACTTCTCGGAGTCGAGATACTCCTCCCGCCCCGGCAAGGCCGCGGCCTCGCACAGCTCGAACCCAGAATAAATGCCGAACAACCCAGACAACGTCGCCGCGAGCACGGCGCGGATGCGGAAGCCCGGCCGGCCAGACGTCTGCAGAAAGATCGGGTTGATGTCCGGGGTGTTGACGAAGAAGTGCGGACGATAGAACTCGCGGGGCGCCGTGGTGCTGAGCTCGACAATGTAATCTATCAATTCCTGCTTGCGGTCACGCCAAGTAAAATAGGTATAGCTTTGCGAGAAGCCGATCTTGGCGAGCCGGTACATCATCGTCGGGCGCGTGAACGCCTCGGCCAGGAAGATTACGTCGGGATGCCGCGCGCGCACATCCGCGATCATCCACTCCCAGAACGGCAGCGGCTTGGTATGGGGGTTGTCGACCCGGAACGTGCGGACGCCGTGCCCGATCCACAGGTCGATCACGTCGCGCAAGGCCAGCCACAGGTCGGGAACCGCATCCGGACCGTAGAAGTCGACGTTGACGATATCCTGATACTTCTTGGGCGGGTTCTCGGCATATTTCATCGAACCGTCGGGTCGCCACGCGAACCAGCCGGGATGCTCGGTCAGCCAGGGATGATCCGGCGAGGCCTGCACCGCGAAGTCGAGCGCGATCTCCAGGCCGTGCTTCGCGGCGGCGCTCACCAGCCGATCGAAATCTTCGAAGGTACCAAGCGAGGCATGGATCGCATCATGGCCGCCATCGGACGCGCCGATCGCATAGGGGCTGCCGACGTCGTCGGGACCAGGCGTCAGCGTGTTGTTGGGCCCCTTGCGATTGGCGGTGCCGATCGGATGAATCGGAGGAAAATACAGCGTGTCGAAACCCATCGCACTGATCCGCGGCAGGTCCGCGATCACGTCGGCGAACGTGCCGTGCCGGTCGGCGCTGTCGGTGATCGAGCGCGGGAAGAGCTCGTACCAACTCGAGAAACTCGCCGCGAGCCGCTCGGCGTCGAGCAGCTGGATCGGGCTGGAGACGGCATGCAACCGTTCTTCGGCCGCACGCATCGCCTGCTTCAAGTCATCGCTCAGCAGCAGCGCTACGGCTCCGTCGTCGTCCACCTTCGCCAGCCGAACCGCAGCGGCACCGACGGCGGACGCGTCGGGACACCGTTCGGCCACCATCTTCACCAGCAACGCGGCCTCCGTCACGTCTACTGGCTGAGCGACGCCCGCCGCGACCTTCTTGCCCAGGTCTCGCTGCAATCCACCAAACCGATCAAGCCACGCCTCGACCATGAACGCGTGCCGTCCGAGCATCTCCGGCACGAACGTCGCCACCCACTCGTCGTTGGGTAGCGACGTCATGGGCGTACGCTGCCACCCATCCTCTTCCGAGGCGCGCCACAGCAGGTCCACCGCCAACTGTTCGTGACCGTCGGCGAAGACGGTCACGCGCACCTCGACGGCCTCACCGACCGTCCTCTTGACCAGGAAGTCCCCGCCATCGACCCGCGGTTGCAACTCCTCGATGACGAGCCGTGGCCAAGATGCCGCGGTGATCACGGCGTTGCGACTGGACGTCGGGTCAAGCACCGCGTCGATCAGCGCAGGCCGGACCGGGGACGGTGCATCATGAAAGGTTTGCACTGTGGCTCCGTCGGCTTTGGCTTACCGCCTGAAAATCCGTCCTGGCGGCCATCGTTCCGCGGTCGCGCGATCTTGATGGGTCACGTGGCGCCGACGTCGGCGGCTACGCTCAAGCGCCCTTCTTGCGACGCGGCTTGGGCGCGATCGTCGCGGGCACAGCCGTCTTGCGCGGCGGTGAGTCGGCGGTCGGCACGGGGAGCACGGCAGGTTGCTGCGCATCGGCTGCCGGCGCGTCCTCGACCGTGGGCACCGACGAGATCACGTCACCATCCGCCTGCCGCACTTCGGCCCGTGCCTGCTCGACATCGGCGGTAGCCTGTTGCCAGTGCTGGTCGTGGCGTCCTTCCGGCGAGCCCTCCGCCTGCCAAATCTCGTACGCCCGTTCGCGGATCGACGCCTCGTGCCCATCGCTCATCGATACCTCGCTAACCCATTGATCTTGGCCGGCCGATCGCCGGTCAACGAGCGTCTGCCACTCGCCGCACACCCGTGCAAGCAGGCCGTCACGGTCAAGTGACGACGTCGGGCCCGCCGCGCCCGGTGTGGCGCGCGATCTCAGCGATCCACTCCGCCGCGGCGATCACCGGCGCCAGCATCGCCGCAACGGGAGCATCGCAATCGCCACCTGCCGCCTCGTACCGCTCCAGATACACGCGCAGCGTCGCGCCCGACGTCCCCGTTCCCGACAGCCGCAGCACCACTCGCGAACCATCTTCGAACAGGATACGCACGCCCTGCCGTCGGCTCGTCGAGCCATCGACGGGATCGTGGTAAGCGAAATCGTCCGCCGCCTGCACCACCAGCCCCGCAGCCGACGTTCCGGGCAGCGCCACCAGACGCTCGCGCAATTCGGTCATCAGGCGATCGGCCCGATCGCTCTCTACCCCCTCGTAGTCGTGACGCGCATAATAGTTGCGGCCGAACCGCGCCCAGTGATCCCGGGCCAGCGCGTCGACCGACAGGACCCGGGCCACCAGAATGTTGAGCCACAGCAGCACGGCCCACAGCCCGTCCTTCTCACGTACATGGTCCGAGCCGGTGCCGGCGCTCTCCTCGCCGCAAATGGTCGCCCGGCCCGCGTCGAGCAGGTTGCCGAAGAACTTCCATCCGGTGGGCGTTTCGTACGCGTCGATCCCGAGCGCGGCCGCCACGCGGTCGGCAGCGGCGCTGGTCGGCATCGATCGCGCGATACCCTTGAGGCCCGCAGCATAGCCAGGCGCGAGGTGCGCGTTCGCCGCCAGCATAGCCAAGCTGTCCGACGGCGTGATGAACCGGCCACGACCGATGATGAGATTGCGGTCGCCGTCGCCGTCCGACGCCGCCCCGAAATCGGGTGCCCGCGGCCCCATCATCACGTCGTACAGTTCGTGCGCGTGGACTAGGTTGGGATCGGGATGATGGCCGCCGAAATCAGGCAGCGGAGTGCCGTTGCGGACCGTGCCGGTGGCGAAGCCTAGCCGCCGCTCGAGGATCTCGGTCGCATAGGGGCCGGTCACAGCGCTCATCGCATCGAACGCCATGGTAAACCCGCCGGCGACCGCGCGCCGGATCGCGGGAAAGTCGAACAGCGTCTCCATCAGCGCCGCATAATCCGCGACCGGATCGACGATCTCCACTGTCATGTCGCCAACCCGCGTTTCGCCTAACCGCGACAGGTCGACGTCGTCCACGTCGACCGTCAGCCACCTATCGATCGTCCGGGTACGCGCGGCGATCGCTTCGGTCACCTTCTCGGGCGCGGGGCCGCCGTTGGCGATGTTGTATTTGATGCCGAAGTCGCCGTCAGGGCCACCGGGGTTGTGGCTGGCCGACAGGATCAGCCCGCCGCTCGCCGCGCGCAGGCGGATCAGGTGGCTGGCGGCGGGCGTCGACAGAATACCCCCCTGCCCGACGATCGCGCGCGCATAGCCGTTGGCGGCGGCAATGCGGATCGCCGCCTGGATCACCACGTCGTTGTGGAAACGGCCGTCGCCGCCGATGACGAGCGTCGCGGCCGTGGGTCGCTCGACCACGTCGAACACCGACTGGACGAAGTTCTCGGCGTAATTGGCCTGCTGGAACACGCCGACCTTCTTGCGCAATCCCGAGGTGCCGGGGGTCTGGTCGCCGAACGACGTGGTGACGACGGTGCGGATCATTGAGGTTCCCCGGAAGCGCGCGAACGGACGGTCTCGCGATAAAGCTGGGCATAACGCCCACCGCTCTGCGTCCACGAGAAGTCCGCCGTCATGCCCGCCCGCTGCATCGACCGCCAGACCCCGGCTTGTGCGTACAACCCAACCGCACGCCGGATCGCCCACGATAGGCCTCCGGCCGCGGCGGGATCGAAGTGGATGCCGGTCGCGACGCCCGCCGCGATCGCGGCCTCGTTGGCGTCGATCACCGTGTCGGCCAGACCGCCGGTGCGGGCGACCACGGGAACACAGCCATAGGCGAGGCCGTAGAGCTGCGTCAGGCCGCACGGCTCGAACCGCGAGGGTACTAGGATCGCGTCGCCTCCGCCCTGCATCAGGTGCGACCGCTGCTCGTCATAGCCGATCCGCACCCCGATCCGACCGGGATGACGATCCGCCGCGGCGATGAACCCGCGTTCCAGATCCGCGTCGCCCGACCCCAATATCGCCAACCGGCCGCCCAACGCGACCAGTTCGTCCAACCCGTCGATCAGCAGGTCCATCCCCTTCTGCCAGGCCAGCCGGCTGACCGCGATGAACAGTGGCCCGTCGCCCGGATCGAAGCTGAACTCGGCCTCCAGCAGGCGCTTGTTCGCGACACGCAGGTCGAGCGCGTCCGCATCGTAGCGCTGGGGCAGCGCGGGGTCGCTGACCGGGCTCCACACCGCGGGGTCGATGCCGTTGACGATGCCGGACAGTCGATCGTGCCGGCCGTCGATCAGGCCCTGCAGTCCCATGCCGAACGCGGGGGTGCGGATTTCTTCGGCGTAGGTTGGGCTCACCGTGGTGATCGCGTCGGCGGCGATCAGCCCCGCTTTCAGGAAGCCGACGCCGCCGTAATATTCGACGCCGTCGATCGACCACGCCTCCGCCGGCAATCCGAGTCGCCCGAACAGCGCCGGGTCGAACCAGCCCTGGAAGGCGATGTTGTGGATGGTCACGATGCTCGCGGGTCGATCGTCGGGCACGAGCCAGCGCAGATAGGCGGCGGCCATCGCCGCCTGCCAGTCGTGCGCGTGCAGGACGTCGAACGCCAGTCCCGGCACCGCGCCTGCCGCGATCGCCGCCGCCGCCCGGGCGAACGTCGCGAAGCGCTGGCCATTGTCGGGCCACTCGGCGCCGTCGGCGTCGGCATAGGGCGTGCCCGGTCGGCCGAACAGCGCCGGCGCGTCGAACACGAGCAGATCGAACCCGTCGACCCGCGCCGCCAGCAGCCGCGCCTCGCTGCCCAGCAGGTCGGTCCAGCGGTGGACCGCCCGCACCGGCCCGATCCGGCCCAGCACCGCGGGATAGCCGGGCACCAGCACCGTCATCGCCACGTCGTGCGGCGCGACGGCGGCGGGCAGCGCGCCGACCACATCGGCGAGCCCACCCGTCTTCACCAGCGGAAATGCCTCGGAGGCGACGGACAGGACGGTCAGCGGGCGGTCGCGGGTCATGGCTTGCCAGTCACAGGCGGTCGATCATCGCCTGGGTGATGAGGCACACGCCCCGGTCGGTGCGGCGGAACCGCATCGCATCGAGCTCGGGATCCTCTCCCACCACCAGACCGCTCGGGATCACGACGCCGCGATCGATGACCACCTTCGTCAGCTGAGCACCCCGCCCGATGATGCAGCCGGGCAGCACCACCGCTTCGTTCAGCGTGGCGAAGCTGTTGGCTCGGACGCCGGTGAACAGCAGACTGCGCTGGATGCCGGCGCCCGACACGATGCAATCGCCCGACACGAGGCTCGACACCGCCGAGCCGCGACGCCCGTCCTCGTCATGGACGAACTTGGCCGGCGGGGTGATCTCCGAATAGGTCCACAACGGCCAGTTGTGCTCATACAGGTCGAGTTGCGGCACGATGTCGGTCAGGTCGATGTTCGCCGCCCAATAGGCGTCGACGGTGCCGACGTCGCGCCAGTACGCCGCGCTCTCCCCGTCGGAGCGGACGCACGACGCGGAAAAGCGATGGGCCACCGCTTTCCCGTTGGCGACGAGGTGGGGAATGATGTCGTGCCCGAAATCGCGGCTCGACCCGGGATCGGCGGCATCGCGGCGCAATTCGTCGATCAGCAGCCGCGTCTTGAACACGTAGATGCCCATCGACGCGAGCGAGACGTCCGGGTTGCCCGGCATCGGCGGCGGATCGGCGGGTTTCTCGACGAAGGCGATGATCCGGCCGCTCTCGTCGGTCGCCATGACGCCGAAGCCGCTCGCCTCGTCGCGCGGAACCTCGAGACAGGCGACCGTCACGTCGGCGTCCGTCTCGCAATGCTGGCGCAGGATCAGCTCGTAATCCATCTTGTAGATGTGATCGCCCGCGAGGATGACCATGTATTCGGGCGCGTAGCTTTCGATGATGTCGATGTTCTGGAACACCGCGTCGGCGGTGCCGGCGTACCATTCGGTCTCGGACACGCGCTGCGACGCGGGCAGGATGTCGAAACTTTCGTTGCGCTCGGGCCGCAGGAAGTTCCAGCCGCGCTGGAGGTGCCGGATCAGCGAATGCGCCTTGTACTGCGTCGCGACGCCGATCCGTCGGATGCCGGAGTTGATCGCGTTGGACAGCGCGAAATCGATGATCCGCGACTTGCCGCCGAAATATACCGCCGGCTTGGCGCGCATGTCGGTCAGCTCCATCAGCCGGCTGCCCCGCCCACCGGCGAGCACATAGGCCATCGCCTCGCGCGCCAGTGGCTGTCCTCGCCTGTCGACCATCGCCTTCTCTCCTGTCCGGACCGAAACTGATGACCTCCGGACACCTAGTCCGGACATCTCGTTCGTGCTCGCCTCCCTGAACAGCACTCCGCGCGAGCTCCATCAAGAGGCGCCCGAGGCCGTCGTGCCGCCAACAGCATCAACCCGGGACGCGCGGTAAAGTCTCCGACCGGGCTTGTCGCTGCCGCCGATCAATCCACGTTGGTGCCATCGCCGAGATCAGAAAACTCGAGGCGAGGCACCAAGGCCGGACCGGCGCGTTCAACAGGAACGTATCGAGGAGATGACCATGCGACCGATCACGCGCTACGTGGCCCGGATGACAGGCTGCGCCGCGCTCATGCTGACGGTCGCGCCGGCGCAGGCCGCGTCCGCGCAGTCGCTGGTCGAGAGCGCGGCATCGCTCGGCGCGGGCCAGTTCGCCTGGGCGTCGTCGGCGGTGCGGCCCGGCCCCGTCACCATCGTCGTCAGCCTGCCGTTGCAGCAGTTGTTCGTCTATCGCGGCGCGGCGCTGCTGGCCGTTTCGGCCGTGTCCACGGGATCGCCCGGACACGAGACCCCGACGGGGGCGTTCACCATCCTGCAGAAAGATGTCGATCACCGGTCCAACAAGTACAGCGACGCACCGATGCCGTACATGCAGCGGCTGACGTGGGACGGGGTCGCCATCCACGGTGGCCGCGACCCGGGCTATCCCGCTTCGCACGGTTGCATCCGCGTACCGCTCGCGTTCGCGCGCCGGTTGTACGCGATCACGTCGACCGGCGCACACGTCGTGGTGACGGACGACGCGACCGCGCCCGGCCTGTCGCCGGACTATGCGGTCGACCTGGCGAGCGCCCGGGCCGTCGCCAAGGCGGCGGCGATCGACCCGGAGACGGCGGCGACCCGTGCGGCCAATCTCGCGCCGGCACGCTCCACCTCCGCCGGCGCGGCACCGGACAGTCCCGTGGGGGTCGCGACGGACCCGGTTACCGCACCGGCGGCGGTGGTGGCCCCGCTCGCGCCGGATCCGGTGACGGTCGCCCCGAACCAGTGACCGACGTCGCCCTGGCCATGGACGAGGGCTCGGCGAAAGGTTAACACGGGTCAGCAGACTGCCGTCGGGGAGTTGATGACCATCGATCCCTGGTTCCTCGTCGCGATGCTGGCCGGCCTCGGCGGCTATGGGATCTATGCCGCCGCGCTACGGGCCGATACGGTAGCACCGCGCCGTGCGTCGTGGCTGATCTGGAGCGCGGCGACGGCCGTGGAGGCCGCGACCTATGGCGCGGTCAACCCCGGCTCGCCGCAGCGCTGGCTCCTCACCGCGGGCGCGATCGCCTGTCTCGGCGTGACGGTCGCGATCTGGGCGCGAGCGCGGTGGCGGGCACTGTCCCCCGAAGACCTCGCCTGCGTGCTGACCTGCCTGTTCGCGACCGTGCTGTGGCTGGCGTTCGACCAGGCGTTCTGGGCGCACATGCTGGTCGTCGCGGCGGTACCGATCAGCTTCTGGCCCACCTGGGCGAGTGCGCTGGCCGACCCGGACCGGGAACGCTCCTGGGCCTGGGGATGGTGGACTCTGGGGGACGTCGCGACGCTCGTGGTCGCGGTGCGTGCGCCGGGCGGGCATGTCGCCGGGCTGGCGGGCGCGGCCGGCAACTATGGCTATCTCTCCGTCGAGCTCGTGTGCCACGCGGCAGTGGGGTTGATTGTCCTGGCGCCGAGTGCGCGTCGACGCGGCGGGCTGCGCCTCGTCGACGGTGGCGCCGACGGGTTGCGGATCGGGCAAACGCATCTCGGCCAGTCCGTCCACGCCGTGGCCGGGTTCAAGGAGGGCGACGTGCTGACCCGCTTCACCGGCCCGCGCGTCGCCCGCGACAGGCTGCCGGCCCGGCTGGTCGGGCGGCGCGACCGCTTCGTTCAGGTGAGCGCGGACCAGTACATGGGACCCTCGGGCGCGATCGACGATCTCGTCAACCACAGTTGCGCGCCCAACGCCGGGCTCCGCTTCGGTGACGGCGGCGTCTTCCTGCTCGCGATCCGCGATATCGCGCCCGGCGAGGAGATCGCGTGGGATTATTCGACGACGCTCACCGACCGCAGCTGGCAGATGGTCTGCGCCTGCGGTGCGGACGACTGCCGCGGGGTGATCGGCGCATTCGAGACGCTGCCTCCCGAACGCCAGGAGTGGTTTCGCGCGCGCAATCTGGTCGCGCCCTATCTGCGGCGCCGCGACCGCGTCTGGCGGCACGGACGCGCGGCCTGAGCGCGCGCGTCAGGCCGCCTCGGCGAGCGCCGACGAGACTGGCGCACGCAAGGTCAGGATCGCAACGGCGCCCCGTCCCCGCCCTTCGCTCTCGAGCCGCAGCGCACCCTCCATCGCGGTCATCGAATTGGCGCACCAGTGCAGGCCAAGGCCGCCGGACTTGTGCGGCCGCGTCGAGAAGCCGCGCTGGAACAGCGTGCGCGCGACCTCGGGATCGAAGCCCTCGCCCGTGTCGCGGATCGCGATCTCGATGCCGCCCGCCTCGCCCGCGCGGACCGTCACCGCGATCGTCCCCTGCCCGGCGGCGCCCGCGACGATCGCCTCCGCCGCGTTGGAGAACAGGTTGCCGATCACCTGGCTCAGGATGACGCGGTTCGCCAGCACCGGGCACGGCGCCGCGGGAAAGGTGAAGCCGATCGAGCCGTCGCCGCCGTAACGCGCGATGCTGGCGTTGCGCGCGACCAGCTCGACGACGTCGCACACCTCCAGGCTGGGCCGCTCGTGCGCCTGGCGCTGTTGCTGGCCGATGATCTCCAGCACGTGCGCCATCGCCTCGCGCCCGACCTCCAGTTCGTGCACCTGGCCGGCACGGGCGGCGCCCTCCGCCTCGACCGCGGCGGCGACGAAGGCGGCGAGCTTGCGGCGGCGCAGCGCGTCGACGTCGTCGCGGGCGAGCTCCGCGACGGCGCGGTCCAGCGTCGCGCGGTCGACCGGCACGGCCTGCGCGATCCCCTGGCTCAGGATGGTGCTGATAGGGTTCAGCGCGTTGCGGACGTTGTGCATGACCGCGACCGCGCTTTCCGACCGGCCGAGCGCGAAGCTCTGCGCCTCGATCTGCTCGCGCAGGTCCTTCAGCTGGCGCAGCATCGAATTGAAGCTGCGGCCGAGCGACCCGATCTCGTCGTCGCGCCGTTCCGCGTCGAGGAGGCCGAGCGAGCCCGACTGGCGGACGACCTGCATGTGCCGCTCGACGCGGTGGAGCGGGCGCAGCACCAGGCTGGTGATGATCCGCCGCAGCGCGACCAGGACGATCAGCAGCAGCACGGTCGTGCCCGCGACCGCCAGCATCAGCACGCGCTGGCCGAGCAGGGACACGTCGCGCGGGATGACGAACGACACGGCGGCGACCACGCCACCACCCGGCCCCAGCACGGGAACCCCGATCCGCATCGTCCCGCGCTGACGCTCGACGGACACGGTCGGAGAGACGTTGGCCAGGACCAGCCGCGCGGGCAGTTGCAACTGGGCCGCGACCTGCGCGGCGGGCAGCTGGCGCGCCATCGCGACCCATCCCCGCGGGGTGCCGCTGCCGTCGCTGCGCCTCACCTCCGCGACCGCGACCGCGGCCACCTCGTCGCCGAGGCGCAGGTAGAAGGCGCGCGAGTGCCGGGTGCCCAGGCGGCGCGACAGGTCGATGCGGGCCAGCGCCCGGGTGAACCGCGCACGCGCCGCGGGATCCTCGGCCATCCGCCCGAGATCCACCCACCGCGCCAGGACGACGTGGCGATCGGGGGCGAGATAGGCCATGCCGCTGACCCCCAGGTTCGCCATCGCCAGCTGCGAGAAGCTCTCGCGTTCGAACGCGGCACTGGGCCGTGCCATGTAATCGTAGCTGGCGTTCCAGTCGCCGTAATCGCGCACCGCGCTCTCGACCTTGCTGGCGTATTCGGCCAGCACCGCGCGCGTCCGCTCGACATGCGCGTCGACGGACCGCGCCTCCAGCGTGTTGAAGCTCGGGATGATGAGGCTGGCGAGCAGCGCGGTGATCCCCAGCGCGCCGACGATGCCGACCAGGGTCAGGATCAGGACGAGCTTCGCGCCGAGCGACCGTGGCTGGCGAAGCGCCAGCGATCCGGCGCGCCATCGCCGCAGGACGGCGGCCATCAGCCGTACGTTCCGGTCGCGACCTCTTCCGTATAGCGATCGTCCGCGCCGTCGGCCGTGTACCGCATCGTCGCCAGCAGCCTTGCCTGCTCGGCAGGGACAGGCCGCGAGAAATGATACCCCTGGAGGTGGCTCGCCCCGGCCGCGCGCAGCAGGTCGACCTGCGCCACCGTCTCCACGCCCTCCGCGATCACGCCGAGCCCCAGCGCCTGGCCGAGGTGGATGATCGAGTGGACGATCGCGGCGGACTCCCGCTCGCGGCCCATGCCGTCGATGAAGCTCTTGTCGATCTTGAGGCTGTCGAGCGCGAACTTGCGGATGTTGTAGAGGCTGGAATAGCCGGTGCCGAAATCGTCGAGCGCGATGCGGAAGCCCATCTGGCGCAGGCGATACAGCGTTTCGGCCGCGCGCTCGGCGTCGTCGAAGATCGCGGTCTCGGTGATCTCGATCTGCAGGCGCGCAGGCTCGACGCCGGCGCGCTGGACCGCCTCCATGATGTAGCCGACGAAATTGGGGCGGCGGAACTGGCGGGGCGAGAAGTTGACCGACACGTATCGCCCGGGCCAGTCGACCAGCGTCGCCAGCGCCTCGTGGAGCACCCAGTCGCCCAGTTCGTGGATGAGGTTGGTCTCCTCCGCGATCGGGATGAAGGTCGCGGGATTGATCGGCCCGTATTGGTCGGTGTTCCAGCGCAGCAGCGCCTCGAACCCGACGACGTCCAGGTCTTGGCGCGCGACGATCGGCTGGTAGACGAGCGCGAGCTCGTTCCGGCGGATCGCCTGGCCCAGGCCGCTCTCGACGCTGCGGCGGAAGCGGATGCTCTCGTCCATGCTCTCGTCGAACAGCCGCACGACGCCGCGGCCCGCCCGCTTGGCGTCGTTCAGCGCCAGATCGGCGCGGCGCATCATGTCGACGACGTCGCGGCTTTCCTCGTCCTGGCGCACCACCACGCCGGTCGACGCCCCGCCCTGGACCGAGTTGCCGAACAGCTTCACCGTGCGGGCACAGGCGTGCACCACCCGCTCGCACGCCATGACCGCCGCCGGCTCGCCCGGCGTGTCGAACATCATGCCGAACTCATCGCCGCCCAGCCGGGCGACCAGGGCGCCGTCGGGCGCAGTCGCCAGCAGGATCGCACAGACCTCGCGTAGCAGCTCGTCGCCGGCCAGATGCCCGAGCGTGTCGTTGACGAGCTTGAACCGGTCGAGGTCGAGCATCGCGACCGCGAACGCGCCGGGCCGACGGACGCGATCGGCGAGCGCACGCTGGAACGCCAGCCGGTTGGGCGCGTCGGTCAGCGAATCGTGCGTCGCGATATGGACCGCACGGCTCTCGTTGGCGGCCAGCTCCAGCCCCTGTTCCTGAAGCTGCACGACCTGTTCGGCGAGCGCCGCGCGCGCGGCGGCGAGTTCGCGGTCGACCTCCCACCGCTTGCCCAGCGCGGTCGCGGTCTGGACGACTTCGGCGACCTCGAACGGCTTGGCGATGTAGAAGATTTTGTCCGCGGGTCCGGCGGCGCGGCTGATCTCGAGCGGCGAGAAATCGGAGAAGCCGGTGACGATCACCAGGTTGATCTCGGGATCGAGCGCGCGGATGCGGCGCGCCGTCTCCTTGCCGTCGATGCCCGGCGGCATGCGCACGTCGATGAAGGCGACCGGATACGGCTCGCCGTCCGCCAGCGCGCGCTCCACCGCCGCCACCGCGTCCAGGCCCTGCATGCAATGGGTCGCGACGATGTCGGGCGCGTCGTCCTGCGCCTCGGCGGCGTCGTCGCCGAACAGCTCCGCGGCCATCGCCGACAGGACGCCCATGTCGGCGGAGGGGGGCGCGAAGCTGCGCCGGTAGCTGTCGTGCATGCCGGGCTCGTCGTCCACGATCAGAACACGCATCGTCATCACCTTCGCAACCGCATCAACCCTGTCGGCGATGGGTAGGCGGCACAGGGTTAAGGCTTGGTAAGTGTACCGTGTTCCAGCGCCTGTCGGGCCAGGACCAGTGCGCCAAGCGGCCCCGCCTGCCCGCCCAGCCGCGGCGGCACGACATAGCTGTCGAGCTCCGCCAGTTCGGGGGTCGCCAGATAGCCGCCCAGGCTGTCGTGCAGCATCCGGCGGATGCGCGGGAACAGGTGCGGCGTGCCCACCATCACGCCGCCGCCGAGCACGATCCGGCGGGGAACTCCCGTCAGCACCAGCGCATGGCAGGCCTGGGCGATCGCCTGCGCCACCAGATCCCAGGCGGGGTGGTCGGCGGGCAGGTCCGGCGCCGGGATGCCGGTCCGCGCGGCGATCGCGGGGCCGGACGCCAGCCCCTCGACGCAGGCGCCGTGGAACGGGCAGATGCCGGCCCAGTCGTCGCCCTTGGCCCGCACCGGGCGCAGGTGGCCGAGCTCCTGATGCGTCATGCCGGTGACGGGCACCCCGCCGCAGACCAGCCCGACGCCGACGCCGGTGCCCACCGTCACGTAGGCGTGATCGGCCAGGCCGACGGCGGCGCCGAACGCGCCCTCGCCCAGCGCGGCGCCGACGACATCGGTGTGGAAGCCGACCGGGACGCGATAGCGTCCGGCGAGCCGCGGCGCGACCGGGGTTCCGGCCCAGCCGGGCTTGGGCGTGGTGGTGATCGACCCCCAGTCGGCCGCCGCACGGTTCACCGACGCAGGGCCGAAACAGGCGACCCCGATCGCGGCTAACCCGCTCCAGCGATCGACCACCGCCTCCAGCGCCGCCATCGTCTCCGCGGGGCTCGTCGTGGGCACGCGCACCTCGTCCTGGATGTCGTCGGGCCCGGTGCCGAGAATGGCAATGCACTTGGTGCCGCCCATCTCCAGACCGGCGACGAGGGGGGCGGGGCTGGTCGACATGATGTGGCTCTCCTGGCGTGCATCGTTGATCGCATGGCGCCCGGCCTTGGAACAAGCCGGGAGCTGCTCCGCCGGTCACAGAGCCGGTAGCACCTTCCCGGCGAGGCCGGAGCCCAGTCGGGTGAAGCTCAACGGGTGTAAGCTACTCTCCGGTCGGCGTCACCGTTGCCGTTCAGCCCGCCCGATCACACGATGGTTCCCGCCTGAACCTCCTCGGCGTCGGCTCGTTGCACCACCATGGCCGACGCCGAACTCCTTCCCCGCATCGCCGCTCCCCGCGCCTGGCGGCCACGGCGCGTGCTCTTCACCCGCTCGGCGCTCGGCTGGGCGCACGGGCGCGGCATCGCGGAACGCGCGGCGGCGGCCGGAATCGACGTGGTGGAGCTTCCCACCGACCGGCTCACGCTCGCCTTCGCCGACGATCCGCGGCAGGCCTATGCGGACGCCAAGGCGACGCTGGCCGTGACGGTGGCGCCGCCGTCAAAGCGCCGGCTGCAACCGATCGCGCCCAGCGCCGACTGGCGGGTCGACCTGGCGGAGGGATGCCCGGCGCATTGCGGCTATTGCTACCTCGCAGGCTCGCTCAAGGGGCCGCCGATCACGCGCGTGTACGCCAACCTGCCCGAGATTCTGGCCGAGCTGCCGCCGCGGCTGGGCGAGGGCACGATCACGTCGCGCTCCACCGCCCGCGCGCACGAGGGCACGACGTTCGAGGCGTCGTGCTACACCGATCCGCTGGGGATCGAGCCGCTGACGGGATCGCTGTCGGCGCTCGTCGCGTGGTTCGGCGCATGGGAGGCGGACGCGCAGCTTCGCTTCACCAGCAAGTTCGCCGACGTCGCGCCGCTCCTCGGGCTCGATCACGGCGGGCGTACCCGGATGCGCGCCTCGATCAATCCGGCGGGCTATGCGCGGTTCGAGGGCGGGACCGATCCGGTCGCGGCGCGGCTGGCGGCGCTCGCGCGCATGGGCGCCGCCGGCTACCGGCTCGGGCTGACGATCGCGCCGATCATCGCCGCGGCGGGCTGGCGCGAGGCGTACGGCGCACTGATCGAGGACGCAGCCGTCGCGCTCGCCGATGTGCCGGACGGCGCGGACCTGACGGTCGAGCTCATCACCCACCGCTACACGCCGGGGTCGAAGGCGGTGTTGGAGAGCTGGTATCCCGGCTCGCGGCTCGAGATGGGGCCGGCGGGACGGAGCGAGAAGCGGACCAAGTTCGGCTCGGTCAAGTTCGTCTACGACGCCGCGACGATGCGCGAGTTGCGGGCGTTTTTCGAACAGGCGATCGCGCGCCACCTGCCGCGCGCGCGCATCCTGTACTGGACCTGATCGCGTCAGGTGACGGCGGCGCGGGTCCGATACTCGTCGCGATCCCAGGCGCGCGTCGTCATGACGTCGGCCAGGATATCGGCCGCGCGCCACACGTCCTCGTGGCTGGTGTAGAGCGGCGTGAACCCCATGCGCAGGATATCGGGCGCGCGGAAATCGCCGACCACGGCGCGCGCGATCAGGGCCTGGCAGATGGGGTAGGCGTCGGGGTGGGCGAACGAGACGTGGCTGCCCCGCGCGGCCGGATCGCGCGGGCTGGCGAGCACGAAGCCGTGCCCCGCGCATCGGGCCTCGACCAGGTCGATCCACCGCGTAGACAGCGCGCGTGATTTCGCGACGACATCGGCGAAACGCATCGTCTCGAACAGCGCCACGCCCTCCTCCAGCGCGGCGAGGCCCAGGATCGACGGCGTCCCGCACTGGAACCGGTCGATCCCCGGCGCGGGCCGGTAATCGTCGTCGAACGCGAACGGCGCCGCGTGCCCCATCCAGCCCGATAGCGGCGAGCGCAGCGTCGCGTGGTGCCGGGTCGCTACGAACAGGAATGCCGGCGCCCCCGGACCGCCGTTGAGGTATTTGTACCCGCACCCCACCGCCAGATCGGCGTTGCAGGCGTTCAGCGCGACCGGCACCGCGCCGACCGAATGGCTGAGGTCCCATAGCACCAGCGCGCCCTTCGCCTGCGCCGCGCGGGTCAGCGCCGCCATGTCGAGCATCCGCCCGCTTTTGTAATGGACGTGGGTGAGGACGACGACCGCCACGTCCCCGTCCACCGCCGCCGCGATCTGGTCGACGGGCACGAGCCGCACCCGCGCGCCGGGCACGAGCGAGGCGACGCCTTGCGCGACGTACAGATCGGTCGGGAAATTGCCGGGCTCGGACAGGATGGTGGTGCGTCCCGGCCGCGCGGTCATCGCGGCGGCGATCAGCTTGAACAGATTGACCGACGTCGAATCGGCGACCACGACCTCATCCGCCGCCGCGCCGATCAGGGGGGCGATCCGCGCGCCCACGCGCCGCGCGGCGCCGATCCAGCCGGCCGCGTTCCAGCTGCCGATCAGGTCCCGGCCCCACTCCTCCTCGATCACCGTCGCGACCCGCGCCGGCGTCGCGACGGGCAGCGCGCCGAGCGAATTGCCGTCGAGGTAGATCACGCCTGGCGGCAGGGCGAACCGCTCCCGGAACGCCGCCAGCGGGTCCGCCGCGTCGAGCGCCCGTGCCTCGGCGAGGGAGGCGATCACGTCCGCAGCGTCTCGATGATCCCGGAAAAGTCCCGGCCGCCGTTGCCGGCCGCCACGAACGCCTCGTACAGTTCGGCCGCCTTCGCACCCATCGGCGTGTCCGCACCGCAGCCCCCCGCCGCGGCCATCGCCAGCCGCAGGTCCTTCAGCATCAGCGCTGCGGCGAACCCGCCCTCATAGCCCTTGTCGGCGGGCGACACCGGGCCGACGCCGGGCACCGGGCAATAGCTCGTCATCGACCAGCTCTGCCCCGACGAGACGCTGGCGATATCGAAGAACGCCTGTGCGTCGAGCCCCAGGCGGTCGGCGAGCGCGAACGCCTCGCACGTCGCGATCATCGTCGCGCCCAGGATCATGTTGTTGCACATCTTCGCCGCCTGGCCCGATCCCGCGCCGCCCGCCCGGATCACCGACTTGCCCATCGCCGCCAGGATCGGCTGCGCGCGGGCGAACGCCTCGTCGCTGCCGCCGACCATGAAGGTAAGCGTCCCCGCCGCCGCCGCCGCGATGCCGCCCGACACGGGAGCATCGACCGCGACCAGCCCCGCCCCCTCCGCCGCCGCGGCGAGCCGGCGGGCGGTGGCGACGTCGATCGTGGAACAGTCGATCAGCAGCGTGCCGGGCGCGACCCGCCCGATCACGGCGTCGCGATACACCTCCTCGACGTGGCTCCCCGCGGGCAGCATCGTCACGACGGCGTCCACGCCGGCGGTCGCCGCGGCGGCGGAGTCGACGCGCGAACAGCCCACGGCCTCCGCCCTGGCCAGCGCCTCGCCCGACAGGTCGAACGCCTGCACGGCATGACCATGGCTCGCGAGGTTGGCCGCCATGCCGCCACCCATGTTGCCCAGGCCGATGAACCCGATCCGTGCCGTCATCTGCTTGTCCTCTCGGCCGCGTCGTCGCGCGGCGGTCGTTGATCCCGTGCCGGTCAGACGGACGACGTCAGGCGGGGTTCCAGGCCTCCGCCTCGTCCAGCGGCGCGAAGATGCGGTCGATCTGGTGATCGCTCACCGCCTCCGGCGTCGCGGGGTCCCAGCGGGGCGCGTTGTCCTTGTCGACGATCACCGCCCGCACGCCCTCGGCGAAGTCGGGCCGCTGGACCATGCGCGTGGCGACCGCATATTCCTGCCGCATCTCGTCCTCGAACGTCGGCATCGCGTGGCCGTCGAGCAGCAGCTTGAGGCTGACCTTCATCGACAGCGGCGAGCGCGTGCGCAGCGTCGCCAGCGTCCGCTGCGCGAAATCGCCGGGATCGGCTTCCAGCGCGGCGACCACCTCCTCCAGCTCGTCGGACGCGAACAGGCGCGCGATGGCTTCGCGGCTATCGACCAGTTTGGCCTCGGGCGGCGCGGCGGCGAACTCGTCCAGCACCGCCTCGATCGCTTGCGGATCGGCGGCGATCCGCCGTTTGGCCTCGTCCAGCCCCTCCGCCGGCAGATAGTGGGTGGCCAGACCCAGTGCGACGCACTCCGCCCCGTCCAGCCTGGCGCCGGTCAACGCCAGATACTGCCCCGTCCGATCCGACAGCCGCGACAGATACCAGCCGCCGCCGACGTCCGGGAACAGGCCGATCGCCGTCTCGGGCATCGCCAGCCGCGTGTTGGGCGTCGCGACGCGATAGCGGCACGGCAGCGCGATCCCGACGCCGCCGCCCATCGTGACCCCGTCCATGAACGCGACCGTCGGCTTGGCGCAGGTGAACAGCCGGTGGTTGAGGCGGTATTCGGTAGCGAAGAACGATCGCGCAGCCGAGCCGTCGCCTGCACCCGACTCGGCCAGCATCCTGATATCGCCACCCGCGCAAAAGCCCCGCGACGCCTTGGCATCGCCGTCCGGCGACGGGGCATGATCGATCATCACCGCCGCGACCGCCGAGTCGGTCCGCCACGCGTCGAGCGCCGCCAGCATCGCGCTGCTCATCGGGTGGTCGAGCGCATGAAGCTGCCCGGGCCGGTTCAGCCGCAATCGGCCGACATGACCCTCGACGAAGACGAGCACGTCACCGCCCATTGTAGCTGTAACGGTATCGCTCATTCCACCGTCACCGACTTGGCGAGGTTGCGCGGCTGGTCGACGTCCGTGCCCTTGAGGACCGCGACGTGATAGGCGAGCAACTGCACCGGCACCGCATAGACCAGCGGCGCGATCAGCGGGTGGACCTTGGGCATCGTGATCGTCGCGATGCAATTCTCGCCCGCCGCCTGGATCCCGTCGTAGTCCGAGATCAGGATGACCTTGCCGCCACGCGCCTGCACTTCGGCCATGTTGCTGATCGTCTTGTCGAACAGCGGCCCCGACGGCGCGATGACGATCACCGGCACGTTCTCGTCGATCAGCGCGATCGGCCCGTGCTTCATCTCGCCCGCCGCATAACCTTCGGCGTGGATGTAGCTGATTTCCTTGAGCTTCAGTGCGCCTTCGAGCGCGAGCGGGTAATCGGTCCCACGGCCCAGGTACAGCACGTCGCGCGCACTCGCGACTGCGCCCGCCATCGCCTCGATCGCCTCATCATAGGCGAGCGCGGCGTTGAGCGCGGCCGGCGCCTCGGCGAGATGACGCACGATCGCGCGCTCCTCGCCCGGTTTCAGCGTGCCCTTGGCCCGCGCCAGATTGGCGGCGAGCGCGGCGAGCACCGCGAGCTGGCAGGTGAACGCCTTGGTCGAGGCGACGCCGATCTCCGGCCCCGCGTGGGTCGGCAGCAGCAGGTCCGCCTCGCGCGCCATCGTGCTCGTGGGCACGTTGACGACGACCGCGATCGTCTGTCCCTCCGCGCGCGCATGACGCAGCGCGGCCAGCGTGTCCGCCGTCTCGCCCGATTGCGAGATGAACAGCGCCAGGCCGCCCTCCTCCATCACCGGCGACCGGTATCGGAACTCGCTCGCCACATCCAAGTCGACGGGCACGCGCGCGAACTGCTCGAACCAGTATTTGGCGACCATGCCGGCGTAGAAACTGGTGCCGCAGGCGACGATCGTGACGCGTTTGATCGTCGACAGGTCGAAGTCGGGGATGGGTAGCGTGACCCGATCCTCCATCCGCTGCAGATACGAGCGCAGCGTCTGCGCGACGACGATCGGCTGCTCGTAGATCTCCTTGAGCATGTAGTGGCGGTGATTGCCCTTGGAGATCAGCTCGCCGGTGACGCCGGAGATGGTGATCGGCCGCTCGACGGCTTTGTTCTCGCGGTCGTACACCTGAGCGCCCTCGCGGGTGCAGACCACCCAGTCGCCCTCCTCCAGATAAGCGATCCGCTGCGTCAGCGGCGCGAGCGCCAGCGCGTCGGAGCCGAGGTACGTCTCGCCCTCGCCGTGGCCGACGACCAGCGGCGAGCCCAGCCGAGCGCCGATCAGCAGCTCGGGATGCTGACGGAACAGGATCGCCAGCGCGAACGCGCCGTGCAGCCGCGGCAGAACCTCGCGCACCGCATCGGCCGGCGCCATGCCGCCCTCCACCTTCTCGCTGACGAGGTGCGCGACGACCTCGGTGTCCGTCTCGCTGGTGAAGGTGCGGCCGCGCGCGATCAGCTCCTCGCGCAGCGGCTTGAAGTTCTCGATGATGCCGTTGTGCACGACCGCGACCTCGGCGGTCGCATGCGGGTGCGCGTTGTTGGTGGTGGGGCCGCCATGCGTCGCCCAGCGCGTGTGCGCGATCCCGGTCGTGCCGGGCAGCGGGTGGGCGGCGAGTTCCTTGGCCAGGTTGGCCAGCTTGCCGCCCGCCCGCCGCCGCTCGATCGCGCCGTCATGATCGGTCGCGATGCCGGCCGAGTCATAGCCGCGGTACTCGAGCCGGCGAAGACCGTCGAGCAGCCGGTCGGCTACGTCCTGCGTCCCGATAATTCCTACGATGCCGCACATGGCCGGACTGCCTTCAGATCGAGTAAGGAACGTGGATGCCCGGCATGGTCGCCGGGAAATCCTCGGTGTTGCGGGTGACGAGTATCGCGCCGTCGACCTGTGCCGTGGCGAGGATCAGCGCGTCGAGCAGCTTGATGCGCGTCCGATGACGGATGGCGGCCGCGTTCGTGGCGATCCGCCGGTCGATCTCGACGACCTCGAACGGATCGAGCAGTTCGGCCACCACGTCGCGCGTGTCGGCGGGCTCGCCGGCGAGCACCTCCGTCCAGACGATGCGGCTGATCCTGTGACGAGGGTAGCGCGCGAGTTCCTGCCTCGCCTCCGGCCGATCGACGAGCCAATCGATCACGATGTTGGTATCGAAGAAAGGGGCCGGCATGGTTCAGTGCGGCTCGCGATCGGCCCGCATCGCGCGCTGATACTCGACCGCGTCGCCGATATCCTGGCGATCCTTCCAGTAACCGGCACCGCGCGTGATCCAGTCGGCGACCTCGGTCGTGCGAAACGCCGCCACGGCCTCGCGGACGAGCGCGGTGCGGGACTTCCCCTCCGCCACCGCACGACGGTCCAGCCAGGCGATGTCGTCATCCGGAATGTCGACCAGCGTCCTCATGTCCGTTCGATATCATCGCACGATATCATCGTCCAGCCTTGCGCGCCCGCATCCGCTCGCGGAACCGCGCCGCCCAGCCGGGCTTGGCGACCTGCGGCGGGCGGACGAGCGCGAGCGCGTCCGCCTCGACGTCGGCGGTGATGACCGACCCCGCCGCCACGATCGCGCCCGCGCCGATGCTGACGGGTGCCACCAGCGCGCTGTTGGAGCCGATGAACGCGCCCTCGCCGATGGTCGTGCGATACTTGAAGAAGCCGTCGTAATTGCAGGTGATCGTGCCCGCGCCGATGTTCGCGTCCGCGCCGACGGTCGCGTCGCCCAGGTAGGTCAGGTGATTGGCCTTGGCGCCTTTGCCCAGCACCGCCTGCTTCATCTCGACGAAGTTGCCGACATGCGCCTCCTCGCCCACCTGCGCACCGGGGCGCAGCCGCGCGAACGGGCCCACCGTGGCGTCGCGCGCGATCGTCGCGCCCTCGATGTGGCTGAATCCGCGGATCGTCACGCCGTCCGCCACCGACACGCCCGGCCCGAAGACGACGTTTGGCTCGACGGTGACGTCGCGGCCCAGCACCGTGTCGTGCGCGAACCAGACGGTGTCGGGCGCGACCAGCGAGGCGCCGTCGGCCATCGCAGCCGCCCGACGACGATGCTGCCACGCCTCCTCCAGCGCGGCGAGTTCGCCGCGGCTGTTGACCCCGGTCACCTCCGCCTCCTCCGTCTCGATCACCGCCGACGGACGCCCGTCGGTGGCCGCGAGCATGACGATGTCGGGTAGATAATATTCCCCCGCCGCGTTGTCGTTGCCCACGCGCGCCAACAGCGCGAACAGGTCCGCCGACCGGACCGCCATCAGCCCCGAGTTACAGAGCGTTACATCGCGTTCCTCGGCCGTGGCATCCTTGTACTCGACCATTCGCGCGATGCGACCGTCCGCCTCGGCGATCACCCGGCCATAGGCACCGGGATCGGCGGCACGGAAACCGAGCACCACCACCGCGGGCGAGTCGCCCTCGTGAAGCCGTGCGACCATGCGCCGCATCGTCGTCGCGCTCACCAGCGGTACGTCGCCATAGAGGACCAGCACGTCGCCCACGAAGCGGGCAAGCGCGCGTTCGGCCTGCGCGACCGCGTGACCGGTGCCGAGCTGCTCGGCCTGCACCACCACCTCGGCGCCGAGCGGCGCCACCGCGGCCTCGACCTGCTCGCGCCCCGCGCCCACCACGGCCACCATCCGCGCGGGCGCGAGCTGGGCGACGCTGGCCAGCAGGTGGAGCAGCATCGGCCGGCCGGCGACCGGGTGCAGCACCTTGTGACGGTCGGACTTCATGCGCGTGCCCTTGCCGGCGGCGAGCACGATCGCGGCGAGAGGGGGCGTGGGCATGGCGTCTGTCACTCCTGAAAGGTTTCGGGCCGGTGCCACGGGTGTCTTGCCATGACCAGCCCGATGCTGTCAGGCGCCGCGGCCATGACGGATTTCCCCTTTCGCGTCGTCGGGTTCGACCTCGACGGCACGCTGCTCGACACCAGTGGCGATCTCGCTGCGGCGGTCAACGACGCGCTGGCCTCGGCGGGCCGGCCGACGCTGTCGGTCGAGACGATCCGGCCGATGATCGGCGGCGGCTCGCGCCACATGCTCGCGCAGGGCATGCAGGCGACCGGGGGCTGCACCGACGCCGAGCTCGACCGGCTGACCGCACATCTGCTCGCCCATTACGAGGCGAACATTGCCGTCCATACCCGCCCGTTCCCGGGCGTCCTCGACGCGCTGGAGGCGCTGGCGGCGCGCGGGGTGACGATCGGGATCATGACCAACAAGATCGAGCGGCTGGCGGTGAAGGTGCTGGACGCGCTGGGTCTGTCGGAGCGGTTCGAGGCGGTCGTCGGCGGCGACACGATGGGCAGGGGGAAGCCTGCGCCCGAACCGATTCTCGAGATGGTGCGGCGCTGTGGCGGCGGGCGGGCGGCCTTCGTGGGCGACTCGATCTACGACGTCGAGGGTGCGCACAATGCCGGGCTGCCGGCGGTCGCGGTCAGCTTCGGGTTTCTCCAGCAGCCGGTCGCGACGCTGGGCGCGGACGCCGTGATCGACCACTACGACGCGCTGCTGCCGGCACTGGAGCGGCTGGGCGCCCGCTAGAGTCGGCCCCACTTCGTCCACAGGTGCCGCGCGAGCAACGCAGGCGGCATGCGCAGCCAGTGCGAGCGGACGTAGAAGGCCAGCCGCGTCGCCGGGCGGGTCTGGCGACCCCAGCCGTCGCGCGCCAGCAACCGGCGGCGGAACAGCGGATCGGCCAGGTCCCGCCCCTGCCAATCGTCCGGCAGGGGCGTTTCGTACAAGGCGCGTGCCTGCCGGCCGGCGCGCCTGACCGGGCCGGTGGCCTCATGACGCCGGGCGCTTTCGGCGAGACGGGTCCAAAAACCCGGCGCATCCCCGAACTCGCGCAGCAGCCGGTCGACGTCCCACAGGTTGCGCAAGCCCCCCGCAAGATCCCCGTCCGCGAACAGGTGCAGCGCCGCGTGGACGACCATGTCCTCCGGGCACAGCACCGACAGCCCGTTGCCGAGCGGTACCGCATCGGCGATCAGCGCCGCCGCGTCGGGCGTACGCCGCGCGGTCGGTGGCAGGATCGTGTGGTGAACGTCGGCCATTCGGTCCCGCTCGCGGTGGATCAGCGGCGGCAGCTCGTGCATCCAGCGGCGGTAATAGGTGTCATCGTACGCGTCCGCCTTCACCCATTCCCATCCGGCCGCGATCAGCGCCGCCTCCGCCGGCGCCAGCTCCGAGGCCGGCACCAGCAGGTCGAGGTCGCCGATCGACCGCCCCCGCCCCGCGCACAGGCCGGCGGCGACGTAGGCCGTTCCCTTCAGCAGCACGATCGGCATCCCGAGGTCACCCAGCGCGCGGCGCGCCATCTCCGCCTCCCACAGCGCCGCGGTCCGGCCCTGCTCGGCCGCCGCCCGCGCGTCGATGAAGATCGCGGCGACGCGGTCGGGCAGGGCAAGGCCGTGCAGCCGGTGCGCGAGCGAGCCGATCAGCTGCTCCGCGCGCGCCACCGTCAACAATCGCAACCAGTCCGCCGCGTCCAGCGCACCGGTCGACGCCGGATCGGCGAGCGCGCGCGCGAGGAGCCGGACGGGGTTCAGCGCCACAGCTCGTCCACCAGCGCCAGCGCGCTCGCCGTGTCGGGATAGTCGATCGCCTGCGCCGGTACCTGTCGCACGATCCGGATCAGCGCGTCGAACCCGGCCTGACCGAGCGCGTGATAGTTGGTCGACGCCTGCGTCAGGCGCATGAAGACCTCGCCCGCGCCGACCGGCCGCACCGCGCGCGCGGCGCCGAACCGCGGGAACAGCAGCAGCGCTGGTGACACAGCCTCGTCCATGCGCGCGATCGCGCCGGCCTCGGGGATCAGGTGGCGCACGTCGCCCTTGGGCGTGCCGGCCAGCAACGGCCCGAGCCGGTCGGTCGGCACCGCGCCCGCCAGCACCGCGATCGAGCCGTTCTTCAGGCTGATCGGCCGGGGGAACGGGTGAATCTGGCCGGTGGCGGGCTCGACGAGCGCGAACTCGTCCGCCAGCAGCCGCCAGCCTCGCAACGACAGCAATGCGGCGAGCGTCGACTTGCCCGATCCCGACTCGCCGGTCATCACCAGCGCGCGTCCGTCCCGTTCGACGACGCTCGCGTGCAGCAGCAGGAACCGCCGGCAACCCAAGGCGACCTGGAGGTTCATGCCCATCTCGGCTGCCAGCAACCCCTGGGCGAGCGGCAGGGGCGCGGTGCCCGGCAGCCACCAGTCGCCCGCGATCGTCACCGCGGGCCTAAGCCAGCGCCGCCACGGCCGTGCCGCCTCCAGCCGCACGGTGAAGTCGGGAACCTCCGACGCCGGATACCCGGCGTACAGGCGGCTCAACGACCGTACGGGCGCCCGCCACTCCGATCCGATCCGAAAGCCGAACGGCCCGACGCGAACCGCGAACCGGTGCCTCAAGGCGTCCCGGCCCCGGCCGAACACTCGACGAGTCCCGCCGCCGCAAGCTCGCGCAACCGCGCCGCCAATGCGTCGCCGTCGCCGGCCTCGATGTCGTACCGGTCCGCGAGGCGGGCCAGCAGCTCGCCTTTCGCCAGCCACACGCCGTCCAGCATCGCGAGGATTTCGGGCGCAGGCTCGGCGAGCAGGTGGGTGATGCCGGAGGACCGGTGGAACACGGCGGTCAGGACCTCGTCGATCACCTGGACGTTCAGCACCCCGGCAGCCGCGGCGCGATAGCGCGGCCCCGCCATTCGGATCAGCCGCGCGGCATCTGCAACGAGGCGAAGCAAGTGAAGCCGCCCGTACCGCGCTGCAACCGCCGGATGTAGTTCATGTATGCCTGGCTGCGCTGATAGTCGACGCCGGGCAGCGAGCCGCCGTTGGCCATCGCCCGGCGCACGTCCTCGCCCTTGATCGCGTGACCCGGCGGCGCGAACGCGCCCGCGGTTCCCGACGCGACGGTGCTGCCGTCGGCGGCGATGTAGCTGCCGGCGCGGCCCGCGTCCGGAACCGGGATTTCGCACGTCATCACCGAAGCATGGGCCTGGGCGAGCGCGGGACGAATCGACACGACCGCCGCCGCGCCCACCGCGCCGAGCATCAGCGCGCGCCGGCGCGTCGGCACGGAGGCATCCGGCGCGTTATCGTGATCGGAACCGTGATCGTTCATGCCATCCTCATCCCACCGTCGCTCTTTCATAGTGGTGAAGGCACCGCAAGCAACGGCGGCGTTCCGGATCGGGACGCGACGCGCTACGGCAGGCCATGGCGAGCGCTCGACCGATCCAGATAACGACCGCGCTGGCCGGGGCCGCCGGCGTCGCGCTGCTCGCCTATCTTGGCGAGCCGGCGATGGCGGCGCTGATCTCGGCCGCTGCGGGACTGGCGGTCGTGTGGACGGGCCGCCCGGCACTACTCGCGCTCGCCGCGCCCGCTTCCGAGCCGCTGGCCAACAAGGTCGTCGATGCGATCGTCGAGCCGGTGCTGGTGGTGGCGGACGGCACGGTCACCCACGCCAACGCCGCGGCCCGCGCGCTGCTGGGCAATCACATCTTGGGCGAGGACGCGCGCGTCGCCCTGCGCCATCCCGATGCCGCCGCGTTGCTGGACGCCGATCTGGCGGACGGCGTCGACGTGCAACCGATCGTGCTGGCGGGGCTAGGCGGCCGCGAGCGGCGGTGGGAGATGCGGGTCGCCGCGCTGTCCACGGATCAGCGAGTCGTCCAGCTGGTCGACCGCAGCGCCGCCCATGCCGCCGAGCGGATGCGGGTCGATTTCGTCGCCAACGCCAGCCACGAGTTGCGTACGCCGCTGGCGTCGCTGCTCGGCTACGTCGAGACGCTCCGCGATCCGCGCGAGCCCGAGCCCGCGATGCGCCAGCGCTTCCTGGGCATCATGGAGGATGAGGCGCGCCGGATGCAGCGGCTGATCGACGACCTGATCTCGCTGTCCCGGATCGAGGCGGAGGAATATCGCGCGCCCTCGGCCACCGTCGACCTCGCCGAGCTCGCATCACGGATCTGCCGCGAACGCCGGGATGCGCAGGACGGGCGCGGCGGCGATCTGGTCGTGGAACGACCCAACGGGCCCGCGTTGGCGATCGGCGACGACGTGCAGCTGTCTCAGCTGCTGCACAATCTGGTCGGCAACGCGATGAAATACGGTCGACCGGGAACGCCGGTGACGATCAGGGTGGAAGCCGCCGGCCCGTCGTCTTGGCGATTGTCCGTCCTGGATCGTGGAGACGGCATCGCGCCCGAATACCTGCCGCGCCTGACCGAGCGGTTCTTCCGCGTCGACAGCGCGCGCAGCCGGTCGCTCGGCGGCACGGGCCTCGGCCTTGCCATCGCCAAGCACGTCGTCGAGCGCCACCGCGGGCGGCTCGAGATCGCCAGTACGCTGGGCGAGGGAACGCGGGTCAGCGTGCTGTTGCCCGCCGCGCCGGATGGCGATCCACTGTCACAAAAGGGCAATCCGCCTGGCGCACAGGCGACGCAAGGCGGGCCCGGTTCGAGTGGATAGGGACGACGTGCGACGAGGATCACCGTGACCAACCATGTGCCAGGATTCGGCCGCGTCGTGCCGCCAGACGACATCCGGCGGCTGCGCGGTGTGGTCGCGCAGATGGGGGGACTGGCGGAACAGGCGATCGCGGAGGCGATGACCGCGCTCGCCCGCGGCGATGCCGAGCTTGCGACCTCGATCCGCGCCGCCGACCACCGCATCGACGCCATGGCGGCGGAGGTGGAGCGCGCGGTGGTGGAGATCATCGCGCGGCGCTCGCCCACCGGGGTGGAACTGCGCGAGGCGCTTGCGGCGCTCAAGATTGCGGCGGTGATCGAGCGGATCGCCGACTATGCCAAGAACATCGCCAAGCGGGTGCCGCTGATCGCGACGGACGGGCGATTGCGCTCGAACGTGGCGCTGCCTGCGATGGGGCGAATGGCTGGCGAGATGGTGCGCGACGCGCTCGACGCCTTCGCCGCGCGCGATCCCGTGTCCGCCGCAGAGGTGTGTCTGCGCGACCAGGCGCTGGACGAGGTGCATGCGGGGGTGTTCCGCGCGCTCGTCGAGCATATGGCGACGCATCCCGCGACGGTCGAGCAGGCGGCGCACCTGCTGTTCGTCGCCAAGAATCTGGAACGGATCGGCGACCATGCGACCAATCTGGCCGAGATGGTGTATTTCGCCGCGACGGGCGAGCAGATGACGGAACGCCGGCGCGGCGCGGCCGCGGGCTGATACGAAGGATCGACGCCATGCCACGCGCCACGTTGCTGCTCGTCGAGGACGATCCCGCGATCGCCGAACTCGTGGCCTTCCACTTCGAGCGCGAGGGGTTCGGCGTCGTGCGCTCGGCGGATGGGGAGGAGGCGTTGCTGCTGGCGCGCGAGAAGGCGCCCGACGTCGTTCTGCTCGACTGGATGGTGCCGGGCCTCTCGGGGCTGGAGGTCTGCCGCCAGCTGCGCCGGATGCCCACCACCGCCAACGTGCCGATCATCATGCTGACGGCGCGCGGCCAGGAGGAGGACCGGGTCCGCGGGCTGGAGACGGGCGCGGACGATTACGTGACCAAGCCGTTCTCCCCGCGCGAGCTGGTCGCCCGCGTCGCCGCGGTGCTGCGCCGCGTGCGGCCGGCACTAGCGGGCGAGGTCCTGTCCTATGCCGACGTCGAGATGGACACCGTCGGCCACCGCGTGCGGCGTGACGGCGAGGCGGTGCCGCTCGGCCCCACCGAGTTCCGGCTGCTGCGCCATTTCCTCGAGCATCCAGGCTGGGTGTTCTCGCGCGAACGGCTGCTCGACGCGGTCTGGGGTCATGACAGCGAGATCGAGATCCGGACCGTCGACGTGCATATCCGCCGCCTACGCAAGGCGATGAACGCCGGCGGCGGCGCGGACCTGATCCGCACGGTCCGGTCCGCGGGCTATTCGCTCGACGTCGACCCGTCCGACGCCTGACGGGACGAATCGCTCCCGAAACGAAGGACCCAAGTCGGACATGGTGCGTTGGCCGGACAGCGTAACAGACTTCGGTCTGCGCTTTTGCGATCTAGGAGAAAGACATGAAGCTCATCCTGCTCGCGGCGACCGCCGCCCTCGCCCTGCCCGCGCTCGTCCAGGCGCAGATGACGCCCGCCCAGACCGGCGCCGCCGGACAGACCGCCCCCGGGACACAGGCCGATCCCGCGACCGCGCCGACCGACCCGAACGCACCGGGCTCCGCACCGATGCAGGGCGGCATGGCGCCGACTCCGGCCGGCGGATACCAGCCCAGCGGCCCGGCGATGCAGGGCACGATGTCGCCTGGCGTCCAGCCGACGTATCAGCCCGCTCCCAGCCCCTCGCAGGCCTATCCCGCGCCGGCGCCCAAGGCGAGCTACCCGCCCTGCAAGAAGGGCCAGTACGATGGCTGCATCGAGCGCGGCGGCAAGAAGTAAGCCGTAAGAGGCAATTGCAAGGGCGTCCGAACCATCACGGTTCGGACGCCCTTTTCGTGTCCGGTCGCCGGCGACCAGCTTGGATCAGTCGTCGACCAGCTTCATCAGACGCCGCTCGACCGGCGCCAGCACGGGCGCGAGGTCATGGCCTCGCTTCAGGACGACCCCGCCTTCTCCCACCAATGCCCACATGCCTTGGCGCGCCCGGAGCGCAGGGCGTTTCTCGATGCGGATCTCAGGACGCTCGGCAGCCCTGCGGAACGCGGAAAAAATGGCGGCTTCGCGGCCCAGATCCAATGCATAGTCGCGCCAGTGGCCAGCGGCGACCATCCGGCCATACAGGTCGAGGATCCGCGCAAGTTCCAGGCGATCGAACCCGACCTGCGACGGTGCCCGGCCCGGCGACAGGGGAAAGGGCGTCACCGTCCCCATCAGGCCCGATCGCGCTCCCGCCCCTCGTTCCGGCCGGCCTGATCGGTATCCGCCAGCAGCGCATCCAGCCGCCGCCGCATCGTCTCCAGCTCGCACCGCAACAGCTCGACCTTCTGCGTCGCGGGATCGAACATCTCGCGGCACGGCGTGCCATAGGCGAGGAACGGCGCGGGCTCGGCGCGGCCTCCCTCCACCGTGATGGGCCGCGCGGGGATACCGACCATCACCGCGCCCTCGGCCACGTCGCGCGTCACCACCGCATTGGCGCCGACACGCGCACGCCGGCCGACCGTGATCGGGCCCAGCACCTGCGCGCCCGAGCCGATGATCGCGCCGTCGGCGATCTTGGGGTGGCGCTTGCCCGCGACGCCGTCGTCGGGCGACGTGCCGCCGAGCGTGACGCACTGATAGATCGTCACGTCGTCGCCGATGTGCGACGTCTCGCCGATCACCACGAACCCATGGTCGATGAAGAAGCGCTGCCCGATCGTGGCGCCAGGGTGGATGTCGATCGCGGTTGTCATCCGCGACCAGTGATTGACGATCCGCGCGAGCAGAAACAGCCGCCGACGGTACAGCCGATGCGCGACGCGGTGCCAACCCAGCGCCCACACGCCCGGATAGGTCATCACCTCCAGCCGGGAGTGCGGAGCCGGATCGCGGGCCCGGATCGAATCGAGATAGCGAACCAGATCACCGAACATCGAGCGTCCCCTGTGCGCGGCCATGTAGGGCCGGTCTAGCCCGATTGCCAGCACGAGGCCGTCCTGGGCCGTCCAGGGGCTGGAAAGGCTGGCGTCCGCATCGCGCGGCGCTATGCGTGCGATCTTTCGACCGGGTGAGGTTATGGCGGCGACATATCTGCCGACGCTGAAGCAGCTGCATTATCTGGTGGCGTTGCGCGACCATGGCCACTTCGGCCGGGCGGCGGAGGCGTGCTTCGTGACACAGTCGACGCTGTCCGCGGGACTGCGCGAGCTAGAGACGCTGATCGGGGTGACGCTCGTGGAGCGGACGCGGCGCGTGGTGCGCTTCACCGAGGTCGGCGAGCGGATCGCGGACAAGGCGCGACGCGTGCTACGCGAGGCGGAGGAACTGGGCGATCTCGCGCGCGCCGCGGGCCAGCCGTTGACGGGCGAGTTGCGGCTGAGCGTAATCCCCACCATCGCGCCGTTCATGCTGCCCCGCATCCTGCCGCGACTGCGGCGCGACTATCCCGACCTCAAGCTGTTCCTGCGCGAGGAGCCGAGCGGGCCGGCGTGCGAGCGGCTGCAGCACGGGCGCGCCGACTGCGTGCTGCTGGCGCTGCCATTCGCGTGCGGCGACGTCGCGATGGCGCCGTTGTTCCGCGATCCGCTGTTCGTCGCCTTTCCCGACGGCGCGGGGCCGCCCGACGACGCCGCGGTGCCGCCGACCGCGATCGATGCCAGCCGGCTGCTCCTGCTGGAGGACGGGCACTGCCTCAAGGATCATGCGCTGGCTGCGTGCCAACGCCCGGATCTGCGCGGCGAGGCGACGATGCTGGGCACCTCGCTCCACACGATCGTGCAGATGGTCGACAACGGTCTCGGCGTCACGATGCTGCCGGGCATGGCGATCGCCGCGGGCATCCTCGACCACACCCGCGTCACCGCCCGCCCACTGGCTTCGGCGGGCGCCGGCCGCGAGATCGCGCTCGTGTGGCGCCGCGCGTCCCCGCGCGAAAAGGACTTCCGGCTCCTGGCCGACGTGCTTGCGACACTGGCATGAGGGGAAGGCGGGCATGAGGAAGCACGCGCCATGGGCGGCGGCGGTGCTGCTGGCGGGCTGTGCCGCGCCCGCGACCAGGCCGGCCGGATCCGTCCCGCCGCCCGCACCGGCGGCCACAACGACGACCGCGTCGCCGATGACGGTGCCGCCCCGGTTGCTGGCTGCGGTGCTGGCCGATGCTCCCGACCTGACGCGTTTCCGCCTGCTCGCGGCGGCGGGAGGGCTCGACCGACTGGTCGGCGGGCGCGCGTCGGTGACGATCCTGGCGCCGACGGACGCCGCCTTCGCGCGGCTGCCTGTGGGTACGGTGGAGGCGCTGATGCGCCCCGGCAATCGACCGTCGCTGCTCCACCTGCTGCGGTTCTGGATCGTGACGGGCCAGACCGAGCCTGCCGCCGCTGTTGGGAACGCCTCACCCGTCACCTGGCCGACACTCGACGGCGAGCCGATTTCGGTTTCGATGACGGGTGGACCGGTCCTGGCCGATGCGGCGGGCCGGCGGGGTGCGGTCGTTCGCCGGCTGCCTACGGTGAACGGAATGGTGGTGGCGATCGACGGCCTGATCGCGCCGCGGTCGATCGAGCCGGGTGGTGTCCCGCGCCGCTGACGCGGGTCCGATCATGTCGCTTGTCAAAGACTTGGAACGGATCGTTCGGCTGGATCAGCACGAACCGTGTGGCAACCGCGACAGCCTCATGTCCACCGCGCCGCCGCAGCATCGTCCGTCCCGCGCGCCTCCACCCAGCGCGCGTCGTCGCCGCGCGTTTCCCGCTTCCAGAACGGCGCGTCCGTCTTCAGCCGATCGATCAGGAATGCGCACGCCTCCAGCGCCGCTCCGCGATGCGCGGCCGCCGCGACGACCAGCACGATACGCTCGCCCGGTCGCATCGGGCCTATGCGGTGGACGATGCTCGCCGCCGTCAGCGACCAGCGCGCGGCGGCGCACTCCGCTAGCCGGGCCAGCGCCGCCTCGGTCGCGCCGGGCCAATGTTCGAGGTCCAGCACGCTGACGCCATCGTCGGCGCGAACGTGGCCCGAGAAGGTGGCGATCCCCCCCGCCCCCGTGCTCTCGACCATCGCCAGCTCGGCGGCGATGTCGATCGGCTCGCGCTGTACCGACACGCGGATCATCGCGTCAGCCACCGGTCACCGGAGGAAAGATCGCCACTTCGCGCGCGCCTTCGATCGACGCGTCGAGGCCCACGAAGACCTGGTCCACTGCGGCGCGCAACCGCCCACGATCGGCGAAGGCGCGCGCATGGCCGTCGTCGGTCGTCACCAGCCAGTCGATCAGCGCCTCGACCGTGACGATGTCGGGCGGCACGTCGACCAGTTCCTCACCAGTCCCGATCGCTTCGCGCACCCACGAGAAATAGGCCAATTTCAACAACAGCTTAATCCATATGCCTTAGGCCGACGCGCAGGTAATCCCAGCCCGTCACCAGCGTCAGCGCCGCCGCCGCCCACAGGCAGGCGAGGCCGACATCCTTCACCCACGGCTGCGCCGGCACCGCCCCCGCCAGGATCAGCGCGCCGAACGCGACCAGCTGCAGCGTCGTCTTCCATTTGGCGAGCTTCGACACCGGCAGAGACACCTGTATCCCCGCCAGGAACTCGCGCAGCCCCGAAACCGCGATCTCGCGCAACAGGATGATGAGCGCGGCGATCAGCGGCGGCCCGGTGATGAGCGCGGCATCGTCGTGTCGCGTGCCGACCAGCATCAGGATCACGGCGGCGACCATGATCTTGTCCGCGATCGGATCGAGGAACACGCCCAGCCGCGACACCGCCCCCTGCGCGCGCGCCAGATACCCGTCGAAATAATCGGTGATGCCCATCAGGCAATACAGGCCGAACGCCAGCGCATAGCCCAGCGGCCAGTGCGGCCACCACAGCAGCGCCACGAGCAAAGGCACCGCCACGATACGCGACAGCGTCAACAGGTTGGGAAGCGTGAGCATCTCGTCCGACGCTCTACGCCGCCGGTGGAGGGTCGCCAAGCGGGAACGGAGCCGACGGTTCGACGGGCTGCCCGGCAATCGGGCGTTGGCGCGGGCGCCCGGCGCGGCTATGCCTGACAGGCTATTCACAAACCGGGTTCGCCGCCTGCCATGATCAACGCGCTCGGATTGTTGAAGAAACGTCGGTTCCTGCCCCTGTTCGCGACCCAGTTCCTGGGCGCGTTCAACGATAATCTGTTCAAGCAGTCGATGGTGCTGTTCGCCACCTATCGCATCTTTCACGATCCCCAGGCGGAGGCGAGTTTCGGCGCGCTGGCGTTCGGCATCTCGACGCTGCCGTTCATCCTGCTCTCCGCGCTGGCGGGGCAGCTGGCCGACACGCTGGACAAGGCGCGCATCGTCCGGATCGTGAAGACGGCGGAGATCGCAATCATGATCCTGGGCGCGGGCGGACTGGTGGTCGCCGAGCGTGGCCATGCGCAGCTCGGCATCGTGCTGATGCTGACGACGGTGTTCCTGCTGGGGCTGCATTCCACCTTCTTCGGGCCGATCAAATACGCGGTCCTGCCGCAGCATCTCGATGCGGACGACGTGCTGGGCGGCACCGGGCTGGTCGAGGCGGGTACCTATCTGTCGATCCTGCTCGGCACGCTACTGGCGGGCTATCTGCCGATCGGGGTGACGGCGGTGCTGGCGCTGGTGGTGGCGGGCGTCGGCTGGATCACCGGGCGCCAGATACCGCCGGCGCCGCGGCGGGGACCGAAGCTACGCGTCAACTTCAACCCGTTCACCTCATCCTGGCGGCTGATCGGCGCGACGCTCCATATCCCGCGACTGTTCCTCGCAATCTGCTCGATCAGCCTGTTCTGGACGATCGGCGCCGTGCTCATCATCATCTTTCCGCCTTTGGTGAAGAACGTGCTGACGACGACGCAGGAGGTGGCCAGCCTGTTCACTGCCACGCTGTCGATCGGCATCGCGATCGGATCGGTGGTCATCAACACGCTGCTCAAGGGCAAGATATCCGCCCGCTACGCGCCCGCGTCGATCGTCGCGATGGGGGTGTGCGTCGTCCTGTTCTCGCTGGTCGTCCGACTGTGGGTGCCCGCGCCGCCGGGGCACTTGTATGACTGGACCGAGTTCGTCGCCCAGCCGCGCGCGATCCCGGTCCTCGCCACGCTGACCGCGATCGCGATCTTCGGCGGCATGTTCGTGGTGCCGCTCTACGCCTTCCTGACGACCACGGTCGGCATGGATCAGACCGCGCGCACGGTCGCGGCGAACAACGTCGTCAACTCCGCCGCGATGGTGCTGGGCGCGGGCGCGGTACTGGGGATCAGCGCGCTGGGCGTGACGCCGGAGAACATGCTGTTCCTCGTCGCCGCGATGTGCGTGATTGCCGCATGGCTGGCGCAGAAACTGCACCGCGCCTGCGACTGATGCTACGATATCATTGGCTTAGAAGATCATCGTGTAGAAGCAGATGAAGAACGCGGCGAAGCTCAGCAGGAACAGACGCCAGTCGCCGTCCTCGTCGCGGGGCACTACCACGACGGGCGGCGGCAGCGAGGCGCGAAACGGATGGCGGGCGGCTTCATTGGTGAGCACTAGTTTCCTGGTCATAAGGCTCGTTAACGCGTCGTTAGGATTTGTGACCAGTGCCAGGGCAGGCTCAAAACGGCACGTCCGATTCTGGCACGATCGCAACGTGGGCGCTCATGATGGGCGGCGACGGTTTACCGGGCTTCGACAGGCGGGGTGACGACGTGAGCGATGGACACGAGGAAGCGGACCAGGCGCAGGCGATGATCCGCCGCGTCTCGCCGCAGGGCCGGGCGGAGGCGCGGCGTCTGCGCGCGGCGCGAGCACGGCGGACGCAGCGGCTGACCCTCGCCTGCGCGGCGATCGCGACGGCGGTCTATGGCAGCTATGTCGTCCTGCATCAGTTCGGCCTGCCGGTCACCGCGACGGGACTGGTGCTGGCGACGATGGTGATCGTCGCGGCCTGCGCGCTGCTGCTGATGGCACGTCGGGAACGGACGCCCGCGGCGCCCACGGTCGCGCCCGGCGAGCTGCCGCTGCTGCCGTCGCGTGCCGAGGCGTGGGTGGCGAGCCAGCGCCCCGCCTTGCCCGCACCGGCCGCCGTGCTGCTCGACGGCATCGGCGCCCGGATCGCGGCGCTGGGACCGCATCTCTCGGGACTGGACGAGGTTGGCGCGCCCGCGGACGAGCTGCGCCGTCTGGTCGGAGCCGAACTGCCGGGCCTGGTCGCACGGTATCGCGCGATTCCCGCGGGTTTGCGTGGCGAGGCACGAGCCGATGGCGAGACGCCCGACGCGCGGCTGGCGCACGGGCTGGGCGTGGTTGACCGTCAGCTCGCCGACCTCACACGCCGGATCGGCGCGGGCGCGGCGGACGGGCTGTCGACCCACGACCGCTATCTGGAGAGCAAATATGGTGACGACGCGTCGGGCGGCTTGCCCTGATGAACCGGCGTCGGGCCATTTCCCGCGCGAAGGGCCACGTCGCCCGGCTGATCGCCGCTAGCCGTTGACCGATAGCACCAGCGCCGGATCCGGGATGTCGTCGTGTTCGTGCCCCGGGATCGGCACCACCGCGGTGCCGATGGAGAAGAACTCGATCACGTGGCTTGCCCAGCCGTGGCTGCCCTCGTGCAGGTCGGCGCCGACCACGCCCTCCGCCCCCGCCTGCGTCGCCTCGAGCTGCATCCGCTCCATCGCGATTTCGCGCGCTTCGTACAGCGCGACACTGAAATTGGTCAGCTCGACGTTCTGCCCGACGCTGCCCAGCGATGCCAACGGCCCGCGGCGGGCGACGTGATAGACGCACGAGCCCATCACCATCTCGAGCGGGCGATAGCCGGCCTTGAGCAGCGTCCAGAAATCCTGCCCTGACAGCGCGGACGTGAACGGCTGACCCTTGGGCCCCTTGAATGCCGTCTGCCCGCCGGCGTGGACGATGCCGGTGCCGATCGCGACGAACTCCAGCACCTTGCTGTCCCATTCGAGCCGCTTCACCGTCAGGCGGACGCCGACGATCCCGTCCGCACCCATGTTGGCCGCCTCCTGCCGCATCCGCTCCATCGCCAGCGCGCGCGCCTCGTACATTGCGGTCGACAGCGTCTCGAGCTCAACGCTCGACGACCAGCCGGCGAATTGGAATCCCAGGTGATAGATGCACGAGCCCACGCACAGCCCGACGGGCTCGAACCCCGCCTTGCGGACCAGCAGGAACTCGTTGACCGTGAAGTCGGACGTGAAGATGCCGCCCGGATGGCCGGCGCGGCGCAGGCCCTGCAACCGGGTCAATGCGTGTTCGGGTATGCCCGTCGTGCCGTCGGTCATTCAGATTGCCCCTTCGCTGTCGCCCAGATCGCCATAGCCGGTGTGCCGCGGCCCGTCGCTTCGCGCGAGCGGGCTCGTCCCGTCGATCATATCCACCACCGACTCGATCCCCATCGGCACCGGCGCGCCCGCCCGCGTGTCGACCACCGTGCCGATGACGATGTGCCGGCCGAGATAACGGGGCGGCTGCTTGTCGCGCTCCTGCCGGATCAATTGGCCGAAATGGATGTGTGCGAGGACGCCGTTGCCCTGGCTCGCCGCCGCGGTGCGCAGCTCCGCGTGCGCGTCGCGGCGGATCCGTTCCCAGAATTGCGTCAGCTCGACCAGCGGCTGCGACGTCCAGGACTGGACCTGCCGCTGCGTCTGCCAACCGGTGCCGCCCCAGCCCCCGCCGCCCCACTGCGGCGGGAACCAGTCGTATTGCGCGCCCACCGCGATCCCGACGGGCACGATATCCGCCTCCAGCAGCCGCACGAACTCCAGCGCGGGCACGGTCGCGACGGCAGGTTCGGGACTGGCGCGCAGCCCTTCGACCCGGACCGCAGTGCCGATCAGCGTGAAGTCCATGCTGGCGCCCAGCCGGTGGTTCAGCGTCCGCATCCCGACGTCGACCACCGCATTCGCCCCCGCCGCGCGGGCTTCCTGCCGCAGCCGGTCGAGCGCGGTATGCCAGCCCTCGGCATGCCCCTCCGTCCAGCTCCAGCCGTACTGGAACCAGCAGGTGCCGGACACGGTCGCGACCGGCCGGATGCCGTGGCTCTTTCCGAGCAGCAGCTCGGCGGGCGTCATCGTCGCGACCCAGGCGGCACGCCCGTCCCGAGCGCCGTCGAGCCGCTGCTGGACGTGGGCGGGCAACACGCCCGCGATCAGCGCGTCCGTCCACTCGCGATCGCGCGCGATCAGCGCGTCGCTCGGCTTCGATCGTGTGAACCAGCCCATGCGCCCGCTCCTGCCCCGCCGGCATCCTGCCTCAGCGGTGATCGGTCCGCCAGCCCTGGCGGCAGGGTCACGGCATTGCCGCGCGCCCGGCTCCCGGCTAGTCGCCGTCCCGATGACCCGATCGGACCACCGCCCAGGAACGATGATCCCCGGCCGCGCCGTGTTCCCGCACCCGCACCTGACCGGCATCGCCGGCCTCGCCCCGCACGAGATCGGTTTCCTGCTCGACGAGGCGGAAGGGTGGGTGGAAGCGAACCGGTCGCGCGGGCCCGGCCGCGTCGCGCCGGACAAGCGGCTGGCCGGGCTGACCGTCATCAACGCCTTTTTCGAGAACTCGACCCGCACGCTGCTGTCATTCGCGATCGCGGGCAAGCGGCTGGGCGCCGACGTCATCGACATGCACGGCTCGACCAGCTCGGTGAAGAAAGGCGAGACGCTGATCGACACCGCGCAGACGCTCAATGCAATGCGCGCGGACGCGATCGTGATCCGGCACGCGAGCTCGGGCGCGGTGCGGCTGATCGCCGACAAGGTGGATTGTCCGGTGGTGAATGCGGGCGACGGGCGTCACGAGCATCCGACGCAGGCGCTGCTCGACGCGCTGACGATCCGGCGGCGGCGGGGCAGCGTCGCGGGGCAGCGCGTCGTGATCTGCGGCGACGTGCTGCACAGCCGGGTCGCGCGGTCGAACATCCTGGCGCTCACCGCTCTCGCCGCGGAGGTGCGCGTCTGCGCGCCGTCCACACTGATGCCGGCGGGTATCGAGCGGATGCGCGCCGCGCCGTTCAGCGACTTCGACCGTGCGCTCGACGGCGCCGACGTGGTGATGATGCTGCGGCTTCAGACCGAGCGGATGGCGGGCGCCTATGTCCCCTCCGCACGCGAGTTCCACGCCCGCTATGGCCTGACGCCCGATCGGCTGGCGCGCGCCAAGCCCGACGCGCTGGTGATGCACCCCGGACCGATGAACCGCGGCGTCGAGATCAGCTCCTCGGTCGCGGACGATCCGGTCCGATCCGCCATCACCGAGCAGGTCGAGATGGGGGTGGCGGTCCGGATGGCCTGCCTCGACGTGCTGACCCGCCGGGCGCGCGGCGTGGAGGGCTGGGCATGAGGCATGCGCAGCCCGACGTGGTCGCGTTCGTGAACGCCCGGCTCGTCTGCCCGGTCGGCGGCGTGCGGGAGGGATCGCTCGTCGCAGTCGACGGCGCGATTGTCGCGTCGGGCGTGGCCGAGGTGCCGGCGGAGGCGACCGTCGTCGACTGCCGCGGCCGGTTGTTGGCGCCCGGCATCGTCGATCTGGGCGTGTTCGCGATCGACCGCGCCGCCTGTCGCGCCGGCGGGATCACCCGCGTCGGGCTGATGCCGGATCAGTCGCCGGTCCTGGACGGCCCCGGGCTCGTCCAGCGCGCGGCCCTGATCGGCAAGCCGGACCTGTGGATCCACCCCATCGCCGCCGCGACTCATGGCCTCGCCGGCACCGAACTCGCGGAGGCCGGGATGTGCCGCGCGGCGGGCGCACGGGCGCTGGGCACCGGTGCGGGCTGGATCGCGGACAGCGGCGTGATGCGCCGCGTGCTCGCCTATGCGCGCGACCTCGACCTGACGGTGATCGGGCATGCCGAGGACGGCGGCCTCGTCGGCGAGGCGGTCGCGACGGAGGGCGAGACCGCGACCCGGCTTGGCCTGCCCGCCGCGCCTGCGATCGCCGAGGCGCTGGCGGTCGCGCGCGACGTGATGCTGGCGGAGGAGACCGGGGCCCGATTGCACCTGCGCCAGGTGACGACGGCGGCGGCGCTCGACCTCGTCCGCGCGGCCAAGCGACGTGGCGTCCCGGTGACGTGCGGCGTGACGCCGGCGCACTTCCTGCTGTCCGACATCGCGGTCAGCGATTTCCGCACCTTCGCCCGCCTGTCGCCGCCGCTGCGCGACGAGGCGGACCGGCTGGCGGTGCTGGCGGCGATCGGCGACGGCACGATCGACGTAATCGCGTCCGGGCACGATCCGCGCGGCCCCGAGGAAAAGCGCCTACCCTTCGTCGATGCCGCACCGGGCATGGCGGGCGCGGCGACGCTGCTCGCGCTGTCGCTGACGTTGGTGCGCGACGAGGTCGTCACGCCCGATCGGTTGTTCGCGATGCTGGCGGCTGAGCCCGCACGGGTGCTGGGTGTCCGCGCCGGAACGCTGGAGCCGGGCGCACCCGCCGACCTGGTGCTGGTCGATCCCGAGGCACCATGGCTGATCGAGGCGGACAAGCTGCCGGGGCTCGCCGGCAACACGCCCTTCGATGGCCTGCCCGTCCAGGGCCGCGCCCTGCGCCTGTGGAAGGGCGGACGGGAGATCGCCCGCTAGAATCAGCGCGACGCCAGCTGGACGTCCTTGCGCACCCATTGCGCGACCTGATCGCCGGCACCGGTGCGAACGAAACAGGCACCGCCCCGTGCGCGATAGCTGCGGCACATCGCATCGGCCTGGCCGCGCGAGAAGCCGCCGACCGACAGCCGATAGACCTGCCCGGCGCGCGCGCGGAAAGTCATGCCTTCCGGCACATGGCCGCGGAACGCCGCGTTGCGGCGCACGGCGCGCATCCAGCCATCGCGGGCGACCGCGGCGTTCTGGAACGCGCCGATCTGGACGTACCAGCTGCCCGGCGCAGGATGCGCCGCCGCCGCGCCGTGCACGGTCGTCCGGTTGGCCACCGCGGGAGCCGCAACGGGCCGCGAGACGGCGGCGGTCTCGATCGGGCCAGCCCGGACGGCAACGTCGGCGGCGGCCGGTTCGAACCGGGGGGGCGCGTCGGCGACGGCCTCCGTCGGAGCCGAAACCGGAGCCGGAGCCGGCGTGACGGTGACCTTCACCGGGCGGGTCTCGGGCTGAGCCTCGACCGGAACGGGAGCGGACAATGCGAGCGCCACCGGCTGCCCCGCGTCGACGACCGGCACCACGCCGAGGAGCGCCGAGACCTGGTCCGCCGCTCCTGCCGGATGCGAGAACGCTGCCCACTGGGTCATGCGCACGTCGAGATCGGCCGGCGACAGGTCGGCCCCGGCCACCGCCTTGGCTTCGGGCCAGTGTCCAGCGAGCGCCAATGCCAGCGCAAGGTTCTGCCGCGTCTTTACGTCGGCTTCGGGGGTACGCGCCGCGGCGGTCAGCACCTCGACGGCGCCGGCCGGGTCGCCCGCCAGCGCCATCGCCAGACCCCGGTCCGCTGCCGGGATCACCCGGGCATAGGCGTCGAGCGCCGCGCGGGCGCCGGACCAGTTTCCGGTTCCGATCTGCGCGAGAGCCATGTTGAGCGCCGCCTTGCCGTTGGCGGGATCAAGCTTCAGGACGTCGCCGAACGCCTGCTGCGCGGAGGTGAAACGCCCGGCCTTGAGATAGCTCTGACCCAGCAGCACGCGATATTCGACGAGCTGGGGGCGATCGGCCACCGCCTGTTCGGCATAGCGTACCGCGTCGTCAGCATGGCCCTGCGCCAGTGCCTTGCTGGCCCGACCCGCCAGGGCGGCCGCCGCCTTCGGCGCGGCGTCGCTGGCGGTCGCGACATGCTCGCCGCCTGCGGCACAGCCGACGACGGAGCCGCCCAGCATCAGCGCGGATAGCGAGAGGGAGACGATGGCGCGGTTGGTCATGCTTGGGTTCCCAATCGATCCGGCACGGAGCAGCGGTGAGCCAGCTCCTCCACCTCGGGCAGCGTGGACAGGAAGGCGTCGAGCGCCTCGGTGACGATCGCCTGCGCGGACCGATGCGTCACCGCCGCGGCGAGACGCAGGCGCAAGTGGCGATCGCCCGGCAGGCGTAAAGTAAAGGCCGCCTTGACCGAACGATTGTCCGCCGAGACCTTGGAGGCCACCGGAGCAGGCTCGGGCGCCGGCGCGGAAAAGACTTCGTCCAGCGAGGGAGCCGATGGCTCGGCAAGCGGTGCGAGTTCCTCGACCGTCGCGGCTTCCGGCGGCGGCGCGAGGCGGGTGACTTCCTGCTGCAAGGCGGAGCGTTCCACCAGCACCGGCGGCAAGTCGGCGTGAGCCTCCGGTGGATCTGGCTCGCCCATGTCGTTCCAGCCCAGATCGTCCGCCGACGACGGCGTGGCTCCCGCGGCCCCGAACCCTTGCGGGCGCATCGCCGGGCGCGCCTGTCCTTTGCGCGCGAGCAGGCCGGACGACAGCGAAGCGATCGGCCTGATGCTGCCCAGCATCACGCCACCCCGCGCCGGCCGAAGCCGCTGCCCGCGAACCGGCCCGCCGACGAGTTGGGGACCGCGAACACGGTGCGGCGGAAGTTCTTCTCCAGGCGGTCGGCGAGATAGACCCACAGAGCGGTGACTTCCGCAGCCGACTTACCCTTGGGGTCGACTTCCATGACGGTCCGCCCGTCGATCATCGACGCGGCGAAGTCGGTCCGCTGATGCAGCGTGATCGGAGCGACCGTGCCGTGCTGCGACAAGGCCACCGCGGCTTCCGACGTGATCTTGGCCTTTGGCGTCGCGGCGTTGACGACGAACACCAGCGGCTTTCCCGCACGCTCGCACAGATCGACCGTCGCGCCCACGGCACGCAGGTCGTGCGGGCTCGGCCGGGTCGGCACGACGATCAGCTCGGCGACCTGGATGACGCTCTGGATCGCCATGGTGATGGCCGGCGGGGTATCGATGACCGCCATCTTGAAGCCTTGCTGACGCAGCGCCTCGAGGTCGGCGGCGAGACGGGAAACCGTCGTCTGGGCGAAGGCGGGATATTCGGCCTCACGCTCGTTCCACCAGTCGGCCAGCGAACCCTGCGGATCGATGTCGATGAGGACGACGGGCCCCGCCCCTGCGGCTTGGGCCTGGACGGCGAGGTGACCGGACAGGGTCGTCTTGCCCGAGCCCCCCTTTTGCGATGCCAACGCCAGAACGCGCATGTGTCCCCAATCACTGCAATTCGAGGGTCGTCGTCGCACGCCGGCTTCTAAGAACAGGTTAATGCGTTCCGGAACCGCCGCGCGATGGTGAAGGCGCGCTTTGCCATTCCGGCGTCGACACGCCATGGTCGCCCGTGACGGACGAGGCGGAGATGATGATGACGGGTGCGACGATGGGGAGCCGGCCGGTGCTGCGCTGGGCCGTGGCGAGCGTGCTGATGCTGGCGGCGACACCCGGATGGGCCGACGTAAAGACTGGCGTCGATGCCTGGAGCCGCGGCGACTATCCTCGCGCGATCGCGGAGTGGCGCGGCCCGGCACTGGCGGGCGACGCCGATGCGCAGTTCAACATGGGCCAGGCGTACAAGCTGGGCCGCGGTGTTCCCGCGGACATCGCGCAGGCCGAAATCTGGTTCCAGAAGGCCGCGGCACAGGGCCACGCGCAGGCCCAGGACAATTACGGGCTCGCCCTGTTCCAGGACGGTCGCAAGGCGGACGCACTCCCGTGGCTGGAGAAGTCGTCGGCCCGCGACGAGAAGCGGGCGGAACTCGTGTTGGGCACGATGCTGTTCAACGGCGACGCGGTGCCCAAGGATTGGGTGCGCGCCTATGCTCTCGTCAACCGCTCGTCGCAGCAGGGCCTGCCGCAGGCTTCGCAGACGCTGGCCCAACTGGACGGCTATCTCAGCCCGGAACAGCGCCAACAGGGCCTCGCCCTCGCCTCGCGCATCGCCGACCAGGGTCGAACCGCGCGGATGTCCGCACTGGCGAACGGGTCCGCGCCGAGCAACGCGACCGTCGCCGTCGCCGTCGCGGGCGCGAGGCGGCCCAGAACCCTTGACGACACGGCGAGCCAGACGATCGCCAGCGTGGACGTGCCCCGCTCGGCGCCGGCTGTCCGCCAGGATCCGCCCGCGCGAGCGGAGCCGCGGCATCCCGCGCCGATCATCCCGGCACGGCATGATGCGTCTCCGACACGCGTCAGCCCGGCTCCGACCCCATCGCACGAGACGGCGCACCGACCACCGGCGCCGGTCCGCAATCCTCAGCCCGCCGTCGCGGGCGGTGGGCGGTGGAAGGTGCAGCTCGGTGCGTTCCGCGACGACGGCAATGCGCACGCCCTCTGGGCGAAGGTCGGCGGCCGCGTCGGCGGCAAGGTGGCGTTCGTGAAGACCGGCGGAGTCACCCGCCTTCAGGCCGGACCGTTCGCGTCGAGATCGGATGCCGAACGCGCCTGCCACGCGGCGGGCGCAGGCTGCGTCGTCCTGCCCTGATCGGGTCAATCCACCCAGTCGGCGCGGGGGATCCCTTGCGCGTAGAGCAGCGCCGTCAGGTCTCCGTGGTCGATCCGCGCCGCCGCCGCGGCGGCGACCACAGGCTTGGCATAGTAGGCGACGCCCAGTCCGGCGAGGCGGATCATGTCGAGGTCGTTGGCGCCATCGCCCACCGCCAGCGTCGCAGCATCGGGCAAGCCCAGGCGCGTCCGCTCCTCGATCAGCGTCGTGCGCTTGGTACGGGCGTCGACGATCGGTTTGGCGACCGTGCCGGTCAGCGTGCCGCCTTCGATCTCCAGCCGGTTCGCGATCACCCGGTCGAATCCGAGCATCCGACCGACCGGTTCCGCGAACCGCGTGAACCCACCCGAGACGAGCACCGTGTAAGCACCGCGGGCACGCATCGTGCGGACGAGCGCGGCCGCGCCCGGCATCGGCCGCACCCGCTCGGCGAGGCAGCGGTCGATCGCCTCCTCCTCCAACCCGGCCAGCAATGCGACCCGAGCGTCGAGCGCGCCGGCGAAATCGAGCTCACCGCGCATGGCGGACTCGGTAATCGCGGCGATCTGCGGCTTGATGCCAGCATAGTCGGCAAGCTCGTCGAGGCACTCGACGGTGATCATCGTCGAGTCCATGTCGGCGACGAGCAGACGCTTCTCGCGGCCGGCGGCGGGCTGGACGACGACGTCGATCCCCGGCGCTGGAGACAAGGCCGTCTTCGCGACTTCAGGATCTGACCTGAATGACAGGTCGGCTGCGTCGCCTTGGGTGGCCCAACTCCAATCGTCCAGCGGCTCGCAACCGGCTGCGTCTAGGCGATTCCAGGCCTCATGTACGTCAACGTGGCCCAGATTACCCGGTGCAATCAGAGTGGCGACAAACATGCTCGATCACCTCCACCTGTTCGTGCCGAGTTCGTCGAAGCACGTGCACTATTCCAGCCGTCAGCCAACCACGCACGTCCTTCGACAAGCTCGGGACGGGCGGTAGAAGAGGCTGGTGGCTGACCTACCCTCCCTCGCCCTCATCGCAGGGCCGACCGCGAGCGGCAAGTCCGCGCTGGCACTGGCTCTGGCCGAGCGACACGGCGGCACGGTCATCAACGCCGACGCGAGCCAGGTCTATCGTGACCTGCGCGTCCTCACCGCCCGCCCCTCTCCGGAGGACGAAGCGCGCGTTCCGCACCGGCTGTTCGGCCACGTCGATGGCGCCCTCGCCTCCAACGCCGCCAGCTGGGCCGGCGATGCCGTCGCCGCGATCGAGGGGAACTGGGCGAGCGGGCGCCTCCCGATCCTCGTCGGCGGCACCGGGCTTTATCTGCGCACGCTGCTCGACGGCATCGCTCCGGTCCCGCCGATCGACCCGGCGATCCGCGATGCGGTCCGCACGTTGCCGGTGGCCGACGCGCACGCGGCGCTGACGGGCGAGGACCCCCCCGCCGCCGCCCGGCTGGCGCCGACGGACACGAGCCGCGTCGCGCGCGCGCTGGAGGTGGTCCGCTCGACCGGGCGGCCGCTGGCGGCATGGCAGGCGGAGCGGCAGGGCGGCATCGCGGACCGGGTGCGCCTGTCGCCACTGATCCTGCTACCCGATCGTGCCGAGCTCGTGCGTCGCATCGACGCGAGGGCGGCGGCGATGCTGGCGGGCGGCGCCCTGGAAGAGGTCGCCGCGTTGCTCGCTCGCGCCGACGTTCCGAGCGACGCCCCGGTGCGACGCGCGATCGGCGTGCCGGAAGTCGCAGGGCTGTTGGCCGGAACGCTGTCGAGCGACGCGGCGCTCGAGCAACTCCGCCTCGCGACGCGACGCTATGCCAAGCGGCAATATACCTGGTTCCGGCATCAACCGCCCGCTACATGGCCACGGACGACCACGGGCCACGCTGATGATCTTGTAATTTAGTTGCCAGAACTGGCGTTGACACGCACGTTTGATGCCGTTAGCGCGCATTTCCTCCATCCAACCAGGCCCGAGCAGACATGACCGAGAAAAGCGGAGCGGATATCCTCGTCGAGGCGCTGGTCGACCTCGGCGTCGATCTGGTGTTCGGTTATCCGGGCGGCGCCGTGCTGCCGATCTACGACGCGCTGTTCCGGTCGGGCAAGATCCGCCACATCCTCGTCCGTCACGAACAGGCCGCGACCCACGCCGCCGAAGGGTATGCGCGGTCGACGGGCAGGCCCGGCGTCGTGCTCGTCACCTCCGGTCCGGGGGCGACGAACGCGATCACCGGGATCACCGACGCCCTGATGGACTCGATCCCGATGGTGGTCATCACCGGACAGGTTCCCACTGCGCTGATCGGCACGGACGCGTTCCAGGAGGCAGACACCGTCGGCATCACGCGTCACTGTTCGAAACACAATTACTTGGTGAAGGACCCTGCCCGGCTGGGGCACACGATCCACGAGGCGTTCCACATCGCGACCTCCGGCCGGCCCGGACCCGTGGTCGTCGACATTCCCAAGGACGTCCAGGTCGCGACCGCGCGGTACAGGAAGCCGAGTGGCGCCGCGCCGATCCAGCACAAGACGTACCGGCCGCAGGTGAAGGCGGACCGCGCGGCGATCGAGGCGGTGGTCGACATGCTGGCCGCGGCGGAGCGGCCGATCCTGTACACCGGCGGCGGCGTCATCAACTCCGGGCCGAGCGCCAGCATGCTGCTGCGCGAACTGGCGCGCATGACGGGGGCGCCCGTCACCTCGACGCTGATGGGGCTAGGCGCGTTCCCGGCGTCGAACCCCCAGTTCCTGGGCATGCTCGGCATGCACGGCACCTACGAAGCGAATCACGCGATGAACCGAGCGGATCTGGTGATCGCGATCGGAGCGCGGTTCGACGACCGGGTGACGGGACGGCTCGACGCGTTCAGCCCGACCAGCCGCAAGGTGCACATCGACATCGACCGGTCGAGCATCAACAAGAACGTGCGCGTCGATCTGGGTATCGTCGCCGACGTCGGCCACGCGCTCGAGGACATGATCCACGTCTGGAAGGCCCGCCAGCACCCCCGCCCCGACCTGGCCGAATGGTGGAACCGCATCGAGGGCTGGCGCGCGAAGAAGTGCCTTGATTTTCCGGAGGACGATGCCCCCGACGCGGTGATCATGCCGCAACGCGCCGTCCGCGCGCTTTTCGAGGCCACGCGCGCCCGCGATCCGATCATCACGACCGAGGTCGGCCAGCATCAGATGTGGGCGGCCCAGCATTACGGGTTCGAGAACCCCAACAAGTGGCTGACGTCCGGCGGCCTCGGCACGATGGGCTACGGCCTGCCCGCGGCGATCGGCGCGCAGCTCGGCAATCCGGACGCGCTGGTGATCGACATCGCGGGCGAGGCGTCGATCCAGATGAACATCCAGGAACTCGCGACCGCAAGCCAGTACCGACTGCCGGTGAAGGTGTTCATCCTCAACAACGAGTATATGGGCATGGTTCGCCAGTGGCAGGAACTGACCTATTCCTCCCGTTATTCACAGAGTTACAGCGAGAGTCTGCCGGACTTCGTCAAGCTGGCCGAGGCCTATGGCTGGCTTGGGGTCCGAATCGAATCGCGCGCGCAGCTGGATGACGGCATCGCCGCGATGCTGGCCCACGACGGTCCGGTGATGGTCGACTGCCGGGTCGCCAAGGAAGTGAACTGCTTCCCGATGATCCCGTCGGGCGCCGCGCATACCGACATGCTGCTCTGGTCGGACGAGGTCGTCGGCGAGATGACCGACGAAGCCCGCGCGCTGGTTTGACCTTATCGCCCCGGCCGCTGGCGGATGGGGAGGAACAAGACATGCAGATAGTTTCCGATCCTGCCTCCCGCCACACGCTTGCCGTGCTCGTCGACAATGAGCCGGGCATTCTCGCGCGCATCGCGGGACTGTTCACCGCGCGCGGCTACAACATCGAGTCCCTGACGGTCAGCGAGATCAGCGAGGATCATGCCGTCAGCCGTATCACCATCGTCACCTCCGCGAGCGCGGCGGTGATGGAGCAGATCATCGCACAGCTCGAGCGGCTGGTGCCCGTTCATCGCGTGACCGACCTCACGACGCTGGGCGCACACGTCGAGCGCGAGCTGGCGCTGGTGAAGGTGGCGGGCACTGGCGAGCACCGGATCGAGGCGATGCGACTCGGCGAAGTCTATCGCGCCCGCGTCGTCGACGCGACGACCGCCTCGTTCGTCTTCGAGCTGACCGGCGGGCGCGACAAGATCGACAGCTTCGTCGCGATGATGAAGCAGCTGGGGCTCGTCGAGGTCGCCCGGACCGGCATCGTCGCCATCGCACGCGGGCGCGAGGCGGCGTGATCTTCAAGGTCTTCATCAGCTTTGCAGGCGGCTTGATGCTGATGGGCGTGGCGGGGCCAGCGCACGCCGATCGGTTGTTCGACGCCTGTGAAGCAAAACTGGTCAAGCAGTCGCACATCGACTCGGAAATGGGCTCATGCGGTGCGGCATGGGTCGGACGAGCGGAGAAATGGCTGGCGACGTCTTGGAAACGCGCGCTGTCGAGTGTCGGCGAATCGCAGAGGGACCAGGGTCGCGCGCTGCTGAACGAGCAACGCGCCTGGATAGGCTTCAAAGACAAGGCGTGTCTGCGCTACGAGCTACAATCTTCCGGAACGCTCTCGCGCTTCCACGATGCCAACATCTGCATCGCCGAGATCATCGAGGATCGGATTTCGGAGTTGTCCGGCAACCTTCATGACAAAGCACTCGGCTGAGAAAAAAGGGCCTTACTCAATGCGCGTTTACTATGATGCCGATGCCGACCTCGGCCTGATCACCGGCAAGAAGGTGGCGATCGTCGGCTATGGGTCGCAGGGCCACGCCCATGCACAGAACATGCGCGATTCGGGCGTGACGGACGTCGCGATCGCGCTGCGTCCCGGGTCGCCCTCGGCGAAGAAGGCGGAGGGGGCCGGTTTTCGGGTAATGACCAACCAGGATGCTGCGGCGTGGGCGGACGTCGTCATGATGCTCGCCCCCGACGAGCATCAGGCAGCGATCTATGCCACCGACCTTCACGATCACCTGAAACAGGGCGCGACGCTGGCGTTCGCGCATGGACTCAACATCCACTTCGGCCTGATCGAGCCGCGCGCCGATCTCGACGTCGTCATGATCGCCCCCAAGGGACCCGGCCACACCGTCCGCTCCGAGTACAAGCGCGGCGGCGGCGTGCCCTGCCTCCTGGCGATCGCGCAGGACGCGTCGGGCAACGCGCACGACCTGTGCCTGTCCTATGCCAGCGCGATCGGCGGCGGCCGCGCAGGCATCATCGAGACCAGTTTCCGCGAGGAGTGCGAGACCGACCTGTTCGGCGAGCAGGCAGTGCTGTGCGGCGGTCTGACCCACCTGATCCAGGCCGGGTTCGAGACGCTGACTGAGGCCGGCTATGCCCCCGAAATGGCGTATTTCGAGTGCCTCCACGAGGTGAAGCTGATCGTCGACCTGATGTACGAGGGCGGCATCGCCAACATGCGCTATTCGATCAGCAACACGGCCGAATATGGCGACATCACCACCGGTCCGCGCATCATCACCGACGAGACCAAGGCGGAGATGAAGCGGGTGCTGGCCGACATCCAGGGCGGCCGGTTCGTCTCCAGGTTCGTGCTCGACAACCGCGCCGGCCAGCCCGAGCTGAAAGCCGCCCGCAAGCAGGCCGCCGCGCATCCGATCGAGCAGGTCGGCGCGAAACTGCGCGCGATGATGCCGTGGATCGGCGCGAACAAGCTGGTCGACACGGATCGTAACTGACGAGTTACAATCGCGTGCCATTTGACGTCCGGCCGGGGGGCACCGCATACGAAGGACACAATGCCCCCTCGTGCCGTCCCGCGCTGGTCGATCGTCCTTCCTTATTACAATGAGGAGGCGTTCATCGGTGACACGTTGCGCGCCGCCCTCGCCCTGCGCGGCGGCCCCTTCAGGCTGATCCTCGTCGACAATGGCTCGACGGATGCGACCGAGGCGGTATGCCGACGACTGCTCGACGGGGTGAGCGGCATCGACGTCCGCTTCGTCTTCGAGGCCCGGCCGGGACCCGTCCATGCCCTCCACGCCGGTTTCGCGGTCGTGGAGACGCCGCTGGTCGCGTTCTGGAACGCCGATACCGTCTATCCCGCCGACTATCTGCTACGTGCCGAGGCGTTGCTCGCGCGGCCCGGCATCGTGGCGGCGATGGCGGTCGGTCTGAATGCCCCACCGGCGTCCTGGTTCGGTCGCTGGCAGCGGTTCCGCAAGTTTGCGACCAGCCTCGTTCTGGTGCGCCAGGCACATACCGGGACCTTCGGGCAGTGCTTTCGTACCGACACGTTGCGGACGGTCGGTGGCCCGCGATCGGAGCGATGGCCGTGGGTCCTCGACGATCACGAGGTCATGCAACGGGTTTTCAAGATCGGACGCTCGCGCTACCATCCCGATTTCTGGTGCCACCCCTCGCCTCGCCGCTCGTCCAGCGCTCACGTGCGCTGGACGCTGTTCGAGCGGCTGATGTACCATGCGACCCCGTTCCGGGCGAAGGACTGGTTCTTCCACCGCTTCCTCGGACCCCGCTTCCGTGCGCGCCACATGAACAGCGCGAACCTGCGGATCAGAAACTGGGAAGCCCACCCGCGGCCCGACGCCTAACCGGAAACGCACCGGTTCCGGCGAGCCGTTTGACGCCATGGAGCGGAGTGGCGCACAGGGACGGCCGAACAACAGGGAGATTCTTCGATGCGCCTCGCCATGCCCACCGTCCTCGTGATCGCCGCCGCCGGCCTCGCGGCCATGCCGCTCGTCGCCCAGCGTGCGCCCGTGGCCGGCGCGCCGATGATGCATGGTGCGGGCACACCCGCCGACGTCGCCGCCGGCACCTATGCGATCGAGCCTGCCCACACCCAGGTGTCGTTCGGCGTCACCCATTTCGGCATCACGCCGTTCCAGGGCATGTTCTCGGGCGCCAGCGGGATGATGAAGCTCGATCCGGCGAACCCGGCCGCGACCACCCTGACGGTCTCGCTGCCCGTCGCCAGCGTCCAGACGACCAGCGCCAAGCTGACGGACGAACTGCGCAGCGCCGACTGGCTCGACACCGGCCGCTTCCCGACCGCGACCTTCACCTCCAGCACGGTGACGCCCGCCGGCGACGGCATGGCCCGGATCGAGGGCACGCTGACGCTGCACGGCGTGTCCCGCCCCGTCACGATGACCGCGCGCTTCTTCGGCACCGCGACCAACCCGATGAGCAAGAAGGCCTCGGTCGGCTTCGTCGGTCGCATGACCATCAAACGATCGGAGTTCGGCATCACCAAATACGTGCCGGTCGTGTCGGACGAGACCAGCCTGTCGCTGACCGCCGCGTTCGAGAAGCAGTAGCCTGCGGAGATTCCGCCGCGAGCGTCGTCTCGCGGCGGATATCGCCCGCAGTCAGGCGGCGCGCGCCACCTGCATGAAACCTTCGAACGTCGCCCGCACGTTCGGGGATGCGGCGGCGAGCAGCGGTTCGATTCGTCGCATCACCTGCTCGCCGTCCGCTCCGGGGCCACGTTCCGCCATCTGCCACGGCCCGAACTCGCGCACGTCGACGATGCGGCGCGACAGGATCACCATCGCACAGTGGCGTGGATCATCGCGGATGCGCTCGAACGTCTCCTCGACCGCTCGTTCCTCGCCCTCAAGCGCTTGCAGGAACCGGCGCCCGTCGTGATAGAGCAGGCCCGTGACGTCGCAGCGCGCGTTGTTGCGGCGCGAGGATCGCAGGATGGCCGCAAGATCGACCGGGCCGCGCGGCGTGCTGATGTAGACGAGCTGGATCACGACGTGTCTCCTCGGCGAACCGATACGGCTCCGTCGTCACCAAGCGGTAAACGGCCATGCCGTCAGGTTCACCCGCTCCGCCTACGTCTCCGAACTGGGGCTGGACGACGGCCTGGCGTCGACGCACGATCGTCGCGGGCCTAAGGCTACCCGCTTCGAACCCTCTTCGCGACTGCGAGGCCGTCATGCTGCCCGATCCTTCTGCCCGGTACCGTCCGTTTGCCGCCATCGACCTGCCCGACCGGCAATGGCCGTCGCGCACGCTCGTCGCGCCGCCGCGCTGGCTCTCCACCGACCTGCGCGACGGCAATCAGGCGCTGATCGATCCGATGAACGCGGAGAAGAAGAACCGGCTTTTCGACCTGCTGGTGAAGGTGGGGCTGAAGGAAATCGAGGTCGGCTTTCCGAGCGCCGGCGCGACGGAGTTCGATTTCATCACCGGCCTCGTCCGGTCTGGCCGCGTGCCCGACGATGTGACGATCCAAGTGCTGACGCAATCGCGCCGCGAGCTGATCGAGACGACGTTCGCGAGCCTCGCAGGCGCGCCCACCGCGATCGTCCACCTGTACAATGCGGTCAGCCCTGTTTGGCGGCGCATCGTCTTCGGCATGAGCCGCGCCGAGGTGAAGGCGATCGCGATCGAGGGCGCGAAGCTGCTGCGCGACGAGGCGGCGCGGCACCCGAATACCGACTGGCGGTTCGAATATAGCCCCGAGACCTTCTCGACCGCCGAGCTCGACTACTCGGTCGAGGTCTGCGAGGCGGTGATGGACGTGCTGTGCCCGACGCCGGAACGGCCGCTGATCCTGAACCTGCCCGCGACCGTCGAGGCGGCGACCCCCAACGTCTACGCCGACCAGATCGAGTGGTTCGGCCGCCACATCCGTGATCGCGACAGCGTGATCCTGTCGCTCCACCCGCACAACGATCGCGGCACCGGCGTCGCCGCGGCGGAGTTGGGGTTGATGGCGGGCGCCGACCGGCTGGAGGGCTGCCTGCTCGGCAACGGCGAGCGGACCGGCAATTGCGACCTCGTGACCGTGGCGCTCAACCTCTACACGCAGGGCGTCGCACCGGGTCTCGACTTCTCCGACATCGACGCAGTCGTCAACACGGTGACCTATTGCACCGGGCTGCCCATCCATCCGCGCACGCCCTATGCCGGCGATCTGGTGTTCACCGCCTTTTCCGGCAGCCATCAGGACGCGATCCGCAAGGGCTTCGCGGCACAGGCCGCGCGCAACGACGGACTGTGGGAGGTGCCGTACCTCCCGATCGACCCCGCCGAGCTCGGCCGCAGCTACGAAGCGGTGATCCGGGTCAACTCGCAATCGGGCAAGGGCGGCGTCGCCTGGGTGATCGAGCAGGACCGCGGACTGAAGCTGCCCAAGCGGTTGCAGGCGGATTTCAGCGTCCACGTCCAGACGCTGGCCGACGAGCTGGGCCGCGAACTCGACGCGGCCGACATCTGGGGGCGGTTCGCGGGCACGTACCTGCCCCGCGAGGCCGACCGCTTCGTTCTGCGCGACTATGAGGAGACGGGGACTGCCGGACAGCGCCTGTTCGTCGGCCATCTGGCGATCGACGGCGAAGAGCGATCGATCTCCGGACGCGGCAACGGCCTGATCTCGGGCGTGGTCGCCGCGCTGGCCGATGCGGGCGGGCCGCCGCTCGACGTCGTCGACTACAACGAGCATGCGATCGGCCACGGCGCCGACGCCCAGGCGGCGGCCTATGTCGAGTGCCGGACCGCGGCGGGACGCATGGTATTCGGGGTCGGCCTCGACACCGACATCGCCACGGCCAGCGTGCGCGCCGTGCTCAGCGCGGCGAACCGGGCGGGGTGAGGGGCGCCGAGAGGTTCTTCATGCAGGAGAACCCGACGACGCTGACACGCGCGAGCCGGCCTGGCTGAGCCGACCGGCGATCCGTCGGCCGGGCCGACCGGCGACGTTCGCCGGTCGTGCTCAGCCGCGCCCGCGCACGATCTCGCAGCCGATCGCGGCGTCGGGGTAGATGTCGGTCTTCGCCGTCCGCACCCGCACGCGCACCACCCGCGGGTCGGCGAGGCAGAGCGCGGCGATCGCCTCGCACAGCGTTTCCTGCAACGCGAACCGGCGCTCGGCGGCCATCGCCAGGATGCCGGCGCGGACGAAATCGTAATCCAGCACCTCCTCGATCGCATCGTCGCGCGGCAGGGCGGGATAGGCGACGGTCATCGCGACGCTCACCGTCACGCGTTGCGGCTCCGCCTCGTGCCGGTGGATGCCGAGGCGGATCATCGCCGTCAGCCCGTCGAGCAGCGTGGTGAACTCAACCACGCGGGCGGTGCTCGAACATGACGTCGCCATCGCGGGCGAGGAAGCGCTGGCCGTTGTCGACGAACAAATTCTGGCCGGTGATGGCGGGACAGGTCAGCAGGAAGGCGACGGCGCGGCCGATCTCGTCGACCGGCACGGGACGGCGCAACAGGTTGGCGCTCGCGACGGCGGCGAACTCCGCCTCCGTCTGGTCTCCGCTCGGCAACGTCAGGCCCGGCGACACGGCGTTGACGCGCAGCCGCGGCGCGAACGCCTGCGCCAGCATCGTCGTCGCACCCTCCAGCGCTAACTTGGTCAGCGTGTAGGACACGAAGTCCGGGTTCAGATTGGCGACCTTCTGGTCGAGGATGTTGACGACCGCGCCGTCGTCCAGCCCGTCCTGCGCCGCCATTGCCTCCACCAGCGCCATGGGCGCGACCAGGTTCACGGCCGACAGCCGGCCGAGCAGCACCGGGTCGAACGCCGCCGGTGCATCATATTCGAAGACGGAGGCGCAATTGACCAGGCCGTCGATCGGGCCGCCTATCGCCGCGCGCGCCGCCTCGATCAGCCGCGCGCCCGCTCCCGCCGCCGCCAGGTCGGCCGCGACGAGCCCGACGCGCGCACCGCCCGGATCGAGCTCGCGCGCGAGCGTCGCGGCGGCGTCCGGCGACTCATGGTAATGGATCACCACCCGGTGCCCCTTGCCCGCCAGCACCCGCACGATGCGCGCGCCGATCCGCCGCGCGCCGCCCGTCACCAACACCGTCCGCGGCACCATTAATAGCCCATGAGCGCCAGCACTTCCTTGCGGGAGCGCTCGTCGTCGCGGAACACGCCCATCATCCGGCTCGTCACCATGCCGACGCCGGGCGTACGGACGCCGCGCGCGGTCATGCAGGCGTGGCTCGCCTCGATCACCACCGCGACGCCCCAGGGATTAAGCCCTTCCCAGATACAGTCGGCGACCTGTGCGGTCAGCCGTTCCTGCACCTGCAGCCGCCGTGCAAATCCGTGCAGCACCCGCGCGAGCTTCGAGATGCCCACGACCTGATCGCGCGGCAGATAGGCGATCGACGCCTTGCCGATGATCGGCGCCATGTGATGCTCGCAATGCGACTGGAAGGGGATGTCCTTGAGCAGCACGATCTCGTCATAGCCGCCCACTTCCTTGAACACGCGCTCGAGATGCCGGGCGGGGTCCTCGCCATAGCCCGAGCAATATTCCCGCCACGCCCGCGCGACGCGGCGCGGCGTGTCGAGCAGGCCCTCGCGGTCCGGATCCTCGCCCGCCCAGCGCAGCAGCGTGCGGATCGCGTCGGCGACCTCGCCCGGCACCGCGTCGGCAGGCGGCGCCGGGGTGGCGCCGACCAGATCGCCGGTCGCATCGTCGTGCTTCATCCATGGCTCCTGCTCGGCCTGCCGCTTCGCCGTCGGTGTAGCGGCCCGCACGGGCGCGTACCAGCGATAGCCGCCGCGCAACCTTATCCGCCCTCCCGCGCTTGGACTCGATCACCATGCGAAGGAGCCGACGATGGCGGAGCTGAAAAAAGGCGACGAGGTGGAATGGTCTTCCCACGGCGGGACCGCCCATGGCACGGTCGAGAAGAAGCAGACGACCGACACCAAGATCAAGAGCCACACCGTCCGTGCCAGCAAGGACGACCCGCAGTACGTCGTCAAGAGTGACAATGGCGGCGAGGCGGCGCACAAGCCGGACGCGCTCAAGAAGGCGTGACACCCACAGCCGGCCATGACCGGCGCCACAACAGGAGGAACCCTATGGCCAAGACGACCACCAACGCCGGCGGCGCGAAGACGCAGGAAGCCAAGGGCACCGGCATCCATGCCCCCGTCCAGCCGTCGCCCGAACTCGGCGCCGTCGTCGGTAACGACAAGCTGCCGCGCAGCGAGGTCATCAGCAAGGTGTGGGAATACATCAAGAAGAACGACCTGCAGAACCCCGAGAACAAGCGCGAGATCGTCGCCGACGAGAACCTGAAGAAGGTGTTCGGCAAGGATCGCGCGACGATGTTCGAGATGAACAAGTACATCTCGGCGCATCTCAAAGCCTGACGCTAGGACGGAGGCCGGCGAGACGCTCGACGTCCGCCGGCCTGCGGTTGGCGCGGTATCGGAGCGTCGGCGAAGAAACGTCCAATGCAGCGGTTTGGAGCAATTGGGTCCGGCGTTCAGCTTTCGATCAGCGCCGTCGGGCAGGCGCCGGTGTCACCGTCGCGGCACGCTTGACGATCGGCTTGCGCGCCTTGGTCGGATCGATCGGCGCATCGAAGGCGACGCCCGTGCGCCCTTCGGCGAACCATGCGACCTTGCCCGGTACCCAGCCGATCCCCCTGACCTCGATCTGGATCGGCGTGTCACGCTCGAGCGGCGTCGCGAAATCCGCCATCAGGCCGCCGGGCGACAGATTGCGGATGCGGACGGAAAACGTCTCGTCGAGCGACGGCGTACGCAGCCGCGCCATGAGGAACAGGCTGTCGCGGGCCCGGGCACCCGCGCCACCCTCGTCGGCGTCGGGCTCGGCAGGGTTGAACGGCTCGGGCAACAGGCGGTCCATCGATCATCCATCTTCGTCGGGCTGCGCTTAACCGGCAAACCGTCACCAAGGCTTTAACCCACCGCGCTTCGGCATGATCCCGCGGCGGATCAGTCCTCGCGCGAGACCCGCTCGTGCCGCTCGTGCTTTTCCTGCGCTTCGACTGTCATCGTCGCGATCGGCCGCGCTTCCAGGCGTCCCAGGCTGATCGGCTCGCCGGTCACTTCGCAATAGCCGTAATCACCGTCGTCGAGCCGGCGCAACGCGGCATCGATCTTGCTGATGAGCTTGCGCTGACGGTCCCGCGTCCGAAGCTCGATCGACCAGTCCGTCTCGCTTGAGGCGCGGTCGTTCAGATCGGCTTCCCGCGAGGAGTCGAGCTGGAGGAGCGAGAGCGTGCCGAGGGACTCGCGCAGGATCGCATCCTTCCAGTCGGTCAGCTTGCTCCGGAAATAGTCCTGCTGCCGAAGCGACATGAATGGCTCGTCCGCGCCGGGCCGATACTGCCCGTCGTTGGCCGCCAGGATCGGCCTGTAGTCCGTAAGGTCCGCAACTCTGTTCGCTACCGACGCCATGTGCACCTCCCCGCCGATCACCTCCCGCCCCCCGGCAGGTGATCGACGCCGGTCGCGCCTATAGGCGAGGCGGGTCGAGTCGACAAGCGAACGAACCGGGCTGCCCGAAGGGTCGATCGCCCGATCGAGCGGCCCCCGAAACCGACGATTTATGCGGACGAGTCGGGGCCGACGACGGCGTTCCGTCCCATGCTGATACGGTTGCACAGGACGAGCACGTCTGGGGACGCGACAGCGGGCGATACGCGTCGTTATCATGCTTAACGCGCTTGCACTTAAGGGTTTGTTTCGGCCTTTGGGGGATGAGCGGCGGATGATCGCTTCAGTCGGCCTGCGGTGGACCGCCTGCCGATAACGGGAAAGAGACAAAAATGTCCGTTCGGATGGCCCTGGCGAAACTCTGCGCGTGCACGTGCGGTGGCGCAATCATCGGCGGCGGTGCGGTGCACGTGGCAGAACGTCCGCACCCGGTCCGCATCCACCGCGTCGTTCACCGGGTGGTGCGTCAGACCGTCGTCCCGTCGCGGGTACGCCGCGTGGTCACCACGACGCGGACGTCCTGCCCCGCCGCGGTCGTCACCGTCGCCAGCCAGGCGGCACCCGTCCCGATCCCGGCGCCCGGCTATGCGATGGGGTCGAGCGGCGCGATCGGCCCGGCGCTGATCGGTGGCACCGGCGGGTTCGGCGGCGGCTTCGGGGGCGGTTTTGGCGGCGGCGGTTTCTTCGGCGGCACGTCCGGCGGCAGCGGCGGCATTCTGGTATCCTCGACGTCGAGCTCCAGTTCGTCGGGCAACGTGTCGAGTTCGACGGGCGGCGTGTCCAGCTCGTCGGGCAACGTCACCGGCACGGTCTCGAGTTCCAGCTCCACCGGCGGCGCCAACGTTGCGGTCGACAACTCCAGCAACAATTCCAGCACCAACAACGCGCAGGCGAACTCCGCGTCCACCGCGAATTCCACGTCCACGTCGAGTGCCACGAACAACAACAGCAACGTCAACACCAGCACGAACAACAATTCGAACCAGAACACGAACGCGAACCAGAACAACAACACGAATACGAACACGAACAGCCAGAGTCAGAACCAAGCCCAGAATCAGTGGCAAAACCAGAACCAGTGGCAGAACCAGAACCAGTACGGATCGAGCAGCAAGGGTTGGAACCCACCCCCCGGCCCTCCCGGTCCGCCAGCGCCACCGGGACCTCCCGGACCCCCGGGACCGCCCACCACGCCGGTGCCCGCGCCGCCGATGGTGCTTCTCTTCGGCGCCGCCGCCGCCGCGCTCGTCGCCCGTCAGCGGCTCGCCAAGCGGGCGGCAGTCGCCTGACCCGGTGAAAATGCCGGCCTGATCCAAGGGCTCCCGAGCGATCGGGAGCCCTTTTCGTGTCCGTCCCGGACGATCAGGCGGCGAGCAGGGCCTTCTCGATGTCCGCGATGGGATGACCGGTCAGGTCCTTGCCGAGCTCGCCGGCGAGACGCTTGCTGACCTCGCCGTGATAGTGTTTGCGCAACTCGCCCAGCGTTCGGGGCGGCGCCACGACGATCAGATGGTCGAAGTCGTGCGCGAGCACGCGGCGCTTCAGCAGGTCCGCCGCGTCGGCCGCGAACCGGTCTTCCTCAAGCTGGTGATAGTCGGTCTCGCCGACCGAGCTGCGCGTTCCCGGAGCCGATCCGGCCGGCGCGGAACCATGGCCGCCGCCACCCGCACTCGACGAGGCGCGTCCGGCGGCGTCGGTCGCCTGGTCGCGATCGGCGGGGTTGGCATGCTCCTGCGCGGTCTCGACCTGCAGGTCGAGGTCGGTCGCGTCGCCCTTGTTGCGCAGGAACAGCAGCTTGCGCCCGTCCGCCACCAGAACCACCGTGTTGTTGGCCACGTGCATCGCGTCGTCTCCTCGTTGTTGGCAATGGGGGGTGAACGCAGGCGCGGCCGGCCGGGTTGCCACCCGCTTCCCCGGAAGCCATAGCCCGGTCGCCATGCACGACATCCGCCCGATCCGAGACGACCCCGCCGCCTTCGACGCGGGACTGGCCAGGCGGGGGTTGCCACCGATCGCCGCCACGCTGGTCGCGCTCGACGAGGCGCGACGCGGCTTCATCACGCAGGTTCAGGCCGGACAGGCGCGCCGGAACGAGGCATCGAAGGCGATCGGTGCGGCCAAGGCGGCGCGCGACGAGGGCCAGGCGGCGGCGCTGATGGCGGAGGTCGCCGCGATCAAGCAGGCGCTGCCGATGCAAGAGACGGAGGAGGCGCGGCTCGGCGCGGAGCTCGACGGGCTGCTCGCCGGGCTGCCCAACCTGCCGCTCGCCGACGTGCCCGACGGCGCGGACGAGGACCACAACGTCCTTGCCGCCACGCACGGCGCCCCGCGCGACCCGGGCTTCCCACCGCGCGAGCATGACGCGATCGGCCCGGCGCTGGGCCTAGACTTCGAGAGCGGCGCGAAGCTGGCGGGTGCGCGCTTCACGCTGCTGCGCGGCCCCGCCGCGCGACTGCACCGCGCGCTCGGCCAGTTCATGCTGTCGGTGCTCGCCGACGAGCACGGGTATGAGCAGGTCGTGCCGCCGCTGATGGTGCGCGACGAGGCGATGTTCGGCACCGGCCAGCTGCCGAAGTTCGCCGACGACCTGTTCCGCACCACCGACGGCCGCTGGCTGATCCCCACCGCCGAGGTCAGCCTGACCAACATCGTCGCCGACGCGATCCTGGCCGAGGAAGCGCTGCCGCTGCGCTTCGCCGCGCTGACGCCGTGTTTCCGCTCCGAAGCCGGCGCGGCGGGACGCGACACGCGCGGCTTCATCCGCCAGCATCAGTTCGAGAAAGTCGAGATGGTCTCGATCGTCACGCCCGAGACGTCTGAGGCGGAGCACGAGCGGATGACCGCCTGCGCCGAGGATATCCTCACCCGCCTCGACCTGCCGTTCCGGCGGATGAAGCTGTGCACCGGCGACATGGGGTTCGCGGCGGCGCGCACCTATGACCTCGAGGTCTGGTTGCCCGGACAGGCGCGGTATCGCGAGATATCGAGCTGCTCGACCTGCACCGATTTTCAGGCGCGGCGAATGAACGCGCGCTATCGGCCCGCAGGCGAGAAGGCCCCCGGCCGCGGAGCGGGCAAACAGGAAACGCGCTTCGTCCACACGCTCAACGGCTCGGGCCTCGCGGTCGGCCGTACGCTCGTGGCGGTTCTGGAGACCTATCAGCAGGAGGACGGCGGCGTCGCCGTCCCCGACGTGCTGCGGCCATGGCTGGCAGGGCTCGACCGGCTGGAGCCTGTGCGCTGATGCGGATCCTGCTCACCAACGACGACGGCTACCATGCGCCCGGGCTCGCGGTGCTGGAGGCGATCGCTGCGCGCTTCTCCGACGACGTGTGGGTCGTCGCGCCCGCCGACGAGCAGTCGGGCGCGGGCCATTCGCTCACCCTCACCCGCCCGCTGCGCGTCCGCCGGATGGGCGACAGGCGGTTCGCGGTCGCGGGCACGCCCACCGATGCGGTGATGATGGCGCTCGCCCGCCTGATGAAGGATAATCCGCCGGACCTCATCCTGTCGGGCGTCAACCGCGGCGCGAACCTGGCGGAGGACGTGACCTATTCGGGCACCGTGTCGGCGGCGATGGAGGGCGCGCTGGCAGGCATCCGCTCGATCGCGCTGAGCCAGGTCCGCGAGCGCGGCAAGACGGGCGACGAGGTGCCGTTCGGTGCTGCCGCCCACTGGGGCGAGCGCGTGCTGCGCCCGCTCATCGACCTGCCGATGGAGCATCGGACGCTCGTCAACGTCAACTTCCCCGCGCTGCCCGCCGACGAGGTCAAGGGCGTCCGGGTCGTCGGCCAGGGTTTCCGCGACTATGGCCGGTTGCAGATCGTCACCAATCGCGATCCGCGCGGCTTCGAATACCACTGGTTCGGATTGGAGCCGACCGAGGCGACGCCCGCGCCTGGCACCGATCTGGACGCGGTGGCGAACGGCTATGTGGCGGTGACGCCGCTGCATCTGGACCTTACGCACGCCGGATCGTTAGAGGTGCTGGGCCGGGCATACGGTTGAGGAGACGCGCGTGAGTTCGGCCGGAGCGATGTGGCGGTTCCTCTGGCTCGGTGCGCTGACGCTCGGCGGATGCATCCCGCGAAGCGAGCCGCCGCCGCGCTATGCCGGAGCAGACGCTTCCGGACCATGGCCCTATGATCGGTCGCGTCCTCAATCAGCGCCGGCGATGCGGCACGATCCGCGGCGCGCGGCCGACGCGGACGAGGTGGCCGATGCCAACCGGCGGTCGCGTGACGAGGTCGCCGCCTTACCGACCGGCCAAGAGCCGATGGCCGATCGCATCCCTGACGATCGGCCGTCGGAGGGTTCGTCGGACCTGTCGCGCGACGCGTTTCGCGAGCCGGCGTCGCCCCGTCGTCCGATCGTGCCTGTCGATCGGCCGGCACCACAGGACGGGCACACCGACCCCGCCGCCCCCGCTCCGCCCCGCGCGCGTCCCGCCTGGGAGGCGCGCCCCGTGTCGGCCGACGCCGTCCAGGTCACCGAGGGCAGCTACACGATCCGGCCCGGCGAGGCCCTGCGCGCGGCCGGTGACGCGACCGGCGTCGGCGCGGAAGCACTGGCGCGCGCCAACGACCTCGCGCCGCCCTATGCGGTCCGGGCCGGGCAGCGGCTGCGCGTGCCCGGCGGGCGCTACCATCTCGTCCGGCCGGGCCAGTCGGGCATCGCGATCGCGCGCGCTTACGGGGTCGAATGGTCGCGGATCGTCGACGCCAACGGCCTGACCGAGCCCTATTCGCTCCACGTCGGACAGCGTATCCTGATCCCTGGCGGCGGTGGCCGGACGACGAGCATCGCCGATCGCGCCGCGGCGTTCAGCCTCGACGTCGACGACATCCTGACCGGCGGCGAGCCCGCGCTGGCGGTCAATCAGGCGCCGGCCAGACCGATCGCGACCGCCACCCGCGTCCTGCCGCCCAGTGCCGCCATCTCCGCTCCCGCGCGCCTGCGCGGCGGGTTCGTCTGGCCCGCCGACGGCAAGCTCGTGAAGCGCTTCGGCCATGGCGAGAGCGGTTATCGCAACGACGGCATCGAGATCGCGGTTGCCGTCGAGACCCCGGTCCACGCCGCCGCCGACGGTGTCGTCGCCTATGCCGGCGAAGGCATCGCCGCGCTGGGCGGGCTCGTCATCGTCCGGCATGGCGACGGGTGGACCACCGTCTATGGCCATGCCAGCAAGCTGCTCGTCCAGCGCGGGCAGAGCGTGCGGCGCGGCCAGACGATCGCGCTGTCGGGCGATACCGGCTTCGCCGACCGCCCCGAACTGCATTTCGAGCTGCGCAAGGGCCGCGCGCCGGTCGATCCGCTGGCGCAGCTGCCCAACCGATAGCTTGATCTCCCCTCCCGCTTGCGGGAGGAGGACGGCGATGACCTATGATTCCGACCTCCTCCGCCTGCTGTCCGACCGCGGCTATATTCACCAGCTGACCGACGGCTCGGCGCTCGATGCGCTGGCGGCGAAGCAGGTCGTGCCGGGGTACATCGGCTTCGACGCGACCGCGCCCTCGCTGCACGTCGGCAGCCTCGTCCAGATCATGATGTTGCGCCGGATGCAGCAGGCCGGGCACAAGCCGATCGTGGTGATGGGCGGCGGCACGACCAAGGTCGGCGATCCGTCGGGCAAGGACGAGAGCCGGCGATTGCTCGACGATGCCGGCATCGCCGCCAACATCGCCTCGATCCGGCGCGTGTTCGAGCGCTTCCTGAGCTTTGGCGACGGCCCGACCGACGCGGTGCTGATCGACAACGCGGACTGGCTCGACGCGCTCGACTACATCCCGTTCCTGCGCGACGTCGGCCGGCATTTCACCATCAACCGGATGCTGAGCTTCGACTCGGTGCGACTGCGGCTTGACCGCGAGCAGCCGCTGACATTCCTCGAGTTCAACTACATCATCCTGCAGGCGTACGACTTCCTCGAGCTGTCGCGCCGCGTTGGTTGCCGGTTGCAGTTGGGCGGGTCGGACCAGTGGGGAAACATCGTCAACGGGATCGAGCTGGCGCGCCGGATCGACGGGGCGGAGCTATACGGCCTCACGACGCCGCTCATCACCACCGCGGACGGCGCCAAGATGGGCAAGACCGCGGCGGGCGCGGTGTGGTTGAACGAGGATCAACTGGGCGCGTACGGGTATTGGCAGTTCTGGCGCAACACCGACGACCGCGACGTCGGTCGGTTCCTGCGCCTGTTCACCGACCTGTCGCTGGACGAGATCGCCCGGCTGGAAACGCTGGAGGGCGCGGAGATCAACGCCGCGAAGAAGGCGCTGGCCGACGCCGCGACAGCCCTGTGCCGGGGCGAGGCCGCCGCGACCGAGGCGGCGGAGACCGCGCGACGCACCTTCGAGGAGGGCGCGGGCGGCGAGTCGCTGCCCAGCCTCTCCGTTTCGGGGTCGATCGGCATCGTCGACGCACTCGTCGGCTTGGGCCTCGCGGCGTCAAAGGGCGAGGCTCGGCGGCTCGTCAAGGGCGGCGGCGCGCGTGTCGGCGGCGAGCAAATAGACAGCGACGTGCACGTGATCGAGGCGACGGGCGAGCCGATCCGCGTTTCGGCGGGAAAGAAGCATCATGGCATGCTGCTGCCGGGCTGATCGTGGTTTCGCCGTTACGGTTTGTTTACTCCGCGTTCACCTGCCCGCCCTAGCCCGCACAGTCAGGGAGACCGGACATGGCGGCAAGCTGGGCGCGACTACCGCCCAATGAACACAGGACCGAGCCGCGCGACGAGGTGAACCATCGCGCACGCGCCACCGATCTTGCGGCGGGGTGCCCGTTGCCGATGCTGATCGTCAACATGTCGCCCCACGGCATGATGGCACGGTGCGAGGTGCCGCTGGCCGCCGGCGACCGATTGCGGATCGTCCTGCCGGCGGCGGGATCGCAGACGGCGGAGGTGCGCTGGGCGCTGGGTGGCCGGATCGGCTGCCAGTTCGACCAGCCGATCGCGATCGGCGAGTACATCTCGGTCCTAGGCGCGATGCGCTGACCTAGCCCAAGCCACGCGATGCGCTGACCTAGCCCGAGCGCAACAGCGCGACGCCGGTGTCCCGCTCGAACAGGTACAGCGCGGTGCGCGCCGCCTGCCCCCGCAAATCGGCCAGGCCGCCGTCGCGATCGATCAGCAGCCGTGCGTCCTTGTCGGCGGGCGCGATCAGGTCGCCGAGCAGTTCGGGCGTCGCGAGCCGGAACGCCGCCTCCCCCGACTGACGCGTCCCCAACAGCTCGCCCGCACCGCGCAGGCGCAGGTCCTCCTCGGCGATGCGGAAGCCGTCGTTGGTCTCGCGCATCAGCACCAACCGCGCGCGCGCCGTCTCCGACAGCGCGGCATTGCGCACCAGCACGCAGACCGACCGGCCGGGCCCCCGCCCCACCCGCCCGCGCAACTGATGCAGCTGCGCCAGGCCGAATCGGTCCGCATGCTCGATCACGATCAGCGTGGCGTTGGGCACGTCGACGCCGACCTCGATCACCGTCGTCGCCACCAGCACGCCGACCCGGCCGGCGGCGAAGGCGGCCATGACCGCGTCCTTCTCGGCGGGCTTCATCCGCCCGTGGACCAGACCGACCCTGTCGCCGAACCGCATCTGCAACGCCGCCGCGCGCGCCTCGGCCGCCGCCATGTCGCTCGTCTCGCTCTCCTCGACCAGTGGGCACACCCAATATGCCTGCTTGTCCTCTGCCAGATGGCGGCCGAGCGCGGCGACCAGGTCGTCCAGCCGGTCCTCGGACACCACGCGTGTCTCGATCGGCTGGCGACCCGGCGGCATCTCGTCGAGTCGGCTGACGTCCATCTCGCCATAATGGGCGAGCGTCAGCGTGCGCGGGATCGGCGTCGCCGTCATCGCCAGCAGGTGCGGCGGACGCTGGGCCTTGTCCTGCAGCAGCAGGCGTTGCGCGACGCCGAACCGGTGCTGCTCGTCCACCACGACGAGGCCGAGGTCGCGATACGCCACCGCCTCCTGGAAGATCGCGTGCGTGCCGACCAGCACGTCGATGCTGCCGTCCGCCAGGCCCATCAGCACGCCCTCGCGCACCCGCCCCTTGTCGCGCCCGGTCAACGCCGCGACCTCGATCGGCAGCCCCGCGAACAGCCGGCGCAGCGATTCGAGATGCTGGCGCGCGAGGATTTCCGTCGGTGCGAGCATCGCGGCCTGCGTTCCCGCCTCCACCGCGGTCAGCATCGCCAGCGCCGCGACCAGCGTCTTGCCCGCGCCGACGTCGCCCTGAAGCAGCCGCAGCATCGGCGCTTCCTGCGCCAGGTCGCCCTCGATCTCCGCCACCGTGCGCGCCTGCGCACCGGTCGGCGCATAGGGCAGCGTCAGCGCATCGCGCAGCCGGCCGTCGCCCGTCAGCGCGCGCCCGCGCCGCTTGCGCTGGTCGGCGCGCACCAGCTTCAGCGCGAGCTGGTTGGCGAACACCTCGTCATAGGCCAGCCGTGCGCGGGCGAGCGCATCGGCCGGGTCGGCATGGACGCGCCCGATCGCCGCGCGCCAGCCCGGCCAGCCGCGGGTCGCCAGCAGCGACGGCTCGATCCACTCGGGCAGGTCGGGCGCGCGCTCCAGCGCCTGCGCCACCAGTGTTGCGATCCGGCGCGAGGTGATGCCTTCGGTCAGCGGGTAGACCGCCTCGCGCGCCGCCGGCCCGTCCGGATCGGCGGGATCGCCGACATAGTCCGGGTGGACGATCTGAAGCTCCTGCCCGTACAGGTCGAGCCGCCCCGACACGCGGCGCGGCTCGCCCAGCGGCAGCGTCTTCTTCGCCCAGCCCGATCCGCCGCCGAAATAGACGAGGCTAACGTAATTGCCGAGCGCGTCGGTCGCCTGAACCCGAGTCGGCCCGCGCCCCGCGCCCGAGCGATAGTCGCGCGGCGTCAGCACGATCGACACCGTCCGCCCCGCGTCCGCCATCATCAGCTCGTCGCGCTCCACCCGGTCTATCCAGCCCGACGGCAGATGGAACAGCAGGTCGACGACGCGGGACAGGCGCAGCCGCTCGAGCGGACGCGCGAGCGCCGGGCCGACGCCCTTCAGCGCCGTCACCTCGGCGAATAGCGGGTTGAGAATGTCCGGGCGCATCGATCCGCGTCGCCATGCCAGCGAAAGCCGCGCGCGCCTAGTTGACCCCGCGCGCCGGGACTACGACATGCCGCGGTCATGACGATCGATCACGATACCCGGATCAAGCGCGCCCGCTTCCGCGCCTGGCACCGTGGCACCAAGGAGGCCGACCTGATGATCGGCGGCTTCTTCGACGCGCATCATGCCGGCTGGAGCGCGGGCGAACTCGACTGGTTCGAGGCGTTGATCGAGGAACAGGATGTCGACATCATGGGCTGGGCGATCGGCTCCATCCCCTGCCCGCCCCAATGGAATGGACCGATGATGCACGCGATGCGATCGATCGATTACGTGACGATCCCCTGAGCTTCCCTCCCGCTTGCGAGAGGGGTTGGGGGTGGGCCATCCATACCACCGTCGCCATGAACGCCCACCCCCGACCCCTCCCACAAGCGGGAGGGGGGAGATAAGATGCCCGATCTCAAGACCATCCTTTCGGCCAAGCGGCCGCTAACCCTGTCGGGCGTGCCGGCGGGATTTCTGCCGTCGCTGCTCGCCGACCTCGCCCGCGCGGCGCCGCGTCGGCTGGTGTATCTGACGCCCGACGAGTCCGCGATGCGCGCCATCGCCGCCACGGTGCCATATTTCGCGCCCGAGGTGGAGATCGTGCAATACCCCGCTTGGGATTGCCTGCCCTATGATCGCGCCAGTCCGACGCTGCGCGTTCAGGCGGAGCGCGTCGCCGCGCTTCATCGGTTGCAGGCGACTTCGTCCGAGCCGCAGCTCGTCCTCACCACGGTCAACGCGGCGACGCAGCGCACGCTGACGCCGTTCCGCCTGCGCCAGCTCGTCGCGACGCTGCGCGGCGGCGAGCGGATCGGCCGCGACAAGGTGGCGGCGTTGCTGGCGGCGAACGGCTATACCCGCACCGACACGGTCCACGACCAGGGCGAGTATTCGGTGCGCGGCGGCCTCGTCGACCTGTTCCCCAGCGGCGAGGAGCAGGCGCTGCGGCTGGACTTCTTCGGCGACGAGATCGAGTCGGTGCGCACCTTCGACCCGGCGGACCAGCGCACCACCGGGCGCGTCGACCGCTTCACGCTGCTGCCCGCGTCGGAGGCGCTGCTGGACGAGGAGTCGGTCAAGCGCTTCCGCGGCCGCTATCGCGAGCGGTTCGGCGCGACCGCGACGGGCGATCCGCTGTATCAGGCGGTGAGCGACGGACGCCGGCTGGCAGGCATGGAGCATTGGCTGCCGCTGTTCGAGGACAAGCTGGCCACGCTGTTCGACCATCTGGGCGACGGCGCGATCATGGTCCGCGACCCGGGCGTGGCGGCGGCGACCGAGAGCCGCCTCGAATCGATCGCCGACTATTACGAGAACCGCAAGCGCGCGGAGGCGGCGCAGCCCGGCAGCTATCGCCCGCTGCCCGCCAAGTCGCTGTACCTGGACGGCGACGAGTGGGCGGCGCAGATGACCGACGCGGTCGCGCATCTGGTCACGCCGTTCCACGAGCCCGAATCGGCGACCGTGCTCGACTTCGCCGTCGACGGCCCGCGTGATTTCGCGCCCGAGCGCGCGGCGCAGGAGAATGTGTACGAGGCGGTGGTGGCGCACGTGGCCCGGCTTCGGAAGGACGGGCGCAAGCCGGTGCTCGCCAGCTATTCGGGCGGCGCGCGCGATCGGTTGTCCGGCCTGCTCAAAGACCATGGCCTCACCGGCATGCGCCCGGTGGAGACGTGGCAGGAGGCGCTGGGCATCGCCACCAACGGCGTCGCGCTGATCGTCCTGCCGCTCGACCACGGCTTCACCGCGCCCGGTGTCGCGGTGCTGACCGAGCAGGACATGCTGGGCGACCGGCTGGTCCGTCGCGCCAAGCGTCGCAAGTCGGCGGACGCGTTCCTGGCCGAACTCGCGACGCTGTCGCCCGGCGATCTGGTGGTCCATGCCGACCACGGCATCGGCCGCTACGAGGGGCTGACGCAGGTGCCGGTCGCCAAGGCGCCACATGACTGCGTCGCGCTTTCCTATGCGGGCGGCGACAAGCTGTACGTGCCGGTCGAGAACCTGGAGGTCCTGTCGCGCTACGGCTCGTCGGACGAGGTCGCGACGCTGGACCGGCTCGGCGGCGAGGCGTGGCAGCGGCGCAAGTCGAAGATGAAGGAGCGGATCCGCGAGATCGCGGGCGAGCTGATCGCGACCGCCGCCGAGCGCGCGTTGCACCCGGGCGACGTCATGGAGCCCGATAACAGCGGCTATCCGAGCTTCGTCGACCGATTTCCCTATACCGAGACCGACGACCAGGAGCGCGCGATCGCCGACGTGATCGAGGACCTGTCGGCCGGCAAGCCGATGGACCGCCTCGTCGTCGGCGACGTCGGCTTCGGCAAGACCGAGGTCGCGTTGCGCGCCGCGTTCGTCGCCGCCATGGCGGGCAAGCAGGTGGCGGTCGTCTGTCCGACGACGCTGCTCGCGCGCCAGCATTTCAACAACTTCTCCGCCCGGTTCGAAGGCTTCCCGATGAAGATCGGGCGGTTGTCGCGTCTCGTCACCGCCGCGGAAGCCAAGAGCACGCGCGAGGGGCTGGCGGCGGGCACCGTGGACGTGGTGATCGGCACCCACGCGCTGCTGGCCAAGAACATCGATTTCAAGCGGCTGGGCCTCGTGGTCGTGGACGAGGAGCAGCGGTTCGGGGTGACGCACAAGGAGCGGCTGAAGGCGTTGCGCGCCGACGTCCACATGCTGACGCTGACCGCGACGCCGATCCCGCGCACGCTGCAGATGGCGATGAGCGGGATCCGCGAGCTGTCCGTCATCCAGACGCCGCCGGTCGACCGACTGGCGGTGCGCACCTACATCATGCCGTGGGACCCGGTCGTGCTGCGCGAGGCGCTGTTGCGCGAACATTATCGCGGCGGGCAGAGCTTCGTCGTAACGCCCAGGGTCGCCGACCTGCCCGACATCGAGGAGTTCCTGGCGCGGGAAGTCCCCGAGATCCGCTTCGTCGTCGCGCACGGCCAGATGAGCCCGACGCAGGTCGAGGAGCGGATGAGCGCGTTTTACGACCGCAAGTTCGAAGTGCTGGTGTCGACCACCATCATCGAGAGCGGCATCGACATTGCGTCGGCCAACACGATGATCGTCAACCGCGCCGACCGCTTCGGCCTCGCGCAGCTATACCAGCTTCGCGGCCGTGTCGGCCGGTCGAAGACGCGCGCCTATGCCTATATGGTCACCCCGCCCGAGCGGATGGTGACGGAGGCGGCGGAAAAGCGGCTGAAGGTGTTGAGCGACCTCGATTCGCTCGGCGCCGGCTTCCAGCTCGCCAGCCACGACCTCGACATCCGCGGCGCGGGCAACATGCTGGGCGACGAGCAGTCGGGCCACATCAAGGAGGTCGGTTTCGAACTCTATCAGGCGATGCTGGAGGAGGCGATCATGGAGGCCAAGGCCGGCGGCATCAAGGCGCGCGCCAAGGACCTGTCGCCGCAGATCAACGTCGACGCCGCCATCCTTATCCCGGAGGAATACGTCCCGGACCTCGACCTGCGCATGGGCCTCTATCGCCGTCTGAACGAAGTGGAGGATCGCGCCGGGATCGACGGCTTCGCGGCCGAGATGATCGACCGTTTCGGGCCGCTGCCCGACGCGACCGCGAACCTCGTCACCGTCATCGAGATCAAGCTGAACGCCAAGGCCGCCTGCGTGTCCAGGATCGACGTCGGCCCCAAGGGCGCGCTCGTCGCGTTCCAGGACGACACGCCGCCCAACATTCCGGGCCTGCTTGCCTATGTCGAACGGCTGGGCGGCGTCGCCAAGCTGCGCCCCGACAGCAAGCTGGCGATCAGCCGCGCCTGGGGCGATCCGCAGGCGCGGCTGAACGGCGCGCTGCAACTGTCGAAGGGGCTGGCGAAGGCGGCGGCGTGACGGTCTCCTAGCTGCTGTGGTCCGCGACGATGTGCCAGCCGTCGCGGCGTCGCTCGAACAGCAGCGTCGTCGGCCCGTCCTGACCCGCACCGACGCCGGCGAGGTGGTAACGCGCGAGGACGAGCACGTGCTCGGGATCGATCGGGAGCCGCTGGAGGATCGTGAAGCCCAGCCTGCCGCGCACGTTGCGATGGCCCACGAAGCTTGCGCGATAATGGTCCGCGATCGTCGCGCGGCCACGCAGCAGCCCCGCCTTCGTGACGAAGACCGCGTCGGGCGCATAGATCGCGACGAAGCGCGCAAGGTCGCCCGCGTTCCACCCCGCCGCGCTCCGCTCGAGCGCGGCCTCGATCGTCGCGGGCGGGACGGGCACGGGAGCCGCGGCGACGACGGCGGGCACGACGATGGCGTGGACCAGGCCCCGCATCACCGCGACGCCAACAGGTCGGCGAGCGCCCGCTCGTCGATCGGCTCGGCGCACAGATATCCCTGGTAGATGTCGCATCCCATCGCGGCGAGACGGTCGCGTTCCTCCACCGTTTCCACACCCTCCGCGATCGTGCCGAGGCCCAGCGCCCGCGCGATGTCGATGACCCCGGCCAGCACCGCGCGGTCGCGCGACGAGCCGGTGACGTCGCGGCTGATCGCCTTGTCGATCTTGAGGTAATCCACGGGGAGCGCCTTGAGGTAGGCGAGGCTGGAATAGCCGGTGCCGAAATCGTCCAGCGCGACCCGGCAACCGGCGTCGCGCAGCCCGGCCAACGCGGTCGCCGCCGCCTCGAGATCGAGGATCAGGCCGGTCTCCGTCACCTCCACCGTCAACCGCGCCGCCGGGAAGCCGCTGGCGGCCAGGCGTGACAGGAAGCGGTCGGCGAACCCCGCCGCCGCCAGGTCCTGCGCGGTGATGTTGATCGACAGTCGCAGCGCCGCCGACGCGCCCCTCCACGCGGCGGCCCGGCGCAGCGCCAGCGCCTGGATGTGCGCGGACAGCGAGTGACCGAGCCCGGCGCGCGCGGCGGCAACGAGAAGCGGCTCGGCGCCCAGCGTCCCCAGCCGGGGGTGCGCCCAGCGCGCCAATGCCTCCACGCCGACGATCCGGTCGTCGGCGAGCGAGACCTGCGGCTGGAACAGCAGCTCGATCTCGCCGCGCTCGATGGCACGGTGCAGGTCGATCGCGAGCGCCTCGGGCGTATCGGTGCCGGTGGCGCCTGCGTCCACACGGGCCAGCGTCACCTCCGCGCGCAGCCGGTCGAGCACGGCCGCGCCGGTCTCTCCCGGGCGAGGGGTGTCGGCGGCGATATGATGATCGACGCTCACCGGCGCGCCGATCACGACGAACGGCTCGGACAGCCTGGCCGCGATCCGGCTGGCCAGCGTCGTGCCGCCGTCGTCGCCGGACCGGTCGGCATCGCCCGACGAACCTCCCGGCACGACGACGAACTCCGATCCCGCGACCCGCGCGACGAGCGCATCGGGCCCCGACAGCTCGCGCGCGACGCGGCCGATCCGCAGCGCCGCACTGTCGAGCACCTGATCGCCGACCGCGCGGCCATAGGCGGCATTGACCACGTCGAACCGTTCGAGTGCGACGAGCAGGATCAGCGGCTCGGGCGAGCGCACCAACGCAGCCTCGATCCGCGCCATCGCGTCGCCGGGTCCGTCCCAGCCACCCGGGGCCGTTCCCCGGTCGGCCGACAAGCGGTCGAGCCTGTCGACGTGGCAAGCCGCACTCGCCATCACCAGCGCGACCGCTTCGCCGGTCGGGTCCACCGCGACGTGCGTGGCTCCGATCGCGAGCGCCGCCGCGAGCAGGTCCGCCGATCCCAACGCCACCAGCGCACCGCCCCGACGCGCGACCATGTCCGCGAGCTCCGCCAGATGCGGCGGCATGGTTCCCGAAAGGCGCAGGTCCACGATCGCGATCGCAGCGCCGCTGTCACGGTAGGCCGACGCGGTCGGCACGGTCGTGTCGCTCGCCGACGATGTCCAGCCGGCCTTGCGGAGTTCGGGACCAAGCAGGCCGCCGTCACCCGACGCCAGGAAGACCGCCCCATGCCTCGTCGCCACGTTCTCTTGCCCCATGACAGGGTCGTAGCAACCGCCCGCAACCGGCGAAATGCCTTGTTTACGCGTACTCGCCCTCTTAGCTGCCAGTCATGGCGAACCTTCCCTCTCCGACAGCGTCGCCGATGGTCGACCGGCATGGCCGGACGATCAGCTATCTGCGCATCTCGATCACCGACCGCTGCGACTTGCGCTGCCGTTACTGCATGGCCGAGCAGATGACGTTCCTGCCGCGATCCGCCCTGCTGAAGCTGGAGGAGATCGCGATCATTGCCGAGCGCTTCATCGCGCGCGGGGTGCGACGGATCCGGCTCTCGGGCGGGGAGCCGCTGGTACGGCGCGACGTCGGCGAGCTCGTGCGGCGGCTGGGCGGCCATGTCGGCGGCGGGCTCGACGAATTGACGATGACCACCAACGGCACCCGTCTGGCCGAGCATGCGCCGGCGCTCGTCGAGGCGGGTATCCGCCGGATCAACGTCAGCCTGGACACGCTCGACCCCGACCGCTTCCGGTACATCACCCGGCACGGTGACGTTGCCCAAGTGCTCGGCGGGATCGCCGCGGCGCGCGAAGCCGGTCTCGCCGTCAAGATCAACACCGTCGCGCTTAAGGGCCTGAACGAGGATGACCTGCCGGCCATGCTGGCCTGGTGCGTTGCGCAGGGGCACGACCTGTCGCTGATCGAGACGATGCCGCTCGGCGCGATCGACGAGGACCGGGTCGACCGGTTCCTGCCGCTGACGGTCGTCATGGAGCGGCTGCGCGCTAGTTTCCCGCTCGTGCGCGACGATCACCGCACCGGCGGTCCCGCGCGCTATTGGCGCGTGGAGGGGACCGGTACGCGGCTCGGCCTGATCTCGCCGCTCACCGCCAATTTCTGTGACGGATGCAACCGCGTGCGGCTGACCACCGAGGGCAAGCTGTACATGTGCCTCGGCCACGAGGATCAGGTGGACCTCAAATCCGCGTTGCGCGACGGCGGCGTGTCGGCGCTCGACGAGGCGATCGATCGCGCGCTCTATCTCAAGCCCGCGCGTCACGACTTCCGCATCGAGGCCGGTGCCGCGCCGGCGGTGAGCCGGCACATGAGCGTGACGGGCGGATGAGTTTCGTGCGGCGAGCGCTGGTCGCCTCGCCCACCGCACCCGCCCAAGCGGCGGCGGCGGAACTGCGCACCATGGGCGACTGGGTTCCCGCCGATCAAGCGGAGGTCGTGATCGCGCTGGGTGGCGACGGCTATCTTCTCCAGACGCTCCATGCGGCGCTCGAGCGGCCGGGCGCGAGCCCGCCCGTGTTCGGCATGAACCTCGGCACCGTCGGTTTCCTGATGAACGAGTGGCGACGCGACGGGCTGGACGAGCGGCTGGAGCGCGCGCGGCCGTTCAGGGTCACGCCGCTCAGCGTGACGGCGACCACGATCGACGGCCGCACCCGGACGCTTCCGGCGATCAACGAGGTCTCGCTGCTGCGCGAGACGCGGCAGACCGCTAACATCGAGGTCACGGTGAACGACCGGGTGGTGCTCGACAGCCTGGCCTGCGACGGCATCCTGGTCGCGACGCCGGCCGGATCCACCGCGTACAATCTGTCGGCGAACGGGCCCATCCTGCCGCTCGGTTCCGCGTTGCTGGCGCTGACGCCGATCAGCCCGTTCCGGCCCCGGCGCTGGCGTGGCGCGATCCTGCCCGACAAGACGCGGATCCGTCTGCGGGTGCTCGACGCCGCCAAGCGGCCGGTGTCCGCGGTCGCCGACCAGCGCGAGATCCGCGACGTCGCCGAGGTGCGGATCGAGATGGATCGCGCGCGCGAGCTGACGCTGTTGTTCGATCCGGAACACGCGCTCGACGACCGGATCACGATGGAACAGTTCATCGCCTGACGGCGGACATCGGAGCGGGGTTGCATCGTCGACCCGCACCGGTATAGGAGCGCCTGCGAGCGCATTCCCTGATAGCTCAGCGGTAGAGTAGGTGACTGTTAATCACTTGGTCGTTGGTTCGAATCCAACTCAGGGAGCCATCGTTTCTCGCCCATGTGGCTCGAGCATGAGGCCATCGGGTCTTCGTTCCTGAATTCGGTGCCATGAAGCATCCTGAGTGGAGCCGATCCGTTCATCGCCCGTTCCACTCGTGTCGGCTACAACGACGGGGTCGTCGTTCGACGGCGTGGAGAACTTAGGATGACATCGCTTCGATTCGGGCGCCGGCTAATGGCCGCGGCGCTTGCTTCCGCGACGCTGCTGGCCGCCGGCTGCGCGACGGAGACGACCTATCGGCCCGCGACGGGCTATGGCTTCAACAGGACGGGCTATTCCGAGCGGATGGTCGAGCCGGGCCGCTGGTTCGTCAGCTTCGCCGGCAATACCGTGACCCCGCGCGACACGGTGGAGCGCTATCTGCTGTTCCGCTCGGCCGAGCTGACATTGCAGCAGGGCAACGACTATTTCGTGATGGTCGACCGTGACACCGATCGTCAGACGCGGACGTATTCGACGCCCGGGTTCGGCTATAGCGGCGGCTTCGGCGGTTATGGCGGGTTCGGCTATGGCCGGGGCTTCGGCTTCGGCGGCTATTGGGGCCCCTCGTGGCGCTACCACGGCATCGGCGGCGGCTGGGGCGGCTGGGGCGGTGGCTTCGGCGATCCGTTCTTCGACGGGCCGGACATCCAGACGGTCGATCGCGTCGAGGCGGAGGCTCAGATCGTGATGCGGCGCGGCCCGATCCCGACCGGCAACGTCCGGGCGTTCGACGCCCATGCCGTCGTTCGGACCCTCGGGCCGAGCATCATCTTGCCCAAGGACGGGCGAGGACGCGCGCCTGCATACGGTGCGTACGGACAGCCGGGTCAACCGGGACAGCCCGGTTCCGCAGCATCGGCGCCCCAGGGTGGCGACAGCCGCTATTGAGACGGCCGAGAGGGGACAGGGTTCGTTCGATCCCTGTCCCCTCACCTTTGCCGGGTTCCGCACGTCGCGTGTTGAGCGGCGCGGACAGATGACCTAGCGTGCCGCATGATCTGCCTCGGCCTCATCCGGTGACTGCGACGATCGCGCTCGTCGATGACGATCGCAACATCCTCACCTCCGTCTCCATCGCGCTGCAGGCGGAAGGGTTCGTCACGCGCGTCTATACCAACGGCGAGGCTGCGCTGCGGTCGCTGCTGGACAATCCGCCCGATCTGGTGGTGCTCGATATCAAGATGCCGCGGATGGACGGGCTCGAGCTTCTCCGGCGGTTGCGCGAGCGCTCGACGACACCGGTCATTTTCCTGACGAGCAAGGACGACGAGCTCGACGAGGCTCTCGGCCTTGCGATGGGCGCGGACGACTATATCGCCAAGCCGTTCTCGCAACGGCTGCTCATCGCCCGGATCCGCGCGATCCTGCGCCGGGCGGACCTCGCTCAGCCCGGGGGAGGCGAAGGGGCGACGCCGGCGGAAGACATGATCCGGCGCGGGCGGCTGTGCATGGACCCTGCCCGTCACCGGGTGACCTGGGCCGACGATATCGTCACGCTGACCGTCACCGAGTTCCTGATCCTCGAGACGCTGGCGCAGCGGCCGGGTGTGGTGAAGACGCGCAACCAGCTGATGGATGCCGCCTATCAGGACGACATCTACGTCGACGACCGCACCATCGACAGCCACATCAAGCGCCTGCGCCGCAAGTTCCGTCAGGCGGACGCGCAGTTCGACGCGATCGAGACGCTGTACGGAGCGGGTTACCGCTTCTCGGATGGCTGAGACCGACCTCGCGCTGCGTTGGTCGGGGAACATCTCCCTGACCCGGCGCATCCTGGCGGTGAACATCTTCGCGCTCGCGCTGCTGGCGGGCGGGTTCTTCTATCTCGACTCCTATCGGTCGCGCATCGTCGACTCGCGTCTGGGCCAATCGTCGCGCGAGGTGCGGCTGATCGCGGAGGCGTTGGCGGGAGCATCGGCGCCGACGCGCGAGGCGCTCATCGTTCGGCTGGCGCGCGACACCGGCGCGCGCATCCGGCTGTTCGGGGCGGACGGGACCCCGGCCGGGGACAGCCGGGCGCTGGGCGTGCACAACCTGGTGTTGCGCGATCCTACCCAGCAAGGATGGCGCCTGCAGGTCGCACGCTGGCTCGACGCGGTCATCGACACCGTCGTCTCCTCTCCCCGCCCGCCGCTCTATCGGGAACGGCGCGATGGCCGCGACTGGCCGGACGTCATCGCGGCCAGGGCGATGCGGGTCCGCGTCGCCAGCGTGTGGCGCGCGCCCGACCGGACTCCGGTCCTGACCGCCGCCGCGCCGATGAGCGGCGGCGAGGTCGTGATGACGACCACCAACGCCCGCGACATCACCGCCACGGTCCGCAACGAGCGGTTCCGGCTGAGCGTCGTCCTGTTGATCGTCACGATCGTCTCGATCCTGCTGTCGCTGTTCCTGGCGCGCACCATCGTGCGTCCGCTGCGGCGGCTGGCGCGGGCCGCGGTCCGCGTGCGACTGGGTCGGGCCCGCGAAGTGGTGGTGCCCCGCCTGCCCGACCGCCGCGACGAGATCGGCAGCCTCGCCCGCGCCCTGTCCGACATGAGCCTCGCGCTACGCGCGCGCATCGACGCGACCGAGGCGTTTGCGGCGGACGTGACGCATGAGCTCAAGAACCCCCTCGCCTCGTTGCGTTCGGCGGTGGAGGGGTTGTCGACCGTCAAGGATCCGGCGCTGCAGGATCGCCTGCTGGCGATCGTGCGCGACGACGTCCACCGGCTCGATCGCCTCATCACCGACATCTCGGAGGCGTCGCGCCTCGACGCGCAGCTCAGCCGCGCCAAGTTCGAGCCGGTGGACATCGACGCGCTGCTCGCCGGCCTCGTCCTGCAACGCGAGCAGCGCGGCGTCGCGCGAGGCGTTCGCGTCCGCTACGACCATCGCCCGGCCGAACGGCTGGTCGTGGCGGGCGAAGGGGCGCGATTGGAACGAGTGTTCGAGAACCTGATCGACAATGCCATTTCCTTTTCGCCTGACGAAGGCATCGTCTCGATCGCCGCGGCGGCGGACGGGCGCGCGGTGGACGTGCGGGTGGAGGACGAGGGCCCCGGCGTTCCCGAGGACGCGCGAGAGGCCGTCTTCCGGCGCTTCCAGTCGATCCGCCCGGAGGGCGAGGCATTCGGCCGCCACTCCGGCCTGGGCCTTGCGATCGCCCGCACCATCGTCGAGGGGCATGGCGGCGCGATCCTCGTCGAGACGCGCGAGGACAGGCTGAGCGGCGCCCGGTTCGTCGTTCGCCTGCCGCTGGCGGAGGTATCGTGACCGCGCCCGACACGATCACGACCGTTCATGCGACGACGGTGGCGATCGGCGGTCGCGGCGTGCTGATCGAGGGACCGTCCGGATCGGGCAAGTCCGATCTCGCGCTGCGGCTGATCGATCGCGGCGCGATGCTGGTCAGCGACGATCGCACGTTGCTCGCCGTGACGGGAAAGTCGGTCTATGCGAGCGTACCCGCCACCATCGCGGGGAAGATCGAGGTGCGCGGCGTGGGGATCGTGGAACTGCCATATGCCGGATCGGTGCCCGTCGCGCTGGTGGTGACGCTTGGCGACCCGGAGCGGTTGCCCGAGGTGACGACCCGCTCGATCGCCGGAGTCGCGGTCGCCGCCGCGGTGATCCGGCCGTTCGAGGCGTCCGCCGCGATCAAGGTCGAGCTGGCGCTGGACCGGGTCGCATGACTGTGCGGCCACAGGAGGTCCTGCTCGTCACCGGCCTGTCGGGCGCGGGCAAGACGACCGTCCTCAAGACGCTGGAGGACATGGGCTGGGAGACGGTGGACAACTTGCCGCTCCCCTTGCTCGACCGGCTGCTCGATGCGCCGATCCCCGAGGGCGCGAGCGGGTCGCAGCCGATGGCGGTCGGCTTCGGCGCCCGCACGCGAGACTTCGTGCCTGAGCGCATCATCGCCCGGATCGAGGCGTTGCGCGCGGTGCACGGCCGTGACGTCGGCCTGTTGTTCCTCGACTGCGCCGGCGTGGAGCTGGAGCGCCGATACGCCGAGACCCGGCGGCGCCACCCGCTGGCGCTCGATCGGCCGGCGGGCGACGGCATCGCGCGCGAGCGCGAACTGCTGGCGCCGCTCCGGCAATGGGCGAACCGGCTGATCGACACGACCGACCTGTCGTCGAACGAGCTTGCCGGCCAGATTCGCGGGACGTTCGGGCGCGAGGGGCTGGGCGAGACGACGCTCCAGGTGCTGTCGTTCGGCTTCTCGCGCGGGTTGCCGCGCAACGCCGACCTCGTCTTCGACATGCGGTTCCTGCGCAACCCGCACTGGGTGCCCGCGCTGAAGCCGCGCACCGGGCTCGACCCCGACGTCGCCGCCTATATCGCCGCCGACCCGGCCTATGAGGAAGCGGTGCGGCGGATCGAGGAACTGCTCGGCCTGCTGGTCCCGCGATACCGGGCGGAGGGCAAGGCCTATGTCACCGTCGCGATCGGCTGTACCGGGGGGAAACACCGGTCGGTCCACGTCGCCGAGCGCGTGGCGGGGTGGTTGCGTGCGCACGGGTTTTCGCCCACGGTCGTACATCGGGACCTGGTGACCGCCCCGCACGACTCTCTCGAGGGTTCGCCGGCGCGCCGATGATTGAGGCTTGGACGAACGGATGATCGGGCTTGTTCTGGTGACGCACGGCCGTCTCGCCGACGAGTTCGTCACCGCGATGGAGCATGTCGTCGGCAAGCAGGAGCGCGTCCGCACGGTCGCGATCGGCCCCGATGACGACATGGAGCAGCGCCGCGCCGACATCGCCGCCGCGATCGGCGAGGTCGACGCCGGGCGCGGCGTGATCCTGCTGACCGACCTGTTCGGGGGCACGCCGTCCAACCTCGCCATCTCGCTGCTGGAGCGCGGTCGGGTGGAGGTGATCGCGGGCATCAACCTGCCGATGCTGATCCGGCTCGAATCGGCCCGCAAGGCGATGGGCGTGACGGCCGCCGTGGCCGCCGCGCGCGAGGCGGGACGCAAATATATCTCGGTGGCGTCAGAGGTGCTGGGCGAGGCCGCGGCGTGAGCGGGCCGGCGAGCCGCGTCGCGCGCACCGTGCTGATCGCCAATCGCCGCGGGCTGCATGCGCGCGCCTCGGCCAAGTTCGTGACGCTCGCCGCCACCCAGCCGGTAGAGGTCGCGGTGGAAAAGGCCGGGGCGGGATCGGTGACCGGAACCTCGATCATGGGGCTGATGATGCTGGGCGCCGCGATGGGTGATCACATCACGATCAGCGCCGAGGGCGATGGCGCACAGGCCGCGGTCGGCGCGCTGAGCGACCTGGTCGAGGCCAAGTTCGGCGAGGACTGATCCTCGCCGCCCGCGTCCATGCCCCGCACGATCACCGCCTTTTCCAACCCGCTGGTCCGCGAGGTCCGCGATCTGCGCGACAAGCGGCACCGGCGCGAGCAGCGGCGCTTCCTCGCCGAGGGCCTGCGCATCCTGACGGAGGCGCGCGAGACCGGCCGTATCCCGCGGTTGCTGTTCTATGCCGCCGGCACCGCGCATCCGCTGCTCGCCGCCTTGGTGCGCAGCGTCGAGGCGGACGGTGGCGAGGCGATCGAGACGACGGGCGACATCCTGGCCAAGCTGTCGGGCAAGGACAATCCGCAGACGGTGGTCGGCGTATTCGACGAGCTGCCGACCGATCTCGCCCGGCTTGATCGCACGACGTCGGGCATCTGGCTGGTCGCGGAGCGGCTGCGCGATCCGGGTAATCTCGGCACCATCCTGCGGACCGGCGACGCGATCGGCGCGGGTGGGCTGATCCTTATCGGCGAGTGCGTCGACCCATTCTCGGTCGAGGCGGTGCGCGCCAGCATGGGCGCGATCTTCACCGTGCCGGTGGCGCGGGCGGAGTGGGAGGGGTTCCTGCCCTGGCTGCGCGCCGGGCCGGGGCAGCTCGTGGGGCTGAGCCTCGACACCGACACCGATTATCGAGCTGCGCAGTACGCCGCGCCCACCTTCCTGCTGACCGGCAACGAGGCGCAGGGCATGCCGCCCGACTATGCTGCGGCTTGTGACCTGCTGGTCAGGATCCCGATGCTGGGCAAGGCCGACAGCCTGAACGCGGCGGTGGCGACCGCGGTGATGGGCTATGAGGTTCTGGCGCAGCAGCAGGGATAAGCGACAGCATTACTGCCGTATTTAGCGGTCCATCCTCGGTCGGTCGAGCCCCGATCGGGAAGTTTCCCCTCGGGCGGAGGCGTCGTACGGGCCACCGATGTTGCGTCCGGGCGTCATTCTGCGGCGGTGACGAGCTTGGTCAGCGGGCGCACGGCGCTTTCCACGGTCGGCAACGGCTCGATCGCCTTGCCGGCGGTGTCGATGTTGAGCGCCTCGAATCGGCGCGCGCTGGTCAGGACTTGGCTTTCCAGGCTGCCGACGAAAGAGTTGTAGGCGCTGGTCGCGGTCTCGAGGTTACGACCGAGCTTGGTCACATGGCCGCCCATCACCGACAGGCGCGCATACAGGTCCTTGCCCAGCGCGGCGATCTCGCGTGCCTGGCTGGCCAGTTTCTCCTGCCGCCAGACCGCCGAGACGGTGCGCGCGATCGCGATCAGGTTCGTCGGCGTCGCCAGCAGCACGCGGCGGTCGAACGCGAAATCCCACAGCGTCGGGTCATGCTCCAGCGCGGCGGACAGAAAATGCTCGCCGGGCACGAACATGACGACATATTCGGGCGAGTCGTCGAACTGGCTCCAATAGGCCTTGTTGCCCAGCCCGTTGACGTGCGCGCGCATCGAGGCGGCGTGGGCGGCGAGCCCGGCGTGACGCTCGCGCTCGTCCACCGCGCCGAACGCGTCCTGATAAGCGTTGAGCGACACCTTGGCGTCGATGATGAGCGACTTGCCGCCCGGCACCTTCACCACCGCGTCGGGGCGCAGCCGGCCACCCTCCCCGTCCGCGACGCTGACCTCCATCTGAAAATCGGTGTGCTCAGCCAGCCCGCACGTCTCCAGCACGTTGCGGAGTTGCTGCTCACCCCAGCGCCCGCGCGACTTGGGGGCGTTGCGCAGCGAGTTGACGAGCTTCGCCGCCTCGCTCGACACCTTTTCCTGCCCGATCCGCATCGAGTCGATCAGGCCGGTCAGGTTGCCGAACGCATCGCGCCGCTCCGCCTCGACCTTCGCGACCCCCTCCTCATACCGTTGCAGCCGCTCGTTGACGGGTTGCAACAGCGCCTTGAGTCCCGCGCCCGCATTCTCCTCCGACTGGCGGAAGCGCGCGTCGGCGCGCTCGAGGAACTGGCGCTGCGCGTCGCCGAGCAGCTTGTTGGCCACCTGGCCGAAATGACCGGACAAAGCCTCCTTGGCCTCCCGCAACTCGGTCAGCCGCGCATCCGCCGACTCGAGCTGCGCCGCCAGACGCGCCTCGAACGCGTCGGCCTGCAGGTCCATCTTCTCGTCGAAGCCCGCCGCTTCCGCTTCCAGCCGCGCGACCCGTGTCCGCGCCGTCTCGCGCTCGTCGCGGGCGGCGTCGAGTTCGACCCGCAGCCCGTCGGCGGCGCCCGCCCGCTGCTGCGCGGCGGCGAGGTCGGTGATCGCGCGGCGGAAGTCCGCCTCGCGCGCGTCGCGCTCGCCCTGCGCCGCGCGCGTGCCGCGCGCACCGGCCAGCCAGCCGAGCGCGAGGCCGATCGCCAGCGCCACCAGCGCGACGACCAGGATCAGCATCGCGGCTCCGTTCATCGTGCTGCTTCCGTACCATCCATCATGGCCGGGAACGTATCACGAACACAAACGGCCCGACAAGTCCGCTCTCCGCGCATCTTCGTTGTGATCCCGGCGTTCGCTGGAAGCGGACCCGCCCCGCGCCGGCCGCCTCACCCCGCCTTGCGCGCCTTCGTCAGCTTCTTCATGATCATGTCGCGTTTCAGTCGCGAGATATGGTCGGTGAACAGCACGCCGTTCAGATGGTCGATCTCGTGCTGCATGCAGGTCGCCAGCAGCCCGCCCATCTCCGCCTCATGGCCCTCGCCCTGTTCGCCGAGCCAGCGGACGCGGCACCGCTCCGGCCGCGTCACCTCGGCATATTGGTCCGGGATCGACAGGCACCCCTCGTTGTACGTCGACAGCTCCTCGCTGACCCAGGTCAGCTCCGGGTTGATGTAGACGTGCGGATCGCGGACGCGCTCGGGCTCTTTCGCCGGCTCGGCGTCATCCACCGGCGCCTCGTCGCCGCGTTCCTGCAGGTCGATCACCACCACGCGGGTCAGCACGCCGACCTGCGGCGCGGCCAGGCCGATGCCGCTGGCGGCGTACATCGTCTCGACCATGTCGGCGGCGAGCGCGCGGACGGCGTCGTCGACCAGGGTGACGGGCGCGCAGACGGTGCGCAGGCGCGGATCGGGGACTTCGACGACGGACAGGACGGTCATGCGCGCGGCGCTAGGGTAGCGGGGCGCGGGGCGTCAAGCGCCGGTGACCGGCGCCTGCGTCCCGGAATCGCCCCGGCGGACCTGTCATAGGTGAAGATCGCGTCATCCGGCGCGCGCCGCATTGCGGCATCGGGACGGGCATTGTACGCGGCCGGCCACCATGTCCGCGGCCGCCTATCTGCCCAGCGCCTATCGTGGCGGGGCGTCCCCCCGCCGCCGGCTGGTTGCGCTGCTGCTCGCGCTGATCGTCGTCGCGCTCGTCATCGGGATGCTGCTGGGGCTCGGCGTCGTGCCCGGGCTGCGCCGTCCCGAGCAGAAGCCGATGATGGCGACCTTTTCCATGCTGCCCCCGTCCGAGAAGCCCGCCGCCGTCACCAAGACGGTGAAGAAGGAGAACAAGGCGGCCAGCGGCGCCGCGCCCAAGAGCGTCGTGCCGCCGACGCCGCACGTCGCGCCGCCGCCGCTGCCGCCGGTCCCGTCCGCCGCGCCGCCCAAGATGCTGGTCCTGAGCAAGGATCAGTTCGCGTCGGCCGACATCGGCGCGCTGCCGTCGCACAATGGCGAGGGCGAGGGCGACAAGGGCAGCGGCAAGGACAGCGCGGCGCCGTACGGGCCGGGCGAAGGGCCGGGTGGCGCGCCGCTGTACCCCGTCCGCTGGTATCGCGAGCCGACCAGTGCCGAGCTCGCCTTCTATGTCCCCAAGGGCGGCATCCCGAGCGGATCGGCCAACATCGCGTGCCGGATGATCGAGCATTACCATGTCGAGAACTGCCGCGAGCTCGACGAATCGCCGATCGGATCGGGCCTGTCGCGGATGCTGCGTCAGGCGGCGTGGCAGTTCCTGGTCGTGCCGCCCCGGCGCGGCGGCAAGGAGATGCTGGGCGAGTGGGTGCGAATCCATTTCGACTGGACCGAACGCCGCGCGCCCGCCGCGGAGAGCGGCGGCATCGCGGGTGGACCGGGACACCCGCCGCCGGACGACGATTCGCGGTAGGTTTAATTCAGTCCGTCCCATCCTCCCCTGCGAGGGGGAGGTGGCCGGCATAGCCGGACGGAGGGGGAGGACTGGCAACCGTTTGGGCGTCCTCCCCCTGGCGGGGAAGGATCGATCGCGTTGCCGCGCGTCGTATCCGGCACATCCTTGCCGGGAGGAATAACGGATCACATCGTCCGGCGTCGCAAGACGAGTTCGAAGGCGCCTCCACTCCCGAGGCCGCCGCCTATCCCATCGGCCGCCGCGCGCGGAGCGCCTGCGCCAGCGTGCCCTCGTCGAGATAGTCGAGCTCGCCCCCCACCGGCAAACCGTGCGCGAGCTGCGTCACGCGGACCGGAAAACGCTCGATCCGCTCGGCGAGATAATGCGCGGTCGTCTGTCCCTCGAGCGTCGCGTTCATCGCCAGCACGATCTCGTCGATCCCGCCCGCCTCCACGCGCGCGATCAGCCGGTCGATCGCCAGATCCTCGGGCCGCACGCCCTCGAGCGCCGACAATCGCCCGCCGAGCACATGGAAGCGGCCGGGGAACAGCCGCGAGCGTTCGAGCGCCCACAGGTCCGCCACCTCCTCCACCACGCACAGCGACCGCGCGTCGCGGCGCGGGTCGGCGCAGATCGAGCAGGGGTCGGACGTGTCGACGTTGCCGCAGGTCGAACACGTCGCCAGCCGCTCGTCCACCGCTTCCAGGGCGGCGCGCAGCGGGCCCATCGCCGCCTCGCGCTTCTTGAGCAGGTGCAGCACCGCTCGCCGTGCCGACCGCGGGCCGAGGCCGGGCAGGCGGGCGAGCGCCTGCGTCAGCGCCTCGATCTCGGGGGATGCCATGACGAACAGATAGGGGGTTGCACCCGCATCGGCCAGCGTGCGTTAGGCCGGCATGCGTATCGTCTTCATGGGAACGCCCGAGTTCGCGGTGCCGGTGCTCGACGCGCTGGTGGACGCCGGGCACACGCTCGTCGCGGCCTACAGCCAGCCGCCGCGCCCGGGCGGGCGGCGCGGGCGCGACCTGACGCCCTCCCCCGTCCAGCGACGCGCCGAGGCCCTGGGCATCCCGGTGCGGTGCCCGGTGTCGCTGCGCGGCGCGGACGAGCAGGCGGCTTTCACAGAACTGGACGCGGACGTGGCGGTGGTCGCCGCCTATGGGCTCATCTTGCCGCGTGCGGTGCTGGACGCTCCGGTGCATGGCTGCCTCAACACCCATGCCTCGCTCCTGCCCCGCTGGCGCGGCGCGGCACCGATCCAGCGCGCGATCATGGCGGGCGACGCGGAGACGGGCGTGGCGATCATGCAGATGGAGGCGGGGCTCGACACCGGGCCGGTGCGGCTGGAAGGGCGCACGCCCATCGCGCGCAAGACGGCGGGCGAGCTGACGGTGGAGCTGGCACGAATGGGCGCCGCGCTGATGGTGCGCGTGCTGGCGGACCTCGATGGCCATCCGCCCGTGCCGCAGCCCGCCGACGGCGTCACCCATGCCGCCAAGATCGACAAGGCGGAGGCGCGGCTCGACTTCGCGGCCACGGCGGCGGTGCTCGAGCGGCGCGTGCGCGCGATGAACCCCGCGCCCGGCGCCTGGATCGCGGTCGCGGGCGAGCGGGTGAAGGTACTGGCCGCCGACGCGCTGCCCTTCACCTTTCCGGGCGGCGAGGGCACGACGGTCGACGCCGCGCTGACCATAGCCTGCGCCGACGGGGCACTGCGCCCGACGCTCGTCCAGCGCGCGGGGCGCGGGGTGACGAGCGTGGAGGAGATGCTGCGCGGCTTCCCGGTCCGCTCGGGGACCCAGCTCGGGTGAGGGTCGCGCTGACGGTCGAGTGGGACGGCCGACCGTTCATGGGCTGGCAGCGGCAGGATCACGGGCCCAGCGTCCAGGCCGCGATCGAGCGCGCGGTGTTCGCGGTCACCGGCGAGACCACCGCCGTCCATGCCGCCGGCCGTACCGATGCCGGCGTCCACGGATCCGCGATGCGCGCGCACGTCGACATCGCCAAGGACATCGCGCCGTTCCGGCTGACGCAAGCGCTGAACGCGCGGCTGCGGCCCGATCCGGTCGCGATCCTGGCGTGCGAACAGGTGGCGGACGACTGGCATGCGCGCTTCTCGTGCGTCGCGCGCCACTACCGCTATCGCCTCGTCAACCGCCGGGCGCCGCTGACCGTGGAGCGGGGCCTCGCGTGGCTGGTGACGCGACCACTGGAGGCGGACGCGATGCGCGACGCCGCGGCGCGGCTGGTCGGGCGGCACGATTTCACCACCTTCCGCTCCGCGCATTGCCAGGCGGACAGCCCGGTGCGGACGCTCGACCGGCTCGACGTGGTGCGAGACGGGGAGCGGATCGACATCTTCGCCTCCGCGCGCTCGTTCCTCCACCATCAGGTGCGCTCGATGGTCGGGTGCCTGGCGATGGTGGGCCAGGGACAGTGGTCGGCGGACGACATGGGCGCGGCGCTGGCGGCACGGGACCGCGCGCGGCTGGGGCTGAACGCGCCTCCCGACGGGCTGTACTTCGTGGGCGCGGACTACCCGGTCAGCGGCTGAACCGCGCCGCCAGCTCGACGTGCGTCGACCAGCGGAACTGGCCCACCGGCCGTACCCAGTCGATCCGGTATCCGCCCGCGACCAGCACGCCCGCGTCGCGCGCGAAGCTCGCGGGATTGCACGAGACATAGGCGATCACCGGCACGACGCTCGCCGCCAGCGCCGCGACCTGCTCGTGTGCGCCCGCGCGCGGCGGGTCGATCACGGCGGCGTCGAAACGGGCGAGCTCGTCGGGGGTAATCGGGCGGCGGAACAGGTCGCGATGCTCGACCGCGATCGGCCGGCGCGTTGCGTTGGCGACGCTTTTCAGCGCCAGCACCGCGTCGCGCGCCGCCTCCGCCGCCTGCACCCGGCCAGGCAGGGCGAGCGCGAAGGTGCCGAGGCCGGCGAACAGGTCGACGCTCGCGGCCGGCTCTCCCACCGCGTCGAGCACCGCGGCGACCAGCGCCGCCTCGCCCTCCGCGGTCGCCTGAAGGAAGCCGCCCGACGGGAACGGCACGGGCACGCCACTCAACGTGATGCTGGCCGGCCGGGGTTCCCAGCGCGGCTCGGCGCCATAGCCCTCGTCGAGCGTCAGCCGCGCGAGGCCGTGCGCCTGCGCGAAATCGGTCAGCGCCTCGGTCGCCGCCAGCCCCTCCGCGGTGACGCCCGCCAGCCCGACGTCGACGCCGCCGTCGATCAGCGTCATCTGCACGTCCGCGCGCCGCCGCAGCTTCATCCGCGCGAGCAGCTTGCGCAGCGGGCCGACGAGCGCGAACAGCTCGGGCGCGAGGACGTGACATTCGGCCAGATCGACGATGTCGTGCGACTGGGCGGCGGTGAAGCCCAGCCGGACGCGCCCGCCCTTCCCCTCGGCATGGAGCGTCGCGCGGCGGCGGGTGCGCGGCGGCGACACGAGCGGCGGCAGGACGGTCGCGGACAGGTCCTGCGCCACGAGCGCGGTCGCCACCCGGTCGGTGACGAAGGCGGCATAGCTCGCGTCGTCGAGGTGCTGGAGCTGGCAGCCGCCGCAGGTCGGAAAGTGGCGGCAGGGCGGCGTCTGGTGGTGCGGGCCAGGGATCACGACGCCCTCGACCGTCAACGTGTCGCCCGGCGCGGCGAAGGCGGCGTGGCGCCCGTCCTCGGCCATGCCGTCGCCGCGCGCGGCGACGCGCAGGATCTGGCTCAGGCCGATCACAGCGACGCCCGCACGGCGGAGAGCGCGCGCGCCAGATCGTCGGCGACGAATGCCGGGCCGAGCCGGCGCGCCGCCTCGCCATGCATCCACACCGCCGCCGCGACGGGATCGGTGACGGTGTCCGCGCACAGCATCGCGGCGACCGTTCCGGCCAGCACGTCGCCGGTGCCGGCGGTCGAGAGCCAGGCGCTGCCCCGCGCGTGGGTACGGGTGCGGCCGTCCGGATGCGCGATCACCGTGTCGGGGCCCTTGAACGCGACGATCGCCCCCGATCGCGCCGCGGCGTCGCGGGCGGCGTCGATCTTGTTGCCGGGATGCTCGCCGAACAGCGCGCGGAACTCGCCGGCGTGCGGCGTCAGCACGGCGAGGCGGTCCGCGGGTCGCGCCCTGAACCGGCCGAACGTCGCCTCGTCGAGCAGATGCAGCGCGTCGCCGTCCACGACGAGCTGCGCGTCGGCGTCGATCGCGGCGGCGAGCTTCGCGCGGGCGGCGGCGTCCTTGCCCAGGCCGGGGCCGACGACGATCGCGGTCCGGTCGGGCGATTTGCCGTGCAGCGCGGCGGCGAGCGCATCGGGGGACCAGCGGCGGCGGACCAGCGCATGCGGCGGCCCGTCGGCGTCCGCGTCGCCGAACAGCATGACGTAGCCGGCGCCCGCGTGCATCGCCGCCAGCGCCGCCAGCGCCGGCGCCCCCGGCATCGCGCCGCCGATCACGAGGACGAGGCCGCGCGAATATTTGTGGCTGGCGCTGTCCGGCGCGGGCACGATCGGGCGCTCGATGGCGTAGTCGGGCAGCGCACCCGGCATCGGCCCGACATCGGGGTCCAGGCCGACGTCGATCAACCGGACGGTGCCGCACCAGTCCGCGGCAGGATACAGGACATGCGCCGGCTTGAGCGTCCCGAGCGCCAGCGTCAGCGTCGCGCGCGGGATGGCCGTCCGGGGCGCATCGCCGGTGTCGCTCGCCAAGCCGCTCGGAACGTCCACCGCGATCCGCAGGCCCGCCCGGCCGACGGTGCGGCACAGGCGCTCGGCCACGTCCGCGTCGAGCGGCCGCGACAGGCCGATGCCGAACAGCGCGTCGACCACCACCGGCGCGGGGGCGGCGTCGGCGAAGCGCTCGACCGGCCCCGCCCACCGCGCGCGCGCCGCGCGGGCGAGGTCGGTCGCCGGCTCGCCGAGCGCCGCGACGCGCACGCGATGCCCCGCCGCCGCCAGCGCCGCCGCCGCGACCCAGCCGTCGCCGCCGTTGTTGCCCGGCCCGCACAGCACCAGCGTCTCCGCGCCGGCCGCCAGACGCCGGACCGCGGTCGCGACGCCCTGCCCCGCCCGGTCCATCAGCGTGGCCAGGCCGGTGCCCCGCGCGACCGCCCGCGTCTCCGCGTCGCGCACCGCCGCGGCCGTCAGCACGGCCAAGCCGTCGATCGGGATCATGCCTTGCGCTTGCCCACCGTCGCGGGAAGGCGATAGCGGTCGGCGCCGATCTTCACCTCGATCTCGTCGGTGCCGACCACCGTGACGGTGGCGCCTTGCGCACCGTCCGCGGCCATGACGCCGTGCCCGTCGGTGGTGACGAGCAGCCGGTGGAACCCGCCGTCGGCGTGGTGCAACGTCAGCACGAGGCCGCGCGGGGAGGTCTCGCGATCGACGGTGCAGGTCCGCGTCATCGTCGCCGCGCCGCCGGTCGCGCACAGGATGCGGCCGTCGTCGTCCACCGCCTGCGTGTTGGCGGCGGCTTCGGCGTTGACGAGCGCGGGATCGGGCTGGGCGGTGTTGCCGGCCGTCGGCGCGTGACAGGCCGCGAGCGTGAGCGCCAGCATCGCGGCGATCACCCCGCCCCGTCCGTGTCGGGCGTCGTCGGGACAGCCCGGGCGGCGCATCCAGCCCCTGTCTCCCGACGTCGCCCGGAACCGACGCAGGATGGTTTGCGCGGTCGTCTCAGATATCCGCATACATGTGCCTTTCCGCCGCCGCGCCGGGATGGGTCAGCGCGCCGGTGCGGGCCGGGCCGACATTCCGCGAGTACCGCCACAGCGCGCCCGAGCCATAGGCGTTGACCGGCGCCTGCCACACCGCGCGGCGGTCGGCGAGGATGTTGGGGTCGACCAGCAGGTCGATCGTGCCGGCGTCGGCATCGATGCGGATCGGGTCGCCGTCCTCCACCAGCGCGATCGGGCCGCCGTCCGCCGCCTCCGGCCCGACATGGCCGATGCAGAAGCCGCGCGTGCCGCCCGAGAACCGCCCGTCGGTGACGAGCGCGACCTTCTCGCCCATGCCCAGGCCATAGAGCGCCGCGGTGGTGGACAGCATCTCGCGCATGCCCGGCCCGCCCTTGGGTCCTTCGTAGCGGATCACCACCACCTCGCCCTCGCGGATGGAGCGCGCCTCGACGGCGGCGAACGCGTCCTCCTCGCAATCGAACACCCGCGCCGGGCCCTCGAACTGCAACCGGTGCATGCCCGCCACCTTCACGATCGCGCCATCGGGCGCGAGGCTGCCTTTCAGGCCCACGACGCCGCCGGTGGGCGACAGCGGATTCGACACGGCGCGGATCACCTTCTGATCGGGGTTCCACGTCACCCGGTCGATGTTCTCGGCCAGCGTCCGCCCCGTCACCGTCATGCACTCGCCGTGCAACAGCCCCGCCGACAGCATGGTCTTCATCAGCATGTAGACGCCGCCCGCGTCGTGCATGTCGCGCGCGACGTACTGGCCACCGGGTTTGAGGTCGGCGAGGTACGGCGTCGATCGGAAGAACTCCGCGACGTCGAACAGGTCCATGTCGATCCCCGCCTCGCTCGCCATCGCGGGCAGGTGGAGCGCGGCGTTGGTCGAGCCGCCGGTCGCCGCGACGACGCGGGCCGCGTTCTCGAACGCTTTCGCCGTGCAGATGTCGCGGGGGCGCAGGTTGCGGTCGATCAGCTCCATCACCTGGACGCCCGCGGCATGGGCGATCTGCTCGCGGCTGGCGTAGGGCGCGGGCGCCATGTTGCTGTTGGGGAGCGACAGCCCGATCGCCTCCGCGACACAGGCCATGGTGTTGGCGGTGAACTGCCCCCCACAGGCACCCGCGCCGGGGCAGGCGACCTTTTCCAGCTCGTGGACCTCGCTCAACGGGCACGCGCCGGCGGCGTATTTGCCCACCACCTCGAAAACGTCCACCACCGTCACGTCGCGATCGTGGAAGCGTCCGGGCAGGATCGACCCGCCATAGACGAAGATCGACGGCACGTTCAGCCGCAGCATGGCCATCATCATGCCGGGCAGCGACTTGTCGCACCCCGCGAACCCGACGAGCGCGTCGTAGCAATGCCCGCGCACCGACAGCTCGACCGAGTCGGCGATGACCTCGCGGCTGACGAGGCTGGACTTCATGCCCTGATGCCCCATCGCGATGCCGTCGGTGACGGTGATGGTGTTGAACCGGCGCGGCATGCCGCCGCCTGCGATCACGCCCGCGCGCGCGACGTCGGCCTGCGCATCGAGCGTGATGTTGCACGGCGCGCTGTCGTTGCCCGCGGAGGCGACCGCGACGAACGGCCGGGCGATGTCCTCTTCGGTCAGCCCCATCGCATAGTAATAGGAGCGGTGCGGCGCGCGCTCGGGGCCGACGGAGACGTGGCGGCTGGGCAGCCGGGACTTGTCGTAGGGCATGCCCGGCGGGTTACGGGGAGGAAACAGGCTCCGCAACCCTGCCGTCGCCGCGTCATCCTCGCGAAAGCGGGACGGCGGAGCGATATTACCCCAGCGCGTCCAGCGCCTTTTGCACGCCGTCCATCGTGAACGGCTTTTGCAGCACGGGGCGGTTCTTGTGCTGCGGTGCGACCGTGTCGTCGCTGCCGCCCGTCGCGATCAGGAACGGCTTGCCCTTCGCCGCGAGCGCGTCCGCGATCGGCCAGCTCTTCTCGCCGCCGCGCAGGTTCACGTCGAGGATCGCGGCATCGAACCCGCCCGCCTCGACGAGCGCCAGCGCCGCGTCGACGTTGTCCGCGCTGCCCGCGACCTGCCGGTCGAGCACCTCGAGGAAGTCCTCCAGCATCATCGCGATCAGGGGTTCGTCCTCGACGAGGAGGATGCGCAGCGGAGAACTCATGATCGCGCCTTTGACGAGGACCGGGGCTCGGCGCAAGCCCGGCTCGTCACGGATGCGCAATCAACCGCTTCCTGCCGTGAAAGCAACGACATCGCCACCGTCAGCGGAGCGCCAGCGCATCGCGCGCCGCCTCCGCGAGCTGCTGCACCGAGAACGGCTTGGGCAGGAACGACACGTTCTCGAGATCGATCGAGCGGCGCAGCTGCTCCTCGGCATAGCCCGACATGAACAGGATCGGCAGCTCGGGCCAGCGTTCGCGCACCCGCGCCGCCATCGTCGGGCCGTCCATCACCGGCATCACCACATCCGACACCAGCAGGTCGGGCTTGGGCCCGGTGCGCAGCAGCTCCAGCGCCGCCTCGCCATTCTCGGCGGTCAGCACGGTATAGCCCTGCCGCGCCAGCGCGCGCTCGGCGACCGCGCGGACCATCGCCTCGTCCTCCACCACCAGCACGGTGCCCGTCCCCCAGGCCGCGGCGGGTTTCTCGCGCACCGGCTTGGCGGGGCGGGCGGGCACGGGCGCGGCGTGGACGGGCAGGTAGATGGTGAACGTCGCCCCCTCGCCCGGCCGGCTGTCGGCGAAGATATAGCCTTCGGACTGTTTGACGATGCCATAGACGGTGGAGAGGCCGAGGCCCGTGCCCTTGCCCACTTCCTTCGTCGTGAAGAACGGCTCGAAAATCTTGGGCAGCACGTCGGCCGGGATGCCGACGCCCGTGTCGCTGACCTCGAGCGCGGTATAGTCGCCGATCGGCATGATCTCGGTGCCCAGCCGGCGCACGTCGGCGGCGGTGACGGCGCGCGTCTGGATCGTCAGCCGGCCGCCGCCGTGCGGATGGCGCGCCAGCACCGCGTCGCGCGCGTTGACCGCCAGGTTGACGACCACCTGTTCGAGCTGGCCGGGATCCGCGCGCACCGCGCCCAGCCCGCGCCCGTGGTGGACGTCGAGAGTCACCGTCTCGCCCAGCAGGCGCTTGAGCAGGTTCGACACCTCCGACACGACATCGGGCAGCTGCAGCACCTGCGGGCGCAACGTCTGCTGCCGCGAGAAGGCGAGCAGCTGGCGCGTCAGGCCGGCCGCGCGGTTGGAGTTGTGGCGCACCTGCTGGATGTCGTCGTAATCGCTGTCGCCGGGCGAATGACGCATCAGCATCAGGTCGCAATGGCCGATGATCGCGGTCAGGATGTTGTTGAAATCATGCGCAACGCCGCCCGCGAGCTGGCCCACCGCCTGCATCTTGGTCGCCTGTTCGGCCTGGCGTTTCAGCCGCGATTCCTCGCTGTTGTCCTTGAGCGACAGCAGGACGGCGGCGTCGCCCATGCCGCGCGCGCCCGCGATCGTCAGCACCACCGGCTCCTCGGGGCGCCCCTTCAGCCGCACCGCGATGTCGGTCTTGTGGGTCGCGCCGCCCGCGAACCGGCGCACCGCGTCCGCGACCGCACCCTTGTCCTCGCGCACCACCAGATCGCCGGGATAGAGCGGCAGCGCGGCGGGATCGACGCCGGCTGCGCGCGCGAAGGCGTCGTTCATCTGCGCGAACCGCCCCTCCCGGTCGACGAGCGCGATGCCGACGGGCATCATCGCGACGAGCGAGCGGACATGACCCGCGGCGCTGGCGGGTTGCGAGGGCGCCTCCTCCTCGTCGAGCAGCGCGATCAGCACCGGCGCCTGCTGCGCGGGGGCCGCGTCCGGCTGATCGTCGGCAAAGGGGATCTGGATCAATCGCAGCGGATTGCCCGACCGCTCGGCGACGAAGCGCAGCTGCCCGCGCTCGTCGGCACGGATCAGCTCGGCCAGATCCGCCTGCGCGACCGGGCCCGTGATGCCGGCGCGCGAGACCAGCACGCGGTTGGCGGCGAGCAGCCGGCCGTCGGGCATCGCGACCGCCGCCATGATCCCCGACGCGCCGAGCCGGTCGCCCTGCGGCCCCGCCAGCGCCGCCGCGAGGTCCGCGACCGCGTCCCGCCGGTCGGCGAGCATGAATTGCCAGACGAGCACGTCGTCGCGTGCCCCCGCCCGCACGACGCGCACGGCGAGCGGGCGCCCGTCCAGCACCAGCCCGTCGGCGGACCCGGTGCCGTCGCGCCACGCGACCCGCCCGGCCTGGCCGAGCGCCGCCACGCCGCGCTCGTCGAGCGGCAGGCCCGGCGGCGTCGGCAGCCCTGTGAACAGATCGCCATAGCCGTCGTTCGCGCAGACCAGCCGGCCGGCGCGGTCGGTCACCGCGACCGCATCGCCGCCGATCGCCGCGACCGCGCGCACGACGTCCCAGTCGACCAGCGGATCGGCGCCCGCTGCCGACGACGGCGCCAGCCGCCGCCAGGCGACGACGCCGCCGCCGATCAGCAATCCCGCACCGACGAACCCCACCGCCACCGCCAGGTCGCGGGTCAGGGCGAGCACCAGGACGCCCGCCAGCACCCCCGCGCCGACCGCCACGGCCAGCGCGGCGTGCACCGCGGATCGCGTGAGCGCCGGCCGGGTCAGCACGGGAGAGGGAAGCGAGGCCACGCACGGCTAGTCGGGGCTGGCCCATCCGCCGTCAAGCAGCCGTGCCCCCGCGACGACAATAGCGATGGCGATGGCGACGGGGCCGCCGATGCGGCCCCGTCCGTCCCGATCACCAGATGCGGACGCGCTGATCGGGGCCGAGATACAGCTTGCTGTCCGGCGCCGGTTTGAACGCCGCGTACCACGGGTCCATGTTGCGGACGATGTTGGCGCGGTACGTGTCGGGCGAGTGCGGATCGGTCAGCAGCCGCTGACGCAGGTTCGCGTCGCGATAGTTGCGCCGCCACACCTGAGCCCAGCCCATGTAGAAGCGCTGATCGCCGGTCAGCCCGCCGATCACCGGCGCCGGCTTGCCGTTCAGCGAGCGGTGGTAGGCGTCGTAGGCGCACGACAGCCCGGCCAGATCGGCCGAGTTCTCGCCCAGGGTCAGCTTGCCCTGCACGTGCAGGCCGGGGATCGGCTCGTACTGGTCATATTCGGCGACCAGCTTCGCCTCGAGCGCGTTGAACTTCGCGACGTCGGCATCGGTCCACCATTTCGCCAGCCGGCCATGGTCGTCGAACTTCGCGCCCTGGTCATCGAAGTGGTGGCTCATCTCGTGGCCGATGACGGCACCGATGCCGCCGTAGTTTACTGCCGGATCGGCGGCGGGATCGAAGAACGGCGGCTGCAGGATCGCGGCCGGGAACACGATCTCGACCATCGTCGGGTTGGCGTAGGCGTTGACCGTCATCGGCGTCATGCCCCACTCCCAGCGCTGGAGCGGCTTGCCGAGATGACCGATCTCGTCGTCGTGATCCCAGCGCGCGGCGCGAAGCTTGTTGCCGTACGCGTCGCCGGCCGTGATCGTCAGCGCCGAATAGTCGTGCCAGCGGCTGGGATAGCCGATCTTGGGCGTGAAGGCGGCGAGCTTGGCGTGCGCCTTCACCTTCGTCGCAGGCGCCATCCATGTCAGATGCTCGATCCGGACGTTCATCGCGGCGATGATGTTCTTCACCAGCTGGTCCATCGCCGCCTTGGTGGCCGGCGGGAAATACTGCGCCACGTACAGCTTGCTGACGTCGTCGGACAGCGCCTCGCTGGTGAAGCCGACCGCGCGCTTCCACCGCACCTCCTGCTCGGGCGTGCCCGACAGGACGGTGCCGCGGAACGCGAACGTCTCCTTGTCGAACGCGGTCGGCAGCACGTCGGAATAGCTTTCGAGGCTGCGCACCATCAGCTGGTCGCGCAGGACGCCGATCGGGGTCGCGGCGACCAGCTTGGCGATGCCCGACACCGCGGTCGGCTGCGCGACGATCACCGTGTCGACCGGCGTGCCGACGGCCTTGAGATAGCCGACGAAGTCGAACCCGGGCGCACTCTGGACGAGCTGCGCCACGGGCATCTTGTTGTACGTCTTGTCCGCGTCGCGGCTGTCGATCCGCGTCCAGCTGACCTGAGCGATCTGAGTCTCGAAATCCACGATCGCCTTGGCGCGCGCGTCCGCGTTCGCCTCGCCCGCCAGCGTCAGCATCCGCGCGAGATGCGCCTGATACTTCGCCTTGGTGTCGGCGAGCTTGGCGTCGGGCTTCAGATAATAGTCGCGGTCGGGCATGCCGAGGCCGGACTGGCCCATGCGCACGACATAGGTCTCGGGGTCCTTGGCGTCCTGGCCCACGCCGACGCGGAACGGCGTCGCGATGCCGTCGCGGGTCGCCTGCGCCGCGATGCGCGCATAGCCTTCCTTGTCGGACACGGCCTTGACCTGGTCGAGCCACGGCTTGATCGGCCCCAATCCCTTGCCCTCGATCGTCGCGGTGTCGGCATAGGTCGCATAGGCGACGCCGATCTTGCTCGACGGATCCGCCTTCTGCTTTTCCAGGATGTCGCGGGTGCGCGTCTCGGACAGGTCGGCGAGGACGTCGAACGCCCCATAGCTCGACTTGTCGGCCGGGATCGCGGTCTTCTTCGCCCAGGTGCCGTCGACGTATTCGTAGAAATTGTCGCCCGGCGCGACCGTCTTGTCCATGCCGTCCAGATCGATGCCGAACGCGCCCAGCTGCGGCTTGCCCTGCCCACGCGGCGTCACCGGACCGGCCGCCGCCTTGGCCACCGTATGCGCGCTGCGGGTCGCGGTCTGGCCGCCGCCTGCCGACACCGCGCCGGCGAGGCCGGCCGCCAATGCGACGGTGGACATCAAGGTAAGGTAACGCGATCCCTGCATGCTGCTCCCTTTCGACGGACGTCGTATGTTTGTTGCGCTCGGTCGGCACACGAGTGACGTCATACCGCCGCTCGCTACCCCGTCGCGGTAATTATGTCAGCATCGTCATTTCACGCGCGCAGCGTGGCGATTGCGCCACTTGCGCGCGATCCGCCACCGCCACGCCAGCGCGGCGACGACATAGCCCGTGGCCGACAGCGCGATCGCCAGCGCCAGCAGGCCGACGATCGTCGCCGGCCCGCCCTGCGACACCAGCCAGTGGAGCCATCCCGCATGCTGGTCGACATTGGTCGCGATCGGCTGGCCGGGCACGACGCGATCGAGCCGCAGCAACCAGTGGCCGAGCTGATACGCGACCGCCATCAGCGGCACGAAGGTGAGCGGATTGTTGACCAGCGTCGACCCCACCGCGACCGGCACGTTGGCGCGCGCGGGCAAGGATAGCACGGCGGCGAGCGCCATGTGCGCGAACGGAAAGATCACGCCGCAAAACATGCCTAGCGCCACGCCGCGCGGCACCGACCGGCGATTGAACCGCCACAACGACGGCACCAGTATGCGGTGCGCGACGGGTTTGAGGAAGCGGTTGCGCTCGATCTTCTCGCGCGTCGGAATGTGATGCCGCGCCCAGGCACCGACACGGCCACCCTTGCGAGCTCCCCCGCCGCGCGCCATCCCTGGCGTCAACCCCGGTCGCGCAGCACGCGTCCGGCCTCGCGCTTCCACTCGCGTTCCTTGATCGCTTCGCGCTTGTCGTGGTTCTTGCGGCCCTTGGCCAGTGCCAGTTCCACCTTCGCTCTCCCCTGGCGGTTGAAATAGACCGACAGGGGCACGAGTGTCATCCCCTCACGCGCGACCGCGCCGTGCAGTTTGTTGATCTCGCGCTCGTGCAGCAGCAGCTTGCGCGGGCGCTTGGGCTCGTGGTTGTTGCGGTTGCCGTGGCTGAACTCGGGCACGTTGGCGTTGACCAGCCACACCTCCTCGCCCCGCACCTCGGCATAGCTTTCCGCGATCGAGCCGGTGCCGAAGCGCAGCGACTTCACCTCGGTGCCGGTCAGCGCGATGCCGGCCTCGAACACCTGCTCGATACTATATTCGAACCGCGCACGACGGTTTTCGGCGACGACCTTCGTCTTGTCGAACTGGAGGGGTTTGGGACGGGACATGACGGAGATGTAGGCGCTCGCTCGCCCACACGGAAGCAGACGTTTCGTTTCACCGATGGAACGAAAACAGCGCGCGGTGGTTCGCCGGTTTCAGCAAGGGAGGATTCGAACCATGGCCGACATCAACAAGGACGAGAACGTCTCGGTGGCGCGCAGCAGCTTCAACGTCGGCGGCGTGATCGCTGCGGTGGCGTTCCTGCTGCTGGTGCTGGGACTGCTCAAGTACCTCCATATCTCTCCGTTCTGACGGTCCGGGTCAGGCCAGCCCCGCCGCCGCCAGCCCGGCGCCGACAGCGGCGCGGCACGCCTCGCCCGGCCAGGTCATCGGCAGCCGCAGGATTTCGGGAAAGCCCGGGCGCACACGGGTCAGCGCGTATTTCACCGGGCCGGGCGAGGCGTCGGTGAACAGCGCGGTGTGCAGGCCGAACAGCCGGTCGTGGAGATCGAGCGCGCGCGCATGGGCGCCCGCCGCGCACGCCGCCTGGAAATCGGCACACAGGCGTGGCGCGACGTTGGCGGTGACGGAGATGCACCCCTGCCCGCCCATCGCGTTGAAGCCGAGCGCCAAGTCGTCGTTGCCCGACAGCTGGCAGAAATCCGGGCCCAGCGCCGCGCGATGCTGCGACACGCGCTGGAGCACGCCCGACGCGTCCTTCACGCCCACGAACACGTCGGGCGCGAGCGCGACGATGCGCGCCAGCGTGTCGGGCAGAATGTCCGTCACCGTCCGGGCCGGCACGTTGTACAGGATAATCGGCAGCGCGGTGCCGTGCGCCAGCGCCTCGAAATGGCGGACGATGCCTTCCTGGCTGGGGCGGTTGTAATAGGGGGGCACCATCAGCGCGGCATCCGCGCCTGCCTCCTTTGCCGCCGCCAGATTGGCGATCGCGACGCGCGTGTCGTTGCTGCCCGCGCCGGCGATCACCGGAACGCGCCCGGCAGCCTGTTCGACGCAGATCCGCACCACGCGGAAATGCTCCTCCTTGTCGAGCGTCGCCGCCTCGCCGGTGGTGCCGCACGCGACGAGCGCGGACGAGCCCTCCTGGATCTGCCAGTCGACCAGCGCGCGGAACGCCGCCTCGTCGATGCTGCCGTCGTCGGCGAACGGCGTGACGAGCGCCGGAATCGAACCCGAGAACATGATGCCGTGCCGCTCCTGCGCGTCCCGACGGACGCCCCGATTGAGGCGCGACAGATACGGCGCGCGCTCCTATGTTGTCCACCATGGGCAGACGGCAGGTGATGACGGCAAGAGTAGTGGTTGGGCTGGTCGCGCTAGCGACGGTCGCCGCCGCCGACGGACAGGTGGAGTTCGACCGGATCCAGCCGCTGTCCGCGGCGGCGTCGGCCCCCGCCCCGGTCGCGCCGCCGATGGGCGATCCCGCGCTCGCTTCCGCGATCGCGCAGTGGAAAGCGGTGGGGGCGACCGATCTGCTGCCGTTCGACACCTATGCCTCGTTCCTGGCCGCGCATCCCGGCTGGCCGGGCGAGGCGGGCGCGCGCCGCGCGGCGGAGAAGCAGGCCTCGACAGGATCGGACGCGGGCGTCGTTGCCTTCTTCACGCATTACCCGCCGCAGACCGCCGCGGGCGGGGTCCGCTTCGCGCTCGCGCTGGCGGCGCTGGGGCGGCGCGGCGAGGCGGAGGCGGCGGCGCGCACCGCGTGGCGGCGCGGCGCGATGGCGCCGACCGACGAGGCGACGATCCTCGACACCTTCGGCCCCGGCCTGCGGCCCGCCGATCACGACGCGCGGATGGACGCGCTGCTGTGGGGCGGTGGTGGCCAGGCGGCGACGCGCCAGTTGCTGCTGGTCAGCCCCGCCGCGCGCGACCTGTTCGCCGCGCGCCTGGCGCTGCGCAACGACGCGCCCGAAGCGCCGACGTTCGCGACCGCCGCCAATCCACCGTGGGAGCGCGAGGCGGGATTCGTCGCGGACCGCGCGGTGTGGCTGCGCGACCATGGGTCGGGCGCCGCCGCCCGCGCCTCGCTCGCCCGCCCGCACCTGTTCGCCGCGCCGCCCGGCGACCGGACGCGCTGGTATCAGGTGATGCTGGGCCTCGCGCGCGGGGCGGTCGCGGACGGCGACTGGCAGCAGGCGTACGACATCGCGCGGCAGGTGGACGACGCGCTGCCCCCCGGCGCGGACGTCGGCGCGCTCTCCTATGCCGAGCGCGACGCCTACACCGACCTCGTCTGGCTCGCCGGCCAGTCGGCGATGCGGCATCTCGCCCGCCCCGCCGACGCCGCGCCGCTGTTCGAGCGCTATTCGGGAGGGTCGCGGTCTCCGTCGATCCGGTCCAAGGGTCTGTACTGGGCGGGCCGCGCTACGGCATCCGCCGGGCAGGCCGACCGCGCGCGAACGTATTTCACCCGCGCCGCGACCTTGCGCGACCAATATTACGGCCAGCTCGCCGCCGAGCGGCTGGGCCAGCCGCTCGCTGCCCCCGCGCCCTTCGTCGCCCGACCCGTCGATGGCGCCACCCGGTCCGCGTTCGAGGGTCGCCAGACGGTGCAGGCGGTCCGCTTCCTCGGCCGGATCGGCGACTGGCAGGATCAGACTGCCTTCGTCCGCCAGATCGCGCAGGATGCGACGACGGACGCGGACCACGTGCTCGCCGACGAGCTGTCGCGCAGCATCGGCCGGCCGGACCTGGCGGTGATGGTCGGGCGCAGCGCGCTTCAGAACGGCTTGCCCGACTACAGCCTGATCGGCTTCCCGACCGTGCCGCTGTCGGCCGACGTCGCGGCCAACTGGTCGATGATCCACGCCATCGCCCGGCAGGAAAGCCAGTTCGACCGGCAGGCGACCAGCCGCACCGGCGCGCGCGGTTTGATGCAGCTGATGCCCGGCACCGCGCGCGGGGAGGCGGACAAGCTCGGGCTCGGCTGGAACCCGGCCCTGCTCACCGATCCCGCGTACAACGTGTCGCTGGGCGCGAGCTATTTCGACCGCATCTACACTCAGTTCGGCAGCTTCCCGTTGGCGGTCGCGGCGTACAACGCGGGGCCCGGCAACGTGAACAAATGGTTGGCGGCCAACGGCGATCCGCGGGCGGGCGCGATCGACCCGGTCGACTGGGTGGAGGCGATCCCGTTCTCGGAGACGCGCAACTACGTCCAGCGGGTGCTGGAGAATGCCGTGGTGTACGACCTCGCCTACCCCGCCCATTCGCGCAGCCAGGGCAGCGCGCGGCTGAGCTGGTATCTGGGCCGGAGACCGGGCTGAGCCTGTGGCCGGAACGGGCACGGATCTGCCGAACTACATCACGCCCGCGGGCTTCGCCGCGCTGCGTGCAGAGTACGAGTCGCTGTTCGCGGGCGAGCGGCCCCGGCTGGTCGAGACGGTGTCGTGGGCGGCGGGCAACGGCGACCGGTCGGAGAACGGCGACTATCTCTACGGCAAGAAACGGCTGCGCGAGATCGATCGCCGGCTCGGCTGGCTGTCACGGCGGATGAAGGCGGCGAAGGTGATCGATCCCGCCGCCGCGACCGACCGGACGCGCGTTTGGTTCGGCGCGACCGTGACCGTCGTCGACGAGGACGAGCGGACCCGCGTGCTGACGCTGGTCGGCGACGACGAGACGGATGCGGGCGCGGGGCGGATCGGCTGGAGCGCGCCGATCGCCCGGGCGCTGCGTGGTGCGGGCGTGGGCGACCTGCGCCGCGTCGAGCTGCCGGCCGGCGAGCGCGCGTATGAGGTGGTCGCCATCGCCTATCCGACGGAGTGAGGAACGCGGCCACGCGCTCGCCGGTTGATGCTCGGCAAGGAGACGACGCATGGAAAACCCCCGCACCACCACCGCCCGCGATCATGACGACCACGAGCTGATCGACGCCGCCATCGCCGAGGCCGACACGAGCGTCGAGGCCGGCAGCGGCGGCGGCCATCTCCAGACCGACATCGGCAGCAAGGCGGACCTGACCCGCGCCGTCGCCGATCCGGAGGCCGACACCCGGCCCGAAAAGCAGGACGATATCGACAACGGCCAGGCATATCCCGCCACGCGCGGCAACAACCGCCAGTGATCGTGCCCGGCCCGGCTTGACCCGCCGGGCCGCAACGGCGACGGTCCGCCCATGTCAGACCATCGCGCCACCCGAAACGTCGCCCTGCTGATCGACGGCGACAACGCCTCGTGGCACGCGATCGACCCCGTGCTGACCGTGCTGGCCGAGCTCGGCACCGTCAACGTCCGCCGCGTGTACGGCAACTGGTCGAAGCCCGCGCTCAAGGGCTGGCGCGACATGAGCCTTCGCCACGGGATCGAGCCGCACCAGCAGTTCGACCTGACCAAGGGCAAGAACGCGACCGACATGAAGATGACGATCGACGCGATGGACCTGCTGTTCCGCGGCCGCGTCGAGGGGTTCGGCATCATGTCGTCGGACAGCGACTTCATGCCGCTGGCGATGCGGATCCGTCAGGACGGCGTGCCCGTCTACGGCTTCGGGACCAGCCGCGCGCCCGAGGCGTTCCGGCAAGCCTGCACCCGATTCATCGACGTCGGCGCGCTCGCCGGCGAGGCGCCCGAGCCGGAACCGGATGTCGAGACGCCGCCACCGGCAGCCCGTCGGACGCGCGGGCGCCGCCGCCCCGTCGGATCGGCCGTGACGACACCCGATCTCGACCTCGACGATGACGTCGACGACGAGCCCGGCTCGATCGCTGCCATCCTGCCGCCGGCCATCCGCATCGAGAGCCCGCGCGTCATCAAGCCCGTGGACGCGGAATTGCTGAAGCTGCTGATCGACGCCTATGACTCGGTACGCCGCGACGAAAAGGGATACGTCAGCATCTCGTCGCTCGGCCAGCTCGCGGGCAACCGGTCGAGCTTCGACGCGCGCAACTACGGCTTCCGAAATCTATCCGACCTCATCGAGACGGTGCCCAATTTCCAGACCGAAAAGCGTCAGGATGGGCGCGTGTTCGTCAAGCGATTGCGCTGACGCGACGGCTCGCAAACCCGTGTTGCATCCCCCCGCAAGCCTCGCTAAAGCCGCGTCTCCCGGCGGTGCCGGGGCGGGCGGGGCCGTAGCTCAGATGGGAGAGCGCTGCAATCGCACTGCAGAGGTCAAGGGTTCGATTCCCTTCGGCTCCACCACCTCTCGCCCGCGTTTTCGTGCCGGTCCATGGCGATGACCGACCGGCCGACGCCCATTCCCGCTGCGACGCTGATCGTCATGCGCGAGCGGCCGGGCTCCGCTCCCGACCTGTTGATGGTGCAGCGCTCGCGCGCGATGGCCTTTGCGGCCGGCGCTTGGGTATTTCCGGGCGGACGGATCGATCCGGGCGATCACGCGCTCGCCGATCCTGCGGTCGAGGATGGCGCGGCGCGGGTCGCCGCGATCCGCGAGACGCTGGAAGAAGCGGGCATCGCGATCGGTATCGATGTCGCGCGGGACCGGGTCGCGACGCTGCGCGCCGCGCTGACGGCGGGAGAGCCGTTCGCGGCGGCGCTGGCCCGAGAGGGTGCGACGCTGCATCCCGAGCGGCTGGTGCCGTTCGCCCGCTGGCTACCCGCGCATCGCACCAGTCGCATCTTCGACACGCGCTTCTATCTCGCCCGCCTGCCGGATGGAGCGGCCGCCGCCAGCGTCGACGGGACGGAGAACGATCGATCGCTCTGGACGAGCGCACGCGACCTGCTGGCGCGCGCGGACGCCGGCGCGGCGGCGCTGATCTTCCCGACACGGCGCAATCTCGAACGGATGGCGCAGTTCGCGACCTACGACGCCGCGGTGGCGGACGCACGGGCGCACCCGATCGCGACGATCTCGCCCTGGGAGGAGGAGCGCGGTGGTGAGCAGTGGCTGTGCATCCCCGAGGGGCTAGGCTACCCGGTGACGGCGCAGCGGATGGCGGACGCGGTCAGGGGGTAGGCAGGTCCGATAATGGCAACCCACCGTTATCCTGAACTCGGTTCAGGATCCGTCCCTATACTTGCGAGACCTTCATCGGAACTTAGGCGGACGCTGAAATGAGTTCAGCATGACGGCATGGAAAGCTACTCCCTCACCACCACGCGTCCGGTCGCGCCCTGAAACCCGCCCGCTCCTCGATCGCGAGCCCGGCGTTCAGCACGCCCTGCTCGTCGAGCGGCCGGCCGATGATCTGGATGCCCAACGGCAGCCCCGCCTTGTCGAGCCCGCCCGGCACGCTCATCGCCGGCAGTCCCGCGAGGCTCGACGGCACGGTGAAGACGTCGTTCAGGTACATCGCCAGCGGATCGGCGGACTTCTCGCCCAGCGCGAAGGCGGCTGACGGCGCGGTGGGGGTCAGCAGCACGTCGCACCGCTCCCAAGCCTGTTCGAAGTCGCGTGCGATCAGCGTCCGCACCTTTTGCGCCTGCGTGTAATAGGCGTCGTAAAAGCCGGCCGACAGCACGTAGGTGCCGATCATGATCCGCCGCTTCACCTCGGCGCCGAACCCGTCCGCACGGGTGACGGCGTACATGTCCTGCAGCCCCGCGCCCTCGGGCAGGTCGCGCAGGCCGTAGCGGACGCCGTCGTATCGTGCGAGGTTGGACGACGCTTCCGCCGGCGCGATGATGTAGTAGGCGGGTAGCGCGTATTTCGTGTGCGGCAGCGACACGTCGACGATCGTCGCGCCCGCGTCGCGCAGCCAGTCGATGCCGGCCTGCCACAGCGCCTCGATCTCCGCCGGCATGCCCTCGACGCGATATTCCTTGGGGATGCCGACGCGCAGCCCCGCCATGCGGCTCGACAGCCCCGCTTCCCAGCGTGGCACGTCGAGCTGGAGCGACGTCGCGTCCTTCGCGTCAAACCCGGCCATCGCCTCCAGCATCGCCGCGCAGTCGCCGACGTCGCGCGCCATCGGCCCTGCCTGGTCGAGGCTGGACGCGAACGCGATCGTGCCCCAGCGCGAGCAGCGGCCATAGGTGGGCTTGATCCCCGCGATGCCGGTAAACGCCGCGGGCTGGCGGATCGAGCCGCCGGTGTCGGTGCCCGTCGCCGCCGGGCAGAGCCGCGCCGCGATCGCCGCCGACGATCCGCCCGACGAACCGCCGGGAGCCAGGGGAGCGTTGCCGCCATCCGCGCGCCGCCACGGCGAGATCACGTTGCCGAACGCGCTCGTCTCGTTGGACGAGCCCATTGCGAACTGATCCATGTTGAGCTTGCCGAGCATCCCCGCGCCCGCCGCCCACAGGTTGGCGCTGACCGTCGACTCATAGGTCGGCACGAAACCTTCGAGCATGTGGCTGGCCGCGGTGGTGGCGACGCCCGCGGTGCAGAACAGGTCCTTCATCCCGATCGGTACGCCGGCCAGGGGCTTGAGGACTTCCCCGTTCGCGCGCGCGGCGTCGGCCGCCTTGGCGGCGGCGATCGCATGATCCGGCGTTTCGACCAGGAAGGCATTGAGCGCCTTGGCGCGGCTGACCTGGACGACGAACGCGTCCGCCACCTCGCGCGCCGAGAACGCGCCGGAGCGGACGCCGTCGCGGATCTGACGGACGCCGAGATCGGTGAGATTGGCCATTATTCGATCACCTTGGGCACGGTGAAGAAGCCGTGCTCCGCCTGGGGCGCGTTGCGCATCAACTGGTCGCGGATGCCGCCGCCGGTCAGCGGATCGGCGTCGCGCACGTCGGCGCGCAGCCGCAGCGTGTTGGGGATCACCGCCGTCATCGGCTCGACGCCAGCGGTGTCGACCTCCGCCAGCTGCTCGATCCAGCCCATGATGTTGTCGAGCTCGGGGGCGAGGCGCGCAGCCTCCTCGTCGCTCGTCGCGATGCGCGCGAGCCGTGCCACCCGTGCGACGGTTGCCGTGTCCACTGCCATGGCCCGCGGCTACATCGGGGGTCACGGGCGCGCAACCCGCGTTGCACGGTCGCGCGATCCGGGGCACGGCGGGGCCGCGTCCAGCCGGGCGCACGGAGGCTCGCCCACTTGGCCCGCAAGTTCCTGTACGTCGTCGCCGCGCTGATCGTCCTCGCGCTGGCGGCGGCGATCACCTACGCGCTGTTCGGCAACCAGCTGATCCGCTGGATCGCGACCCCGTCGGTGGCGTTCCACGACGAGCCGCGCGCCCGGTCGGCGCAATATGCCGATCGGGGGATGTGGATCGCGCGGCCCGACCTCGCGACCGATCCCGCGCGCTGGACGCCGCCGGGCACGCCGCCCGCGCGGACGGCGACGAGGACCGGCGCGGCGGTGTTCTTCGTCCACCCCACCTCGTTCATCGACCGATCGCGGTGGAACGCGCCGCTGGACGACGCCGACGCCAACGCCCGTGCCGCGCTGTTCCTGCGCGCGCAGGCCAGCGCGTTCAACGACGGCAACGAGATCTGGGCGCCACGCTATCGCCAGGCGACGTTCGGCGCGTTCCTGACCAGCGGCGCGGACGCGGACAAGGCATTGGGCCTCGCCTATTCGGACGTGGAGGCGGCGTTCGATAGTTTCCTGACCCAGATCGGGCCCGACCGCCCGATCATCCTCGCCGGGCACAGCCAGGGCGCGGTCCATGTCGAGCGGCTGCTGCGCGACCGGATCGCGGGGACGCCGCTCGTCCGCCGCATCGTCGCCGCCTATGTCGTCGGCTGGCCGATCTCGATCGCGACCGACCTGCCGCGCCTCGGCCTGCCCGCGTGCGCGACCGCCAGTCAGGCCGGCTGCATCCTTGACTGGATGAGCTTCGCCGAGCCAGCCGATCCGTCGATGATTACGGATGTCTATGACGCCACGCGCGGCTTTACCGGTCAGTCGCGTCGCGCCACGCCGATGCTGTGCACCAACCCGCTGACGGGCACGCCGGGCGCCGCCGCGCCCGCGACCGCGAACCACGGCACGCTGTATCCGTCCGCCGACCTGTCCACCGCCAGCCTGATCGCGGGGCAGGTGCCCGCGCGGTGCGACGCGCGCGGCTTCCTGCTGATCGGCTTGCCGCCTGCGCTGCCCAACTACGTCCTGCCGGGCAACAACTACCATGTGTACGACTACAGCCTGTTCTGGGCCGACGTGCGCGCCGACGCCGCGCGGCGACTGGCGGCGTGGCGCGCCCGCAACGGAGCGAGGCACCGGTGACCCTCGTCACCACCGAGGCGGCGGCGTTCCGGGCGGCGTTGCCCGACGGCGGCCGGCTGCTGGGGCTCGATCTGGGCACCAAGACGATCGGTACCGCGCTGTGCGATGCGGGGTGGAGCTTCGCCAGCCCCGCGCTGCTGGTCCGTCGCACCAAGTTCGCCGCCGACAGGGCCGCGCTGGTCGCGCTGTCGGCGGCACAGCACGTGACCGGGTGGGTGCTCGGCCTGCCCATCAACCTCGACGGCAGCGAGGGGCCGCGCGCGCAGTCCACCCGCGCCTTCGCGCGCAACTGCGCGGACCTCGGTCGCCCCATCCTGCTGTGGGACGAGCGTTGGTCGACCCAGGCTGTCACCCGCGTCCTGATCGAACAGGACGCGAGCCGCGCGCGTCGCGCCGAGCTGGTCGACAAGATGGCCGCCGCGCACATCCTGCAGGGCGCGATCGACGCGCTCGTGGCGGCCTGACCGATCACGCCCCAGGTGGGTTCGATGAAGATCTTTACCATCGGCTACGAAGGCGCGACACAGGACCAGCTCGTCGCCGCGCTGACGGGTGCCGGCGTCGCGTTGCTGGCCGACGTGCGCGCGGTGCCGCTGTCGCGACGGCCGGGCTTTTCCAAGAACGTCCTGGCGGCCGGGCTGCGCGCGGCGGGGATCGACTATGTCGGCTTCAAGGCGCTGGGCACCCCGCCCGAAGGGCGCGAGGCGGCGCGGCGCGGCGACCATGCGACGCTGGCGCGCGTCTATGCCGGCCAGCTCGACTTGCCCGAGGCGATGCTTCAGGCGGCGCAGCTTCGCGACATGGCGACGGAACGCCCGACCGCGCTGCTGTGCTTCGAGCGCGATCCCGCCGGATGCCACCGTTCGCTGCTGATCCGCGCGACGATGCCCGACGCGGAGGTGATCGACCTGTTCACCGCCGTCGGCGGGTGAACGGCGCAGGCGTCTCGGCCGCAACCTCGTCCGCCGTCATGCCCCCCCGGGACGCGGTCCGCCGGCAACCTGGGGAAGGCGACGCTCGCGTCACGTCAGTCGCCATCCTTGGCGGCGCCCCAGCGACGGTCGGCGGGGAAGACGTCGTCCACGCCGCCCTTCAGCGCGGTGCCGTAGACGGGGTTGGGCAGGACGAACCAGCCGGCGCCCCACAACCTCGCGATCGGAGCGGCCATCGTCGCGGCGCGGCGCGCGACCACCGACAGGCCGGGTGCGTTGAACAGGTCGGAAAAGTCGCCGAGCTGGTCGCCTGCCATCGCGACCACGCAGAACCGCGCAGCGATGGCCGCGCGGTGGGCGTCCTTGCGGCTGCCGGTCGCGTCGTCGCCCGACAGGTACAGTGTGTCGCCATGGCGCGCGGGACCAAGGCCGGCGCCGTCGAGGGCCGCCTGCGTGGCCTGCGCATTGCGCGCCGAGCGATTGGTGTTGAAGACCACGGTGACGGCCATGCCGCGCAGGGCCGCGAGCGCCTCCTTGGCGCCGGGCGTCGGCGCGACGTCGGCAACGCCCGTCCGCTCCCACGCATCCCAGCGTTTCTGGTCATAGGCTCGCCCCGGGTGTGCCGCGTCGTCGCCCTCGAAGCCCAGGTTGAGCAGCACCGTCTCGTCGACGTCGAACACGACCGCGAACGGCTTGAAGCCACATCGCTGGAACACCGGCGCGTCGAGCGTCGATCCCTGCTCCAGAACGACGCCGGTGCGCGTGCCGGCGGCGCGGAACTGCAGCGCCTTCTGCTGCTCGACGAACGCCACCAGCGCGTGCCACGCCTGAACGGAGATCGCCGCCGCCTCGCCCGAACCGTACAGATACTGCATGCCGGGCGGCACCGTGCCCGGGATGGGCGCGGGCGCCGGGTGCGCGGCGGCGGGAACGGGCTGATGCGCCGCGACGGCATGGCCCGGGACGGTCTGGGCCGGGACGGTCTGGCCGCAAGCGACCGACGACAGGATCAGCGCACCCGTCCAGGCAGATGCCCAGACCGCTAGTCGCGCCGGGCTCCCGCCAGCGCCGGCATGCGAGCGATAGGTCGTCACATCCAGCTCCCGGCGGCCGGCGTCGTCATGCACCCCGCAGCTTGCCCGCCCATCGCCACCATCGTGCCGACGCCCGTTCCGACGACCTGGCGCGTGGGCAGCAGCCCGGCGAGCGCCGCGGCGGCATCGGAGTACGGCTTCGTCATCGGGAATCTCCCAGGCTGGCCGAGGCTTACGGTTGGCCGGCGAGATCGGTCAAGGAGCGCTGCGTCACGAGCGCGACCCGCGGTGGCTCGTCACACGGGGTCACCTCCACCGCGTCGAGCGTCGTCGCGCGCAGGCCCGCCATCCGGCCCTCCCGAGCCTGATCCTCGGCCCAAGGCCGCAAGTCGCGGATCACGTCGGGCCCGGCATTAGCGCGCCGGCAGGCGGTGAAGCGCCACTACGGCCCGACCCGCGCCGGCGCGTCGGGCCGGCCGTCGAGCATGTCGGCCGCCTGATCGACGACGTCATGCCCCTCGTAGAGGGGATCGGCGGCGACCGCCGAGGAACGCCGTTACTGCCCGGCCGAGGCCATCCGAGCCGGACATCGCCAGACCACACGGTCCGGGAGCCGCTCCGTTCTGGAGCCATGCGGCGGCAAGCACCCGGAGCATCGACGCGCCTCCAACGAAAAGGGCCGCCCCCGACAGGAGCGGCCCGATAATCGATCAACCGGATCGAAGCGTCTTAGATGTCGTCGCCGAGCGCGCCCTTGACGCTGCCTTTGACGTCCTGGCCGGCGCCCTTGACCTGCTGGGCCTGGCCCTCGGCCGCCAGCTTGTCGTTGTCGGTCGCCTTGCCGATCGCTTCCTTGGCCTCGCCGGCGATCTTGTTGCCCGCGGCTTTGACCTTGTCGGTGAACTCACCCATGATGCTCTCCATCACTGTTCGCGCTTGCCGGACGCGGCACGCGCTTCGAACTGCGTGCGGATAACCCGTCATCCCGACGCGGGTTCCGTAACGCGCCCGTCATGATCGGGCGATCGGGCCAGCCTGTCCGCGCGGGACGGTCAGATCAGCCCCGCCAGCGGGCTCGACGGATCGGCATAGCGACGCACCCCCATCCGTCCGGCGCGATAGGCGAGCCGCCCCGCCTCGACGCCCGCCTTCATCGCGCGCGCCATCAGGATCGGGTCCTTCGCCTCGGCGATCGCGGTGTTCATCAGTACGCCGTCGCAGCCCAGTTCCATCGCCGCCGCCGCCTCGCTGGCCGTGCCCACCCCGGCGTCGACCAGCACCGGCACCTTCGCGCCCTCGACGATCAGCCGGATCGTCACCTTGTTCTGGATGCCCAGCCCCGACCCGATCGGCGCGCCCAGCGGCATGATCGCGACCGCGCCCACGTCCTCCAGCCGTCGCGCCGCGATCGGATCGTCGACGCAATAGACCATCGGCAGGAAACCTTCCTTGGCGAGGATCTCGGTCGCGCGCAGCGTCTCGACCATGTCGGGGTACAGCGTCCGCGCCTCGCCCAGCACCTCGAGCTTGACGAGGTCCCACCCCCCCGCCTCGCGCGCCAGCCGCAGCGTGCGGATCGCGCTTTCGGCATCGAAACAGCCGGCCGTGTTGGGAAGGTAGGTGATGCGCTTGGGATCGATGAAGTCGGTCAGCATCGGCGCATCGCGGTCGGCGATGTTGACGCGGCGGACGGCGACGGTGACGATCTCCGCCCCCGACGCCTCGACCGCGGCGGCGTTCTGCGCGAAGTCCTTGTACTTGCCGGTCCCGACGATGAGGCGCGAGCGGAAGGTCCGGCCCGCGACGGTCCAGGCGTCGTCGGAAAGACCGGTGTCCAGGGGAGCGGGAGATATCGTCATCCCCGCCCTTTACGGCGGCTGCCGGCGGAACGCGATAGGCGCCGGCGTCGCGATCAGGCCGGCGCCAGTCGCGCGATCTGCGTGCCGGCCCGGTCCGCGATGACGAGCGCATAGGTCACCCGCAGCGCGGTCCCGCCCTGAACGAGGGTAAGCCGATACGGCGATCCCGCGTCGGTCGCGGTCACGGCGGGCAATTGCCCATGCAGGTCGAACGACAGGTGCACCGCGGGTTGCGGCGCAACGGCGGGGCGCGCGACGTCGATCGTGAGGACCGTGCCCGTCTGCGCCGGCGACGTGGCGCCGGCCGCGATCGTCACCGAGGCACCGGCAGGAACACCCGCCTGCACGACGGTCCCGACCTGCAGGAAAACGATCGCGGCGCCGCCGGTGGCGTTCTGGATGGTAGCTGCGTGGAGTTGCATGATCGAGCCTCGCCGTTTCGGGGAAGCCGGGATCCTACGACCGACCTCTACGCCGGCACCTTGCGGTCACATCCGATTCGGGGGTTACGGCGCAGGGATGCACCCGTTTCGCTCCGATCAGCCGCCGCCGACGAAATGCACGATCTCGATGTCGTCGCCGTCCTCGACCGGCACCTGCGCCAGCGTCGAGCGCGGCACGACCTCCATGTTGCGCTCCACCGCCACCTTCTCGGGCAGCAATCCCAGTTCGGTCGCGAGGCTGGCGAGCGTCAGGCCGGCGACGACGCGCCGGTGCTCGCCGTTGACGGTGATCGATACGGTGCCGTCGGTGTGGGGCATGTTGCTACAACTCATCCGAGGAAAACTTTGGTGAACGCAACGCCTGCCGCGAAGAAGGCCGCCTGGGCGCTCATGCACCAAACGCCAGTGTCAGGGGCCCGAAGCGGGTCTCCTGCCGGACCTTGTCGGCATTGGCGAGCGCCTGCTGGAGATTGGCATGCATCTGATTGATGCGCACGAGCTGCTCGCGAATGTCCAGAAGCGGTTCCGAGGTTTCGAGCGTGGCGGCCATGGCGATACTCTCAACCGCGTTATAGGGAGCACAGTCGTTTTTGCGAGCATTACCGGACAACGCCATCATGCCCACCGTCTTCGTCCTCAACGGACCCAACCTCAACCTGCTCGGCACGCGCGAGCCCGACGTCTACGGCCACGACACGCTCGACGACATCGCCGGCCGGCTGGAGGACCGCGCGCAGGCGCTGGGGCTGACGATCGACATGCGCCAGTCGAACCACGAGGGACATCTGGTCGACTGGCTGCACGAGGCGCAAGCCGCGGACGCGAAGGCGGTGCTGCTCAACGCGGGCGCGTTCACCCACACGTCGATCGCGCTGCACGACGCGATCAAGGCGGTCGCGACGCCGGTGATCGAGGTGCATCTGTCCAACCCGCACGCACGCGAGGACTTCCGTCACACGAGCTTCGTCGGCCGGGCGGCGCGGGGCACGATCGCGGGGTTCGGCGCCCACTCCTACATCCTCGCGCTTGAAGCCGCCGCGCGGTTCTGACACATGCCGCCGCTTGGATCGGGCCGTCCGAACGGCCGATCGAAAGGGGAAGGGTCGCATGACCGATACGACTGAGGCGGGCGCGATGAAGGTCGACGTCGACCTCGTGCGCCAGCTGGCCGAGCTGCTCGACGCAGGCTCGCTGACCGAGATCGAGGTGGAGGACGGCACGCGCAAGATCCGCGTCGCGCGCAAGGCGGCCGGCGGGTCGGGCGGCGGCGCCGTCGTGCAATACGCCCCGCAACCGACGGCCGTGACCGCTTCGCCGGAGATCACAGTCGCACCCGCGGCTCCGGCGCCGAGGATCGAAGCCGTCAAGTCGCCGATGGTCGGCACCGCCTATCTGTCGTCGGAGCCGGGATCGAAGCCGTTCGTCAGCGCGGGTCAAGTGGTGAAGGCGGGCGACACGTTGCTGATCGTCGAGGCGATGAAGGTGATGAACCCGATCCTCGCGCCCAGCGCCGGCACGGTGCGCGAGGTGCTGGTCGACAACGGCCAGCCGGTCGAGTTCGACCAGCCGCTCGTGGTGGTCGAGTAATCGCCTTGCCCCGCATCAAGAAGCTGCTGATCGCGAACCGCGGCGAGATCGCGCTGCGCATCCATCGCGCGTGCCACGAGATGGGGATCGAGACGGTCGCGGTGCACTCGACGGCCGACGCGGAGGCGATGCACGTCCGCCTCGCCGATCAGGCGATCTGCATCGGGCCGCCGGCCGCGGCGGAAAGCTACCTCAACATCCCCAACATCATCTCGGCAGCCGAGATCAGCGGGGCGGACGCGATCCACCCGGGCTACGGCTTCCTATCGGAGAACGCGCGCTTCGCGGAGATCGTCGAGAGCCACGGGCTGATCTTCGTCGGCCCCAAGCCCGAGCATATCCGCACGATGGGCGACAAGGTGGAGGCCAAGCGCACCGCCGGCGCGCTCGGCCTGCCGCTGGTTCCCGGCTCCGACGGCGCGGTGAGCGACGTCGCGGAGGCGAAGCGGATCGCGGCCGGCATCGGCTATCCGGTCATCATCAAGGCGGCGTCGGGCGGCGGCGGGCGCGGCATGAAGGTGTGTACTTCCGAGGACCAGCTCCAGACGCTGATGAGCCAGGCGGGCAGCGAGGCGAAGGCCGCGTTCGGCGACGCGACCGTCTATCTCGAGAAATACCTCGGCAATCCGCGCCACATCGAGTTCCAGGTGTTCGGCGACGGCAACGGCCAGGCGATCCACCTGGGCGAGCGCGACTGCTCGCTCCAGCGGCGGCACCAGAAGGTGCTGGAGGAGGCGCCCTCCCCGGTCATCACGCCCGAAGAGCGCGAGCACATGGGCGGCATCGTCGCGCGGGCGATGGCGGACATGGGCTATCGCGGCGCGGGCACGATCGAGTTCCTGTGGGAAGCGGGCAAGTTCTACTTCATCGAGATGAACACGCGGCTCCAGGTGGAGCATCCGGTCACCGAGATGATCACCGGCCTCGACCTGGTCCGCGAGCAGATCCGCGTCGCCGAGGGCGAGCCGTTGTCGGTGACGCAGGACGAGGTGACGTTCACCGGCCATGCGATCGAGTGCCGGATCAACGCCGAGCATCCCCGCACCTTCGCGCCGTCGCCGGGGCTGGTGAAACAATATCATGCGCCGGGCGGGATGCACGTGCGCGTCGATTCGGGGCTCTATGCCGGCTATCGCGTGCCGCCCTATTACGACTCGATGATCGCCAAGCTGATCGTCTACGGCACGACGCGCGAGCGATGCCTCGCGCGGCTGAAGCGCGCGCTGGAGGAGTTCGTGATCGAGGGTCCGGTCACCACCATCCCGCTGCATCAGGCGCTGCTGAAGGATCCCGAGTTCCTGGCCGGCGACTATACCATCAAATGGCTCGAGGAGTGGTTGGCGCGGCAGGGCGCCTAGCCGCGCGGATCACCGGCCCTCGGCGGGTGTCGTCGCCGGGCCGGTGATGCCCCGTTCCCGCGCCCAGATTACCGCGGCGCTGCGCCGGTTGACGCCGATCTTGGCATAGAGCCGCGAGACGTGGTTGCGGACCGTGTTGCCCGACAGCGACAATCGCTCGGCGATCGCACGGTCGTCGAGCCCGCCGCACAGCAATTCGAGCACCTCGCGCTCGCGCGGGCTGAGTTCGGGCGCGGCGGGTGCGGCAGGGCCGCCGGTGCGCAACGTCGCGAGCTTGTCCATGATCGACCGGCTGAACCAGTTCGCGTCCTTCATCACCGCCTCGATCGCCGCGACGAGTTCCAGCTCGCTCTGTCGGCGCGAGGTCACGTCCTGGTACAGCCACAGGACGCACCGCTCGCCATGAACGTCGATCGCCTCCGCCGACACCAGGCACTCGATCGGCTCGCCGTCCCGGGGCAGCACGCGCACGTCGCAGGTGCGCACGCCGCCGCGACGCTCGATCTCCTCCTCCATCGACCGGCGCAGCGCGCCGTCGCTCCACAGCTGGATGGCGTCGACCGATCGCCCGACCAGCGCGCCGGCGGCGTGGCCGGTCATCCGCACGAAGGCCTCGTTCACCTCGACGATCCGCTGGTCGCCGGCCGCCGTCACCACCATCGCCGCGGGCGCGAGCCGGAACATCGTCGTCGAGCGGTGGTCGCTCGACCGCAACGCCTGCTCCGCCCGGCGCCGCGGCTCGAGGTCGGCGAAGGTGAACAGCAGGCATCGCTCGTCGGCGACCTCGATCGGCTGGCCGGCGAGGATGACGTGGTGCGTCGATCCGTCGGGCAGCGGCAGTTCCGCCTCGACCTGCGGGATCGTCGCGCCCGCCGCGAGCCGCTCGGCGACGAGGGCGTGTCGCTCCGTCCGGGCGAGGATGTCGAAGTCGCGCAGGTGCCGCCCCTCGATCGCGTCGCGCGAACCACCGACCAGCTCGGCAAACCCGGCGTTGACGCGGATGAACCGCTGGTCGGCGAGGCGCAGGATCAGCGCTGGCGCGGGGTTGGCCTGGAACATCGCCTCGAACCGCCCTTCCGCGTCGTAGCGTTCGGACACGTCCTGGATGACGAGCGCCATCCAGTCGGGATCGCCGCCGTCGACGTCCATCACGACGTCGTGGACCTCATGCGTCCAGCGCGGCTCGTTGGTGCCGATGGGTGCGACCTCCACGATCAGGTCGGGGAAGCTTTCCCCCGCCACCATCCGCATGATCGGATAGTCCCGTCTGGCCAGACGCCGGCCGTCGCGGCGACGCAGGCAGAACCGTCCGCAGTAATCGTCCGCGGTGGCGCCGAGATCCTCCTGCCTGGCGACACCGTGCATCCGCAATGCCGCCGCATTGGCCCCCACCAGGACACCCGTCGGATCGACCAGGATGACGCCGACGGTCAACCCCGCCATCAGCTGTTCGAGGTGCCGCAACGTCGGCGAGAGGGGGCGGTGCGATGGATCGTCGGTCATCCTGTCCCAAGCCCCGGGCCGCTCGCTGGTTCCGGTGCATCTCGTCGCGGGAATACGGAACTACCATTCGGATCGTGACAGCCGCACCAGACGCGTCGACGCCGTCGATGGACCCCGATGAACGTCCGCGGCCGAAGCGGGTTGATGGCTCCGTACCAAGTGCAGCTGCACGGCAATGCCGCCGTGGGCTTCTCAACGGGAGACCATCATGAACCTCATCATCCTACTCGTCGTCGGCGGCCTGGTGGGCTGGGTCGCCAGCCTCATCATGCGGACCGACGCGCAACAGGGCATCTTCCTCAACGTCGTCGTCGGTATCGTCGGTGCGATGCTGGCGGGCTTCATCCTGACGCCGCTCATCGGCGGTGCCCCCATCACCAGCGGCGTCATCAGCATCTCGACGATCCTCGTGTCGCTGCTGGGCGCGGTCGTCCTGCTGGCGATCATCAACCTTTTTCGTCGCGGTACCGTTCGCTGATCCCGGACGTTGCGCCACCAAGATCGACCTGACGGGCGCACAGCCCGGCACGTCCGATCCGACCATTTCATCAAGGAGAGTTGCATGTACAAGCAGATCATCGCCGCCGCCGCGGCAGCCACGCTGGCGACGGGTGCGTTCGCGCAGGCGGACACCGGATCGCACAACCCGGCGGTGAAGAACGCGACGCCGCACACGACGGCGATGGCCGCCAAGGGCCGCAACTCGTTCACGCAGGGACAGGCACGCGACCGTATCGCCAAGGCCGGCTACGCCAACGTCGGCACGCTGGCCAAGAACGCCAACGGCGTCTGGCAGGGCACCGCCACCAAGGGCGGCGCGAAGGTGAACGTCGCGCTCGACTACAAGGGCAACGTCACAGTCCATTGATCCTCGACCTTCACGGAGAACGACCATGTCCAAGACCATCACACGCCTGTTCGACACCTATGCCGACGCCACCGCCGCGGTGCGCGAGCTCGAAGCGCTCGGCATCAGCCATGACGACGTCAGCATCGTCGCCAACAACGCCCACGGCCATCATGGCACCGACGGCGTCGACGACCATGACGGCGTCAACGACCATGGCGACGTCAGCCGCGGCACCTCGACGGGTGCGCTGCTCGGCGGCGCGGGCGGCCTGCTCGCCGGCCTCGGCCTGCTCGCCATCCCCGGCCTCGGCCCGATCGTCGCGGCCGGCTGGCTCGCCGCGACCGCAGTGGGTGCAGGGATCGGGGCCGCCGGCGGCGCCGCGACCGGCAGCCTGGTGGGCTCGCTGAAGAACGCAGGGCACACCGAGGAAGAGGCGAACGTCTATTCCGAGGGCGTGCGCCGCGGTGGGACGCTCGTCAGCGCCAAGGTGGCCGATGCGCAGATCGGCGACGCCGAGGCCGTGCTCGACCGCAACAAGTCGGTCGATGCGACGGCGCGCGGTGCCGAATATCGCCAGTCGGGCTGGACCAGCTTCGACGCGGCGGCGCCGGCGTACACGAGCGACGAGATCGATCGCGAGCGCAGCCGCTACGCCTCGACCGACGCCACGACGCGCTACTGACGACGGTCGCGCGAGGGTCGGCCCCCGACCCTCGCGCGCCGTTCCGGGCGGGAGCGGCCGTGTTCACACACCGCTCCCGTCATCCCGAGTTGCAATGCCGCAGTGCCGATTCGAGCTGGCGACGGACATTCCCTAGATGCCTGCTGCGACGTTAGCTCCGAGGAGCAGCGACGCCGGCTAACGCTCCCGGCGCACGTGGGCGCCAAGTATTTCACGGGAAGCGGCAGGGCTGCGGTCTATCGCCGAACGAGGCTATCGGCAGATCATAAGTCGCGAATGGCTGCCGTCAGGTCAGGACCGGTCGCCGAAACGCCCTCGCTACCGTACCAGACGGTGCGCGTTCTATATGGCGGCGATCAGGTCACGCCGTCCGTGGCCAACGCGAGACGCGAGCCACGCCGGCCTGAAACAATGGTGCGCCCGGAACGATTCGAACGTCCGGCCCTCAGATTCGTAGTCTGATGCTCTATCCAGCTGAGCTACGGGCGCGCATTGGAGGGCTGCCTCTAGAGGCGGTTTTCGCCGGATGCAAGGGCGTTGCGCGATTTGCGTCGTCGCCCTAGCACAGCGGGAATGACCTGCCGGATCGCCCCACCGCTCCTTGCGCTGTCGTTGGCCGCCTGCTCGGGTGCCGGCGCACGGTATCCGTCGCTCGCGGTGCGGCCGGCGGAGACGCGCAGCTGGGCCGAGCCGGTGGCCGCCCCCGCGACCCTCGTCGCCGATCCGGCGCTGGATGCGCAGATCGCGGCGGCGGGCATCGCGCTCGAAAAGGACGGGCAGGCGTTCGACGCCGCGGACCACCGGGCGACGCCGATCGTGCAGGCCGCGCGCGGTCAGGCGGCGGGCAGCGACCGTTGGATCGCGGCGCAGTCGGCGCTCGCCGAACTCGACACGCAACGCGCCGCGACGAGCGACACGGCAAGCTCGATCGAGGATCTGGCGACGACGCACGCGCAGACCGGACAGCCGGACTATCCCGCGCTCGAGGCCGCCCGCCACCAGGCGACCGCGCTGCTGGACCGGGAAGCCGCGCGGATCGGCGCGCTGCAGGCGACGATCCCGGCGGGCTGACCGCCCCTGCCCTAACCTCCAGCCGTCGCCGTTCCCAGGATCGCCGCGAGCGTCACTGGCGCGAACTCGCGCGCGTCCACGCCGACGTCATGCTGGCGCGGGATCGGTTTGAGCCGGCCGTGGCTGTGCCCATGCAGGTTGATCGCGCCCTTGCCCTGCCGGTTCCAGCTGCGGAACGGATAATGGCCCATGACGACGAACCGGCCGTCCAGCTCCAGCTCGGCATAATCGGCGACGCTGGCCCAGCCCGATGCGGCGCAGGTCCCGGGCGGATCATTGTTGCCGCGCAGCAGGTGCTTGGTACCGTGAAGGCCCGCCAGCAGCGCCGCCACGTCGCCCGCCCGGCGCGCGACGTCGCCCAGATGCCAGACGGTGTCGCCCGGCGCGACGACCGCGTTCCAGTTCGCGATCAGCGCCGCGTCCATCTCGGCGACCGAGGCGAACGGGCGTCGCCCGATGTTGAGCGTCCGATGATCGCCCCAGTGCGTGTCGCTGGTGAACCAGACCGTCACGACGAGTTCTACGCCCGGTCGAGCGGCGATCCTGCGAACTGCGCCAGCAGGTCCGCGACGTTGTCGTAGATCGCGATCGCGCCCGCCTCGGCCAGCGCGCCGTCGTCGAACCCGCCCGACCGCACCGCCACCGCCGCGATGCCCGCGTCACGGGCCGCGATCATGTCGAACGGCGAGTCGCCGAGCGCGACCGCCGCGTCCGGCGCGACCCCGGCCTTCTTCAGCGCCGTCGCGAAGATGTCGGGCGCCGGCTTGGACTGGGTGACGTCGTCGATCGTCGTCGCGGTCGCGACGAGGTGCCGCGCATCCAGCAGGCCGAGGTAATGGTCAAGGTCGCCCTTCGACGCCGACGATGCGAACACCACCTTCGTCTCCGTTTCCGCGACCCGGGCGAGCAGCACGCGCGCGCCGGGGAACGGTCGGACGCGGATCCTGTAGTGGCGCGTGAACACGTCGCCGTGCGCCTCCGACAGCGCTTCCTGCTCGTCCTTCGTCACGCCGGGCAGCAGCGCGGGCACCAGCTTGTCGCCGCCCTTGCCGATCTGGCCCCGGATGCGCTCGTCGGACACGTCGTGCCCCGCCTGTGCGAAGACGTCGCGCCACGCGGCGACGTGCAGCTCGTTGCTGTCGACCAGCGTGCCGTCGAGGTCGAACAACACCGCGTGTTGAGTAGTCATCGGGTTTCCTTCGGATGTCAGGCGACAACCGGCCCCGGCCCCGATCGATCCGAAAACTCCTGCTCCCTCGTGACTCGGCGACGGGTCGACGTTATGGCGTACGCCTATATAGCGGTCAGAATGACGGGGACGAGACGTGACCAAGGGGAACTGGCTGGCGGGCGCGTGCCTGCTAGCATCGACGATGGCCGCGGGGGTTGCCGAGGCGCAGGACGCGGCGGGCGCCGCGCCCAACTCCGCCACCGCCGCCCGGCCCGCGCCGGTGGATCAGGACCGTGGCGACGGCCTGCCCGACGTCATCGTCACCGCACGCCGCCGCGCCGAGGATGCGCAAGCCGTGCCCGGATCGCTGCAGGTCATCGGCGGCAACCTGCTCGACCAGTCGTACACGGTGAACACGCAGCAGCTGTCGCAACTCGTGCCGTCGCTCAACTATTCCTCCGCCAACCCGCGCAACACCGCGTTCACGATCCGGGGCCTGGGCTCCAGCGTCGTCGCGGTCAGCCAGTCGAACGACGGGCTGGAGCCGGGCGTCGGCTTCTATGTCGACCAGGTCTATCACGCCCGCCCCGCGACCGCCGCGTTCGACTTCACCGACATCGACCAGATCGAGGTGCTGCGTGGGCCGCAGGGCACGTTGTTCGGCAAGAACACGACGGCGGGCGCGATCAACGTGACGAGCCGCTTGCCGACCTTCGAGCCCGAAGGCGAAGTGGAGATTTCGGGCGGCAGCTACAATTTCATCCAGACCAAGGGGTCGGTGTCGGGGCCGGTCGTCGACGACGTGCTGGCGTTCCGCGTGTCGGCGGTGTCGACGCGGCGCGACGGCGTGATCGACAACGTCCGCACCGGCGAAAAGGAGAATGCGATCAGCAACCAGGCCGTTCGCGCGCAATTGCTCTTCACGCCCACCCCGACGCTGACGAGCCGGCTGATCGCGGACTTCACCAGTTTCGACAGCACCTGCTGCACGCAGGTGTACCTGCGCGTCGGCCAGTCGCTGCGCCCCGCCGCGAAACAATATCCCGCGCTCGCCGCCAAGTTCGGCTACACACCGCCCAGCACCGATCCGTACGACCGGCTGACCGACATCGACGCCGCGCTGGACGTCAAGACCAGCGAGGGCGGCGTCGAGAACATCACCGACTGGAACGTCGGCCCGGTCACGATCACCAACGTCGCCGCCTGGCGGTTCTGGAACTGGGACGCCGCCAACGACCGCGACTACACCGGCATCCCGATTCAGCTCGTCCAGCACATCCCGTCACGCCAGGACCAGTATAGCGAGGAACTGCGCGTCGCCTCCAACGGCGAGCATCGCATCACCTACGTAGCCGGCTTCTATTACTTCGACCAGAAGATCACCGGCGAACCGCTGAGCATCTATGGCCCCGCCGCGACCGGCTTCCTGCTCAACCCTGCGATCGCCGCGAACGGTACGCAGACCAACTATCCCGCCAACCTGCTCGACGGCTACGGCACCGACGGGCGGACGGACTTCACCTCGCGCAGCTATGCGGTGTTCGGCGAGGCCAATTGGCACGTCGTGCCGCGCCTGACCGCGACCGTAGGGCTGCGCTATACGTGGGAGGACAAGGACGGCTCGTACGCCACGACCGTCTTCGGCGGCGCGACGCCGACCACGACGGCGCAGGCGAACGCGAAGCTGTCGATCCTGCGCCCGCAAAGCTACACCGCGCACGATGCGGACGCGAGCCTGTCGGGCCGCGGCAACCTGTCGTACCAGGTCACCGACGGCATCCTGGGCTATGCGAGCTACGCACGCGGGTTCAAGTCGGGCGGGATCAACATGTCGGGGCTTCCGCTCGATGCGAACAACAACCCGGTGCTGTCGACCGCGGTCGTCCGCCCGGAGCGCAACATCAACTACGAAGTCGGCATCAAGACGCGGTTGTTCGACCGGCATCTGATCTTCAACGTCGACGGCTTCTACACCCGCGTCCACGACTTCCAGGCGACGATCGTCGACAGCTCGCAGACGGTCGCGCTACGCGGCTATCTGTCGAACATCCCGGAGGTGGTGGTGAAGGGGATCGAGGCGGAGGCGACCGCGCTGCTGTTCCGCGGGCTTACGCTGCGCGGATCGCTCGCCTATGAGGACGGACGTTATACCAACTATCCTGCCGGCCCCTGCCCGCTCGAGCAACAGGCGACCGCGACGACCGCGTGCAACCTGACCGGCCAGCAACTCGCCTCCCTGCCCAGCTTCTCGTTCACGGTGGGGGCGGATTACGCGCATCCCATGCACCTGTTCGGCAACGACGGGTCGGTGTTCCTCCACGCCGACAGCAACTCGCGCAGCGGGTATAACGGCGACTCGTCGCTGTCACGCTACACCTACATCCAGGGATACAACGTCACCAACGGCTCGGTCGGCTATCGCTGGGGCAACGGCCTCGAACTGGCGGTCTTCGCGCGCAACGTGTTCGATTCCAACTACATCCAGAACGTGACGATCCAGGCGGGCAACTCCGGCCTGATCCTGGGCACGCCGAGCGACCCGCGCACGATCGGGGGTACGGTCCGCTTCCGATACTGATAGGAGGGGCGGGTGAGCACGCCCGACCTTCTTCACGCCGACCTGCTGCTGCGTCGACCGGGCGCGGGGCGGGTCGGCGCGGACCGGATCGCGCTGCTGCGCGCGGTTCGCGAGACGGGATCGATCAGCGCCGCCGCGCGCGCCTGCGATCTGGGCTACAAATCGGCGTGGGACGCGGTCCAAGTGCTCAACAACCTGTTCGACCGGCCGCTGGTGCTCGCCGCGCCGGGCGGCAAGGACGGTGGTGTCACGTCGGTGACGCCCGCGGGAGAGGCGGTGATCGCGGCTTTTGCGGCGGCGGAGGCGGAACTGGCTGACGCGATTCATCGACTGGAGGCGCGACTGTCCGCCGGGGACGGCCCCGATCTGGGGGCGCTGTTGTGGGGGACGCGGATGCGGACGAGTGCGCGCAATGCCTTGCGGGGGACGGTCGCGCGGGTGACGCCCGGCGCGGTGAACGCGGAGGTGGCGCTGTCGGTGGCCGCCGGTGTCGAGATCGTCGCGACGGTGACGCGCGACAGCGTGGCCGAGCTCGGCCTGGTGCCGGGCGCGTCGGCGATCGCGCTGGTGAAATCGAGCTTCGTGATCCTCGCGCGCTCCGATGATCCGGGCGACCGGCCGATCCGCACCTCGGCGCGCAACTGCCTGGCGGGCGTCGTCACGGCGCGCGAGGACGGCGCGGTCAGCAGCGAGGTGACGCTGGAACTCACGCTGGGCAAGACGCTGACCGCGACGCTGACCCGCGAGAGCGCCGAGGCGCTGGACCTCGCCGTCGGCACCCGCGCGCTGGCGCTGGTGAAGGCGAGCCACGTCATCCTGGCGGTGGACTGACCGGTTCGTCACGCCCGATCGGCACCGCCCCGGACGTTATGATCGAGATTACCGATGGCGCGGAACGCGGCGGGCGCGACGACGTTTCGCCTCCGTAACCCTCACCGAAAGGCTTGCTCAATGTTGTGGACCATCGCCGTCATCCTCGTCGTCCTGTGGGCGCTGGGCCTTGGCTTCCATATCGCGGGTGGCCTGATCCACCTGTTGCTGGTGATCGCGGTGATCGTCGTCCTGGTGAAGCTGTTCACCGGCCGCACCGTCTAGCGATCGTCGAGACCGGGCGGGTCCGCACCCGCCCGGTCGTCATATCCGGATTTCCGTCCCGATCTCCACGAGCTGCTTGCTGGGGATGGTGAACGAGCTTCCCGTGGGCGCGGTGTTGCGCTGCATCGAGACGAACAGCGCTTCGCGCCACAGCGCCATGCCGTGTACCTTGCGATCTGCGATCACCGTCTCCCGGCCGATGTAATAGCTGATCCGGTCGAGCTCGGCGGGCGATAGGTCGAGGCCCGAGGCGGCGATGCCGTTCGGAATGTCGATGTCCTCCATGAAGCCGAAGTGGAGCACCACCCGTTCGATGTCGTCGGTCAGGCGCGTCACGCGCCCTCGCTCCGCCTCCTCGATGAACGGCGTCTCGCACGTCATCACCGACACCAGCAATACGCGCTGCTGAAGCGCGCGGCTGTGCCGCAGATGGTGCGACAGGGCGAGCGGGACCCCGTCGACGGCGGCGCTGAGGAAGGCGCCGGTGCCCGGCGTCCGCGCGGGCGGATCGCTGGCCAGTCGGCGGATGAACCGGGCCTCGTCCTCGCGCTCGTCGGCGCGGGCGGTCTCGACCAGCCGCACCCCCGTCCGCCACGTGAGCATCAGGAACGCGATCGTGCCGGCGAGCAGCAGCGGGAACCATCCGCCCTCCAGCAGCTTGGCCGTGTTCGCCGCGAAGAACAGCAGGTCGAGCAGGAAGAACCCGCCGTTGACCGCGATCACCAGCACCGGGTTGAACCCCCAGCGTAGCGCGATCAGCGCGGCGAGGAACGTCGAGATCGCCATCAGCCCGGACACCGCGATGCCATAGGCGCCCGCCAGCGCGTCCGACGATCGGAACAGCAGCACCGCCGCCAGGGTCGCCGCCGCCAGCAACCAGTTGGCCAGCGGCAGGTACACCTGACCCTGCTGGTCGGCGGCGGTGTGCCGCACGTCGATCCGCGGCAGGAAGCCCAGGTGGATCGCCTGCTGGCTGAGCGAGAAGACGCCCGAGACGATCGCCTGGCTGGCGATCACCGTCGCGGCGGTGGCGAAGGCGACGAGCGGGTAATGCGCCCAGCTCGGCGCCAGGCCATAGAACGGATTGGCGAGCGCGGCCGGATCGCGCACCACCAGCGCCGCCTGCCCCAGATAGTTGAGCACCAGCGCCGGCAGCGCGACGAGGAACCACGCCAGCCGGATCGGCAGCCGGCCGAAATGCCCCATGTCGGCATACATCGCCTCGCCCCCGGTGACGGCGAGGAACACCGCGCCCAGCACGGCGAAGCTGACGCCCAGCGGCGCGTGCGCCAGGAAGTCCGCGGCGTGCAGCGGGTCGAGCGCGCCCAGCACCGCGGGCGTCTGGACGATCGAGCGCACGCCGAGCACCGCCAGCGCCGCGAACCAGACGAGCATCACCGGCCCGAACAAACGCCCGATCGCGCCCGTGCCCCGCGCCTGCACGACGAACAGCCCCAGCAGGATCGCGATCGCGATCGGCAGCACCGCCGGCGCGACCCAGGGCGCGTCGACCTTCAGCCCCTCGACCGCGCTCAGGACCGAGATCGCAGGCGTGATCGCGCCGTCGCCGTACAACAGCGCCGCGCCGACCAGCCCCAGCACCAGCAGCGCGGCATGGCGGGTGCCGGGCGCGGCGTCGCGCGAGCCCAGCAGCGCCAGCATCGCGACGACGCCGCCCTCGCCATGATTGTCCGCGCGCAGGATCAGCGCGGCGTATTTGACGGAGACCACCAGCACGAGCGACCACAGGATCAGCGAGGTGACGCCCACCGCCGTCGTCGCCGGCGCGCCGCCCGATGCCTGCACCGCGACCTTGAACGCATAGAGCGGGCTGGTGCCGATATCGCCGTATACGATGCCCAGCGCGGCCAGCCCGGCGGTGGCGGTGCTGCGGCGCAGCCAGCGTGGCCGCCCCGACGGCGTGTCGATCGTGTCGGTCATTCGCGGTCCCTGCTGGTCTGTGGCGGATCGCCCTAACCGCGACCGTCGCCCGGCGGCAGGCCCCGTGCGCCGATCATATGAAAAACAAACGGCTTGTCCCGCCGATCCGTCTCGAAACCCAAGCCGCCGGACGTCATGTCAATGCGATGGACACCGCGCGGCACGAGCAGTGGCACCGGCACCTCGCCGGCAGCCTGGCGATCAGGGTCGCAGGGATCGCCCTCGTCGCGCTCGCGTGGGTCGCCGGGCGCGCGCTCGTCGCCCCTGCCCTGCATCCGTTGTTCGCGGCGATGCCGGACGTCGTCCTCGCCACCGTCGCCTTCGTCGCCGCCAGCATCGGCAGCGCGGCGGCCGTGATGGGCGGCCACCTGTTCGATCCGATCGCCGTATCCAGCCCCTGGCGCTGAGCGCCACCCGCTCGCCGTTTCGTCAGCCCGCGATCAGCCGGTATCCCACGCCCATGTCGTTGACGATCAGCGTCGGCATGGCCGGATCCACCTCGAGCTTCTGCCGCATGTTGCGCACCACCACGCGCAGATACTCGACATGGCCGTCGCGATCGTTGGGCCACACGGTGCGCAGCAGGTGATGATGCGTGATCGCCCGTCCCGGAAAGCGCGCGAGTTCGGCGAGCACACCGAACTCCTTGGGCGTCAGATGCACCTCCTCGCCCGAGCGGGTGATCCGCCGATCGACGAGGTCGATCGCGACCTCGCCCGCGGTCACCACCGACTGGCCGCCGTCGCCGATCGCGCGGCTGCGCAGCGCCGCCCGGACGCGGGCCAGCAGTTCGTCGGTGTCGAACGGCTTGGTCACGTAATCGACCGCGCCCAGGTCGAGCGCGGCGACCTTCTCCTCCGTCGCGTCGCGCGCCGACACGACCAGCACCGCGGCGCGCGACCGCCTGGCGATGATCGGCAGGATCTCGAGCCCGTTGCGATCGGGCAATCCCAGGTCGAGCAGGACGAGGTCCGGCGACCGGGCGAGCTGCGTCACAGCGTCCGCGGCGGTGCCCGACACGGTCACCTGATATCCCGCCGCCTCCAGGCTGGAGCGCAACAGCCGCTGGATCGCCGGTTCGTCGTCGACCACAAGGATCGTGGCGGCGATGCTCATGCCTCCGCGTCCGCGCGCACCAGCGCCGTCTCGGGGAAGGTCAGGCTGAACCGCGCGCCGCGCCCGTCCGTCCGGTTGGCGGCGGACACCTGCGCGCCGAACGCCTCGGCGAACCCCTTGACGATCGCGAGGCCGAGGCCGGTGCCGCCCGAGGCACGGTCCGATCCCTCGATCCGCCGGAACGTCTCGAACGCGGTGGCCTCGCGGCCCGCCGGTAGGCCGGGACCCTCATCGATCACCGACAGCACCAGCCCGTCGGGGCGGCGCTCCGCGCGGACGGTCACGGGCGTGCCGGGATCGGCATAGCGGCCGGCGTTGTCGAGCAGGTTGATGAGGCAGTGGTGGAGCAGCCGCGGATCGGTGCGCACGAGCGGCAGGCGCGGCGACACGTCGAGCACCAGCGGATGCTCGCCCAAAGTCCGGCGGACGTCCTGCACCGCGGCGGCGACGGCGTCGGTCAGATCGGTGGGATCGAGCGTCAGCTGGATCGCGCCCGCCTCGATCCGCGCCATGTCGAGGAGGTTGGCGACGAACCGGCGCAGCCGTTCCGCCTCGGCGCGAATGTCGGCGACGAGCGCGGGGCCGGCGCTGTCGTCGAGCTGCGCCGCGGCGGCGACGATCGCGGTCAGCGGCGTGCGCAGGTCGTGCCCGACCGACGACAGCAGCGCGGCGCGCAGCCGGTCGCGCTCCTCCACCGCCGCGATCCGCCGGCTTTCGACCTCGAGCCGCAGCCGGTCGAGCGCCAGCCCCGCCTGATCGAGCAGCCCGGCCAGCAGCGCCAGCTGATCGGATCGCACCGGCTCGCCGCCGTCCGCCCGTGCGAGGCCGATCACCGCCAATGGCGAGCCGCCGCCCGACAGCGGGTGGAACAGCCAGTCGGACGCGGTCAGCGTCTGCGACCCGCGACCTGCCTGTTGCCCGCGCTCCAGCGCCCAGCGTGCCGCCGCCAGCTCCATCGTACCCATCGGGTCGGCGGGCGGCGCGGCCGCGCGTACCTCGATGTCCGCCGTGCCCGCCATCATCATCACGACGCGCACGTCGAACAGCCGGGCGATCTCGGCGGCGATCATGTGCATCAACTCGTCGAGGTCGGTCGCGGCGGTCAGCTGGCGCAGGAAGCCGGCCAGCGTGGCATTGGCGCGCGCGCTGGACGACGCCAGGTCCGCCTGCGCGCGCACCCGGGCGGTGAGCTGGCTGGTGGCGAGCGCGACGCCGAGCAGGACGACGACCGCGATCACGTTCTCGGGCGCCGCGATCGTCAGCGTGCCGGTCGGCGGCAGGAAGAAGAAATTGTACGCGACGCTGCTCGCCAGGCCCGCGACGAGGCCCGGCCCCCGTCCGAACAGGCTGGCCGACACCATCACGGGCAGCAGGTACAGCAACGCGACGTTGCCGACCGACAGGAACGCCGCGAGCGCCAGCCCCAGCGCGGTGACGCCCGCCACCATCGCGACGACCGCGGCATAGCCGCCCGCGCTACCCCATTCGCGTCCCCTGCCGGCGCGGCGCGCGGGGCTGCCGGCCGCGGGGCGTTGCCCCCCGTCTTCGCCCGGCATGACGTGGACAGCGATGCCGGGCGTCTCGCGCACCAGCCGGTCGACCACCGAGCCGTGGCGCAGCTCGAACCAGCGCGAGCGTTGCGACTTGCCGACCACGAGCTGCGTCGCCCGCGCGTCGGCGGCGAAGCCTTTCAGCCCCTCCACCACGTCGCTCGCCGGGACGGAGGCGACCGCGCCGCCCAGTTGCGTCGCGAGCGCGAGCACGCGGGCGACCGACGCCGCCTCGCCCGCCCCGAAGCGCGCGGTGCGCCGCGTTTCCACGTGGACGGCGGTCCAGGGCGCGTGCTGCGCATCGGCGATCCGCTTCGTCGCACGGACCAGCGCCTCCGCGCCGGGCAGCTCGCTGACCGCGACGACCACCCGCTCGCCCGCGCCCCAGGTGCCTGCGACGCCATGGCTGCGCAGATGCTCCAGCATCTGCTGGTCCACCGCCTGCGCCGCGCGCCGGAGCGCAAGTTCGCGCAGCGCCGACAGGTTGGACTTGGAAAAGAAATGCCCGAGCGCGCGGCTCGCCTCCTCGGGCACGTACACCTTGCCCTCGCGCAGCCGCTCGATCAGCTCGTCGGGCGGGATGTCGACGACCTCGATCTCGGCGGCCTCCAGCACCGCATCGGGCACCGTCTCGCGCACCCGCACCCGGGTGAACGAGGCGACGACGTCGTTCAGGCTCTCGACGTGCTGGATGTTGACTGTCGAATAGACGTCGATCCCGGCGGCGAGCAGTTCCTCGACGTCCTGCCACCGCTTGGGATGGCGGCTGCCGGGCGCGTTGCTGTGCGCGAACTCGTCGACGAGCGCGAGCGCGGGCCGGCGTTCGAGCAGCGCGTCCAGGTCCATCTCGCCCAGCGTACGCCCTTCGTACGCGATCCGGCGGGGCGGGACGATCTCGTGCCCCCGCGTCAGCGCCTCCGTCTCGCGCCGGCCGTGCGTCTCGACCACGCCGACGACGACGTCGATGCCCGCCGCGCGCCGTCCCGCAGCGTCGAGCAGCATCTCGTACGTCTTGCCGACGCCGGGCGCGGCGCCGAGGAATATCTTCAGCCGCCCCCGCCCCTCCTGCCGCGCGGCGCGCAGGAACGCCTCGGGGGCGGGACGATCCTCGGTTCTGGCCACAATGCCGATCTATCAGAAGCGGGTGGAAACACCCAGGTACAGCTGGCTGCCCGGCGTCGCGCGGTTGAGCCCGAAATTGCCGCCCAGGTCGACCTGCCACGTCGGCGAGATGAGGTAGGCGACCGCGGTGTCGAGCGAATATTGCTGGACGTGTCCCGCCGGGTCGAGGTTCTGCCCGGTCCAGAACTCGCCATAGGCGGTGATCTTCTTGCCGATCGGATGCGACAGGTTGGCGAGCATGACGAGGTTGGCATGATGGCCCGACCCGTCGCCGTCGGCCAGCACGTCGACCTCCGGCCCCACCGTCAGCGTGAAGCCTGCCGGGATCGGGATGTTGGCCGCCGCGATCACGCCGCCTTCCCATTGCCCGTTGCCGATCCCCAGCCGGGCGGTCGGCGCCTTCACATAGGGGATCAGCGACACCTGCGTCTTGGCCGCATCCGAGGTCAGACGCTGCTTCACCCGCAGGTACAGGTCTCCCACGCCGCCCAGAGTCGAGGCCACCCCGGCGGCATCGCGCGTCCGCACCGTCTCGTACGGCGCGATGTTGACCTCGAGGTCGGTGTGCGTGCCGACGCCGAGCTTCAGATAGGGATTGGTGTAGAGCACCGTATCCGTCTGCGTCCCCGCCACCGACAGCCGCGTCCAGTTGATCGCGTCCGCCTCGACCTGGACGTCGCCGGCCGGCACGGTGCAGGCGACGTTCGCCTTGGTCGGCCGGTCGGTGCAGATCGGCGTGGGCGACGGCGCGACGTTGGGGGACGGCAGCGGACCGGTGCCCTGCGCCGCCCCTTCCTGCCCCGCCCCTGTCTGGTCGCTATCCTGCGCGAAGGCGGGCATTGCTGCCACCGCGGCGGCGAGGAACAGGCTTCGGGCGATCGAACGCGCCATCATTGGTCTCCTGAAAGGTCGGGCGAACGCCGCCACGATGGAACACAGGGTGACGACCCCGCCGGACGCTACGTCACGGCGATGTGAGGTCATCGGACCGCTCCCGCGGCCAGCCGGTCGAGCTGCCGGTTGAGCAGCAACACGTTGACGTGCGGCTCGCCCACCAGCCCCAGCAACGGCGCCTGCGTGGCCCGCTCCACCAGCGCGCGGACCGTCGCGGCCGGAACCCCGCGCGCGGCCGCGACCCGGTCGACCTGCGTCAGCGCGGCCGCGGGCGACAGGTCCGGGTCGAGGCCCGAGCCCGAGGTGGTGACGAGGTCGGCCGGCAACGCCCCCGTGACACCCGCCTTGCGCTGCGCCGCGACGTCCGCCTTCACGCGATCGGACAGCGCCTGGCTCGCCGGGCCGAGATTGGAGCCGCCCGACGCCAGCGCGTCATAGCCCTTGCCCGCCGCCGACGGACGCGGGTGGAAGTATCGCGGCGCGGCGAACCCCTGGGCCAGCAATGCCGAGCCGGTCACCCGCCCGCCCGCGTCGGTGACGAGGCTGCCGTTCGCCTGCGCCGGAAAGGCGATCTGGCCGATGCCGGTCAACGCGAGCGGATAACCGATGCCGAGCAGGACGGCGAACAGGATCGTCATGACGATCGCCGGTCGCAGCGCGGAGGTGAGGTCCGAGTTCATGGGAGGATGCGCCTTGTCTGATATGGGGAACGAGTGCGGGACGGCCGCTCAGGCGAGGCCGGTCGCGGTCACGAACAGATCGACGAGCTTGATCCCGACGAACGGCGCGAGAAGGCCGCCCAGCCCATAGATCGCCAGGTTGCGGCGCAGCAGCGGCCCCGCCCCCATCGGGCGATAGGTCACGCCGCGCAGCGCGAGCGGCACGAGGCACGGGATGATGAGCGCGTTGAAGATGATCGCCGACAGGATCGCGCTGGTCGGGCTGGCGAGCCGCATGACGTTGAGCACGCCGAGCCCGGGATAGAGCACGATGAACATCGCCGGGATGATGGCGAAATACTTGGCGACGTCGTTGGCGACCGAGAAGGTGGTCAGCGCGCCGCGCGTCATCAGCAACTGCTTGCCCAGCCCGACGATCTCGATCAGCTTGGTGGGGTCGCTGTCGAGGTCGACCATGTTTCCCGCCTCGCGCGCCGCCTGCGTGCCGGTGTTCATCGCGACGCCGACGTCCGCCTGCGCCAGCGCCGGCGCGTCGTTGGTGCCGTCGCCGCACATCGCGACCAGCTTGCCGCCCTGCTGCTCGGACCGGATCAGCGCCAGCTTGTCCTCGGGCGTCGCCTGGGCGAGAAAATCATCCACCCCGGCCTCGGCGGCGATCGCGGCGGCGGTCAGCGGGTTGTCGCCCGTTATCATGACGGTGCGGATGCCCATCTGGCGCAGTTCGCCGAACCGCTCGCGGATGCCGGCCTTCACCACGTCCTTCAGAAAGATTGCGCCGAGCAGGCGCCCGTCCTGCGCCACCGCGAGCGGCGTGCCGCCGGCGCGCGCGATCTCGTCGGTGATGCGGCGCAGCTCGGTCGCGGCGGCGGTCTCGCCCTGCCCCGGATTGGCGCGCAGGATCGAGTCGACCGCGCCCTTCTGGATCAGCGTCTCGCCGATGCGGACACCCGAGATGCGCGTCTGCGCGGTGAAGGGGATCACCTCGGCGCCGGCCGGCAGTTCGGCGGTTGCGACCCCGAACGATTCGCGCGCGAGGACCACAATCGAGCGGCCCTCGGGCGTCTCGTCCGCCAGGCTGGCGAGCAGCGCCGCCTCCGCCAGCGTGCCCGCAGACGCGCCGCCGACGGCGCGGAACTCGCTCGCCTGGCGGTCGCCGATCGTGATCGTGCCCGTCTTGTCGAGCAGCAGCACGTCGATATCGCCCGCCGCCTCCACCGCTCGGCCCGATTTCGCCAGCACGTTGAACCGGACCAGCCGGTCCATGCCCGCGATGCCGATCGCCGACAGCAGCGCCGCGATGGTGGTGGGGATCAGCGTGATGAGCAGCGCGGCGAGGATCGCGACCGGGATGCTGCCGCCCGCATAGGCGGCGAACGCCGGGATCGTGCCGACCGCGATCAGGAAGATGATGGTCAGCCCGACGAGCAGGATCGTCAGCGCGATCTCGTTGGGCGTCTTCTGCCGCTCCGCGCCCTCGACCAGCGCGATCATCCGATCGAGGAAGCCCTGCCCCGGGTCGGCCGTCACCCGCACGCGGATCTCGTCGGAGATGACGCGCGTGCCGGCCGTGACGGCGGAGCGGTCGCCGCCCGCCTCGCGGATCACCGGCGCGCTCTCGCCGGTGATCGCGGCCTCGTTCACCGACGCGACGCCGGCGATCACCTCGCCGTCCGCCGGGATCAGGTCGCCGCCGGCGCGCCCAGCCGTCACGAGCACCACGTCGCCCGATCGCAGCGCACTGGCGGGCACGTCCTCGACGCCGTTGCCTTTGACGCGCCTGGCGGTCAGCTCCGCCTTGGTGGCGCGCAACGACGCGGCCTGCGCCTTGCCGCGCCCCTCCGCCAGCGCCTCGGCGAAGGTGCCGAACAGCACCGTCAGCCACAGCCACACGACGAGCTGGAACTTGAAGCCGAACGTCAGGCTGTCGTGCCCGGCGAACAGGAGCACGGTGACGAGCAGCGCGACGCAGGCGGTGACGAACATCACCGGGTTGCGCGCGAGCTCGCGCGGATCGAGCTTGCGGAACGAGTCCCCGATCGCGGGCGCGATCAGCTCGGCGGTGAACAGCGACTTGGCGGCGGTGCGGGCCATGGGGGGCGCCTTCAGATCAGGAGAGATGGCCGCCGATCATCGCGAGATGATCGGCGATGGGACCGAGCGCGAGGCTCGGCAGGAAGGTGAGCCCGCCCAGGATCAGGATGATCCCGACCAGCAGCCCGACCCACAGCGGACCTGTCGTCGGGAACGAGCCCGCGCTGGCCGGAACGTGGCGCTTGGCGGCGAGGCTGCCCGCGATCGCCAGCATCGGCACGATCACGAAGAACCGCCCCAGCCACATCGCGACGCCCAGCATCGCGTTGTAGAACGGCGTGCCCGCGCTCAGTCCGGCGAACGCCGACCCGTTGTTGCCCACCGCGCTGGTGAAGGCATACAGGATCTCCGCAAAGCCGTGCGGCCCCTTGTTGAGCGGTCCCGCGAGCCCGCCGGCGGTGACGCTGGCGACGGCGGTGCCGCCCAGGATCACGAGCGGCAGGACCGCGATCGCCAGCACCGCGAGCTTCACCTCGCGCGCCTCGATCTTCTTGCCGACGTATTCGGGCGTGCGGCCCACCATCAGCCCGGCGACGAACACCGCCAGGATCGCGAACAGCAGGAAGCCATAGATGCCCGCGCCGACGCCGCCGACGACGACCTCGCCCAGCTGGATATCGAAGATCGGCACCAGACCGCCCAGCGCGGTGAAGCTGTCGTGCATCGCATTGACCGCGCCGCACGAAGCATCGGTGGTGACGGTGGCGAACAGCGCGCTGGCGGCGATGCCGAAGCGCACCTCCTTGCCCTCCATGTTGCCGCCGGCGACGCCGAGGCCGTGGAGCACGGGATTGCCCGCCGCCTCTTGCCAATAACAGACCGAGACGCCGGCGAGGAACAGGATGCTCATCGCCGCGATGATCGCCCAGCCCTGGCGCGTGTCCTTCACCGCGCGGCCGAACAGCCACGCCATGCCGAAGCCGAGCACGAAGATCGACAGCATCTGGACGAGGTTCGTCATCGCGCTCGGGTTCTCGAACGGGTGCGCGGAATTGGCATTGAAGAAGCCGCCACCGTTGGTGCCCAGCATCTTGATCGCTTCCTGGCTCGCGACCGGGCCGAGCGCGATCGTCTGGCGCGCGCCCTCCATCGTCGTGGCCGTCACCTGCTGGACCAGGGTCTGCGGCACGCCGCTCGCGATCAGATACACCGCGTAGATCACCGACAGCGGCAGGAGCAGGTAGAGCGTCACGCGGGTCATGTCGGCCCAGAAATTGCCGACCGTCGCGCTCTCGCGCCGCGCGAAGCCGCGGAACAGCGCGAAGGCGAGCGCGATGCCCGTCGCGGCCGAGGTGAAGTTGTGGATCGTCAGCGCCAGCATCTGGCTGAGGTTCGACATCGCCGCCTCACCCGAATACCATTGCCAGTTGGTGTTGGTCGCGAAGCTGACCGCGGTGTTGAACGCGCCGTCCGCGCCGATCCCGGCGAACCCCGGCGTGTTCAGCGGCAGGAAATACTGCGCGCGCAGGATGACGTAGGTGAGCGCCGCCAGCACGACGTTGAACGCCAGCATGTGCACGGCGTACCGGCGCCAGCCCTGCTCGGCGGCCGGATCGACGCCCGACAGGCGATAGAAGCCGCGCTCCACCGGGCCGAGCACCGCGTGCAACGGCGTGCGCCGCCCCTCGTACAGTGCGAACAGCCACAACCCGACCGGCTTGGTGAGCGCGAGGAGGATGGCGAGAAAGGCCGCGATCAGCAGCCAGCCTTGGAATGTCATGCGCGCGGGCTCCCGTTCAGAACCGCTCGGGCCGCAACAGCGCGGCGACGAGATACAGCAGGAGCCCGCCCGCGACGATCGCGGCGAGCCATAGGTCGAAGGTCATGGGGGCGCTCCTCAGGCGTTGTCGCAAAGGCGCACGAACGCCAGCGTCAGGCCGACGAGGCCGAGCGCGATGGCGGTGTAGATGATGTCGGGCATGGGCTTCCTCGCATGGTGCGCAGGAAGCGGAATTAGGCGGGAGCGGCGTTTGGAAACGAGGCCGGTGACCGGCCGCGGGCATATCGTTTCCATATGGAAGGCGTGGACCGCGGGGCAGCATGCGCTCCGCGTCCCCGCCAGCGAATGGCAGGATCGCCGTCGGCGACCGGCGCTAGTGCGCGCAGGTCGCGATCACCACCATCCGCTCGCGCCGACCGGCTCGCCGCCCGTGATGTCGGCGGCCAGCGATCAGTCCGCGAACAGGAGGACCGGCGTCTCCAGATACCGCTTCACCGCCTGGACGAAGCTCGCCGCATCCCAGCCGTCGACGACGCGGTGATCGCAGCTGATCGACAGGTTCATCAGCTTGGCGCGACGGATCTCGTCGCCGTCGAAGACCGGGCGCTCGACGATCCGGTTGGGCCCGATGATCGCGACCTCCGGGCGGTTGATGACCGGCGTGGTCGCGATGCCGCCGAGCGGGCCGAGCGAAGTGACGGTCAGCGTCGACCCCGACAATTCGGCGCTCGTCGCCTTGCCGGTGCGCGCGGCGTCGGCCAGCCGGACGATCTCGGTCGCGAGCTGCCACACGTTGCGGTCCTGCGCGTCGCGGATCACCGGCACCATCAGCCCCGCGTCGGTCTGCGTCGCCATGCCGAGGTGGATGCTGCCATGGCGCGTCACCACGCCGGCCTCGTCGTCGTAGCGCGCGTTGAGCATCGGGAACGCCGGGATCGCGCGGCATATCGCGACGATCATCAGCGGCAGCAGCGTCAGCTTGGGACGCGCGCCGCGGTTGTCGTTGAGGTCGGCGCGCATCGCCTCGAGCGCGGTCACGTCGATCTCGTCGACATAGGTGAAATGCGGGATCGCGCGCTTCGACGCCGCCATGTTCTCCGCGATGCGGCGGCGCAGGCCGATGACGCGCACGGGCTCGTCTGCGCGCGCGCGGCTCGCGCCCGGCGGCTGATACCCCTGCCCGCTGCCGTAGCGCAGATACGCGTCGAGGTCGGCGTGCCGCACCCGGTCGCCGTCCGTCTTCACGGCGGCGAGGTCGACGCCGAGGTCACGCGCGCGGGCGCGGACGGCGGGTGAAGCGAGAGCCTGCTTATCCTCCCCGAGCTCGTCTCGGGGAGGGGAACCGCCAGCCGAAGGCTGGTGGTGGAGGGGCCTGTCGGGGCGTAGCTCGCCCGCTTCGCGGGCAACCCCTCCACCATCGCCTTGCGATTGCTCCCCTCCCCGAGCAAGCTCGGGGAGGATTTCGAGCGGCAGCGGTGTTGCTACCACCTCCTCCACGCCTGGGTTCTCCGCCTCGTACTGCTCGGCCGTCTCCGCCTGCGCCGGCGTCTGGGGAGCCGCCACCACGGTGTCGCCCGTCGCGACCGCATCTGTCTCGATCACCACCAGCGCGGCACCGATCGCGACCTGGTCGCCGACCTGGCCGGCGATCTCGATCACCGTGCCGCCGACCGGTGACTCCATCTCGACGGTCGCCTTGTCGGTCATCATGTCGGCGAGGTTCTGGTCCTCCTCGACGCGGTCGCCCACGGCCACATGCCACGCGACGATCTCCGCCTCCGCGATGCCCTCGCCGATGTCCGGCAGCTTGAAAGTGAAGCGCGCCATGTCCGTCCCAGTCCGTTCGTTTCGAGCGAAGTCGAGAAACATGTCGCCGGCCCCGTTTCTCAACTTCGCTCGAAACGAACGGGGGTGGGTAGCGCGACCCTAGTCGCGCATGATCTTCTTGAGCGCCTCGCCGATGCGGACGGGGCCGGGGAAATAGGCCCATTCGAGGCTGTGGGGATAGGGCGTGTCGAATCCCGTCACCCGCTCGATCGGCGCTTCCAGGTGATAGAAGCACCGTTCCTGCACCAGCGCGGACAGTTCGGCGCCGAAGCCGCTGGTGCGCGTCGCCTCGTGGACGATCATGCAGCGGCCGGTCTTCTTCACCGACGCCTCGATCGTGTCGATGTCGAGCGGGACGAGCGTGCGCAGGTCGACGATCTCCGCGTCCACCCCCGCCTCCGCGACCACCGCCTGGCAGACGTGCACCATCGTGCCATAGGCGAGGATCGTCAGCGCCTCTCCCGGCCGCACGATCTTCGCCTTGCCGAGCTCGATCGTGTAATAGCCGGTCGGCACCTCGCCCGCGGGATGCTTCGACCAGTTCTGCGACGGGCGATCCCAATAGCCGTCGAACGGGCCGTTGTAGATGCGCTTGGGCTCGAAGAAGATCGTCGGGTCGTTGTCCTCGATCGCGGCGATCAGCAGACCCTTGGCGTCGTAGGGCGTCGAGGGGATGACCGTCTTCACGCCCGAAATGTGGGTGAAGATGCCCTCCGGACTCTGGCTGTGCGTCTGCCCGCCGAAGATGCCGCCGCCGAACGGCGAGCGCACCGTCATCGGCGCGGTGAACTCCCCGTCCGAACGATAGCGGAGCCGCGCCGCCTCGCTGACGAGCTGGTCGAGCGCGGGGTAGATGTAGTCGGCGAACTGGATCTCGGGCACCGGACGCAGGCCGTAGGCACCCATGCCGACCGCGACGCCGATGATGCCGCATTCGGTGATCGGCGTGTCGAACACGCGGGTCTTGCCGTATTTCGCCTGGAGGCCCGCGGTCGCGCGGAACACGCCGCCGAAATAGCCGACGTCCTCGCCCATCACGATCACGTCGGGATCGCGCGCCATCACCACGTCGAGCGCGGAGTTGATCGCCTGGATCATGTTCATGCGCTGCGTGGCGGGCGCGTCGGCGGCGGCGTCCGTCTCGATCAGGTCACTCATCGGCCGCGCTCCGTCATTTGTGGTCCCACGGGCGGCCGCTCGCGGTTTCCTCGGCGATCATCTGCGCCTGCTGCTCGCGAAGGTGCCACGGCATTTCCTCGAACACGCCGTCGAACAGGCTGTCGAGCGGCTGGTGCAGACCGTGGCCGAGGATGCCGTTGGCTTCGGCCTCCTTCTGCGCGGCGCGGACCTGTTCAGCCAGCGCCTTGTCCTGCGCGGCGTGGCGCTCCTCGTCCCACTCGCCGAGCTGGATCAGGTGATCCTTCAGCCGGCGGATGGGATCGCCCAGCGGCCAGGCGTTGGGCTCGCCCGCCGAGCGGTATTGCGTCGGATCGTCCGACGTCGAATGCCCCTCGGCGCGATAGGTGAAATGCTCGATCAGCGTCGGCCCCGCCCCCGTCCGCGCGCGCTCGGCGGCCCACAAGGTCGCGGCATAGACTGCCAGCGCGTCGTTGCCGTCGACGCGCAGCCCGGCGATGCCATAGCCGACCGCGCGCGCCGCGAACGTCGTCGCCTCCGCCCCCGCGAACCCTGAAAAGCTGCTGATCGCCCACTGGTTGTTGACGACGTTGAAGATGACGGGCGCGCGATAGACGGTCGCGAAGGTCAGCGCGGAATGGAAGTCGCCCTCCGCGGTCGATCCCTCGCCGCACCACGTCGCCGCGATCCGCGTGTCGCCCTTGGCCGCCGACGCCATCGCCCAGCCCACCGCCTGCGGATATTGCGTCGTGAGGTTGCCCGAGATCGAGAAGAAGCTCGCCTCCCGCACCGAATACATGATCGGCAGCTGCTTGCCCTGCAACCGGTCGCCGCGGTTGGAATAGATCTGGTTCATCATGTCGACCATCGACCAGTCGCGCGCCAGCAGCAGGCCCTGCTGGCGATACGACGGAAAGCACATGTCGTCGCGGTCGAGCGCATAGGCGGCCGATACCGCCACCGCCTCCTCGCCCGTGCATTTCATGTAGAAGCTGGTCTTGCCCTGCCGCTGCGCGCGGAACATCCGCTCGTCGAACGCGCGGGTCAGCGCCATGCTGCGCAGCATCCGGCGCATCATCTCGGGCGACAGGCGTGGGTCCCACGGGCCGACCGCGCGGCCCTCCTCGTCCAGCACGCGCACGAGCGAATAGGCGAGATCGGTGAAATCGCGCGCCGGATCGGCGATGTCGGGGCGACGCGCGGCGCCTGCGGCCGGCACGTCGACCTCCGCGAAATCGACCGTGTCGCCCGGCCGGAACCGGGGTTCCGGCACATGGAGCGACAGCGGCTTCAGGTTGGAGAGCGGCTTCGGAATGGGGGCGTCGCCGGCCATGGTGTCTCCAAGTCGGACGGGCCCGCCCCGTCGACGCCCGCGCTCCCTACCGGGCCTTGGCGGGACAATTCAAGAGGCCGGTCAAGAGGCCGGTCACGAGTGCCGGTCAAGGGTGGCGGGAAAGTTCGACGGCGACGTTGACTCGCCCGCAGAATAGAACAGAATAGGAACATCATCAGCGAGCCCGAGTCGTGCCCACCCATCCAGCCACCCCCATCGCGACCGCCGCACCCCCCGTCCCCACGGTCGAGGAACTGCGCGAGACGCTGCGCGCGATCACCGGCGACGGGCATCACCGCCGCCCGGTGCTGCCGTTCGGGATCGACGCGCTCGACGGCCGGCTGGCGGACGGCGGCCTGCGGCTGGACGCGCTGCACGAGGTCGCAGGCGCGGGCCCCGGCTGGGGCGACGATGCCGCCGCCACGCTGTTCATGGCCGGCATCGCCGCGCGCGCCTGGGGTCCCGTGCTGTGGGTGGTGCGGCGGCAGGACCTGTTCGCGCCCGGCCTCTATCAGGCGGGCCTCGACCCCTCGCGGCTGCTCTATGCGGAGGCGGCCGACGATGCCGAGCTGCTGGCGCTGATGGAGGAGGGGTTGCGCCACCGCGGCCTGGGCGCGGTGATCGGCGAGGCGCGGCGCGTGTCGATGCCCGCCACCCGCCGGCTCCAGCTCGCCGCCGAGGGTGGGCGCACGATCGCGCTGCTGCTGCGGCGCCACGGCCGCGACGGGCGCGAGGGATCGGAACCGTTCGCGGTGCCGTCCGCCGCCGTCACCCGCTGGCACGTCGGCTGCGCGCCGTCCGCGCCCTTGCCGATCCCGACGCCCACCGCCGGCGTCGGCCGCGCGCGCTGGCGCCTCGCGCTCGCCCGCCAGCGCGGCGGCGATCCCTTCGACACCCTGGTGGAGGCTCCCGATGACACGGGTCGCATCGCTCTACCTGCCGTACTGGTCGATCGACCGGATGCGACGGGCCGAGCGCACGCACGCGCCGCGGCCTGAGGCCGACCGGCACCGGGCGGGAGCGGGGGCGGGGGCCGCCAGCCTCGACCCGATCGATTTCGACGAACTGGGCCGGATCGCGGCGGACGAGCGCGCGGGGCAATGCTCGGTGCCCGATACACCGGGCTGGCGGCCGGGCGCGCGATGGGCGCGCGGAGAGGTGCAGGCGCGGATCGCCTCGCTGCCGACGCACCGGCAGCCCCCGCCCCGCGAGCTCGGCCGCAGCTCGGTCGCCGCCGAGGCCCCGTTCCGCACGCTGCGCGCCGACGACGCCGGCGCCTATGCGCGCCGGGGCGGCGAGGAGACCGCCGCCGCGATCGAGGCGATGCCGCCGCACCGCCGCCCGCCACTGCGTGAACTCGGCCGCCGCAACGAGACGATGGGCCAGCCCTTCCATGCCCCGTCCCCCGTGGCGCAGGACGCGGCGCCCTATCCCGGCGAGGGCCGGTTCTTCCAGACCGGGCGATCGGTCGGCAGCCTCGTCGCGCGCGCCGACACGCCCGCGCCCGCCCGGACGGCCTTGTCCGCGATCGCCGGACCAGACCCCCGCTCCACGCCGCTCGTCATCGTCTGCCGGACGGGCCCACGCGTGACGATCGCCGCCGCCTGCCCCGCCGCGCGCGCGCTCGGCCTCGTCGCGGGCATGGCGCTGACCCACGCGCGTGCGAGCCTGCCCGCCTCGACCACGCTCGATGTGCGCGACGCGGATCCGGCGGGCGATGCGGCCGATCTCGCCCGGCTGGCGCTGACGCTCGCGCGCCGCTGGACGCCGGTGGTGGCGCCGTCGGGAGCGGACGGGCTGCTGCTCGACCTGACGGGCGTCGCGCATCTTCATGGCGGCGAGGCGCGGATGGCGCGGCGGCTCGTGCGGCTGCTCGCGCGGCACGGCGTCGCGGCGCGGGTGGCGGTGGCGGACACGGTGGGGGCCGCCTGGGCGCTGGCGCGGTTCGGGCGCCCGGCGACGGCGCAGGCCGGGGATCGCGTGCGCGGTGGTCCGCAACCCGGCGGCAACGGGCGCGGCACGCCCGGCTGGTCGCACGGGGATGCGGTCGCCACGCTTCCCGGCGGCGGCGAGGCCGTGCTGATCGTGCCAGCGGGCGGCCAGGCGGACGCGCTCGCACCGCTGCCCGTGGCGGCGCTCCGGATCGCGCCGCGCCCGGCCGAGTTGCTGGCGCGGCTGGGGATCGACACGGTGGGCCAGCTCGTCGCCATGCCGCGCGCGCCGCTGGCGCGCCGGTTCGGCGCCGCGTTGCTCGCCCGGCTCGACCAGGCGAGCGGCCGGCTGCCCGAGCCGCTCGATCCGGTGGTGCCGCGCGAGCCGATCGTCGCCCGCCAGCGGTTCGCCGAGCCGATCGCGACCGCCGACGCGATCGCGCACTGGCTGGGCGAGCTGATGCCCCGGCTCGCCGAGGCGCTCGCGCGCGGCGGGCTCGGCGCGCGGCTGGTGGAGCTGGTCGCCGACCGCGTCGACGGCGTGCCCCAGACGATCCGCGTCGGCCTGGCCCGGCCCACCCGCGACCCCGTCCACCTGCTGCGGCTGATCGCGCGCCGGATCGAGGAGATCGATCCCGGCTACGGCATCGACGCGCTCGCGCTCCACGTCCGCCGCGCCGATCCGCTCGGCCCCCAGGAGATAGAAGGTCGACCGCTCGGCGTCCGTCCGGCGGAGGATGCGCCGCCCGATCTCGCGCCGCTGGTCGACGCGCTCGCCAACCGGATCGGCGCCGCGCGGCTGTGGCGCTGTCGCCCGGTGGAGAGCGACGTGCCCGAGCGGTCGGTGGCCGGCGTGGTGCCGCTCGACCCGCCGGCGGCGGAGGCGCGCGCGGTGGCGGCGGACGACGTGCGCCGGCTCGACGCGCGCGGCCAGGACCATCCCTGGCACCCGCGCTGGCCGCGCCCCGTCCGGCTGCTGCGCCGGCCCGAACCGGTCGGCGACGTGATCGCCGGCCTGCCCGACCAGCCCCCCCGCCGCTTCACCTGGCGCGGGCGCACCCACCGCGTCGTGTGCGCCGACGGGCCGGAACGGATCGCGGGCGAATGGTGGCGCCGCCCCGGCGAGGCGCAGGCGGTGCGCGACTATTTCCGCGTCGAGGTCGAGGCGGGCGACCGCTTCTGGCTATACCGCCGCGGCGACGGCGTGCGGGTGGAGACGGGCGACCTCGCCTGGTTCCTGCACGGGCGGTTCGGGTGAGCGCGGGAGCGTCAGCGCCGCGCGTCGACCGCCTGGAGATGGCCGACGGCGGCATAGGCGAGGATCTTGCGATCCGCCGTCAACACCGGGCAGCCGAGCGCTCGCGCGGTGGCGATGATGATCCGATCGGCGGGATCGCCGTGGATGTCGCCGGGCAGGGACCCGGCATCGGCACCGATGGCGACCGTCATGTCGGCAAGGCCGAAGCCGGGAACGGCCAGCACCGCCTCGAACCATTCCCTGACCGGACGACTCAAGGAGATTTTATCCTTGTCGACCAGCATCGATGCTTCCCAGACCGAGATTGGTGCAATCATTACACCACCCCCGGCTCGCTCTTCCTCGATAATGATTTTTGCCTTGATGCCCAGTCGAGAATTGGCCTCCACCAGCCAAACCAGCGCCTGAGTGTCTATCAGGATCACTGTTCAGCGGCCGTTTCCGACAAACGTTCGTCCCATTTGGCTTCCCACTTGGCTTCCCAGTCCGGGTCGACGACGAAGTCTTCAGGCCCGACGTCACGATACGCATCGCTCTTGAACAATCCGAACGAGCTGGCGAGCGGCTTGGCGGCACTTGCCTCTACCTTTGCCGGAGCGCTGACCACCGCCACCGGCTTGCCGCGCTTGGTGACGGTGATCGGTTCGCCGTCGACCTGCATCTCGGTCATCAGTCGCAGGCAGTTCGCCTTGAACTCGGCCGATCCCACATATTTCATCGCGCATTCTCCAGTCCCGTACATCTCATATAGTCATCTGGCGCGTCGGTGTCGATGAGCCGCGCCGAGCTCCAGGTCGCCACCCACTTCTCGTTCCTGCGCGGTGTGTCGTCGTGCGAGGAGCTGTTTGCCACCGCGTCCGTCATGGGCCACCGAGCGCTGGGCGTGTGCGACCGCAATTCGGTGGCGGGGATCGTCCGCTCGCTGGTGGCGGCGGAGAAGGTGTCGGACCAGCATCGGCCCATCCGCCTCGTCGCCGGCTGCCGGCTCGATCTGGTCAGCGGCCACTCGCTGCTCGTCTGGCCCGAGGACCTCGCCGCGTGGAGCCGCCTGACCGCGCTGCTGACGCTCGGCAAGATGCGCGCGGAGCCCAAGAAGGGCGAGAAGGGGCGCTGCTTCCTCCATTGGGACGACGTCGCCGCGCACGCCGCCGGGCTGGTCGGCGCGCTGGTGCCCGGGGCGGACCGCGCGGACTCCGCCGGCCTGCGCTGGATGGCGGAGGCGTTTCCCGATCGCGGCCACGTCTGCCTGACGTACCAGCGCCGCCCCGGCGACCGCGCGCGGCTCCAGGCGCTGGCGCTCGATGCGCGCGCCCATGGCCTCGCCCCGCTCGCGACCGGCGACGTGCTCTACCATCATCCGGACAAGCGGATGCTGCAGGACGTCGTCACCGCGATCCGGGAGCGGACCACGATCGACGCGCTGGGCCTCGCGCGCGAGCGGTCCGCCGACCGCTGCCTCCAGCCGCCCGACGAGATCGCGCGCCGCTTCGCCGACTGGCCCGACGCGCTGGCGGCGGTGGATGCGATCGTCGAGCGGTGCCGGTTCAGCCCGCGCGAGCTTCGCTACCGTTACCCCGACGAGATCGTGATGGGCGGCCGCAGCCCGCAGGACGCGCTGGAGCGGCTCGCGCGATCGGCGCTGGACGCGATGTTCGCCGGCGCGCCACCCGACGCCTATGCCGCGCTGCTGCGCCACGAGCTCGGCCTGGTCCGGCAGATGGACTATGCGCCCTATTTCCTGACGGTGAACTCGATCGTCGGCTATGCGCGATCGCAGGGCATCCTGTGTCAGGGGCGCGGGTCCGCGGCCAATTCGATGATCTGCTACGTGCTCGGCATCACCTCGATCGATCCCGTCAAGCACCAGCTGCTGTTCGAGCGGTTCATCTCCACCGACCGGCACGAGCCGCCCGACATCGACGTCGATTTCGAGCACGAGCGGCGCGAGGAAGTGATCCAGTGGATCTACAAGACGTACGGCCACGACCATGCCGCGCTGACCGCGGTGGTCAGCCGGTTCCGCGCGCGCGGCGCGGTGCGCGAGGTGGGGAAGGCGCTGGGCCTGCCCGAGGACCTGACAGGGGCGCTGGCGGGACAGGTCTGGGGCTGGTCCGCGGAAGGGGTGGCGGACAAGCACGTCGACGCGCTGGGGCTCGACCGGACCGACCCGCGGCTGGCACTGACGCTCGATCTCGCGCGCCAGCTGATCGGCACCCCGCGCCACCTGTCGCAGCATCCCGGCGGCTTCGTGCTGGCGCGCGAGCGGCTCGACAGCCTCGTCCCCGTCGAACCCGCCGCGATGGCGGATCGCTGGGTCATCGAGTGGGAAAAGGAGGACATCGAGGAACTCAAGTTCATGAAGGTCGACATCCTCGGCCTCGGCATGCTCGGCTGCATGCGCCGCGCGTTCGACCTGCTGGCGCGGCACAAGGGGGTGGCGATCGGCCTCGCCTCGCCCGAACTCCAGACCGACGATCCCGCCACCTACGCGATGATCCAGCGCGCCGACACGCTGGGCGTGTTCCAGATCGAGAGCCGCGCGCAGATGAGCATGCTGCCCCGCATGCTGCCGGTCGATTTCTACGACATCGCGATCCAGGTCGCGATCGTGCGCCCCGGGCCGATCCAGGGCGACATGGTGCACCCCTACCTCAAGCGCCGCGACCTGCTCCGCAAGAACCCGGGCATGGAGTTCGACTATCCCAGCTCCGCGCTGAAAGGCGTACTGGCCAAGACGCTGGGCGTGCCGCTGTTCCAGGAACAGGCGATGAAGGTCGCGATCGAGGGCGCGGGCTTCACCCCGGCGCGCGCGGACCAGCTGCGCAAGGCGATGGCGACGTTCAAATATACGCAAGGCGTGGGTGAGTTCCGCGACGAGCTGATGGCCGGCATGGCCGCCCGCGGCATCTCGCCGGACTTTGCCGACCGGCTGGTGAAACAGATCGAGGGGTTCGGCTCCTACGGCTTTCCCGAAAGCCATGCGGCGAGCTTCGCCAAGATCGCCTACGCCTCGTCGTGGATGAAATGCCACCACCCCGACGTGTTCTGCGCCGCGCTGCTCAACGCGCAGCCGATGGGCTTCTATGCGCCCGCGCAGATCGTCCGCGACGCGCGCGAGCATGGCGTCGAGGTCAGGCCGGTGTGCGTGGTGGAGAGCGGGTGGGACACGGCGTTGGTGGAGAAATCTGGCGAGCCGGGCCATTCTCCCCTCCGTCATCCCGGACGCGATCCGGGATCCGGCGCAGTGCGCGCACCCAGATCGACGGGGCCGCACGACGATGGTTCCCGGATCACGTCCGGGGTGACGGCATTGAACCCCTTGCGCCTCGGCCTGCGCATCGTCGCCGGCCTCCCCGTGCTTCACGCCGCGCGCATCGTGGCGGCGCGCGACGAGCGCGCCTTCGCGTCGGTCGAGGACCTGTGGCGCCGGTCGGGCGTGCCGGTCGCCAGCCTGGAGGCGCTGGCGCGGGCGGATGCGTTCGCTGGGCTGGGCCTCGACCGGCGGCAGGCGCTGTGGGCGATCCGCGGGCTGGGCGAGACGCCGCTGCCGCTCCTCGCTCTGGCGGAGCGGCACGAGCCGGCGGTGTCGCTCGTCCCCCTGTCGGCGGGACGCGAGGTGGTGGAGGATTACCGCGCCACGCAACTGACGCTGCGCGAACATCCGCTGGTCTTCCTGCGCGACGAGCTCGACGCCGAGCGGATCGTGGCGTGCGCGGACGTGACCCGGCTCGACGGCAAGCGCGTCGAGGTCGCGGGCATCATCCTCGTCCGCCAGAAGCCGGGCAGCGCCAAGGGCGTCCTGTTCATCACGATCGAGGACGAGAGCGGCGTCGCCAACATCATCCTGTGGCCCGACCGGTTCGAGGCGCAGCGCTCCGCGGTCATGGGCTCGGCGATGATCTCCGTCGTCGGCCGCGTGCAGAAGGAGGGCGAGGTCGCGCACGTCATCGCCGACCGCATCGTCGACCGCACCGCGATGCTGCGCCGGGTGGGCGACATCGACCTGCCGCGGATGACGAGCCCCGGCGACGGCGCGACGCATCCCGGCTCCCCCGATCGCGGCGATACGGGGTGGAAGCCGAAAGGCCGCAGCGACTATCACCCGCCGTTCCGCACCGGCTGCGATCCCGAGGACGCGCTGCGGCAGCGGTCGCACGATTTCCGCTAGGCGGGTACGCGACGACACCGTGCATCGCCGTTCCCCCGCGAAGGCGCGAGCCCAGGCTTGTCGAGGACCGCCCTCCCCGCCTCCGCGGGGGAACGGTCCTCGTCGGTCGTGCCTACTTCAACCCCGCCCGGATCAGCCGCTTCGCCGCCGCCCAGGCGGGCGTCTCGGGCGCGATCAGCTCGACGTGGCCGGTCGCGGGGATCCGGTGCAGCGTCACCCGGTCGCCCGCCGCGCGCGCCCGGGCGACATAGCCGGTGGCGAGCCGCATCGGGATGATCGCATCGTCCTCGCCGTTGACCAGGTCCTGCGCCACGCCGAGCGGCAACAGCCGAGGGACGGACGTGTCGGCATAGACGTCGGGGTGCGTCGGCGTCCGCGCGCCCACCAGTTGCCCGACCACCTGCGTCCCGCAACCATTGTCCGCCGCCGCCGCGGTCGCCTCCAGGTCTGGCAGCCCACCCAGGCTGACGACGTGCGCGATCGACAAGGGATGCGCGGTGCGCAGCGGGCTTCCCGCCGGCAAGCGCGCCCTGCCCGCCAGCCATAGCGCCAGATGCCCGCCCGCCGAATGCCCGACCGCGACGACGTGGCGCACGTCCAGCCCATAGGCCCCCGCCTTCGCGCCCAGCAGGTCCGCCGCCGCCGCGACGTCGGCGAACGTCCCCGGATAGCCGCCGCCCGGCCGGTCGACGCCGCGATAGTCGACGTTCCACACCGCGATGCCGGACCGGCGCAGGTCGTCGGCGATCCAGTCCATCAGCGTCCGGTCCGCGATCGAGGTCGTCCAGCAGCCGCCATGGACCATCAGCACGACCGGGAACGGCCCGGTCCCGGCCGGCCGCCACAGGTCGACGCGCTGGTACGGATCGGCGCCGTAGCTGAACGTCGCATCGGCATGCGGGCGCGGTCGGCGGGTCAGGTCGTCCCATGTCAGCAGGCGGGGCGCATCCGCCGTCAGCAGGGTCGGGACCGTCGCCGCGAGGACGGCCAGCGCGAGGAGGACGAGGCGGAGCATCGCGCCATCCTGCCCCGCCGCCCGCCCGAACGCCAGCGCCCACCTCGACACCCGCCGCCCGCTTCGCCAGAGCCGTGGCCATGACCCGCTTCGCCTTTGCCATCCACGCCACCTGCGGCGCCGCGCGCACCGGCGCGATCACGATGGAGCGCGGCACGATCCGCACGCCTGCCTTCATGCCCGTCGGCACCGCGGGCACCGTCAAGGCGATGCGCCCCGCCGAGGTCGCCGCGTCGGGCGCGGACGTCATCCTGGGCAACACCTATCACCTGATGCTGCGGCCGGGCGCGGAGCGGGTGGCGAGGCTGGGGGGGCTCCACGCCTTCATGGGCTGGGACCGCCCGATCCTGACCGACAGCGGCGGATACCAGGTGATGAGCCTGTCGGACCTGACCAAGCGATCGGAGGACGGCGTCTCGTTCAAGTCGCACCTCGACGGCAGCCGCCATCTGCTCAGCCCCGAACGCTCGATCGAGATCCAGCGCCTGCTGGGCAGCAACATCACCATGGCGTTCGACGAGCTGGTGCCGACCACCGCGACGCCGGGGGTGCAGGCGGCCGCCATGGAACGGTCGATGCGCTGGGCGAAGCGCAGCCGCGCCGCCTTCGACGCCGCCGAAGCCCACGCCGCGCACAATGCGATCTTCGGCATCCAGCAGGGCGCGCTCGACGAGCGGCTGCGCCGTGCCTCCGCCGACGCGCTGATCGACATCGGCTTCGACGGCTATGCGATCGGCGGCCTCGCAGTCGGCGAGGGACAGGAGGCGATGTTCGCCTGCCTCGACCATGCGCCCGGCCAGTTGCCCGCGGACCGCCCGCGCTATCTGATGGGGGTGGGCAAGCCCGACGACATCGTCGGCGCCGTGGAGCGCGGGGTCGACATGTTCGACTGCGTGATGCCCACCCGCTCGGGCCGCACCGGCCAGGCGTTCACGCGGGCCGGCCCGCTCAACCTGCGCAACGCGCGCCATGCCGAGGACACGGGGCCGCTCGACCCCGACTGCCCCTGCCCGGTGTGCGCGCGATGGAGCCGCGCCTACCTCCACCACCTCGTCCGCTCGCAGGAAATCCTGGGCGCGATGTTGATGACCGAGCACAACATATGGTTCTATGAGACGCTGATGGCCGACCTTCGCGCCGCGATCGCCGCCGGCACGCTGCACAGCGTCGCCGACGCGTTCCGGGCGCGATACCGGAAGGATTGAGGGAGAGAGACGATGGCCGACAACGAGATCGGGGCCGACAACGAGATCGGGGCCGACAACGAGATCGGGGCGGAAAACGAGATCATCACCGCAGCGCGCGAGGCAAAGGCCAAGGCGCAGGCCGCCGCCAGCAAGGCGGAGATCGCCGCCCGCGCCCGCCGGTGGCAGCTCGGCAAGATCGGGCTGGGCGTCGGCATCGGCTCGGCCGCGGTCGCCGCCGCGCTGCTCTATTCGGGGCGCGACCCGGAATAGGGTGGTAGCGCGGGTCCCACCCGCAGGACGTGGGATCGGGGAGGCAAGGCAGGCGATCGAGGCCGCCGCCCTGCCCTTCGACACGCTGGACAGACCGACGGGGTCGGTTTCTAACCCCGTCATCCCCGCGGAAGCGGGGACCCATCTCCGACGACCGCACATCCGCGACCGTGCCGCCGATCGCGTAGCCCAGAAGATGGGTCCCCGCCTTCGCGGCGACGACGGCGAGGTAGATGCCGGACGTCGCATCGGCGCGGACAGGTCTCCGCCTGTGCGACACCGACGATGACGTGGCACGATCGACAGGTCCCGCCATGGCGCAATGGCCGCAGCCGAGCGCTCCCGGCGATGCCCAGGGCCGTAGCGTGCAATCGGCGCTGTCCTACACGCCCGCCGCGTGACATGGTGCCGCTATGTTCCCGCTCTTTCCCTTTGCGAACGGCAGCCATCCCGGGCGCGTCGCGACGGCGGCCGGCCCGTCGCCGGCCGACCAGGCCTATCCGACGAAACGGGCGTATCGCCTCAACTTCCTCAACTTCACCCACCTCGCAAACCAGGCCGGGATGGGAATGCGACCCGCAACCGACGCGATCAACCATGCCGATCGTCTCAACTTCCTCAACTTCACGTCCGGCCCAGCCTCCTCCCGTCCTCGGGCGGAACCCCGTTCTCGTCTCAACTTCCTCAACTTCACCCCAACCGTCAGGATATCGATGCGTCCGATCCGTGCCGCCTTGCTCGCCACCGCGCTGGCCGCGCCCGCCGTCGTCGCGGCGCAATCCGCCCCCCGGCCGGTGGCTCCCGCCACGGCTCCGGTCCAGCCGATCGCGTTCACGCAGCGGACGCTGGCGAACGGCCTGCGCGTCTTCGCGATCCGCGACACGGACACGTCGAACGTCTCGGTCCAGGTCTGGTACGACGTCGGCGGCAAGGACGATCCCGCCGGCCGCTCGGGCTTCGCACACCTCTTCGAGCATCTGATGTTCAAGGCGACGCGCAACCTCGACGCGGAACAGTTCGACAAGCTCACCGAAGCGGTCGGCGGCAACAACAACGCCTCGACGAACGACGACTACACCGAGTATCACGAGGTGGTGCCCGCCAACCACCTGCAGCGATTGCTGTTCGCGGAGGCCGACCGGATGAGCGGGCTGGTGGTCGACCAGGCCAACTTCGCGTCCGAACGGGCGGTCGTCGAGGAGGAGTACCGCACCCGCATCCTCGCCCAGCCCTATGGCAAGCTCTACGGCACCTACCTGCCCGCCCTGTCCTATCAGCGGCACCCCTATGCCCGCGGCGTCATCGGCAGCATCGAGAACCTGGACGCGGCGACGCTCGACGACGTGCGCGCCTTCCACGCCACCTATTACCGGCCGGACAATGCGGTGCTGGTCGTCGCCGGCAACTTCGACCCCGCGCAGCTGAACACGTGGATCGACCGATATTTCGCGCCGATCGAGCGCCCGTCCGCGATCATCCCCCGGGTCAGGGTCGACGAGCCTGCGCGCACGACGCCGGTGTCGCGCACGGTCTATGAGCCCAACACGCCGCTGCCCGCGGTCATGCTGAGCTATCCGATCCCGCCGGACCGGAGCGCCGACACGCCCGCGCTCGATGTACTGAGCGCCATCCTGGCCACCGGCGACAGCTCGCGGCTGCACGACAGCCTGGTGTACCGCCAGGAACTCGCTCAGGAAGTCAGCGCCGGTGTCGACTCCCGCCAGGACGCCGGCCTGTTCCAGATCTTCGCCATCATGGCCGGCGGCAAGACCGCGACGCAAGGCGAGGCCGCGCTCCGCCGCGAGATCGCCCGGCTCCGCGACCAGCCGGTGAGCGCCGCCGAGCTCGCGGTGGCCAAGAATCAGTTGCTGACCGCCGCGATCCGCGGCCGCGAGACCGCGGAGGGCAAGGCGCGGACGCTGGCCTCGTCGGTCATCATCGACGGCGATCCGACCACCTCCGACCGCCAGCTCGCCGCCATCGCCGCGATCACGCCCGCCGACGTCCAGCACGCGGCGCAGCGCTACCTCGCCGACCGGTCGGCGGCGACGATCCGCTATCTGCCGGCCGAGACGAAGCCCGCCGGCGCCGTCAGCGATCCGATCACGGTCGCCTCCAGCGTCGTCGTGGCCCCGCTCGCCCCGCCCAGGGACCTGGTCGTGACGTCGCCCGCGCCGGCCGGTCAGCGCGCGGCCCTACCCCCGGTCGCCGCGACCGTGGCGCCCAATGTGCCGAAGCCGACCGAGATGCGGCTCGCCAACGGGATGCGGCTGGTGGTGGTGGAACGGCACGAACTGCCGCTCGTCACCGCCGCGCTGGTCACGGTGGGTGGCGGCTCGCTCGATCCGGTCGGCAAGGCGGGCACCGCCGGCCTCGCGACCGACCTGCTCACCAAGGGTACCGCCACCCGCTCGGCGACGCAGATCGCCTTGGACGCCGAAACGCTGGGCAGTTCCATCGACACCGCGATCGACCGCGACGGCGCCAGCCTGTCGATGACGGTCAAGGCCGACCAGATCGCGCCCGCACTCGACATCATGGCCGACGTCGCCCGGCATCCCGCCTTCACGCCCGCCGAGATCGAGCGCGCGCGTGCGCAGGCGGTCGACGCGGTGGCGGCATCGCTCAAGAGCCCGGGGCCACTCGCCCGGCTCGCCGTGCGCCGGGCCGTGTTCGGCGACACCAACTTCGGCGAGGCGCTGAGCGGAACGCCCGCGTCGCTCAAGGCCATCACCCGGCCGGACGTGCTCGGGAACTATGCCCGGAGCTGGAGCCCGGGCCGGGCGACGCTGGTGATGGTCGGCGACGTCACGCCCGGAGCGGCGCGAGCGCTGGCGGCGCGGGCGTTCGGCGACTGGCGCGCCGCAGCCGGCCCGACCGGCGCCACGACCGCGTCGTCGCTCCCGACCCGCTACCCGGTGCCGCGGATCGTCGTGGTGGACCTGCCCGATGCCGGACAGGCCGCGGTGGCCGTCGGCCGGCCCGCGATCCCGCGGCGCGACCCGGGCTACGAAGCGGCGGAGGTCGCCAATGCGGTGCTGGGCGGCGGCTATTCGGCGCGGCTGAACGAGGAGATCCGGATCAAGCGCGGGCTGTCCTATGGCGCGGGCAGCCAGCTGGCCGCCGGCCGGAACGGCGGCGCGATGGCAGCGCTCGTCCAGACCAAGAACCCGTCCGCGCCCGAGGTCGTCGGCCTCATCACCGGCGAGATGCGCCGGATCGGCACCACGCCCGCACCCGATCCGGTGGAACTCGACGCCCGCAAGGCGACGCTGATCGGCGATTTCGGGCGGACGACCGAAACGACGGCGGGGATCGCCGGGCTGCTGGGCGACTATGTGCTGCGCGACGTGCCGCTCGGCGAACTGCAACACTATGCCGCAGCGGTGCAGGCGGTGTCCGCGCAGGATGTGGTGGCGGCGGCGAAGCGCGTCATCGACCCCGCGCTCGCGACGATCCTCGTCGTGGGGGACGCGCGGCAGTTCGCACCCAAGCTGCGCCAGACCTACCCTGGGCTGGAGACGATACCCGCCGCCTCACTCGACCTCGACAAGGGCGCGCTGCGATGACGTCGTCGCCGCGTCGGCCCGTCTCCCGACGGGGCGAGGGAGGACCGCGGGCGACCAGCGCCGTCGCGTTCGGCTGTCCGCATCGTCTCGAGGGGACCCACGGTGCACCGGCGCTGGTGGGCTGAACGGTGGCGGAACGCCGGGCTGGCAGCACTGGTGCTTGCCTGCCTGGGGTGTGCGCTGGCGGTCTGGCGCGCGGTCGTCGCCCATCGCGACGTGACGGTGGCCGGAAAGGCGTTGGCCGTCGAGGCGATCCCCGAGGATCACTTTCCCGGCGCTGCCCTGATCTATGCCGCCGAGCCGCCGGCGCCGCCCAAGCCGCCACGGCCGGAAATGCCGGCGCCCGCTCCCGGGACGACCGGGTCCGTCGCGCCCTTGCCCGAGCCGGTGGCCGCGACGTCCTTGCCCGAGCCAGTAGCGGGTACCATCGTCGCCGCGCGGCCTTTTCTTCTGGGGCGGGCGGCGGCGCTGGATCGCGGGCGGGCATTGGAATGTCTGTCGTCGGCGGTCTATTACGAAGCGGGCAACCAGAGCGACGACGGTGAGCGCGCCGTGGCCCAAGTCGTCCTCAACCGGGTACGACACCCTGCCTTCCCGGCCACCGTCTGCGGCGTCGTCTATCAGGGGTCGGAGCACGCTGAATGCCAGTTCAGCTTCGCCTGCGACGGGTCGATGAACCGCGCCGCCTCGAGAGCCGGCTGGGCGCGGGCCATGCGCATCGCCGCCGACGCGCTGGCGGGACAGGTCTTCGCGCCCGTCGGCCTGGCGACCCACTACCACACCTACGCCGTCACGCCGGCGTGGAACCGGGCGTTGGTGATGACGGACGTCGTGGGTGTGCACTTCTTCCACCGTTGGAAGGGTTACTGGGGAACGCCCGCCGCTTTCCGCCAGCCATGGTCGCAACACGAACCGACCCCTGGCCCGAACCCGCGCCTGCCTGACGGGGTGACGCCGCCGTCGCCTCTGCCGGCTCCGATGATCGCTGCCGTCGGCGCGGCCCCTGCGGCCCCGACGACCTCGACCCCGCTCGCGTCCGCACAGGCGGCGCCGCCGCCGTCCGGCGACGTTTCGACGAGCCAGAGCCTGCCTGCGTCCCAGGTGCTCGACAAATGGCGCGACTCAGGCAAGCCGCTCAAGTAGCGCCACCGTCCACGCTATCGCCGGGCGACGGCCGGATCGCCATGGACGAGATACTTCCCAAACCAGGCCAGACTACGCTTCGTGACGTCGACGGCCTGGGTCGGCACGCAGTGTCCCGCGTCGGGATAGATCACCAGGCTGGTATCGACCCCCTGGCTACGCAGGGCATGCCACCATTCGATAGACTGGGTCGGCGGCACCTCGATGTCGCGTTCTCCGACGTAGATGAACGTCGGCGTCCGGGCCGTCTTGACGTGGTACACGGCCGACACGTCCTCATAGGCCTTGAAGTCCTGATACACTGTCTTGCCGAAGAACGGCGTCATCCATTGATCAATGCCGTTGGTACCATAGTAGCTGACCCAGTTCGACAGCCCGGCGCCGGCGACGATGGCCTTGAAGCGGTTGGTCTGCGTATTCGCCCACATCGCCATGAACCCGCCATAGCTGCACCCCGTGAGCCCCAGCCGGGCGTCGTCGATCGGCGCCGCTTTCTCCGCGGCGTCGACACCCGCCAGGATGTCGCGCAGGTCGCCGCCGCCGAAGTCGCGTTTGTTGGCGGCGGTGAACGCCTCGCCCTGTCCATAGGAACCGCGCGGATTGGGCAGGAACAGATAATAGCCCGCGTCGATCGTCGCGGTGGACAATCCCTTGTCATAGTATCGCGGCGTGCTGGCGGCCGATGGACCGCCATGGACGCTCACCACCATCGGCGCCTTGACGGCGGGATCGGCGTCGAGCGGCGACAGCAGCCAGCCCTGGACGGTGAACCCCTCGTTCTTCCAGGTGATCGAGCGGGCGACCACGTTGGCGGGCGCGGCGTCGTTGTCGTGCGTGATCTGTACCGGCGCGACCGCCTGGCCGGCATAGATGGCCGGGGCATGGGTGAAGTCCTGCACCACGGTCGCCGAGCGCCGTCCATCGGCGGAGAACGCGACCCGGCCGTCGCTGGCCGCCAGGCTGACGGGCTGGCTGTAGCCTGCCGCCATCGCCTTGCCGGGCGTGATCGCCATGATCTGCATCCTGTCGCCGGCGAGCGCGACGGCCCGGATGCCGGCGCCGGTCCAGGCGAGCGACACGAATGTCATCGGGACGCCCGGCGTGATGTTCCTCGGCGTCCCACCGGCCAGCGGCACCGTCCAGATGTCGCCGCCGACCGAACCGTTGTCGCTCATCAGGCCGCCGATGTACGCGACGGTCCGGCCGTCCGGCGACACGCGCGGGAAGTTGAGCTGCGTCGCGGGCCTTGCGATCGGCGTCACCGCGCCGGTGGCGGCGTCGATCCGGTCGAGCGTGGCGACCCACCAGTTATTGTCGCCGTTGCCGAGCGCCGTCGTGGCGGCGAACCCGCGGCCGTCCGGCGTCCAGTCGTATTCGTAGACGAAGCGGTCCGCCGGCGAGAGGACATGGAGCCCGCCGCCGTCCGTCGTCCCCAGGTCGACCACGGCTATCCGCTGTTCGTCGCTGGTGTCGCCGATCTCGCCCACCTGGCGGGCGCCGGCCTGGGTCGCCCCAGTTTCCTTCGTCGCGCCCAGGGTCACGAGCAGCGCGATCCGTCCGCCGTCCGGCGAGAAGCGCGGCGTCGAGGCGAGCCCGTTCACCGTCGCGACCGTCCTGACCGATCCTGCGGCATCGGCGACCTCCAGCATCGCCGCGCTCCGGGCCCGGTCGCGGGCGACGAAGGCCAGGTGCCCACCCGGTCCGAACGTAAGCCCGGAATAGCCGCACGTCGGGCAGGGGTCGAGCGTGCGCAGGACATGGCCGTCGGCCGCCGAGCGCAGCGTCACCACTGCATGCGGCGGCGCGCCCGTTCCCCTGCCCGCCGCGCCGCTGGCCCCGGTGCCGGGCGCCGCCTCGACCGTGCCGATGACGTCCCCCGTCGCCGACAGGACTAGTCCGCCGTAGTTGTGGATGGGAGCGGCGGTCGCCCCCTGGGCCACGGTGGCGGCGAGGAGGACGGGCAGGATCGAACGGCGCATGGACTTCTCCGACGGAACCGGCTCGGGATATCAGCTTCCCGCCGACCGGCAAGGGAGCGTCGCACCCGACGCGTGCGTTGATCCTGCGCAAGGAGACAGCATCATGCCGACCGATCCCATCCCCGCCGCCGCCGACCGTCCCACCACCGAGACCGACCGACCCAATCTGTCGACCGAGCACCAGCGCGACGGCGATGCCCGGCGACCGTCCGAGCATCTCGACAAGGACCAGCCGAGTCGGGAGACCATTCCCCGCAAGAGTTCGCTGCTCGGGGACGACTGACGGCACGAAGCCGCCGGATCCTTCGACCCGGCGGCTTCCAACATTGCAAGCCCGAAGGTACGCCGGTTCAGTTCAGCGTGTGGGTCAGCGTGATCTCGGCGGTCAGAAGCTTGGAGATCGGGCAGTTGGCCTTCGCCTCGGCGGCGATCTTCTCGAATGCCGCGGCGTCGATCCCGGGCACCTGCGCCTTGAGCGTCAGGTCGGATCGCGTCACCTTGAAGCCGGCGCCGTCCTTGTCGAGCGTGATCTTCGCGCTGGTCTCGAGCGTCCCGTCCTCATGCCCCGCTCCCGCCAGGGCGAAGGCCAGTGCCATGGTGAAGCAGCTGGCATGCGCCGCAGCCACCAGTTCCTCGGGATTGGTGCCCTTTTCGTCGCCGAAGCGGGTGCCGAACCCGTAGGCGGTCTCTTCGAGCACGCCCGACTGGGTGGTGATATGTCCCTTGCCGGTGCGGCCGAGGCCGTCGTAGCGGGCGGTGGCGGTGCGTGTGGTCATGTCGTCTGCTCCTGAGATCCGATGAGAAGCGGGGGGAGACGGCGGCCGGACCTGCGACCAGCCACGCTCGTGCTCCCGAGGCTTCCGCGGGGGACAACCACCCGGGCGGGCGGGCGTTCCGGGCGGCGGATCATTCGGCGGCGGGCATCGACTCGGCGGCATCGGCGGGGACGGCGCCGGGCTGGGCGGCACGGGCGGCGGCGACGGATTCGCGGGTCGCGGCCTCTCTGGTCAGCCGCATCGTCTGGGTACGCTCGGCCCGGTCGGCCATCGTGGCCCAGGCCTTGGCGGCGCGCTCGCAGCGGTCGCGCACGTTGTCGAGCGTCGCGGCGTCGGCGTTGGCCTGTTCCTCGTCGGCGCGGGTCCGGTAGAAATCGGGATTGTCGTTCATGCTGGCCGGGCTCCTGCGGGTCGGAGGGAGGGTGGTGGCGGCGACCCCGATCGCCGGAGCCGCCGCCACCATGTCGGATCAGTCTGCGGCCTGCAGGTTGATCGCGCTCATCTTGCCGCGACGGTCCTGCTCCAGCTCGTAGGTGACGCGCTGGTTCTGGTTGAGCGTCTGCATGCCCGCACGCTCGACGGCGGAGATGTGCACGAACGCGTCCGCGCCGCCATTCTCGGGGGCGATGAAGCCATAGCCCTTGTCCGCGTTGAAGAACTTGACGGTGCCGGTGGTAGCCATTGGGTATTCCTTCGTTTCTGGGGCAGGCCAATCGGGCCCACCCTGTGCCGTGGCAGCAGGGAAAGAAGGAAGAAGGAGCCGCAAAGCGCCGTAGACCGTTCGATGTGCGACTGTAGCGGCCCCGATATGGGCCGGAGCGTGCCGAATTGCAAATCCCGCGCTCCGTCCCACCCCCTCGTGCCTCAGGCCTTGAGGTCCGCGGACACCTTGCCGCCGTTCTTCTCCAGCTCCGCCATCACCGCCTTGTGCAGCCAGATGTTCATCGCCGCCGAGCCGTCCTTGGCGCCGGTGTAGCCGAGCTCGGTCGCCAGCTGCTCGCGGTTCGACAGGCTGGAATCGAGGTCGAGCAGCTTCATCAGGTCGACGATCGACGTCTTGTAGTTGAGCGCGGGATTGCCCTTGTCCGCCGCGATCTGGGTCAGCACCGCGCCGACGTCGACCGACTGGGGCGCGGCGGCGGGTGCGGGTGCGGCGGGTGCTGCGGCAGCGGCGGGTGCGGGCGCGGCCGCGGGAGCCGGTGCGGCGGCGGCGGGAGCGGGAGCGGCGGCCTTGTGGCCGAAGATCGCGTTCTTGATCGCGCTGAAGATGCTCATGAAAGGCTCCTGACGGCGGCGGAATGCCGCGACGCGGAGACGAACGTCCCGTGACGCCCCCGGGTCCCGCGGCCCGCGCGACCAGCCGGGTCGGCCATGGCGATCGCCAGCGGGCATCATGCCGCCATCGGCAGCGGATCGGGCCCGGCGCCGCCTGCCTCCGCGCCCGCGCCCGCCTCCGCGCCCGCCGCTCGCGCGCCCGGCCGGTCGAAGCTCTGCACCGGCAGCGCGGCGAGCGCGTCCGCCGCCTCGAACCAGCGCGCGCGCTGCGCGGCTTCCCAGGCGAGCCGGTCCGCGCGTTCCGCCGCGTGCAGCCGCCGCGCGACCGCCGCCTCGTCGTCCGTCAGCGCGCGGGCATAGTCGGCGTCGCCTGCCTCACCCCGCTGGGCGCCGGTGAAGCCGGGCGGCGCGGGGAAGCCGGTGCGATAATCCGCGGCGTCCTCGTCCCACCAGACGATGTTCGGCTCGTCCCCCGTGCCGATCGTGACGCTGTCGGGATGGGGATCGAGGTCGGCGTCGGCGTCGGCGTCGGCGTCGGCGTCGGGATCGTGAAGTTGAGGAAGTTGAGACGATACCGCGGTTTTTTCGCCGGCCGGCGCGGGCGTGGGCGCTGCCGGGGGTGCTGCCGGCGGCGCGGCCGGGGCCAGCCCGACGAGCCCGGCCGCCTCGGCGCGCGCCCATTGCTCGCCCGTCCAGCCGGCGCGCTGCGCGGGATCGAGGTCCGCGGTGTCCACCTCCGCCGCCAGCCCCGCGCCCGTGCGCAGAAAGCGGTCGGCGCGCGCCATCGCGCGCAGCTCCGCCAGTTCGCCCGGCGCGCCCGGCTTGCCCGCGCGATCGGCGCTCCCCTGCCCCGCATCGCCGGCGCGCAGGCCCAGGAACAGCCCGGCGCGCGCCGGCCCGCCGTCGCGGCCGACCAGGTCGAGGAACGCGTCGAACTCGCCCGCCACCATCCGCGCGGCGGCGTGGACGGGCGCGGCCTGCGCCTCCGCCTGGCGATCGAGCCGCGCGAGCAGCGAGGCAGCGAGCCGGTTGTCGTAGCGGTGCCGCTCGACGACGTCGCCGTTGGCGCGCCGCACCGTCTCGGTCTGGCCGTCCATCGCGCGGGCGAGCAACGTGTCGGCGACATGCTCGCGCGCCAGCAGGGTCGCCGCCTGCCACCCTAGCGCGAACGCCGCGCCGCCCGCGCGCCGGCGCAGCGCATAGGCGCTCGCCGAGGACAGGCCGACGTGACGGCACGCCTGGTCGACGCTGTATCCTTGCGCGATCGCGGCGAGGAAATCGCGCTGGCGCTCCCCGGTCCAGCCGTCGTGGCGCTGGACGTGGCCGCGCACGTCGCGGCCGGGCGCGGCGGCGGCGGCGACGCGGGCGACGTCGGCGCGCACGTCGGCGACCGCGGCGGCGATGGCGGCATCTTCGGCCGCGCGCTCCGCGGCGCGCGTCGCTAGGTGGTCCTGCATCCCGCCGGGGGCTGGAACGGCGTCGCCGGCCGCGGGCGCGAGCGCGGCGGCGGGATCGCCGCCGATGGGGGGCACGCCGTCGTCGGGAGCCGAGCCGGCCCGCCACGGCCCGTCCGCGCGCGTGGCGCCGCCGCCCTCGTGCGCGTCATGGACGTGGGTGCCGCGATAGCGGTTCGGCCCATAGCGGTCGGCGCCGCCCAGATCGGCCGCGCTCACCAGATCGCTCCCGTGCGACGACGCGGGCAGACGATCGCCTCCATCGCCAGGATGCGCGCGCGGTTGGCGGGGTCGACGGGCTGCGGGTTGCCGATCAGCCGGCGGTCGACCAGCGACTGCCAGTGGACGACGACGGGGTGGTCGGGATGACGATCGGGCTCGAACATGGCGTCCTCCGAAGAACAAAGGGGGACGGTCCAGGTGTCAGGGGAAAACCAACTTTGGTAGGGCGAAAAGGCGTTTGACCCGCTTTTGTTCTCACGCCATGGTCGCGTATCGTCGGTCGCGGGAACAAACGGCATGGCCATTCGGATCGTCTGCGGATGGTGCGGCAGCACCGAGGTGAGCCGGGACGCCTGGGCGAGCTGGGACGAGGACGCGCAAGCGTGGGTGCTCGGCACGGTGCTCGACGACGGCTTCTGCCATCGGTGCGAACGGGAACGGGGACTGGAGGAACGAGCGATCGGTGACGTGGCCCTGACCGGTCCATTGACCGGCTTTGTTTCGTAGCTACATAATATGGACGTCGGCTTCGATCCGGAGAAGCGCGCGTGGACGCTGGCCGAGCGAGGGCTGGACTTCGCCGACGTAGGCCGCGTGTTCGAGGGAACGACGCTGACGCAGGAGGACGACCGGTTCGATTATCCCGAACCGCGCTTCCAGACCTATGGCTGGCTCGATGGCCGGCTGGTGCTGGTGGTATGGACGCCGACCGACGCGGGGCTTCGCGTGATCTCGATGAGGAATTGCCATGACAAGGAAAGCCGTCGCATCGCTCCCCGTCTCGGCTGATGGCTGGGATGACGAGGACACGCCGGAATGGACCGATGACCAGCTCGACCGCGCCGAACTGGCGGTCGGCGGCACGGTGCTGCGCCCCGCCGACGGCACCCTCACCCGCCCTGGCCGGCCCCCGTTGGGCGCGGTTGCCAAGCGCCAGGTGACGTTGCGGCTGGACCCGGATGTGATCGACCGGTTTCGCGAGGGTGGGCCGGGGTGGCAGGGACGGATGAACGAGGCGTTGAGGAGGGCGGTGGGGTTGTAGTAAACTGACTCAACGATTAGCGGTGGGTGTTACACGCCACTAAGAACTATAGTATATTGTGAGGAACGTACGAGTGGCCGACGACAACGAAACTGAGCATCAGGGCTTTTTCGGACTTCGGCTTACCGACGATAATGAGAGTTGGAAGGAGTTTACATTCGGCAGTACGCTACCTGAAATAATCAGGTGGGGGATTAATGACAAACCAGCACCCGCGGAAGACAAAGCCGAGGACGGATTGTCAGGTATTCTACCCGCTGAGGATGAGAGATCACGAGAACTTATAATAATGAGCGAGCTACTTGCTAGAGTGCTTGATGCTGGACTTGCTCTTTCGGAACTCACATTATCTTCTCGTGCAATCAGAGACGTATTTTCACAGATTGTTTCGCGTGTTGAAGTTGTTGAGCCTATTAGAAACAGCTGTTCTATTGTTTACCAACAAGATAATATCGTCATATATGGTATATCGGCCGATCGAATGACGCGAGTGCGTGATCAACATCGCAGGCTAGTGCGTATGGATCGCGGGTTCGATCTTCTTCCCTCCGCCGTACTGCTTACCGTTGTCGCGACTTTTGATTCTTTGACGGCAGACGTTGTAAGAACAATGCTAAGTTTGAAGCCAGATCGTTTTACAGTTGGTGACAGAACTATCCCGGTTGCAGAGATTCTAGCAATGGGATCTTTTGATGAGCTGAAATCACGACTTCTAGATGATGAGGTTTATCAGTTCTCCCGGGGGAGCCACGAAGAGCAAGTTAAGTCAATAGAGAAGTGGTTTCACGTAAAGATTGCCGATTCGTGGAAAAGATGGCCTGATTTTATTGAGGTTTTTGAAAGACGCAACTTAATTGCGCATGGTGAAAAGCAGTTCACGGCACGTTACGTTGCCATTTGCAAATCTCACAATCATAAGGGGAGCGAGAACTTACTTGACACTCCTATTGAGTTAACTTCGTCTTATATTTCTCAAGCCTTAGATGTGCTAGTAGAGTTCTCGATACTACTAGTATTCAGCATTTGGCGTAAACAGCTTCCGGCTGAAGAAAACTCCGCATTTAATGAGGTAAATGACGCCTGCTATCGAATGATAACCGAAGCACGATATAGAGTACCGGTTCGCGTCTTGGAGTATGTGCTAAGCCTTAAAAATACAAAGATCGCTGAATCCACTAGACTTATGCTGATTGTGAACCTATCTAGCGCGCACCGGCATTGTAAGAATAAAGATTCCTCAGATAAGGTATTGAATTCTGTCGACTGGTCTGCCGTGTCAGACAACTATCAAATATGTGTAGCGTCTTTGCGAGATGATGTTCCAGGTGTAATAAGTCTTATGCCGTCTGTGGTTCAGGCAAAGAAAATAAGGAAAGAGGACTTTAGAACTTGGCCAGTATTTTCATTTGTCCGTAGCAACGAACAGTTTGAGACTAAGTTCGGTGAGCTTTTCGGAGAGGCTCTGTTTGATCCACAAGCAGAGGCTACAACGATTGAACCTGATCACGCTCCTCAGCTAGACACAACGAATCCCGATGCGACTTTCCACTGACCGCTACTCCGCCACCCCAACCCCACTCCCCCGCCCCAGCAACGGCGCCAGATACCGCCCCGTGAAGCTCGCCGGCACCTTCGCCACTGCTTCCGGCACGCCCTCGGCCACGATCTCGCCGCCCTTGACGCCGCCCTCCGGCCCGAGGTCGATCACCCAGTCGGCGGTCTTGATGACGTCGAGGTTGTGCTCGATCACCACCACCGTGTTGCCCTGCTCCACCAGCGCGTGGAGCACCTCGAGCAGCTTGCGCACGTCCTCGAAGTGCAGCCCGGTGGTGGGCTCGTCGAGGATGTACAGCGTCTGGCCGGTCGCGCGGCGGGCGAGTTCCTTGGCGAGCTTCACCCGCTGCGCCTCGCCGCCCGACAGCGTCGTCGCCTGTTGCCCGACCTTGACGTAGCCCAGCCCCACCTCGGCCAGCATCGCCATCTTCTCGCGGATCGGCGGCACCGCGCGGAAGAACTCGGCCGCGTCCTCCACCGTCATGTCGAGCACGTCGGCGATGGAGTGGCCCTTGAACTTCACCTCCAGCGTCTCGCGGTTGTAGCGCGCGCCGCCGCACACGTCGCACGTCACGTACACGTCGGGCAGGAAGTGCATCTCGATCTTGAGCACGCCGTCGCCCTGGCACGCTTCACAGCGCCCGCCCTTGACGTTGAAGCTGAACCGCCCGGGCTTGTACCCGCGCGCCAGGCTCTCGGGGAGCCCCGCGAACCAGTCGCGGATCTGGGTGAAGGCGCCGGTGTAGGTCGCGGGGTTCGACCGCGGGGTGCGGCCGATCGGCGACTGGTCGATGTCGATCACCTTGTCGAGGTGCTGCAGCCCGCTGATCCGGTCGTGCTTGCCCGCCAGGATGCGCGCGCCGTTCAGCTCGCGCGACGCGGCGGCGAACAGCGTGTCGATGGTGAAGGAGGATTTGCCCGATCCCGAAACGCCGGTGATGCAGGTGAAGGTGCCGAGCGGGATCGACGCCGTCACGCCGCGCAGGTTGTTGGCGGTGGCGTTGTGGACGGTCAGCTTCTTGCCGTTGCCCTTGCGGCGTTTCGCCGGAACCGGCACCTCGCGCGTACCGTTCAGGTAATCGGCGGTGATGCTGCCCTGCGTCGCCAGCACCTCGGCCAGCGTGCCCTTGGCGACGACCACCCCGCCGTGGACGCCCGCGCCCGGCCCCATGTCGATGACATAGTCGGCGGTGCGGATCGCGTCCTCGTCATGCTCGACCACCAGCACGGTGTTGCCGAGGTCGCGCAGGCGGCGCAGCGTCTTGAGCAGCATGTCGTTGTCGCGCTGGTGCAGCCCGATGCTGGGCTCGTCGAGGACGTAGAGCACGCCCGACAGGCCGCTGCCGATCTGCGACGCGAGGCGGATGCGCTGCGACTCCCCGCCCGACAGCGTGCCCGACGTGCGGTCGAGGTTGAGGTAATCGAGCCCGACGTTGTTGAGGAAGCCCAGCCGCTCGACGATCTCCTTCAGGATACGCTCGGCGATCGCGTTCTGCTGGTCGCCCAGGTGGCGGGGCATGTCCTGGAAGAAGGCCAGCGCGTCGACCACCGACAGATGCGTCGCGTGGGCGATGTCCTGATGCGCGATCTTCACCGCCAGCGCCTCGGGCTTCAGCCGCGCGCCGCCGCACGTCTCGCACGGGCGCGACGACTGGTACTTCGTCAGCTCCTCGCGCATCCACGCGCTTTCCGTCTGGAGCAGCCGGCGCTGGAGGTTCCCGATCACGCCCTCGAACGGCTTGGTGACGTCGTACTTCTTCTTGCCGTCGACGAAGGTGAGCGTGACGGGCTTGCCCTGCGTGCCGAACAGGATCCTGTCCTGCGTCTCGGGGTGCAACTCGCCCCACGGCGTCTCCAGGCTGAACTCGAACGCCTTGGCCAGGCTGCCCAGCACCTGCATGTAATAGGGGCTCGGCGGGTTCGACTTGGCCCAGGGCACGACCGCGCCCTTCTTGATGCTGAGCGCGTGGTTGGGGACGACGAGGTCCTCGTCGAAGATCAGCTTTTCGCCGAGGCCATCGCAGGCCGGGCACGCGCCCTGCGGCGCGTTGAACGAGAACAATCGCGGCTCGATCTCGGCGATGGTGAAGCCCGACACCGGGCAGGCGAAGCGCTCCGAGAACACGATCCGGCCGTCGGGCGCGTTGTCGCCCAGCACCGCGGATTTGGGCGTGCGCGGGGTGATGGGGGACTTCTTCGCGCCGGGCTGATCGGCGGCGGGATCAGCGGCCGCGGGCGCCTCGACCGGATCGACGTACGCCAGCCCGTCGGCGAGCTTCAGCGCGGTCTCGAAACTCTGCGCGACGCGCGTCGCGAGCGATTCACGCGCGCCGTCGGCGTCGTCGCCGGCGATCACCAGCCGGTCGACCACGACCTCGATGTCGTGCTTGTACTTCTTGTCGAGCGCGGGCGCCTCGTCGATCTCGACCACCTCGCCGTCGATCCGCACGCGGGTGAAGCCCGCCTTCTGCCACTCGAGCAGCTCTTTCCGATACTCGCCCTTGCGCCCGCGCACGACGGGGGCGAGCAGGTACAATCGCGTGCCCTCGGGCAGGCTCATCACCCGGTCGACCATCTGGCTGACCGTCTGCGCCGCGATCGGCAGGCCGGTGGCGGGCGAGTACGGAACGCCGACACGCGCCCACAGCAGGCGCATGTAATCGTAGATCTCGGTGACGGTCGCCACCGTCGAGCGCGGATTGCGGCTGGTGGTCTTCTGCTCGATCGAGATGGCGGGCGACAGCCCCTCGATATGGTCGACGTCGGGCTTCTGCATCAGTTCCAGGAACTGGCGCGCATAGGCGGACAGGCTCTCGACGTAGCGCCGCTGCCCCTCGGCATAGATGGTGTCGAACGCGAGGCTCGACTTGCCCGACCCCGACAGCCCGGTGATGACGGTGAGCGTGTCGCGCGGGATGTCGATGTCGACATCCTTGAGGTTGTGCTCGCGCGCGCCGCGGACGGAAATCTGGGTCAGGGACATGGGCGGGTTCTACTTCCGTTCCGGGCGGAGGGCCAGAGCGCGATGTAGGCGCGAGGGCGGCGGTGTGGTAGGGCGACGGGTGTGAACGAGATGACCGCCCTGTCAGCAACCGATCGAGCCCAGTCCGCGCCGCCGGGACCTGCGCGCTTCACGACGGCCGAGTTCTGGCGGATGGTGGAAGGTGATGCGTTCGGGGACGTGAAGGTCGAGCTGGTCGAGGGGGAATTGCATCGCATGCCGCCGCCAGGACGACGTCACGGGCAATTGCAAGGCGCACTGATCCTGCGGTTAGGTCGGTTCATTCCGGAGACACGACTGATCGGAGAGGTCGCGATCGGCCTTGAAAACGACACGGTGGTCGGTTGCGACGTCGCCGTTCTCGGATTCGAGAGCGGAACCAGTTCCATCGTCGCCCCCGAAGAGGTGCTGCTCGCCGTCGAGATCGCCGTTTCCACCTTGGACCGCGACCTCGGCCTCAAGCGCCGCCTCTACGCCGCCGCCGGCATCGCGACCTATTGGGTCGTCGACGCCGAGCGCGCGGTGATCCACGTGTTCGACCGGCCGGAAGGCGACGATTACCGTGGCCTGGTGCTGGTCCGCTTCGGCGAGCCGCTGCCGGTGCCCGGGACGGGCGCGACGATCGTGTTGGGCTAGCAGGGTCGCCAGCCTGGTGCCGTCGCGACGCATGGCATCGTCGTGAAACAGGCCGGGCCTGTGAAGCGATGGTCCGATGGCACGCCGCTTCTCGCGACCGTGCAGGAACCATGGGCGATCGCGGCATCGGAACGCTGGGTGCGCGTCATGGCCGAAAACGACGCACCCGGACTGTGGGATGCGACCGGGTGCGCACGCATTCCCGAATGCCTGCCGATCAGCGCCACGCTGCAAGATCGGATAAGACGATGGCAGCTATGGTACGACGATCTCGACGAGCTGAACACGTCGTTTCCCGAACCGATGTATTGGGAGCAGCGCGACGACATGCCGATCGCCGCGTTCAACGCGGAAGGGCGAGCGATCGGACGGGCGATCAAGACGGAGTTGCCATCCAACTGGACGGTGATCGTCGTCGACGTGGACGCGTGGCTGCGGGACGATGACGACAGCGAATTGATCCTGCGCCCGGGCGATTAGGGCCTGGTGGCTCCGACTTCGCCGGCGCGTCGGCACCGTCCTTCGGCGACGATCGAGTCTCGACGTCGTTCCAGGCCCGTTCCTGTGAAGATCAGTCTTGGGCAATCGGGGAACGGCATGCGGACGCTGGTTCGGGCGAGCCGGTCACGACTTGGGCCCGCAGACGGATTGCTGGACGCCTGATCCGTCGGTCGCGACGACGCCATGCCATGGACGGTCGCCTATGCATCGACGGATAATTTCTGCATTGCGGCATTGCCAATGTTGCCGCGCAGCATAGACTGGCGACCGAAACTTACCGGGGGTCGCACATGCGCATTGGGTTCTGGGGATCGTGTACGGCGGCGGTGGTCGCGCTCGGGGCGCTGCCCGCGGGCGCGCAGGTGGTGCACAATGGTGCGCCGGCGGCGTTCATCTCGACCTCCGTCCGGGTGCCGGCGGGGGCGACGACGCTGTACGTGTCGGGGATGCTCGCCGATCCGCTCGATCCCGCGCATCCCGACGGCGACCATGGCGACACCGAGGTGCAGACGCGCTCCGTGCTCCGGAAACTGAACGCGGAGCTGGCGAAGAACGGCATGGGGCCGGGCGACGTGGTGATGATGCGCGTGCTGCTCGTCGCGCCGCCCGGGAGCCCCAAGATGGATTTCGCGGGCATGATGCGCGCGTACAAGGAGGTGTACGGCACGGCCGCGCAGCCGGGCAAGCCCGCGCGCATCGCCAGCCAGATCGCCGCGCTCGCCGCGCCCTGGGGGCTGGTGGAAATCGAGGTCCAGGCAGCCCGCGTGATGCCCATGGGAACGATGAGGATCGTCCAGTGAGCCGCCCCTCCCCCACGAGCCGCCGCCAGTTCCTCCACGCGATGGGACGCGCGGGCGGGTTTTCCGCGACGTACCTGTCGATGCAGGCGATGGGCCTGCTCGCTGATCCCGCTGCGGCGCAGACGACGAAGCCCGACCTTCCCGCCGGGTCGGGCACGGGCAAGCACGTCGTCATCCTGGGCGCGGGCATCGCGGGCCTCGTCTCGGCGTACGAGCTCGGCAAGGCGGGCTACAAGGTGACGGTGCTCGAAGCGCGCGGGCGCGTCGGCGGACGCGTCTGGTCGGTGCGCGGCGGCGACCGCGTCGAGCAGATCGGCCGCCCCGACCAGACCTGCCAGTTCCAGAACGGCTTCTACATGAACGCCGGAGCCGCCCGCCTGCCGACCGCGCACACCACCATCCTGGGCTATGCCAAGCAGTTCGACGTGCCGCTGGAGGTGATGGTCAACGTCGACCGCTCCGCGCACTGGGACTACAACAAGGACGCGGTGACCGAGCGCCAGGCGATCAACGACACCAAGGGCCGCATCGCCGAGCTGCTGGAGAAGAGCCTCGCGGGGAACAGCCTCGACACCGAAATGACCGCGGACGACAAGGAGAAGCTGAAGACCTATCTCGCGCAATGGGGCGCGCTGGGGAAGGACGGCAGCTACACCGGCTCCGACCGCAACGGTTACAAGGTCGATCCCGGCGGCTTCGATCATCCGCCGCAGACGATGGACCCGCTGACGCTGCACCGGATCATCGAGGACGGTTTCTGGGGCGGCGGGCTCAGTTTCGAGGAGACGTTCGACCAGCAGGCGCCGATGTTCCAGCCGGTCGGCGGCATGGATCGCATCGCCTATGCGATCTATGCCCGCGTGAAGGACGTCGTGCGGCTCAACACGCCCGTCACCGCGGTAGGCCAGCTCGACCATGGCGTGCGCGTGATGCTGGCCGACGGCGGCATGGTCGAGGGCGATTATGTCCTGTGCACCCTGCCCGCCACCATGGTGAAGAAGCTCAACATCCGGCTGTCCCCGGCGAAGAAGAAGGCGCTGGCCGACACGGTGTACGGCATCTCGACCAAGGTCGCGTGGGAGGCTCCGCGCTTCTGGCAGGACGCCGGCATCATGGGCGGGCTCGCCTTCACCGACCAGGCGAACGCGCTGGTCTGGTATCCCAGCGGCGACTGGTACAATCCGCGCGGCGTGCTGATGGCGGCGTACTCGTCGGGCGGCTTCAACGGCAGCGCGGGCAAGACGTTCGCGGACATGACCGCCGACCAGCGGTTCGCGCTGACCAGGGACGTGGTCGAGCGGATGCACCCGGGCAAATCCGCGCTGCTCGAAAAGCCGCTGACCGTGTCGTGGACGCAGACGCCGTGGAGCGAGGGCATCGCCGCCAACTGGAAACCCGAACAGCGCGCCACCGACTATGCCGAGCTGTGCAAGCCGGAAGGCCGCGTGTTCTTCGCGGGCGAGCATCTGAGCTACATCGGCGCGTGGCAGGAGGGCGCGGCGCTGTCGGCGTTCGAGGCGATGAAACTGCTCGCCACCCGCGCGGCCGGGGACAAGGTGGTCGCGCCGAAGAAGGCGTGAGGGGGGATGGGAGCGGACGCGCCGGGTCGGGCACGTCCGCCCCTGCCCCCGATCCAGGAACACGGACCGGGCGAGGACGGGTCGGCGTCCTAATTGTGGGGCAGCCTGGCGGGATCCTGACCGGCGCCCATGTCGAGCAGGAACACGGGGCCCAGCTCGACGGCCTGCCGGTCGCCCGCCAGCTGGACGGTCCCGCGCAGCGCCCCGGCGGGATAGGCCCTGGACGCGCGACCCGACGCATAGAACAGCTTCCACGCGTGTCCGACCTTCGCGGTGTCCTGCGCCACCACCCCATAGGGCGCGGCCGCCTCGCCGACGGCGATCGGGATGTCGACCGTGCGCGTCTCGGCGGCATCGGGCGCGCGCAGGTACACCGCCAGCATCACCGTGTCCCGGGCGCCGACCGGCTTCACCGTGTCGCTGGTCGCGCCGGTGTCCCACGGATTGGCGCCCTTGGCGGACACCGTGACGCGGACCGCCTCCCCGCCCGGGATGCCCGGCGCCGTCGCGGCCTTCGCCTTGTAGTTCGCGCCGTAGAAGCTCCAGCCGGTGCCCGGCCGGTTCACCGCCTTGTCGAGCAGGCCGCCGCCGGCCGGCGCGGGCGCGGGAGCGGGCGCGGTTTGGGCCGGTGCGGACGCCGCGACGCCCAGCGCCGCCGCCACGAGTGTGAAACGAACCATGGGTCCTCCCCTCCTGTGATCGCCGGTCTGTGCGCCGACGCTACGACAGTTCAGCGCAGGAGGCGCCCGGATGCAAGAGCCGTGCGGGGCGGGACCGGAGACGCGGCGACTCAGGCCCCCACGCGGACGTCACGCGGTCGTCAGACCTGTCCCGGCAAATAGCCGTTGGTCACCCGCTCTTCGGAAAAGGCGCCGGACCGCTTGAACAGCGTCCGCCAGTCCTCGGCGACGAGGATGCACGACCAGGCGGTCTGCGCGATCGGCTGGTACCCCTGATCGCGGACGAACCGCTCGAACTCGGTCATCCCCTCCGCCCTCAGGAACGAAAGGTAGCGGCCGAAATCCTCCAGGATCAACACCGTGGGCCGATGGTGTCGCAGGTCGAGCGACTCGAGCACCTCGCGATCCAGCCCTTCGACATCGACGTTCAGCAGGTCGATCGGGGTGTCGCCCAACTCGCGTTCGACGATCGTGGCCAGAGGCTCGCACGGAACGGTCCGCTTGCGGATCGGACGAGTGCCCTCCCGAAGCATGTCCGCGGCACGTTCCTCGGACAGCGTGTTGAACACATGCTGGTCATATTCGTAATAGGTGAGCGAACCGGCAGTCCTGGCGACCCCGGTCGTGATGTATTTGCCGCCGGGACGGACCTTTCGAAACCCTTCCGCGAACGTCGGATTGGGATCGAGAGCGAGACCTCGCCAGCCGTTCACGTACAGCCGATACGTATTGGATGCGGCATACGGATGGTTCGCGCCGACGTCGACGTACGTTCCGCTCGGGCCGGGATGCAACAGCCGCTCGATCAGCAGGTCTTCGCCATAGCTCGATACCGAGGACGGGCGTTCATGGCGGGGTGTCGAGCCTCGTCCCGAAGGATCGCCGACACGCCCCGGGCCAGACGGCCGGGCGCGCTGCCCTGCGCACGGGGCCGCTCCCGCTTGCGACACGCCCGGACGGTCCGTACGCTCGCCGCCGTTCATGGAGGTGCCCGATGCTTCGGTCGTTCGTCACGCATGTAGGGACCGCCGCGCTTCTGGTCGCCCCAGTCCTGGTCGTCCCAGTCTTGATCGTCCCAGTCCTGCCCGCCGCCGCTGCCGCTCCCGCCGCGCTCGGGCCGGTGGGGAAGTGGATGGTGCATGACGCCGACGATCGCTGCGTGCTCGACCGCAGCTATGGCCCGGCGGATCGGCCGACCGTGCTCGCGATCACGCCGGGGACGCTGGACACCCGCGTCGGCGTCACCGTGCTGGAACCGCACGGCGTCGAGGGGCGGACGGTGCGCGTGGACGAGGGCGCGGTGACGCTGGAGCCGCGCCATCAGGCGGTGCCGACCGCCGTCCGCAGCTATGGCCCGGTCGCGGGCGGCCACCGGCTGACGATCGCCTATCTGCCGGTCGCCGTCACCGCGCGCGACCTCGTGCTGGCCGACACCGTCACCATCGATCGCGGCGGCGCGGGCGCGGTGATCGTGATCGCGCCCGGCGGATCGCAGGCGGCGTTCGACGCGCTCGACGGGTGCGAGGAGCGACTGCTGCACCGGCAAGGCCTCGACGGCCCGAACCCTGCGCTGTCCCGGCGGCCGGAGCCGGTGGGCGGCGAGGCGGCGCGGTGGTTCCGGTCGGGCGACTATCCCCGGCCGGCGGGCGCGCTGCTGCCGTTCGGCCACATCGTCGCGCAGGCGATCGTGGCGCCCGACGGCAGCGTCGGCGGGTGCGCGATCGCCCAGGGATCGGGCGACCGCAACCTCGACACCGCCACCTGCACCATCCTGCGCGCCCGCGGCCGCTACGTCCCCGCGCTCGATCCGGATGGCCGCCCGGTCGCGGCGCCGGTGGTGGTACCGGTCAACTGGGAGCCGCCGCGCCACTGACGGGCGCGCGCCCTCACCGTCCGCCCGCAACGCAATCGTAAGCGCCCGCGGGTACGAGTGCCGCCGTGCCCCTCGCTCTCCACCCTGCCGTCACCGCCTTACCCGTCCGCCCCCGGTCGGCGGCACGGTCGGCCTGGTGGGGGCTGGCCGGCGTGCTGGTGCTCGCAAGCATCGTCCAGCAGGCATGGCTGGGCCTCGACTGCGACGTGTCGTGGCTGCTGACCGTCGGCGAGCGGTGGCTGGGCGGCGCGCGGCTGTACCGCGACGTGGTGGAGGTCAACCCGCCCGCCTCGGTCCTGCTCTACAGCCCGGCGATCGTGATCGGGCGGGCGACGGGCATCGGCGCGGACGGCGCGACGGTGGCGCTCGCGAGCATGCTGGCGATGGTCGTCGTCGCCGTGACCGGCCGCGCGCTGATGCGTGACGGGGTGCTTGCGCGGCAGCAGGGGCCGGTGATGGCGGTGGCGGCGGCGTTCGTGTTCGGCGTGCTGCCCGCCGCCTGCTTCGCGCAGCGCGAGCATGTCGCGGTCCTGCTCGCGCTGCCCGCGCTGGCGGTGATCGCGCGGCGGGCCTGCGGCATGCCGGTCGCGCGCCGGGCGGCGCTGGTCGCCGGGGCGGCGGGTGGCATGGCGATCGCGATCAAGCCCCATTTCGCGCTGGCCTTCGCGTTGCCGGTCATGGTCGCGGCGGTGCGGCGGCGGTCGCTGCGCGCGGCGATCGGCGCCGAGGTCGTGGCCGCGTCCGTCGTGGTCGTCGGCTATGGCGTCGTCGTGCTGACGCTGTTCCCCGACTATATGGCGATGCTGCCGATCCTGCGCGCGGTGTACCTGCCGCTTCGGCTCGATGCGGTCACGCTGCTGCGGGGACCCGTCGTCGCGCTGCCGGTCGCGATCGGGGCGCTCGCCTGGTGGGTGCGCGGCGCGCGGATGGGCGCGGTGCCCGCGGTGCTGGGCGCGGCGGCGCTGGGCTTCGCGGTCGCCGGCGTCGTGCAGGGCAAGGGCTATCTCAACCACGCCTATCCCGCCGCCGCGCTCGGCTTCCTGGCACTCGCCGTTGTCGTGTCGGGCGCGGGGCCGTTCCGGCGCAGCCGGGCGGCGGCGACGCTGGCGGGTGTCGCGCTGGCGCTGCTGGAGTGGCACGCCTTTGCCTCGATCGCGGATCATCCGGGGCTGGCCGAGGCGGTGGCACGGGTCGCGCCGCCGCACCCGCGCATCGCCGCGCTGACCACGGAGATCGGCGTCGGCCACCCGCTGGTCCGCCAACTCGGCGGCGAGTGGGTGATGCGGAGCGGCGCGGCCTGGGCGGCGGGCGGCGCGGCGGCGCGGCTGGCGGCGGGCGGGCTGGCGCCCGAGGAGCGGCGCCGGCTGGTCGCGATCGGTGCGGCGGACGAGGCGGCGTTCGTCGCCGACGTGACGCGCGGGCGGCCGGACGTGGTGCTGGTCGACGGCACGCTGAGCGACTGGATGCGGCACCCGGCGGTGGCGGGCGTGCTGCGCGGCTATCGTCCGTCCGCCGTCGTCGGCGACGTCGCGATCTGGACGCGCCGGCCGGGCTAGGCCCCGCGCTTGCCCCGCCAGCGAAGCGAGCGCGCGTTCATCGCCGGCAGGTCCGCCGCCCCCGCCGCAACCGCCCGCGCCGCCGCGACGGCATGGGCGAGCCGGTCGTCGGGCAGGTGGCGATACGCCGGCCGCGCGGTGACATAGTCGTGCCAGCGGCCGCCGAACGCATCGTCGAGCAGGATGCGCTGGAAGCAATGATCCGCCCGCACCGGCCAGCCGCAGGCGGTTGCCATCGACGGCAGGACGGAGCGGGTCAGGTGCAGCCACTCAGCCTCGAGCGCGGCGCGGGCTTCTGGGTTCATGGCTGGTCCGGGGTGGATGTGATCGTGAGGGACGTCGGCGTCGCCCTGTCCGCTTTTCGCGCGAGCGGGAACGCGCATCCGGTCGCGTGGAGAGGGGGCGGGTTCGTGAGAAGGCGGCCAGGAGGCTGACAGGGTCTGGCTCCAGCCGGCACGTCATGGGAACAAGTCCCATGACGTCGAACGCGGCTTTGAGCCGCGCCGGCCGGCCTGACGCGCAAGGCTCGTCGCAGCGTGGCTGCGACTTGCCGCGTCAGGCGTGTATCGGTTTGCCCTGGACCGCCATCGCCGCCTCCTTGATCGCCTCCGCATGCGTCGGATGTGCGTGGCAGGTGTAGGCGATGTCCTCGCTCGTCGCGCCGAACTCCATCGCGATCGCCGCCTCCGCGATCAGCGTGCCCGCGAGGCTGGATACGATCCAGACGCCCAGCACGCGGTCGGTGGTCGCGTCGGCGATGATCTTCACGAAGCCATCGGTGTCGCGGTTGGTCTTGGCGCGGCTGTTGGCGGCGAAGGGGAACTTGCCGATCTTGATCTCGCCCTTGGCCGCCGCGGCTTCCTCGGTCAGGCCGACGCCGGCGATTTCGGGCATCGTGTAGACGACGCTGGGGATCACCGCCTCGTTGACGATGCCGGTGTGGCCGGCGATGTTCTCCGCCACCGCGACGCCCTCGTCCTCCGCCTTGTGCGCGAGCATCAGCCCGGGGATCGCGTCGCCGATCGCCCACACGCCCGGCACCTTGGTGCGGAACGAGTGATCCGTCTCGAGCTGGCCGCGCGCGTTCAGCTCCAGCCCGATCGCCGCGAGGTTCAGCCCGTCGACGTTGGCGCGGCGACCGACCGACACCAGCACCGCGTCGGCCGACAGCGTCTCGGGCGTACCCCCGGCAGCCGGCTCGATCGTCACCGTCGCGCGGCCGTCGGCGACCGACACCCCCGTCACCTTCGTCGAGGTGCGCAGGTCCATGCCCTGCTTCTTGAACAGCTTGGCGCTTTCCTTGCGCACCTCGCCGTCGAAGCCGGGCAGGATCTGGTCGACATATTCGACCACCGTCACCTTCGCGCCGAGCCGGCGCCACACGCTGCCCAGTTCCAGCCCGATGACGCCGCCACCGATCACCACCAGATGCTCGGGCACACGTGGCAGCGCGAGCGCGCCGGTGCTGTCGACCACGACCTGCTGGTCGATTTCCACCCCGCCCAGCGGCGTGACGGACGATCCGGTCGCGATGACGATGTCCTTCGCCGTCACGGCCTGGCCGCCGACCTCGACCGTGTGCGCATCCTTGAAGCCCGCGCGGCCCTTGAGCCACGTCACCTTGTTCTTCTTGAACAGGAACTCGACGCCGCCGGTCAGCTCCTTGACCGCCTTCGCCTTTTCCGCGTGCATCTGGTCGAGGTTGAGCGTCACGCCGGTGAAGTCGATGCCGAACTTCGCCAGATGCCCGCTCTTGGCCTCCTCGTAGATCTCGGATGCGTGAAGCAGCGCCTTGGACGGGATGCACCCGACGTTGAGGCAGGTGCCGCCCAGCGTCTCGCGGCTCTCCACGCACGCGGTGCGCAAACCCAGCTGCGCCGCCCGGATCGCGGCGACATACCCGCCGGGGCCGGCGCCGATGACGAGGACGTCGTAGTCGTAGGTGTCAGCCATGGTCGTTGCTTCCGATCGGAAAGGGGGTGCGGCGGACCCGCCGCTCGTCGATGACAGTCATATGGTTCATCAGTTGGTCGAAATCGAGCACCGCCAGCAAGCGCCGGATCGCCTCTTCCACATCCCGCGCCCGATAGCGCAGATAGATGATGGCGGGAGGCGGTTCGGCATTGCGGGAAAACCAGCTCGCCGAAATCACGGTCATAAGTAATCAGGATCCGCTGGCCCTCGGTCGCCTGCGCGAGAATGGCAGTGTCCTCGGCGGTGGCGTTCGCGATGGCCGCCCGCACCACGTCGTGACCCCGCGCCGCGAGCGCCTCCGCCAACCGGCGGCCGACATTGACGTCGAGCATGAACTTCAAGCAGCGCGGGCCCTGCTGCTCGCCAGCCTCTGCTCGTCATGGATCATCTCGGCGGCGAACGCGGCCGCCGCGGGAATGTGGTCGGGCCGGATACCCGGATATTCCTCCGCCATCTGCCCGATCGTCCATCCGGCCGCCATCAGGTCCAGCACCATCTCGACCGTGATCCGGCTGTCCCGAAAGATCGGCTTGCCGCCGTAAATGTTCGGGTTGGAGTAGATGACATCCCGCCAGTCCATCGCCGTAACTCCCGCTGCCGCGCTCCTACAGATCGATCAGGATGCGGGTCGGGTCCTCGATAGCATTCTTGAGCGCGACGAGGAACGTCACCGCCTCGCGCCCGTCGATGATGCGGTGGTCGTAGGAGAGCGCGAGGTACATCATCGGGCGCGCGACGATCTGGCCCTTTACCACCACCGGCCGCTCCTCGATGCGGTGGAGGCCCAGCACCGCCGACTGCGGCGGGTTGATGATCGGGGTGCTCATCAGCGAGCCGAACACGCCGCCGTTGGAGATGGTGAAGGTGCCACCGCGCATCTCGTCCATCTTGAGCGTGCCGTCCTTGGCGCGCCGGCCGAAGTCGCCGATCGTCTTCTCGATGCCCGCGACCGACAGCTTGTCCGCGTCGCGGATCACCGGCACGACAAGGCCGTTGGGCGCGCTGACCGCGACCGACACGTCGGCATAGTCGCGGTACACGACCTCGTCGCCCTCGATGGAGGCGTTGACGCTGGGCACGTCCTTCAGCGCCATGCACGCGGCCTTCACGAAGAAGCCCATGAAGCCGAGGCGCACGCCGTGCTTCTTCTCGAACAGGTCCTTGTACTTGACCCGCGCCTCCATCACCGCGCCCATGTCCACGTCGTTGAACGTGGTGAGCATCGCGGCGGTGTTCTGCGCCTCCTTCAATCGCTTGGCGATCGTCTGGCGCAGCCGCGTCATGCGGACGCGCTCTTCGTTGCGACCGGCGCCCGACGGAGCGGAGGCCGTCGGCGCAGGAGCCGGCGCCGGGGCCGCGGGCGCCTCGGCCGGGCGCGCGCTGGCGGCAGCGGTCACGTCCTCCTTGGTCAGCCGACCGTCGCGACCGGTGCCCTTGACGGTCGCGGGGTCGACGCCGTGCTCCAGCACCGCGCGGCGCACCGACGGCGAAAGCGCGGCGGCGGCGGCCTGCTCGCCCGGGCCGGTCGTCGCGACGGGTGCCGGCGTCGCGGACTGGGGCGTCGCGGTGACGGCGGGCTGCGGCGCCGACTGCTGTGCGGGAGCGCCCGCCCCCGCCTCGACGGTCGCGATCATCGCGCCCACCTGGACGGTGTCGCCGACCTTCACGGCATGCTGCCCCATCGTGCCCGCGACCGGCGAGGGGACCTCGACCGAGACCTTGTCGGTCTCGAGGCTCGCGATCGGCTCGTCGACGCGCACGGGGTCGCCCGGCTGCTTCAGCCACTCGCCGAGCGTCGCCTCGGTGATCGATTCGCCCAGCACGGGAACGAGAACTTCGGTGGCCATGACTTCGACTTCCTCGCTTCCCCGGCGAAGGCCGGGGCCCAGTTGCGCGACGTTGAAGGTCAAGCGTCGCGCGATGTTCACCGTACCTCCTCACTGGGCCCCGGCCTTCGCCGGGGAAGTAGGGAGGCGAGTGCGTTACTTCGTCTGCGTGCGCCGGATCTCGCCGCGGACGCTGCGCCCCAGCGCGTCGGCGACGAGCGCCGACTGTTCGAGCTGGTGACGCTTCATCAGCCCGGTCGCGGGCGAGGCGGCGGCGGCGCGCCCGGCGTAGCGCGGACGCTTCGCCTGGGTCGCAGCCTTCGCCATCGCTTCCTCGACGAACGGCTCGACGAACGTCCAATATCCCTGGTTGCGCGGTTCCTCCTGCGCCCAGACGACCTCCTCCAGTGCCGGCATCGCCGCCAGCCGCCGCGCGAGCGGATCGCCCGGGAAGGGGTACAGCTGCTCGACCCGCACGATCTGCGTCACGGTATCACCTGCCGCATCGCGTGCCTCGATCAGGTCGTACGCGACCTTGCCGGTGCACAGCACCACCCGCCTCGTCACCGCGTCCGACGGCGACGAGGGGTCGGAGAGGATGCGGCGAAAGTGGCTGTCGCCCTGGAAATCGGCCGCCTGGCTGACCGCCATCTTGTGGCGCAGCAGCGACTTGGGCGTCATCACCACCAGCGGCTTGCGGAAGCCGCGGTGCATCTGCCGGCGCAGCAGGTGGAAGTAGTTGGCAGGCGTCGTGCAGTTGGCGACCTGCATGTTGTCCTGCGCGCACAGTTGCAGGAACCGCTCGGGCCGCGCGGACGAATGTTCCGGCCCCTGCCCCTCGTAGCCGTGCGGCAGCAGCATCACGAGCCCGTTGGCGCGCAGCCATTTCGATTCGCCCGACGCGATGAACTGGTCGATCATGATCTGCGCGCCGTTGACGAAATCGCCGAACTGCGCCTCCCACATCACCAGCGTCTTGGGGTCGGCGAGCGCATAGCCGTATTCGAAGCCGAGCACGCCATATTCGGACAGTGGGCTGTCCAGAACCTCGAACCGGCCGTGCTCGACCGTCTGCAACGGCACGTAGCGATGCTCGTCGGTCTGATCGATCCAGACCGCGTGGCGCTGGCTGAACGTGCCGCGGCCCGAGTCCTGCCCCGACAGGCGGACGCCATAACCCTCGGACAGCAGCGACCCGAACGCCAGCGCCTCGCCCGTCGCCCAGTCGAACCCCTGGCCCGACTTGAACATCTGCGCCTTCGCGTCGAGCACGCGGCCGAGCGTCTTGTGGATCGCGAGGCCCTCGGGAATACCGGTCAGCGTGCGGCCGAGCGCGTCGAACAGCTTGGGCTCGATGCCGGTCTCGACGCTGCGCCGCGCGGTTTCCGCGTCGGCGGGTGCGTGAAGCCCGGACCAGCGGCCCGCGAACCAGTCGGCGCGGTTCGCCTTGTAGCTCGCGCCCGCCTCGAACTCGCCCTCGAGCCGGGTGACGTATTGGTGCACATTCTCGTCGACCCACGCCTGATCGATCACGCCCGCGTCCTTCAACCGGCGCGCATAGACGGCGCTGACGGGCGGGTGCTGGCGGATGCGGCCGTACATCAGCGGCTGGGTGAAGCTCGGCTCGTCGCCCTCGTTGTGGCCGAACCGGCGATAGCACCACATGTCGATCACGACGTCGCGGTGGAATGTCTGGCGATATTCCATCGCCATCTTGGTGGCGAAGGTCACCGCCTCGGGATCGTCGCCGTTGACGTGGAAGATCGGTGCCTGGACGCCCTTGGCGACGTCCGACGAATAGGGCGAGGAGCGCGCGAACTGCGGGCTCGTCGTGAAGCCGATCTGGTTGTTGATGACGAAGTGGACGCAGCCGCCGGTGTTGTAGCCGCGGATGCCGGAGAAGCCGAAACACTCCCACACGATCCCCTGCCCCGCGAACGCGGCGTCGCCGTGGATCAGCACGGGCAGCGAGCGGCTGTGCTGCTGGAGGTCGCCCGCGATCGTCTGGATCGCGCGCGTCTTGCCCAGCACCACAGGGTCCGCCGCCTCGAGATGCGAGGGGTTGGCGACCAGGCTCATGTGGACGTGGTGGCCGTCGAACTCGCGGTCGGTCGAGGTGCCGAGGTGGTATTTGACGTCACCCGAGCCGCCGATATCGTCGGGGTTGGACGAGCCGCCCGCGAACTCGTGGAAGATCACGCGCAGCGGCTTGGCCATCACGTTGGCGAGCACGTTGAGCCGGCCGCGATGCGCCATGCCGAACACGATCTCGTCGACGCCCATCTGGCCGCCGTACTTGATGACGCTTTCGAGCGCGGGAATCATGCTCTCGCCGCCGTCGAGCCCGAAGCGCTTGGTGCCGACGTACTTGCGGCCCAGGAACTTCTCCCACTCCTCGGCCTCGATCACCTTGTTGAGGATCGCCTTCTTGCCCGCGGGCGTGAAGTCGATCGCCTTGTCCTTGCCCTCCATCCGGTCCTGGAGAAAGCGGCGCTCGTCGACGTCGGCGATGTGCATGTATTCGAGGCCGACGCTGCCGCAGTAGTTGGCGCGCAGGATGTCTACGAGCTCGCGCACGCTCGCCCATTCGAGGCCCATCGTTCCGCCCAGATACACGGGCCGGTCGATGTCGGCGTCGGAAAAGCCGTGATACTCGGTCTTGAGGTCGGCGGGCATCTCGTTCTTGACGAGGCCGAGCGGATCGAGCTGTGCGGCCAGATGCCCGCGAACGCGGTAGGTCCGGATGAGGAGCTGCGCGCGGATCGAGTCGGCCGCGGCCTTGACGATCGCGTCCTGCGACGGCGCCGGCGCCGCAGCGGTCGGAGCAGGCTTCCCGCCCTTCGCCGGCTTGGCCGCGGGCTCCATCTGCGTCGGGTCGAGCGCGCTCGTCAGGTCGTCCGTCGCGGTGGGCGGCCAGGCGGCGTTGGTCCAGCTCGGCCGGGTCGGGCCTTCCAGCCCCTCGAACAGCCCGCGCCATTGCGGCTCGACGCTGTCGGGCGACGCCTTGTAGCGGGCGTACAACGCATCGACGAACGCGGGGCTGACGCCGCCGGCGATATCGCTGAAATCCTGGCCTTCGTAGCCCATCGCTTGTTCCTTCGCGTCCCCGCATCGGCGGGGACCCAGTCTGGGCACCCGCCGATGCGGGTGAACAGTCAGCCCTTCAGCACTTCCAGCAGCGTCGAGCCGAGCTCGCTCGGGCTGGCCGCGACCTTGATGCCCGCCGCTTCCATCGCCGCGATCTTGTCCTCGGCGCCGCCCTGGCCGCCCGACACGATCGCGCCGGCATGGCCCATGCGCCGCCCCGGCGGAGCGGTGCGGCCGGCGATGAAGCCAGCCATCGGCTTGCTCCGGCCCTTCTTCGCCTCGTCGCGCAGGAACTGCGCCGCCTCTTCCTCCGCCGAGCCGCCGATCTCGCCGATCATGATGATCGACTGAGTGGCGTCGTCGGCCAGGAACAGCTCGAGCACGTCGATGAAGTTGGTGCCGTTGACCGGGTCGCCGCCGATGCCGACCGCGGTCGTCTGGCCGAGCCCGGCGTTCGACGTCTGGAACACCGCCTCATAGGTCAGCGTGCCCGAGCGCGACACAACGCCCACACTGCCCTTCTTGAAGATGCTGCCCGGCATGATGCCGATCTTGCACTCGCCCGGCGTCAGCACGCCGGGGCAGTTCGGACCGATCAGCCGCGACTTGGAGCCGCTGAGCGCGCGCTTCACCTTCACCATGTCGAGCACCGGAATGCCCTCGGTGATCGTGACGATCAGCGGCACCTGCGCGTCGATCGCCTCGAGGATCGAGTCGGCGGCGAAGGGCGGCGGCACGTAGATGACGCTCGCCGACGCGCCGGTCTTGCTCACCGCCTCGGCGACGGTGTCGTACACCGGCAGGCCGAGATGCTCGGAGCCGCCTTTGCCGGGCGTCACGCCCGCCACCATCTGCGTGCCGTATTCCAGCGCTGCCTTGGTGTGGAAGCTGCCGGTCTCGCCGGTCATGCCCTGGGTGATGACCTTGGTGTTGCGGTCGACGAGGATGCTCATGCTGGCCTTTCGAGTCTCGGCTCAATCGTCTTCGGACGAAATGTCGCCTTGGAAGGGGTCGTTTTCGTCTTTGGGAACCTGATCAGGATCGAGCTCGTGCGCGCGGAACATGATCTCATCCCAGCTATAGGGGCAGGTTTTCAGGCCGCGATCGAGAACGAAAACACCTGTTTCGGCCCACGCCTTGCTACGCGCCACGGGATACGCTTGATCGATCGCCTCGGGGACGCGTGGGCAGAAACTCGGACTAGACGCCAACTCGCCCCAGACACGATCACGCGCATCATTGATCGATCTTCGCCATGATTCGCCGCGTCGTTCCCGCTGGTAGTCCCATTTCAACATGTGCTGCAGAATGACTCGCAGGGCGCTTTGCAGCTTCCTGAAGTCGCGCTTCGCCAAGCTTTCCACCTCGTCCGTCAAATCGTCGATGTCGAGATCGAAAAAGCGGCCTTCCCTCAGCGCCGCGACCTGACCGTGGATCCACGCCGCAAAGTCGGTATCCGCCGTAGGGCGGACCTGCTTCCCGATCTGAGGATCGCGGTCGGCCACGGATCAGGCCTTCAGGCTCTCGTCGATCCCCCGGCACGCGTCCAGCAGCTCCTTCACCGCGTCCACGCTCACCGTCAGGTTCGCCTTCGCCTCGTCGTCGAGCGCGATCTCGACGATCTGCTCGACGCCGCCCGCACCGATCACCACCGGCACGCCGACATACAACCCGTCGAGGCCATACTGTCCCTCGACATACGCCGCCGCGGGCAGGACGCGCTTCTGGTCGTACAGATACGCCTCCGCCATCGCGATGCCGCTGGTCGCGGGCGCGTAATAGGCGCTGCCGGTCTTGAGCAGCGCGACGATCTCGCCGCCGCCGCCGCGCGTCCGCTTGACGATCGCGTCGATCTTGTCCTGCGTGCTCCGACCCATCTTGACGAGATCGGGCACCGGGATGCCCGACACCGTCGAATAATTGATGACCGGCACCATGGTGTCGCCGTGGCCGCCGAGCACGAAGCTCGTCACGTCCTTGACCGACACCTGGAACTCCTCGGCGAGGAAGTGGCTGAAGCGTGACGAGTCGAGCACGCCCGCCATGCCGACGACCATGTGTGTCGGCAGCCCGGAGAACTCGCGCAGCGCCCAGACCATCGCGTCGAGCGGGTTGGTGATGCAGATCACGAACGCGTCGGGCGCATTGGCCTTGATGCCCTCGCCCACCGCCTTCATCACCTTGAGGTTGATGCCGAGCAGGTCGTCGCGGCTCATGCCCGGCTTGCGGGCGACGCCGGCGGTGACGATGATGACGTCCGCCCCGGCGACGTCGGCATAGTCGTTCGAGCCGGTGATCTTCGCGTCGAAGCCCTCGACCGGGCTGCATTGGCTGAGATCGAGTGCCTTGCCCTGCGGCACGCCCTCGGCGACGTCGAACAGGACGATGTCGCCCAGCCCCTTGAGCGCGGCGAGATGCGCGAGCGTGCCGCCAATGTTGCCGGCGCCGATCAGCGCGATCTTCTTGCGGGCCATGCCTTGCCTCCGGTTGCGCGCCCACGTCCGCCGCGGCGCCTTCGTCGCGCGGCGGCTTAGGCGCTACGCCGCAGATTGCAACCAAAATCAACAGATATTGCAGTTGCGAACCATGTGCAATAGCTTGTTCTCGCAAGCCTATGCGCCATGCCCCTGCGCCAGATACGCGTCGGAGCGCATCTCCTCCAGCCGGCTGGCAGTACGCTGGAACTCGAACGCGCCGTCGCCCGCGACGTACAGCTGATCGGGTGACGCGTCGGCGGCGGCGAGCAGCTTCACGCGGTGCTCGTACAGTTGGTCGACCAAGCCGACGAACCGCGCCGCCTCGTTGCGGTTGTCGGGGCCCAGCCGGGGCACGCCGACCAAGATCACGGTATGGAACGCGCGCGCGACCGCCAGGTAATCGGACGTCCCCCGCGCCTCGCCGCACAGCTTGCGGAACGAGAACACCGCGACGCCCTTGAGCGCGCGGGGCACGTGCAGCGTCCGGCCGCCGCCGACGGCCAGGTCCAGCGCGGGCACGTGCGCGGCATCCTCGACCGGGAAATCGGTCAGCCGGAAGAAGGCGGCAGAGAGGTCGGCGGTCGCCGCGGGTCCGTTGGGGACCAGCCATGTCTCCTGACTACCCAGCCGATCGCGCCGGTAATCGACCGGGCCGTTGAGCGCGAGCACGTCCATCCGCGCCTCGATGAGCGCGATGAACGGCAGGAAATGCTCGCGGTTCAGCCCGTTGCGGTACAGGTCGGCGGGCGGGCGGTTGGACGTCGTCACCACCGTCACGCCCTCGTCGATCAGTTGCGTGAACAGCCGCGACAGGATCATCGCGTCGGGCGAGTTGGTCACCATCATCTCGTCGAACGCGAGCAGCCGCACTTCGGCGGCTAGTCCGGCGGCGACGGCGGGGATCGGATCGCCCCGCCCCGTCGCGCGCTCGCTGGCCAGCCGGCCGTGCACCTCCAGCATGAACGCGCCGAAGTGCACCCGCCGTTTCGCGACCCCGCGGAGGTGCGCGAAGAACAGGTCCATCAGCATCGACTTGCCGCGCCCGACGTCGCCCCACAGATACGCGCCGCGCGGCGGTTGCGGCTTGCGCCGCGCGAGCCGCCACAGCACCGACCCGCGCCGCGGCGCCGCCTCCAGCGCGCTTGCGAGCCGGTCGAGAGCGAGTGCCGCGGCGGCCTGTTCGGGATCGGGGCGCAACTGGCCCGACGCGACCAGCGCATCATAGGCGGCGAGGACGTCAGCCATTCACTTTCGAACCATCCCCGGCCTGCGTCGGGCACGTCGCGCGGTCGCGCGCCCTCACCGTTCCATCTTCCGCACCGTGCCCGTGAAGCTCGCCACCACCGGCTCGCGCTCCTGCACCACCAGCCCGCGCAGGAACAGCAATCGCCCGGTCTCGCGCAGCAGTTCGACCCGCGCCTCCAGCGCCTCCCCGATCCGCCCCGCACCGATGAACTGCGCCGACAGGTCGAGCGTCACCGCCCCGCCCGTCAGCACGCCCAGCCCACGCGTGGCGGCGAACAGCGCGACGTCCATGAAGCCGAGCAACGCGCCGCCGTGCACCGCCTCGCGCATGTTGGCGTGCTCGCGCCCCGGGGTCATCCGGACCCGCGCGATCCCGTCCTCGATACGGACGTGGATCGGCTCGAGGAACGCGTTGTACCGGCCGGATTCGCGGAATTGCCACCGCTTCCACCCGGGCGCCGCGGGATCGTCCTCGAAGAGGAAGGGATCAGCTGTCATGCGAGCCCCCGCGCCGGCGGGCAGCCATCAGACGACCCGCTCTGCCTCGAGCTTCTTGATCTCGGCGATCGCCTTGGCGGGGTTCAGGCCCTTGGGACAGGTGTTCGCGCAGTTCATGATCGTGTGGCAGCGATACAGGCGAAACGGATCCTCGAGCTGGTCGAGCCGCTCGCCCGTCATCTCGTCGCGGCTGTCGGCGAGCCAGCGGTACGCCTGGAGCAGGATCGCCGGGCCCAGAAACTTGTCGCTGTTCCACCAGTAGCTCGGGCACGAGGTCGAGCAGCAGGCGCACAGGATGCACTCGTACAGGCCGTCGAGTTTCTCGCGATCCTTGGGGCTCTGCAGGCGCTCCTTGCCCGACGGCGCGGTGGTGACCGTCTGGAGCCACGGTTTGATCGAGCTGTACTGCGCATAGAAATGCGTGAAATCGGGGACCAGGTCCTTGATGACCTCCATGTGCGGCAGCGGCGTGATCTTCACTGTGCCGCGGATGTCCTCGATCGCGGTGGTGCAGGCGAGGCCGTTGCGCCCGTCGATGTTCATCGAGCACGACCCGCATATACCCTCGCGGCACGAGCGGCGGAAGGTGAGCGACGAATCCTGCTCCGACTTCATCTTGATGAGCGCGTCGAGCACCATCGGGCCGCAGCTGTCCAGATCGACCTCGAACGTGTCGTAGCGCGGGTTGGCGCCGCTGTCGGGATCGTAGCGATAGACCTGGAACGTCTTGAGCCGGGTGGCTTCGGGCGCCGCCGCATGCGCCTCGCCCTTCTTCACGACGCTGTTCTTGGGCAGGCGAAACTCGGCCATTCAGCAGCTCCTTGCTGCCGTCGCAGCTATGGCCTCCGCGCGCGGCGCGCAACCCTCGCCCGTCGCGGCGCGGCGCCTTGGGTCAATCGCGCGCGAAAATCTCGTCGTGGGGGATCGAGATGCCGAGCGACGGAAACGCGATGTCCGCGGGTTCCGAATGGGTCACGTCGCTCCAGGCACCAGGGCCGGTCCGCTGCACGACGCGGCACCGTTCCGCGTCGGGGTCGACGAGCACGATCGTCTCCACCGTCGCCAACGCGCGATACTCTACCAGCTTCACGCCCGCGTCCTCGGTGCGAGTGGAGGGAGATAGAACCTCGATGATGACGCGGGGCTCGCGTAGGACTAGGTCGCCGGGCAGATCGCCGCCTCGCGCGCAGTCGATCGTTACGTCGGGATAACGGACGGACCTATCGTGCGTCTCCACTGCTGCATCCGACCCATAAGGCCGGCATCCAGAACCGCGCAAGGCGCTTGCCAGGGTACGGTAAAGATTCATCTGCACACGGGCATGCGCGATGCTGCCGCCGCCCATCATGCGGATGACGCCGTCGTCCAGTTCCGCCTTGAGATGAGAGCCGAAATCGATGCGCAAAAACTCCGTCGCCGACAATAGCCGCGGATAGGGAGAAGCCAGGCTCGCCATATGTTGACCGTAACATCGCAGCCATCCAAGCGCCATGGTTTCCGCGTCGGAACCGGGGCGATGGCCCCACGGTTGGAGGCGCGATCAGGAGAACACGCATGCCCTCGCCTTCGAACCCGCCGCTCAAGCCCCTGTCGCAGCAGGTCGTCGTCGTCACGGGCGCGAGTTCCGGCATCGGCCTCGTCACCGCCAAGGCGTTCGCGTGGCGCGGCGCCAAGGTGCTGCTCGTCGCGCGCGGCGAGGAGGCGCTGGCGCAGGCGGTGAAGGACATCCACTCCGCCAGCGGCACGGCGGCCTATTTCGTCGCGGACGTGGGCGACCGGGCGCAGGTGTTCGCCGCCGCGGCGCGCGCCGTCGAGCTGTTCGGGCGGATCGACACCTGGGTTAACGACGCCGGCGTCGCGATCTATGCGCACCTGTTGCGGACGCCCGAGGACGAGCATCGCAAGCTGTTCGACACCAATTATTTCGGCACCGTCTTCGGGTGCGAGGCGGCGGTGCCGCACCTCGCCGCCGATCCGGCCGCGGGGGCCGCGCTCATCACCGTCGCCTCGATCGCGTCCGATCTGCCCAGCCCGGTCATGGGCGCCTATGCCGCCAGCAAGCATGCGGTGAAGGCCTATGTCGAGGCGCTGCGGATCGAGCTGCTCGAGGCCGGCTCGCCGATATCGGTCACGTTGATCAAGCCGTCGGGCATCGACACCCCGATCGCGCAGCACGCCGCCAACCACGAGGGCGGCGAGGCGTTGATCCCGCCGCCCGTATACGATCCGAACCTCGTCGCCGACGCGATCCTGAACGCAGCGACGCATCGCCGCCGCGACATCACCGTGGGCGGCGCGGGCCGCGCGCAAGTGCTGTTCGCGGAGCATTTCAAGGGCGTGTACGACAAGCTCGCCCCACTGGCCGCCAAGGCGTTCACCGATCCCGAGGGGCGCCAGCCCGGCCCGGACAATCTGTTCGCCCCGACGCCGGTCGGCGCGGGATCGGAGCGGTCGGGCAAGCAACCCGGCCTGCGATCCAGCCTGTACACCAAGGCGGCGCAGCACCCCCGCGCGACCGCACTAGGCGTCGGCGCGCTGATCGGCGGCGCGGCACTGTTGCTGTTCCGGGGGAAGGAGAACGAGTGAGGAGCTCGCCTCCAGAGCCCGCTATTGGCCCGCCGCCGTCATTCGGCGGCGGTGGGCAAGCCGCTCCGGCGAAGTGCGGCCAGCCGCAAAGCGTTGGGACCATCGCGCCGCTGGGGCGGTAAGCGCTCTGCGTTGTCAGCGATCAGCTTCGGCTGACCGCCATCGCCCGATCGCGCAGATGCTCGAACGTATCGCCCTCCGTCACCAGTTCCGGCACGTCACAGTGGAGCGTATACCGAACTCGTGCATCGGGATCGTAGGCGGCATGGAGGGTCCAGAGCGTCATCGCCAATCATCCTCGTTGCACATCTCGTCAGCTGTAAGCGAGAAAGCCGCTCGCTCAGCAATCAATCGATGATGCTCGTCTAAGCCTCGACCCGTTATACGAGAGCGATCTCGTTCGAGCCGCTCCACAAATCCGGTCCTGCACAGCGAGCGCTCCGCTTGAAGCGGGTTTGCGACAACGGCGTCATACTTGATTTCATTCTCACGCTCGTTCGCTCCCGCCGCGTCACCTTGTGTCGGTGGAAGCGCCGTCTGGACGGCTCGCCTGATCTCCTTGGTTGCCCATTCTTCACCATCAGCCAGAACGGCAAGAATAACTGGCCGCACGTGCCACTCGCCCGTACGTCCAGCAGTCATCAATACACCCGCTTCTTCGGCTTGATGTACTCCGCATCGTCGGTCAGCGTATAGTCGTGGACCGGGCGGTAGCCGATCTCGACCTTGCCGCCGACGCCGCCCCAGCCCGCGAAGGTGGCGGTGGTGTGCTTCATCCATTCGCCGTCGTTGCGGTCGGGATAGTCCTCGTTGACGTGGGCGCCGCGTGACTCGGTGCGGTTGGCGGCGCTTTCCATCGTCACCACCGCCTGCGCGAGCAGGTTATCGAGCTCCAGCGTCTCGACCAGGTCGGTGTTCCAGATCAGCGATCGGTCCTTGATCGCGACGTCCGCCATCTGCGCATAGGTGGAGGCGATCTTGCTCCGCCCTTCCGTCAGCAACTCGTTGTCGCGGAACACCGCGCAATGCTTCTGCATCGTGCGCTGCATGTCGAGGCGGATGCCCGACGTGGGCGAGCCGCCGTTCGCGTGGCGCGTCTTGTCGAGCCGGCCGAGCGCCATCTCCTCCGATCCCCTGGGCAGCGGGTTGTGCGGCGTGCCGGGCTTCAGGATCTCGCGCAGCCGCAGCCCGGTCGCGCGGCCGAACACGACGAGGTCGATCAGACTGTTCGAGCCCAGCCGGTTGGCACCGTGGACCGACACGCACGCCGCCTCGCCGACCGCGAACAGGCCGGGCACGGTCGCGTCCGGGTCGCCGTCGCGCAGGTGGACGACCTCGCCGTGAAAGTTCGTCGGGATGCCGCCCATGTTGTAGTGCACCGTGGGCGTGACGGGCAGTGGCTGGCGCGTGAGGTCCACGCCCGCGAAGATCTTGCCCGTCTCGGTGATGCCGGGCAGCCGCTCGTGCAGCACCTTGGGATCGATATGGTCGAGGTGCAGCCAGATATGGTCCTTGTGCGCGCCGACGCCGCGCCCCTCGCGCATTTCCAGCGCCATCGAGCGGCTGACGACGTCGCGCGAGGCGAGGTCCTTGGCCGACGGGGCGTAGCGTTCCATGAACCGCTCGCCCTCCGAGTTCGTCAGATACCCGCCCTCGCCGCGCGCACCCTCGGTGATGAGGACGCCCGCGCCATAGATGCCGGTCGGGTGGAACTGCACGAACTCCATGTCCTGCAACGGAAGCCCGGCGCGCAGCACCATCGCATTACCGTCGCCGGTGCAGGTGTGCGCCGACGTCGCCGAGAAATAGCAGCGGCCGTAGCCGCCCGTCGCCAGCACCACATTGTGCGCTCGGAAGCGGTGGATCGCTCCCGTCTCCATGCACAGCGCGATCACGCCGCGGCAGGCGCCGTTCTCCATGATGAGGTCGAGCGCGAAATACTCGACGTAGAAGTCCGCGTCGTACTTGAGGCTCTGCTGGTACAGGGCATGGAGCATCGCATGGCCGGTGCGGTCGGCGGCGGCGCAGGTGCGCTGCACGGGAGGCCCCTCGCCCATGTTCTGCATGTGGCCGCCGAACGGCCGCTGATAGATCGTGCCGTCGTCGTTGCGGCTGAACGGCACGCCGGCGTGCTCGAGCTCGATGACCGCGGCCGGCGCCTCGCGCACCATGTATTCGATCGCGTCCTGGTCGCCGAGCCAGTCGGAGCCCTTGACGGTGTCGTACATGTGCCACGACCAGTGGTCGGGCGAGTTGTTGCCGAGCGACGCGGCGATCCCGCCCTGCGCCGCGACGGTGTGGCTGCGCGTCGGGAACACCTTGGTGATGCACGCGGTCTTTAGCCCGCCCTCGGCGGCGCCCATCGTCGCGCGCAGCCCCGATCCGCCGGCGCCCACGACGACGACGTCATAGGTGTGGTCGATGATCTGATACGCGGTCGTGGAAGAATGGGAGGCCATCACAGGGGACTTCCGAAGGCGATCCGCAGGATCGCGAAGATCGCGACGCCCGCGACGAGCGCGGTGTAGGCGTTGAGCAGCACAGTCAGGACGACACGCGACTCGGCATGGGCGTAATCCTCGATCACGACCTGAAGCCCGAGGCGCAGGTGATAGACGACGGACGCGAACAGCATCGCCATCGGCACCGCCACCCAGGCCGAGTGCAGCCAGTCGTGCACGATCGAGAAGTCGAACGCGGGCATCCGCGCCAGCGAGACCATCAGCCAGGTCATCAGGAACAGGTTCGACCCCGCGGTCAACCGCTGGCGCCACCAATGGTGCGTGCCCTCGTGACTGGAGCCGAGCCCGCGCACGCGGCCCAGCGGCGTTCCGGTACCCATCAGCGCAGCCCCACCCACAGCCAGAAGATCGCGGTCAGCACGACGCCCGCGACCATCGTGGCCAGCGCACCCTGCTTGTTCCGCCGCAACTCGTAACCCGCGCCCGTATCGAGCACGAGGTGCCGGATGCCGCCCATCATGTGCTGGAACAGGCAGAGCGTCAGGCCGATCCCGACCACCCAGCCGACGACGTTGAGCGCGCCCGAAGCCGTCGTGAACACGTCCGCGAACCGGGCATAGGCCGCCGGCCCCGCCGCGATCGCCGCGAGCCACCACGTCAGCAACGGCACCCCGACCAGCGCCATGCCCGTGCCGGTCGCGCGATGGAGGATCGACACCAGCATGTGCGGCCCCCAGCGATAGATGCCGAGGTGCGGAGACAGCGGACGCGCGCGGGATGCCGCACCGGGGGGGACAGGGCTTGCCAAGGAAGTGCGTCCTGCGAATGGATAAGGTCGCAGTCATTTACGCCCGGGCGGCCGGGATGCAAGCACGGCCGCACCTCCGGGTCCGGCTTAACCTGCCCCTAACCACTTCGATCATAGGCAGGGGGCCGTGAGCACCCGCCCCATCGCCGCCGAGGGAGTACCCGCCGTGAGTCCCCTGCCCCAACCCACTCCGGGACATCTGTCCGCGCGTATCGAGATGGGCGCGCGGATGCGTGCCTTCGATCCCGACGGCACGCTTCAGGCGACCGCGCGGGACCTGTGGGCGATCATCGAGCCCGACGCGGACCAGATCGTGCGCGCCTATTGGGCGCACGCCCACCGCGTGTTTCCGGACGCCCGCGAGCTGCCGGCCGACGTCGAGAAGATGCTGGAACTCGGCCGGTCCTTCCTGCGCCATCGCTTCACCGATCCGGGCGGCCAGGCGTGGGTCGAATCGATGGAGCGCACGGTCGGCCGCGGGTATCGTGCGGGCGTCTCGACGATGGGGCTGCTGTCGATGACGAGCGCCAGCGACCGGGTGGCGCTCGAGCTGTTGCTGCGCAAGATCCGTCCCGACGACCCGAGGCTCGCGGCCTATGTCGACGCCATGCTGCGCCTCGCCGGCATGGAGGCGGAACTGACGGTCGAACTGAACGACGGCTTCGTCCGGCACGCGGCGCAACTGGCGCGCGACCGGCTGGTGAGCGATTTCCGCGACGGCATCGCCGCGACGGTCGAGATCGCGAGCCACGAGGGATCGCAGCTGCGCGACCAGGCGGTGCGATCGTCCGCCGCGGTGCGCGGCGTGCTGGGCAAAGCGAGCGAGGTCGCCGCCGCCGCCGAACAGTCCGCCGTCGCGATGCGCGAGGCCGCGTCGACCGCGGCCGGCCTGATCCGCGCGATCGAGGACGCGCGCGGCGAGGTGGAGGCGGCGGCCGAGATCGCGACCCGCGCGTCCGCGCAGGCGAGCACCGCGGTGGGGATGAGCGAGACGCTGTCCGATCATGCCAAGTCGATCGAATCGATCCTGGGCCTGATCCGCGACATCGCGGGGCAGACCAATCTGCTGGCGCTCAACGCCACGATCGAGGCGGCGCGCGCGGGCGACGCGGGGCGCGGCTTCGCGGTGGTGGCGCAGGAGGTGAAGAGCCTCGCCAGCCAGACCGCGCGCGCGACCGACGACATCGCCGCCAAGATCGCCGCGATCCAGTCCGCCACCCGCTCCACCGTCGAGACCAACGCCAGCATCAAGTCGACGGTCGCCGAGGTGCAGGAAAGCGCCGAGCGCATCCGCTACGCGATGGAGGCGCAGGCGCAGACGGTGACCGCGATCACCGCCGCCGTCGACGAGACCGCGCTGGCCGCCGACTCGATGAGCGACACCATCGCCGCGATCCGCGAGGACACCGAAGGCGTCGCGAGCGAGATCGACCGCGTCGGCGCAGGCTTCGGCCGACTCGACGGCCGGCTCGGCGACCTGAAGGCCAGCGCGGGCGAGTTCACGGCGAAGGTGGCGGCTTGACCACAAGAGCGGTCGGTCGTCAGCTGGCCTGATCTGCGGGGCGCCATGCGCCGGCATCCAGCAACTTCACCCGATTGCAAAACACCCGATGGAACTGGTTGAGCCGGTCGGCCAGCCACTCGTGCTGTCGTGACCAGTCGGATTGATCTTCGGGATCGATGCCGCTGAGCGGGGTAGATATCCTGGTATCCTTCCCCTCCGGCAACTCCTCCCAATCGAGCGAGTAGCCAATCTCCGCCTCGATGGCATCCTTTTGCGCGTGCAGGAGGTGAAACCACGCCTTTGCACTTGGGTTCGACATGTAAAGCTCGGCGCGCACCTGACGCTTGGGCCGGGCCATGGAGGCGTTGACGCTGAAACCCATTCGGCCGATCGAATAAGACATCCAGGATTGGGGTTGTGGCTTTCGCTCCCGCGCCAGCGGGCCGCCCCTTGCCACAAGGGTCGCGCCCAACGCGCCCCAATAGGCGATCTGCAGGGCTTTGACGCCCGTCAGTTCCGCTTCGTCGATCGCCCGCCGCCTGCGTGACCATCTTCGACCAGTTGTTCGGCTTCGACACGATGTTGAAGCGCGGAGCTGCCGGTGAGTCGCCTATGCGCCAAAGCTCCACTTCCACCCCGAAGAACCGGAAGGTCTCGTCGGTGATGCGGTTTAGCCAGTCCAGCGTCGACCGATGCTCCTCGGTGAACCGCGCCGCGATCCACACGATCGTGACCGCTTCGAGACCCGACGCATAGGTCAGAAGCTGTCCGAGGTGGGAGTGATCCGTGCGTTCGAGCTGATTTTCGATCAGCACCCAGGCATTGGTGCCGACGTCCTTGCACAGGATATCGGCACGAAAGGGACCGACCGCTTTCTCCTGCGCCTCGAGCTCGAGTTCGAGGCCCAAGGTTTCACTCAAGGTGAGCAGGTTCTCGTCGCGCGCCAGCCAAGGCGTGAAGTCGGAGGATTCGCTGAGCCATATGTCGCGAAGGTCGATCCTGACGAGCTTGCCCAGATTGTGTTCGCTCATGGCTGTCTGTTCCCCATGCGATCGGACGCGGCTCGCAGCCTGACCCGGCTTGCGCTACGTGTCCACCATGACCCACATCCTCCTCACCGGTGCGTCGCGCGGGATCGGCGCGGCGTGCGCGGTCGCGTTCGACCTGCACGGCATCAACCTTGCGAGCCATGCCACCCGGCCTGCTCTCGGCGTGCTCGCCGCCGACTTCGCCGACCCCGCCGCGCCGCGCGCGCTGTGGGACGCGGCGCTGGACGAGCTCGGCGGCCGGATCGACGTGCTCGTCAACAACGCGGGCGTGTTCGAGGCGAGCCCGCTCGACGCCGCCGACGACGCCTGGGTCGCGCAATGGGAACGCACGATGCGGATCAACCTGACCGCCGCGGCGGAGCTGTCGCGGCTCGCGGTGCTGCACTGGCAGCGACGCGGCAAGGGCGGTCGCCTGATCAACGTCGCCAGCCGCGCGGCGTATCGCGGTGACAGTCCCGCGCACTGGCATTACGCCGCCGCCAAAGCGGGGATGGTCGGCATGACGAAGAGCATCGCGCGCGGCTATGCCCGCGACGGCATCCTCGCCTTTTCCGTTCTCCCCGGCTTCACGATGACGGGCATGGCGGAGGAGTATCTGGCGAGCCGCGGCGGCGATGCGCTGCTGGCCGACATCCCGCTCGGCCGGGTGGCGTCGGCGGACGAGGTCGCGGAGGTCGTCCGCTGGTGCGCGCTCCAGGCACCGGCGTCGATGACCGGCGCCGCGATCGACGTGAACGGCGCGAGCTTCGTGCGATGAGCGCGTACCGGTTGACCCTCCCCTGCACCCGCGCGGAGGCGGAAGCGATCGCGCTGGCCGAGATCGACGGCGCGGTGCTGGTGACGACCGAGGAGGAGGAACATGCCGACGACGGCGCCGGCCGCTGGCGGCTCGACGCCTATTTCGACGGCGCGCCCGATTCGACGACGCTGACAGCGGTGCGCGCGCTGGTCGTCGCGCCGGGCGAGGCGGCGGCGGTACCGTTGCCGGACGAGGATTGGGTGACGCTGAGCCAGGCCGGGCTGGAGCCGATCCGCGAGGGGCGGTTCGTCGTGTACACCGGCGCGCATGCGGACGCGGTGGCCGGGGCCGAGGACGATGCCCGCGTCCGCTTCCGGATCGAGGCCGGGCAGGCGTTCGGCACGGGGCATCACGAGACGACGTCGGGCTGCCTCGCGACACTGGAGGCGCTGGCGCGGGACGGACGCCGGTTCCGCGACGTCATCGATCTGGGGACCGGGACCGGGCTGCTCGCCTTCGCCGCGCTCGCTCTGTGGGCGGAGGCGGCGGTGACCGCGACCGACATCGACTCGATCGCGATCGAGGTGACGCGCGAGAACGCCGAGGCGAACGGCATGGCACTCGGGTCGAAGGGCGGCGAGGTGTCGCTGTTGGTCGCAGACGGGACGCGAGATCCCACCATCGCGGAACGGGCGCCTTACGACCTCGTCGTCGCCAACATCCTCGCCGGCCCGCTGATCGCGATGGCGCCCGAGATCGCGGGCATCGCCGCGTCGGGCGCCAGCGTCGTGCTCGCCGGCCTGCTGACGACGCAGGCGCCCGCGGTCGAGGCGGCCTATGCCGCGGCGGGGTGCGTCACTCACACGCGGCTGGTGCGCGGCGACTGGACGATTCTGCGGCTGGCGGCCGGGGCGCAACCCGTAGGGGCGGCGGTCGCCGGCGATCGGGAGGCGTGGGCGACGGACGGACGGTAAGCCAACCCTTCCTCGTTCTCCCGCGAAGGCCGGAGCCGAGTCTGGATCCCCGCGTTCGCGGGGACACCAAAACGTCGGCTATCCCGCCTTGCCCCGCGCGTAAGCCTGCGTCCCGCGCGTCAGCACCCGATCCTCGTCGAGCACCGTCGCCACCGGAATGTCCGCCTCGTCCGCCAGTTCGGCGTAGAGCGGCGCGAAGTCGGTCTCGACGGTGACGCGCAACAGCTCCTCGAAGCTCGGGATGACAAAATAGTTCTGCTGGAAATCGTCGATGCGATACTCCGTCCGCATCACGCGCTTCAGGTCGAAGGCGATCCGGTCGGGGCTCGGATCGTCGAGCGCGAAGCGGCTTTCGGCATGGCTCGACACGATTCCCGAGCCATAGATGCGCAGGCCTCCCGCCTCCTGCACCAGCCCGAACTCGACGGTGTACCAGTACAGCCGGCCGAGGTTCTTGAGCGCACCCATCTTCAGCGCGCGTTGCCCGCCGCGACCATAGGCCGCCAGATAGTCGGCGAACACCGGATCGGCGAGCATCGGCACATGGCCAAACACGTCGTGGAAGACGTCCGGCTCTTCCAGATAGTCGAGCTGGTCCGGCCGGCGGATGAAATTGCCCGCGACGAACCGTCGGTTAGCCATGTGGTCGAAGAACACGTCGTCGGGCACCAGCCCCGGCACCGCCACCACCTGCCACCCGGTCAGCGCGCCCAACCGGTCGTTGAGCTCGCGATAGTCGGGGATGCCGGGTTTCGACAGCTTGAGCACGTCGAGCCCGCGGAACCAGGCGTCGGACGCACGGCCGGGCAACAGCGCGGACTGGCGCGCGAACAGCGTGTCCCACGTCGCATGGTCCTGCGCGGTATAGGCGTCCCAATCCTGGTCCACCGTCCAGTCCGCGCCGACGCCCTCGGGCGGCAGCGGGAGCGGCGGCGCCGGCGGGGCCGTCTGGACGGTATCGAGCACGTGCGTCTGGTCGGCCATGGCGTTATCCTATCACGCGATCTTGGGAAGGAAACGCCCGTTGGCATGGCAGGTTGCCCCGCGTGTGCGCGCCGTGGTGCGATGGGTCGGCACCGCGCCCGTGCTGCTGGTCCTCGCCTATGGCGCGGCCGGGCTCGTGGGCGGCGCGATCCCGCGCAACGCCGGCTGGCGGGCGCCGGCGAGCGGCATCGCGATCTGGATCGAGTCGAACGACATCCACACCGATCTGGTGCTGCCCAAGGTCGCCGCCGGCCCGGGCTGGCGGGTCGACTGGCGCGACCTCGCGCAGGCCCGCGACCTCGCCGACCCGCGTTATGCCGGCTTCGATCACGTCGCGATCGGCTGGGGCGACAAGGCGTTCTTCCTCGACACGCCCGGCTGGGCACACGTCCGCGCGCGGGTCCTGATCGCGGCGGCGATCGGCAGCGACGCGACCCTGCTCCACGTCGAGCACATCCCCGCCCCCACCCGGATCGATGGCGACACCCGTCGCATCGTGCTGCGCCCCGACGAGTATCGCCGCCTCGCCGCCTTCGTCCGCGCGAGCGTGGCGCCGGGCGGCGGACGCTACCCGGGCTACGACCGCGAAGACGCCTTCTACGACGCGCGCGGGCGCTACGGCGCGCTCCACACGTGCAACGGCTGGACCGGCGACGCGCTGGCGGCGGCGGGGGTGCGCGTCGGCTGGTGGACGCCGTTCCCGGTGACGGTGACGGGCTGGTTCTGAACAGGCGCTGCGGACCAGCAACCGGCTACTCGCTGGCGTTGTACCCTGCATTGCCTCCGCACGCCGGATCGCGTGGCGTCTTGCGGCACTGCTTGGCCAAGCGCTCCTCTTCCTTGCGCTTCTTGCGGACGTAAGCGCGGTCGCGTTCGGACGGGCTGGTCGTCGTCCAGTCGACGACCTTTCCCCCCGCCCGGAACGGCACCTTGGCGACCGAGACGGCGGTGAACGGCGCGTGCGCGACCGTGGAGACCGCGCTGACGCAGCCGGCGGCAACAAAAGGCAACAGGAGCGCGAGGATCGGGCGGGACACCATTTCAGTCCCGGACGTTACCCCCATTCGATCCAGCAGGCGAGGCCCATGAACTTCACCATCAACGGCAAGGCGTTCGAGGCCGACCCGGACATCCGCACCACCGTACTCGACCTGTGCCGCGAGCATCTGGGCCTGACGGGCAGCAAGAAGGGCTGCGACCACGGCCAGTGCGGCGCGTGTACGATGCTGGTCAACGGTCGGCGCATCAACAGCTGCCTGACGCTCGCGGTGATGCATCAGGACGACGAGATCACGACGATCGAGGGGCTGGGCACGCCCGACCATCTGCATCCGCTTCAATCCGCGTTCGTGCGCCACGACGGCTATCAGTGCGGCTATTGCACGCCGGGGCAGATCTGTTCCGCGGCGGGCATGCTCGACGAGGTGGCCAAGGGCTGGCCGAGCTACGTCAGCGACGACCTCGCCGGGTCCGAGTTCACGGACGAGGAAATATCGGAGCGCATGAGCGGTAACCTGTGCCGCTGCGCCGCCTATCCCAACATTGTCGCGGCGATCCGCGACGTGGCCGACGAGGACGCGGCCGCCGGAAACCGGAGGGAAGCCGCATGAAGCTGTTCGACTATGAGCGCGCCGCCTCTCCGGAGGTCGCCGCGCGAGACGGCGCGGCGGCGCACACCAGCTTCATCGCGGGCGGCACCAACCTGCTCGACCTGATGAAGCTCCAGATCATGACGCCGGCCAAGCTGGTCGACATCAGCCGGCTCGACCTTGACCGGATCGAGGATGCCGACGGCGGCGGTCTGTCGATCGGCGCGCTCGTGCCCAACAGCGACCTGGCCGCCGACCCGCGCGTGACGGGCCAGTACGAGGTGCTGAGCCGCGCTTTGCTCGCCGGTGCCTCGGGGCAGTTGCGCAACAAGGCGACGACCGGCGGCAACCTGCTCCAGCGGACGCGCTGCTATTATTTCTACGACACCGCCAGCGCCTGCAACAAGCGCGAGCCGGGCAGCGGATGCGACGCGATGGGCGGTTACAACCGTATCCTCGCGGTGCTCGGCACGTCGGACAAGTGCATCGCGACGCACCCCAGCGACATGGCGGTCGCGATGCGCGCGCTCGACGCGACGGTCGTGACATTGAAGCCCGACGGCGACAGGCGGCGGATCAGCATCCACGATTTCTATCGTCTGCCCGGCGACACGCCGCAGATCGAGACCGTGCTGGAGCCAGGCGAGCTCATCACCGCGGTCGAGTTGCCCGCCCTGCTCGACGGCACACGCCAGCTGTACCGCAAGGTGCGCGATCGTGCGTCCTACGCTTTCGCGCTCGTTTCGGTCGCGGGCGTCGTCACCGTCGCCGACGGCAAGATCGCCACCGCCGCGCTGGCGTTTGGCGGCCTCGGCCCGATGCCGTGGCGCGACCCCGCCGTCGAGCAGGTGCTGGTCGGCCAGGCCCCGTCGGACGCGGTGTTCGCGGCAGCGGCAGACGCCCTGCTCGCCGATGCGCGCGGCCATGGCCACAATGATTTCAAGATCCCCCTCGCCCGCCGGACGCTGATCGCGTCGTTGCGCGAGCTGACCGGCACACAGGACGCCTGACCATGAGCACCACCAACTCGCTCACGATGAACCACGAGACCCCCGACAGCCTGCTCGATACGGGCGTCCAGGGCCTGATCGGCCAGCCGCTCGACCGCTTCGAGGGCAAGCTCAAGGTGTCTGGCACGGCCACCTATGCCGCGGAATACCCCGTGGAGCACCTCGCCTATGGATATCTGGTCCAGGCGCGCGAGGGCGCGGGCAAGGTGCGGTCGATCGACGTCGCGGCCGCCAAGGCGATCCCCGGCGTGATCGACGTCATCGTCGACTACAAGACGATGGCGCGGGTCGCCGCGCAGGGCGGGCAGACGACCGCGCCGTCGCAGGGCGTGCAGGAAATCCACTATGTCGGCCAGCCGGTCGCGATCGTGGTCGCCGAGACGTACGAGGCGGCGCGCGACGCCGGGTCGCGGATCGCGATCGAATACGATCACGCCGATGGCCGCTACGATTTCGAGAAGCACGGCGACGAGCGCACGACGCCCAAGGAGACGGTGACGCCGCCCCGGTACAAGCAGGGCGACTTCGACAAGGCGATGGCCGAGGCGGCGGTGACGGTCGACGAGACGTACACGACGCCCAGCCAGAACTCCGCCGCGATGGAGCCGCATTCGTCCACCGCGGTATGGTCCAAGGACGGCGAGCTGACGATGTTCGGATCGTACCAGATGCCGACGCAGGACAGCCAGTCGCTGGCCAAGGCGATGGGCCTGTCCGCGTCCAAGGTGCGGATGGTGTCGCATTACATCGGCGGCGGCTTCGGCTCGAAGCTCGGCATCGCGCCCGAGGCGGTCGCGGCGGCGATCGCGGCGAAGGCGCTGGGGCGGCCGGTGAAGGTCGCGCAAGCACGCCAGCAGGTGTTCGAGACGACGCCGCGCCGCTCCAACACGCTGCAGCGCGTGCGCCTCGCGGCCGGCACCGATGGCGTGCTGATCGGCATCGGCCACGAGTCGGTATCGTCCAACACGCCGGGTGAGACCTATTACGAGCCCGCCGGCATCGGCACCCATGCGCTGTACCGTGGCGAGAACCGGCTCATCACACATGAGCTGGTGACGCTCAACCTGCCGATGTCCGGCTCCATGCGCGCGCCGGGTGAGGCGGTGGGCATGATCGCGGTCGAGGCGGCGATGGACGTGCTGGCCGAGAAGGTGGGCATCGATCCCGTCGAGCTGCGCAAGCGCAACGATCCCGAGCGTGATCCCGAAATGGACGTGCCCTATTCCAGTCGTCAGCTGTCGGGTTGCCTCGACGAGGGCGCGGCCAAGTTCGGCTGGTCGAAGCGGAATGCGACGCCCGGCCAGGTCCGCGATGGCGAGTGGATGATCGGAATGGGCGTCGCGTCCGCCACGCGCAACAATCAGCTGATGAAATCGTCCGCCGCCGCCAAGCTCGACGCCGCCGGCATGCTGACGGTCAAGACGTCGATGACCGACATCGGCACCGGCACCTACACCATCCTCGCGCAGATCGCGGGCGAGCTGCTTGGCCTGCCGATGGATCGCATCAAGATCGAGCTCGGCGACACGCGCTATGGCCCCAGTGCCGGGTCGGGCGGATCGTGGGGCGCGGCCTCGGCCGGATCGGCGGTGTATCTGGCGGCCGAAAGCATCCGGCAGCAGATCGCCAAGAAGCTGGGTGTCGAAGTCGAGGACCTGACGCTCAAGGACGGGATGGCGATCGCCGACAACCGGTCGACCCTGCTCGCCGACCTGGCGGGCGAGGGCATCGAGGCGGAGGGCAACATCGCGCCTGGTCACAACGAGAAGTCGACGAGCCAGGCGTCGCACGGCGCACATTTCTGCGAGGTCGGCGTCAACGCGGTGACGGGAGAGGTGCGCGTCCGCCGCTATCTCGGCGTGTTCGCCGCGGGCCGCATCCTCAACGCCAAGACCGCGCGGTCGCAATGCTTGGGCGGAATCACCTTCGGCATCGGCGCTGCGTTGGAGGAGGACCTGATCCACGACACGCGCAACGGCAAGCTCGTCAATCGAGACCTGTCGGAGTATCACGTGCCCGTGAACGCGGACGTGCCCGCGATCGAGGTTATCCTGATGCCCGACCGCGACACGTTCGCCAATCCGCTCCACGCCAAGGGTATCGGCGAGCTCGGCATATCGGGATCGGCGGCCGCGATCGCCAATGCGATCTACAACGCGTGCGGCGTGCGGGTGAACGACTTCCCGATCACCTGCGACAAGCTGCTGGCGGGCCTGCCGCCGATGTGAACCGGCCGGCGTGGTGGGTGGCGTTTTTCCTTCCCTCTCCTACATCGGTGTCATGGCAGAAAACGACAGCGTCATCGCCGCCGCGCGCGGATGGAAGGGGGAGCAACTGGCGCTCGCCACCGTGGTATCCACCTGGGGCTCGGCGCCACGGCCCCGGGGCAGCCACATGCTCGTGCACGCCGACGGGCGGTTCGAGGGCTCGGTATCGGGCGGCTGCGTCGAGAGCGACATCCTCCAGACCGCCGCGGAGGTGATCGCAGGCGCGCCCTTCCAGGTGAAGCGCTACGGTGTCGCCGATGCGGCGGCGTGGGAGGTCGGCCTGCCATGCGGGGGCGAGATCGCCGTCATGGTCCAACCGGTCTCGGCCGAGGGATTCGATCCCGAGTTGTTCGACCGCATCGCGGACGCGCGAGCGGACGGCGACGCGCTGGTCGTCCACACCGACCTTGCCACCGGCCGTTCCGATGCACGCCCGCTCGAGACCGGCGAAGCGTTCCTCAACCGCTATGATCCGCCGCGCCGGTTGCTGATCGTGGGCGCGGTGCAGATCGCGCAGGCACTCGCGGGCCTGACGCGCGAACTCGGCATCGAGACGGTGGTAATCGACCCGCGCGGACGCTTCCTGACGCAGGAGCGGTTCCCCGGCACGACGCTCGACGATCGCTGGCCCGACGAGGCGATCGCGGCGCTGAAGCCCGGGCCCTCCACCGCGATCGTGACGCTCAGCCACGATACCAAGATCGACGATCCCGCGCTGATCGAGGCGTTGAAAAGCGACGCGCCCTACGTGGGCGCGCTCGGCAGCCGGCGGAGCCATGCGGCACGCCGCGAGCGGCTGGCGGCGATGGGCGTGTCGGCGCAGGACCTCGACCGGATCGATGCGCCGGTGGGCATCGACATCGGCGCGATCGGCCCGTCCGAGATCGCGCTGTCGATCGCCGCGGCGATGGTGGGGGCCTTTCGTGAGCGCGCCTGACCGGCTCTCGATCGACCGTACCGTGCTGGTCCTGCTGGCGGCCGGGCGCGGCTCCAGGTTCGGCGACATCGACGCCAAGCTCGAACAGGAGTTCCTGGGCCGCGCTCTGGGGCTCCATGTCGCGGTCGCGCTGGAGGACATGCCGTTCCTCGCGCGGGTTGCGGTCGTCGGTACCGCGAACCTCGACTATGCCCGGCACGGTTTCGACATCCGCCGCAACGACGATCCGTCGCAGGGCATGGCCCGGTCGGTGCGGATCGGGATCGATGCGGCGGAGACGACGGGGGCGGACGCGGTGCTGATCGCGCTGGCCGACATGCCGCGGGTGACGGCGGCGCACATCCACCGCCTGTTCGACGCGAGCACCGGCGCGGACAGCGTCGTCGCATCGAGCGACGGCGTCGACCCCAAGCCGCCGGCGCTTTTCGGCCGCGGCCGGTTCGGCTTCCTCAAGACGCTCGACGGCGATTCGGGCGCGCGCGACCTCGTCCGCGCCGGGCGCCACGTCGTTACCGCGCCGGCGGAGCTGATCGATGTCGACACGCCCGCGGAATTGGAGGCGCTGCGCCTGCTGGTCCACGCGCCCGAGGCGATCACGCGGCGGTACAAGCCGATCCGGCCCTGATCGCCGTCGCGACATGGCGGTGAAACCCCACGCGCCTTCATCGGTTGAGGCGGCATGGCCACCCTAGACCCCCGTACCACCGCCCTCGTCCTCATCGATCTGCAGGACGGCATCGTCGCCGGCGATCGCGCGCCCCGATCGGGTCATGCGGTGGTGGAGACCTCCAAGAACCTCGCGGCGCGCTTCCGCGAGAAGCAGGCGCCCGTCGTCCTCGTCCACGTCGGTTGGCGCAGCGAGGGCGAGGTGCCAAGCCGCCACACCGACGAGGCGCTGCCCGTCCCGTCGGGCGGCACTCCGCCCGCCTTCTACGCATTCGTCGATGGCCTGCGCGAGCCCGACGACGTCGTCGTGCTGAAGCATCACTGGGGTGCGTTCACGGGTACCGACCTCGACCTGCAACTGCGGCGGCGCGGGGTGAAGACTGTCGTCGTGGCCGGGATCGCCACCAATCTGGGTGTCGAGTCCACCGTCCGCTCGGCCTGGGAGCTGAGTTACGACGTCGTCGTCGTCGAGGACGCGTGCACGTCGTTCACCGCGCCGATGCACGCATTCGCGTTCGAGCACATCCTGCCCCGCATCGCGCGGATCACGAGCGCCGACGACCTGACCCTTGGCGGGGAATGACGCAGGGCCTCTCCATCGGCTGACGGCTGCGCGGCGCGCCGGGGCGCTCGTCGCGGGCTCGGCGGGACTGGCGGCCTTTCTGGAGGCGATCGGCCTTCCGGCCGCGTTGTTGCTGGGTCCCTTGATCGTCGCAGTCGTCATGGCGTCGACGGGTCGATCCGTCACCATACCGCCCAATGCGTTCCGGGCCGGCCAGGCCATCGTCGGCATCCTGATCGCGACATCGATCACGCCCGGCCTCCTGCGCACCGTCGCTGCGCAACCGTTGCTGTTCGCGGGCACGACGGCAGCGACGCTGGCCGCCAGCATCGCGATCGGCTGGGCGCTGGACCGCTGGCGGCTGTTCCCGCCCGGTGTCGCGGTATGGGGATCGATGCCCGGCGCGGCGACGTCGATGGTGCTGATGGCGCGGGACGGCGGCGCCGACTGGCGGCTGGTGGCGAGCATGAGCTACCTTCGCGTCGTGTGCGTGGCCGCGGTCGCATCGTTGCTGGCCGCCGTCGTGGCCGGGCATGGCGGCGGTCACCCATCGGCCGAGTGGTTCCCTCCGCTCGACCCGCCGGGCCTCGCCGAGACGCTCGCCGTCGCGGTGGTCGGTGTCTGGGGCGCGACGCGGCTGCGTGTGCCCGCCGCTGCGATCAACGGACCGATGACGCTGGCGGCCGCGCTCAACGTCGCCGGTATCGCGCGGTTCGCGTTGCCCGGCTGGCTGCTGGCGCTGGGCTATGCGGTCGTCGGGTGGCGGATCGGCTTCGCCTTCACGCCCGAGATCACACGCACCGCCGCGCGCGCCGCGCCGCGCGTGCTGGCCGCGATCGCGGTCCTGATGGCGTTCTGCGGCGGACTGGCGCTGCTGCTCGCGCACGTCACCGGCAAGGACCTCGTCACCGCCTATCTCGCGACGAGCCCGGGCGGTGCCGACTCGGTCGCGATCATCGCCCATTCAACCCCCGTGGACGTGCCGTTCGTGATGGCGATGCAGGTACTCCGTTTCGTCACCGTCCTGCTGGTCGGGCCGATGCTCGCGCGCCGACTGGCGGCCCGGGGCGCCGCCGCGCCGGACTGATCGCGGCGGTATTGCGCGCCGGGGGCAAGAGGCGCATGATCTGGATACGGGGCCGCGAGGCTGTTGCGGCGTCGAGAACGGTGGTGACCGATGTCGACCCTTGATCGTACCGACGAGTTCCTGCTCCGCGCCTTGCAGGAAGATCGCGCCGCGCAGCGCGCGACCAGCATCGAGGCGCGTCTGTCGCATCAGCGGCTGGCGGATTGCCTGCGACGCGCGGTAGGGCCGCTCACGCGATTGCGACCGTCCGGGGGAGCGACGCCCGCGCGGTGATCGACCGGCGCGGCACGGAACGGCCGCGTAGCTAGACGGTCGCCGACCTGACGCTGGTCAGGTCGTGGCGCACTGCCAGCGACGCGTGTCACGAGCGGCCATGCTCATACGGAGATCGGCTGGCCGCGCGCGACGCTTCGGCGCTTATTTCATCAGCACCAGTTCCTCCGCCATCGTGGGGTGGAGCGCGACGACATCGTCGAACTGGTCCTTGGTCAACCCCGCCTTCACCGCGACCGCGGCCGCCTGCAGGATCTCGGGCACGTCGGGGCCGATCATGTGTAGGCCGACGACGCGCCCGGTCTCGCCGTCGCACACCATCTTGTACAGCGCGCGCTCGTCGCGGCCGGCGAGCACGTTCTTCATCGGGCGGAAGTCGCTGGTGTAGACCTTGACCGAGCCGAGCCGTTCGCGCGCCTGGGACTCGGTCAGGCCGACCATCGCGAGCGGCGGATGGCTGAAGACCGCGCTGGGGATGTAGTCGTAATCGACGCGGACCGGCTTGCCGCCATACAGCGTGTCGGCGAACGCCTGACCTTCGCGGATCGCGACCGGCGTCAGCTGGACACGGTTGGTGACGTCGCCCACCGCATAAATGCTGTCGCAGGTCGAGCGGTTCTCCGCATCGACCACGATCGCGCCGTGCGCATCCAGCTCGACTCCCGCCGACTCGCACCCGAGCCCCCGAGTGTTGGGTGCGCGGCCGGTGGCGAACAACACGCAGTCGACGGTGACGGGATCGTGCCCCGCCATCGACACCGTCAGGCAGCCGTCCGTGCCCCGCTCGATCCGCTCCAGCCCCGCGTCGAACCGGAACTCCAGCCCTTTCATCAGGCTGATCTGCAACAGCCGATCGCGAATCGACACGTCGTAGCCGCGCAGGATCTCGCGGGTGCGGTTGACGATGACGACATGCGCGCCGAACTGGTGGAACAGCCCCGCGAACTCGTTGGCGATGTAGCCGGCGCCGGCGATCAGGATGCGCCGGGGCACGTCAGGCAGGTGGAACGCCTCGTTGGACGTGATGCCATGCTCGTGGCCGGGAAACGTCGGGATCGCCGGATGCGCGCCGACCGCGACCAGGATCGTCTTCGCGGTCACGGTCCGTCCGCCGGACAGCGCGACCTCGTGCGGGCCGGCAATCGTGGCGCGCGAGGCGACGATCTCGACGTCGTGGCTCGCCAGCGTGTTGATATAGGCGGCGTTGAGCCGGTCGACCTCCGCCAGCACGCTGTCACGCAGCCGCGGCCACGAGAAGTCGCAACGGTCGGGAACATCCCATCCGAAGCGCCTGGCATCCTTGAGGTCCTCGGCGAAATGCGCGCCGTAGACGAGCAGCTTCTTGGGCACGCAGCCGCGGATGACGCAGGTGCCGCCGACGCGATATTCCTCGGCGATGGCGACCTTGGCGCCATGGGCGGCGGCGACGCGCGCGGCGCGCACCCCGCCCGAACCGGCACCGATGACGAAGAGGTCGTAGTCGTACTCGGACATTGCAGTCATTCCATCTCACCCATTGCCGATCGGAGGCCGAGATGGCGCACGAACGGGTCGAAATCACGGTCGCTGTACAGCAACGGTATCCGATCGAGGATGCAGCGCGTGGCAATCAGCGTGTCGATCGTCTTGCGAACCGTGATTCCTCGGGATCGAAGACGTCGATAGTGTTGAGCAGCGCGAACAGCCACCGCAGCGTCCGAGATCTGCACGAACTCATAAACCGACAGTTCGGCCTGCGTTTCCCGAAAGTCGTGATCCGTGTCGCACCCCTGCAACACTTCCACGAGCATCAGGTCACCGATCGCGATCCGGAACCGTCCAAGAGCATCGTCGAGCCAATCGACCTGGCGGGTCGACCTGCCCGCGAGGTAGTCGATCCACACACTCGAGTCGACGAGGATCAATCGCGTCGCATCGCATCAAGGTCACCGATCCAATTGATCTTGCCGCGAAGTCGACGAATCCCTTGCTGCTGTTCGAGCCGGAGAAGCGTCTGGAGTCCCTGCTCCACAACCTCTCGTTTCGTTCGTGCGCCGGTTGCCCGCATCGCGCTCGCCATCAACGCGTCATCGATATCGATATTCGTCCGCATGTGTATGCTCCAGCCGCATCCTACACATAGCGCGCGCGCGTACTCACTTCAACGCTGCCCGGCGCGCCGCATCGGCATGGCGTCGATCGTGCCCTGCAAGCGCTCGGCGAGCACCGGCGTCGCGGAGCGGAACGCCTCGTGCCCATCCTTGCCGATCAGCACCACCGCGAAACTGCCGGGCAGCAGGTGGAAGCGCGCACGCAACGCCTGCGGATCATCCGCGGAACCCGAGACTGTGCGGCCCACCAGTTCGACCACCGTGACGTCCCGGTCCGCCGCGCCCCGGCCCCAGGCCGCCAGCGTCGCACGTTGCGCGCGCAACCGCGGGTCGTTCGCCGCGGGCGCAGCGACCACCAACACGCGCCAGTGATCGCGCAGCCGCGCGATGCTCGCCGCCGGTGCCACGACCACGACCGGCGGGAGCATCGCGAACATCAGTCGAGTCCGGCGCGCTTGATGAGGTCGGTCGTCGAAGGGTCGAACTCGCCGCCACCCTTCGCCGCCGCCTTCGCCATCTCCTTGCCCAGTTCCACACCGAACTGGTCGAAGCTGTTGATCTGCAACAACGTTCCGGCGACGAACACGCGATGTTCGTAGAAGGCGATCAGCGCGCCGAGCGTGCGCGGGTCGAGCGTGTCGAGCAGGATGGTCGAGGTCGGGCGATCCCCGGTGTAGCTGCGCGCGGGATCGTCGACGTGCTTGCCCTTCATCAGCGCCGCGCCTTGGGCGAACGCGTTGAGCAGCAGCATCCGGTGATGCTCCTCGTTCAGGTCGTCGCCCGGCTCGATCACCGCGACGAACTCGACAGGGACGAGGTGCGTGCCCTGGTGCAGCAACTGGAACACCGCGTGCTGCGCGTCGGTGCCGACGCCGCCCCAGGTGATCGCCGTCGACGGCCGCGTCAGCCACTCGCCCGACAGGGTCACGCCCTTGCCGTTCGACTCCATCTCGAGCTGCTGGAGATACGGCGGCAACAACCGCAGTCGCTCGTCATAGGCGAAGGTCGCCCGCGTCTCCGCGCGGCGCACCTGCGTGTAATAGAGGTCCGCAAAGGCGGCGAGTGCGGGCGCGTTCTCGTGCAGCGCGGTCAGGCGGAAGTGGCGGTCCATCTCGGCCGCGCCTTCCAGCAGTTCCTCGAACGCCGCCCAGCCGAGCTTGATCGCGGCGGGGAAGCCGATCGACGACCACAGCGAATAGCGCCCGCCGACACCTTCCGAGAACGGCAGCACGCGCGTCTCGTCGACGCCCCACTCGATCGCCTTGTCCGGGCTGGCGGTCAGCGCGACGACACGGCCGTACGGGTCCTCGACGCCGCCCTCCTGCATCCACTGGATCGCGCTGTCGGCGTTCAGCATCGTCTCCGTCGTGGTGAACGTCTTGGACGCGACGACCAGCAGCGTCGCCTTGGGATCGAAGCGCTTGAACACGTCCTCCATCGCCATGCCGTCGACATTGGAGACGATTGCCACCTCGTACCGGTCCGCCCCCCGCCCGAGCGCGTCGACGAGCAGATTGGGGCCGAGCGCCGATCCGCCGATGCCGGTGTGCAGCACGTAGCGGATGTCGCCCAACGCGCCCGCCTCGATCGCGTCGATCAGCGTCCGCATCCGCTCGTGATACTTCTTCGCCCGCGCGACGCTCTCGGGCGCGCCTTCATAGCGTTCGGCGGTATGCTCGACCGGGCGGTCCTCGGTGGTGTTGATGTGCTCGCCCGCAAACATCGCATCGCGCCGCCCCGCGAGGTCGCGCGTCTTGGCCAGCGCCTCGAACGCGGTCACCGCCTCCTGGGTCAAATGCGTCTTCGACCAGTCGAAGTGCATCCCCGCGACGTCGGCGGTGAAGCGCGACAGCCGATCGGAGTCGGACGCGAACAACTCTTCGAGCTTGCGCTGCGGCAGCGCCTCGATCGGGGACCAGTCGTCGCTCATGCCAGGGCTCCTTCGTGTTCGGATCGTGTCGCGATCGCGTGGCCCAACGTGCGGCGCTTGCCAAGGCTCCGACTTGACGGAACGGGGGCGTTGCGCGACGCGGGCCGCCATGGCCACTCCCCGCCCCGCCTCCGCGCTCGCCGAGCTTCGGGAGACGCTCGTCTTCCTGTTGAAGCTCGCGGTGATCGTCCTCGTGTTCCGGTCGTTCCTGCTCGCGCCGTTCTCCATCCCGTCCGAGTCGATGCTGCCGCGACTGCTGATCGGCGACTATCTGTTCGTGCTGAAGCCCGCCTATGGCTTCTCGCGCTGGTCGCTGCCCTGGGGCGAGCCGGCCATCCCGGGGCATGTCCGCTGGGCGATCCCGTCGCGCGGCGACGTGGTCGTGTTCCGGGGTCCGCACGGTGAGGACCATGACGTCATCAAGCGCGTGATCGGCCTGCCCGGCGACCGCGTGCAGGTGCGCCATGGCCAGGTCATCCTGAACGGCGCGCCCGTGCCCAAGGTGCGCGTCGCGGACTTCGTGTTGCCGCTCTCACCCAATTTCGACGCGAGCCACTGCGGCCTGCCGTTCCAGTCGACGGACGCCGGGCGCCCGGTCTGCCGCTACCCGCAATATCGCGAGACGCTGCCCGGCGGCCGGACATACGACGTGCTGGATCAGGGCACGGTGCCCGCCGACGACACCAGGGTCTATGCGGTGCCCGCCGACCACGTCTTCCTGATGGGCGACAACCGCGACGACAGCGCCGACAGCCGCTTCCCCGCGCCCGACGACGCCCTGCCGGGCGAGCAGGCGGGCATGGGATTCGTGCCGCTCGACCATGTCGAAGGGCGCGCGATCGTCGGCTTCTTCTCGACGGACGGGTCGGCGCAGTGGCTGCTGCCCTGGACATGGTTCACCGCCGCGCGCCCGAGCCGGATCGGACAGGGCTTCTGAGCGGGAAGGTCGCCGCCTGGGTCGAGGGCGCGCTCGGCCACCGGCCCGCCGACCCCGCACTCTTCGAGCGCGCGCTGACGCACGGCAGCCATGGCGAGGCGCATTACGAGCGCCTGGAGTTCCTAGGGGACCGGGTGCTGGGGCTGCTGATCGCGGAGTGGCTGTTCGAAACGTTCGCGGACGAGCCCGAGGGGCTGTTGTCCAAGCGGCTCAACGCGCTGGTGACGGGGCCGGTCTGCGCCGAGGTGGCGCGCGATATCGGCGTGCCCGGCGCGCTGCGGCTCGGCAAGCAGGCGCTGAGCGACGGGGCGGCGGGCAGCGACAACGTGCTGGGCGACGTCATGGAGGCGCTGATCGGCGCGCTGTACCGCGAGGCGGGGCTGGACGGCGCGCGTACGCTCGTCCGCCGCCTGTGGGCCGGCCGCATCGACAGCGCGGGCGCCGCACCCCAGCATCCGAAATCCGCGCTCCAGGAATGGGCCGCCGCCAACAACCGCAAGGCGCCCGCGTACGAGGTGACCGACCGCGCAGGGCCGGGCCACGCGCCGCGCTTCACGGTGCGGGTGAGCGTCGGCCGGCTGGCGGAGGCGAGCGCGGAGGGCGGATCGAAGCAGGAGGCGGAGACGGCGGCGGCGGCGGCGCTGCTGGCGAAGGTGCGGGGGTGAAGATAGCTGATCCCGCCCATACCCCTGTCCGTTCAGGCTGAGCTTGTCGAAGCCCTGCCCTTCTTCCTAGCGTCGCGATATGTCGTTTTACGCTTACCTGCTCCATTGCAAGGGCGGCTATTTCTACGCGGGCCACACGGACGACCTAGAGACGCGCTTGGCTCAACACGAGAGAGGCGCGACGCCCGGCTTCACGAACGATCACCGGCCGGTGATGCTGGTCTGGAGCCAGGATTTCCCTTCGCGTCTGGAGGCGCAGGAGGCGGAACGCCGGATCAAGGGTTGGAGCCGGGCCAAGAAGATGGCGCTGATCCGTGGGGATTGGGCGATGATCTCGACGCTCGCGAGGAACAAGGGGAGGGCTTCGACAAGCTCAGCCTGAACGGATAGGGGAACGAGGTGATACCAGCACCTGATCCTTCGCACGCATCGCCACCCCCTCCCCATTGCGGCCTCGTGACCCTCGTCGGCGCGCCCAATGCGGGCAAGTCGACGCTCGTCAATGCGCTGGTCGGGCAGAAGGTCGCGATCGTCAGCCCCAAGGCGCAGACGACGCGTGCGCGCCTGCTGGGCGTTGCGATCGAGGGGGCGACGCAGTTGCTGCTGGTCGACACGCCCGGCATCTTCGCCCCCACCCGCCGCCTCGACCGCGCGATGGTCGCGGCGGCCTGGGGCGGGACGGAGGGCGCGGACCTCGTCGTGCTGGTGGTGGACGGACGCGCGGGCACCGGCGCCAAGGTGACGACGCTTGTCGAGCAGCTCGCGGGCAGGCCCGAGCGACTGTACCTCGTCCTCAACAAGGTCGACGTCGCCGACAAGGCCAAGCTGCTGACCCACGCCGAGCGGCTGAATGCGCTGCTGCCGTTCCACGAGACGTTCTTCGTGTCCGCCGAGACGGGCGACGGCGTGCCCGAGCTCAAGCGCGCGTTCGCCGCCGCGATGCCCGCCGGGCCGTGGCATTACCCCGAGGATCAGGTGTCCGACGCCACCGAACGCGCGCTGGCCGCCGAGGTGACACGCGAACAGCTCTTCCTGCAACTTCACGCCGAGCTGCCCTACGCCAGTGCGGTGGAAACCGAATCGTACCAGGAACGCACCGACGGTTCGGTCGAGATCCACCAGCAAATCCTGGTCGAACGCCCGACGCAGCGCGCGATCGTGCTGGGCAAGGGCGGCAGCCGCATCCGCGAGATCGGCGCCCGCGCCCGCACGCAACTGTCGTCGCTGATGGAGCGGCCGGTGCACCTCTACCTCCACGTCAAGGTACGGCCGGGTTGGGACGAGGACCGGGAGGTCTATCGCGACATCGGCCTGGACTGGGTCGACTGACCGCCATCAAGGATCGTCGGCGGACGTTCATTCCTCGTTAGCCACGTTCGCTTGCATAACCTAAAGCAAGTACGGGTCAGATGGCTGGCATGAGCGTCGGTCCCCAGTCCAGCACGACGAATCGAATGGCGCGCGTCGCCGTCGATCTCGGCCTGCTGGATGACGAGCGTGATGCCGTCGTCACCGCGCAGGCCGCGCGCCTCGACGACGCCGCCGCCGCATGGCCCGTCGCGCTCGGCGCGCAACTGGTCGCCGTCGCGATCGTGGGCGGCTGCTGGCTCGCGTCCGCTCCCGGCCGCTCCACCGACGCCCTCGTCGCCTCGGCGGCGGTCGTGCTCGCCGCGGCACCGCCATGGGCGATCCTGGTCCACACTCGCGACTGGGCCGTGCACCGTCGACTCCGCGCGCTGCTCCTGGCCGTCGCCATCCTGGCGGGCGCCCTGGTGGCCGCCCTGTGGTCCGCGAGCGCCCTGCCCGCCGGCGCCGCCCGGCTCGCCGCCTGCGTGGCCGTCGCCGGCGCGATCGGTGTTTCGGCCACCGTGCTGAACGCCTCGAGGAGCGCCACGCTCGGCTTCGGCCTGGGTCTGGCGGTCGGCGTGATCCTGGTGGATGCAAGCGTCGCGGCGGCGGCGACGGCGCTGGCCTTCTTCTGCGGCCTGACCGCCGCGATGGTCCGCTTGGCGCATCGCGACGCGCGCGAGGCGGCGGCCCGCGCCGCCGAGGCCATCCAGGGCGTGTTCGCTGTCCGCATGATCGCGGAGTTCGAAGGCCATGGCACCGGCTGGTTCTGGGAGACCGATCGCGCGGGCCGGGTCACCTATCTGTCGCGCAAGGTGGCGGACGAACTGGCGCAAGCGACGGCGTTGACGCCGCTCGGACGGCCGCTGACCGAGTTGTTCCACATCGATTCCGATGCGCCCGCGACCGAGCGGACGCTGGCTTTCCACTTGTCCTCACGCACGTCGTTTTCCGACTATTCGGTGCTGGCGTCGTCGACGCTTCCCGCGCGGGGCGGCGAGGCACCACGCTGCTGGTCGATCTCGGGCCGGCCGGTCACGGACGATCTGGGACGGTTCCACGGGTTCAGCGGCTCGGGCAGCGACCTGACGGAAAAGCGCCGGTCGGAAAGCGAGATCACGCGCCTGGCGCTGTTCGACGGGCTGACCGGGCTCGCCAATCGCCAGCGGATGCGGCTGTCGCTCGACAAGACCTTGGCGCAACAGGCGGGCCCCTATCGCGCGACGACGCTGTTCATGCTCGACCTCGACCGGTTCAAGGCGGTCAACGACACGCTGGGCCATCAGGCGGGTGACGAGCTGCTGCGCCAGGTCGCGCAACGGCTGCTGCGCTGCGTCGGCGACCGGGGGCTGTGCGGACGGCTGGGCGGCGACGAGTTCCAGGTGCTGCTGCCCGGAACGGACGCACCCGAGGTGCTGTCGGAGCTCGCGCGAACGATCATCGCCTCGCTGTCGCAGCCCTATTACATCGCGGGCCAGTCGGTGACGATCGGCTGTTCGGTCGGCATCGCCGTCGCCCCGCGCCACGACGGCGACGCGGAAACCCTGGTCCGCTCGGCGGATTTGGCGCTCTATGCCGCCAAGGGAGACGGGCGCGGCGTCCATCGTTTCTACACCGACGACATGCTGGCGGGCGCGCAGAGCCGCAAGCTGCTGGAGGACGACCTGCGCCAAGCGGTCGCGACCGGCGCGTTCCACCTCGCCTATCAGCCCGTGGTCACGACCGCGGACACGCGCATCGTCGGCTACGAGGCGCTGCTGCGCTGGGATCACCCGACCCGCGGCGCCGTCGGCCCCGCGACGTTCATCCCGGTCGCGGAGGAATGCGGGCTGATCGCCGCGATCGGCGAGTGGGTGCTGCGCACCGCCTGCGCCGAGGCGGCGACATGGCCCAACGGCGTTCGCGTCGCGGTCAACGTCTCGCCGATCCAGTTCGCGAGCCCCGCGCTTCCCGCGCTGGTCACCAGCGCGCTGGCGAGCACGCAACTCGACCCCGCCCGGCTGGAGCTCGAGATCACCGAAGGCGTGTTCCTCGACCAGACGCGCTCGTCCGACACGATGTTTGCGGCGTTGAAGGGGCTGGGCGTCCGGCTGGCACTCGACGATTTCGGCACCGGCTATTCCAGCCTCGGCTATCTGCGCACCGCGCCGTTCGACAAGATCAAGATCGACCAGAGCTTCGTGCGCGGCGCGGCTCAGCCCGGTAACCGCAACGCCGCGATCATCAAGGCGATCGTCACCCTCGCCGACACGCTGGGCATGGAGACTACCGCGGAAGGCGTCGAGGTGCAGGACGAGATCGAACTGGTCCGCCAGCTGGGGTGCAGCCACATCCAGGGTTATGTCTACGGCAAGCCGATGCTGGGCGAGGAAGTGCGCCGCCAGCTCGCCGCCGATGGCCAGGTCGCCGCATCGGGCTACAAGGTCAGCCGCAGCCCGCGGTCCACCATGCTGCGGTCGGCGCGGCTGGAACTCGGCGGCAAGCAGGGCGACGTGCGGATCCGCAACATCTCGTCCACCGGCGCGATGATCGACGGGCTGGACTTGGACGGGCTCGATCCGTCGGCGGCGGGCGGCGTCGACCTGCTGATCGAGCTGCTGGAGGACCAGATGTTCGCCGCCACGCTGCGCTGGGTCGACGGTGGGCGCGCCGGGATCGAGTTCGCGCAGCAGTTCAATCTCGAACGGCTCCAGCCGAACCGGTTTCAGCGACGCAGCATCGCCTGAGCCGGCGTACGGGTGGAACGGCCGTGCGGCGGGATTTGACGCCCGGCGCGTGCTGCGCGATGGCGGACCATCGCCCAGGCGCCGCCCGCGCGCACCCGAACAGGAACCCCACGATGTTCAGCCACATGATGGTCGGCAGCAACGATCTCGAACGCTCGCGCCGGTTCTACGACGCGCTGTTCGCGACGACGGGCGGCAAGCCCGGCGTGGTCGATCCCCTGGGCCGGCTGGTGTACGTGAACAAGGGCGGTCGCTTCCTGGTGACGACGCCGATCGACGGCCGGCCCGCCACGCCGGGCAACGGCAGCACCATCGGCTTCCTGGTCGACGGCCCCGAACAGGGCGAGGCGTGGCACGCGGCCGGCGCTGCCAACGGCGGCACCGCGATCGAGGAGGATCCCGGCGCCCGCGAGAGCCCGTTCGGCCCGATCTACCTTGCCTATCTGCGCGATCCCGACGGCAACAAGCTGTGCGCGCTGCATCGCATGGCGGCCTGACCGGTCGCACCCCGCCGGATCACTTGCCGGCGTTGATCGCGCGGGCGATCTGTCTCGTCTTGGCCATCGCCGGCTCGGTGGCCGGGCCATGGTACAAGGCCTTGAGATAGCCTGCGTCGAACGTCGTCAGCCCGCGCGGCCGGCCGGCGGGATCGCCCGGCGCGAACAGCGTCAGGATCGTGTCGCTCCCCTCGCCCGCCCCGTGCCGTCTGCCGGCCGGGTGCGCGCGAGCGTGCGCATCGCGGCATAGTCGGCCAGCTGGTTCACCGTCTTCCCGATCGCCGCGTCGATGTCGATCAGCAGGACGGACGCGTCGATGTCGCGCCGGGTCGCGGATTCGATGATCGAGGCAGACCGGACCTCGATCTCGGGCACGTCCTGCAACATCGTGCCGTTACGCAGCGTGTCGGCGTCGCGGCTGCGCAGCCGCGTCACCGTCCAGCCATGGACCGGACCCGGATCGGCGATCATCGCGTCGACCCGCGTCTTCTCCATGTCGCCGAACATGTAGCTGCGCGTCCGGCGCAGCTCGCGGACCACGGCCTGGCCGTCGGGGACCAGCATCACGATCACGTTGGGACGACAGCCCGGCGCATCGACCCGGATGCCGGCAGCCGCCGCATCGGCGCGGATCCGCGCCGCCAGACGGGCGTCGTAGTTCGCCGGCATTCCTTCGGCAGCAGGGCAGACGGCGTCGGGAAACCGGGCCAGCGTCTCGCTGGCGTCGAGCGTCGGCGTGATCGCGTGCGTCAGATGCTCGACCACCTTCTTCTGCGGCAGGCGTCGCCCGGTGACGACGACGGTGGAGCCCGACGTCGGGGTTCCGGGCACGGACGCAGCGGGCGCTGACTGGCGTGCCGCGATCGTCGTCGGGGCCGTGGTCGTCTGGGCCATAGTCATTTGGGCCATGATCATCTGGGCCGCAGCTGTCGCCGTCAGTGGGACCAAGGTCAGACGGAGCAGGCGTTGGCGCATGGATGGAGCGTAACGGGCCGCGACGCCCACCGCCAGCCTCGCGAGATATGCGTTCGCCGTCACGGTCCGACACGAGTCGTCGGCGGGACCTCGACGATTCTCGGCACCCGCGCCCGCCCGACCGGAAAAACTATTCGATGTTGCCGCTTCGTTCCCTTGCGTTTCGCAGGCGGCGCGGAAGTCCACGCGTCGCGGTCGGCCCATCGCGCACCGTGATCGCATGGATCATCCGATCGGCCTCGTCCTGCGCCGATTGGACTTGCATCGCTCCCGACGCTGCTACAATCTCTGGTGGTCGACGAACGGCGCGGACCCAAGTTATGGTGTTAACCGTCCGGCTCTACAGAACGAAGGCCGGCGCATCGGGCTGGTCTCCGGCCGGGACATGATCTTGTTTTGTTCTCGCGGGACGCGAAAGCTGATAGCATGATCGGGCTTGGCCGAGTCGAACGAATGGTGATCGGGAGCGTGGCGCAATGGACTTCAGGAACGACGACATGAACAGCGACACGATGGAACGAACGGCGGAAGCGGCCGCGGCGGCGCCGTCGGCCGGCGCCCCCCAGCCACGCGGGCCCTATCCGGTCGAGGTCGATCATGGCCGCGATTCGCTCCTGACCGATTTCGGCAAGGAGACGCTCAAGGACCGCTATCTGTTGCCGGGCGAGAGCTACCAGGACCTGTTCGTCCGCGTTGCCTCCGCATACGCCGACGATGCCGCGCATGCGCAGCGTCTGTACGACTATATTTCGCGGCTGTGGTTCATGCCCGCGACGCCCGTGCTGTCGAACGGCGGCACCGGGCGCGGCCTGCCGATCTCCTGCTACTTGAACTCGGTGCCCGACAGCTTGAACGGTATCGTCGACACGTGGAACGAGAACGTCTGGCTCGCCTCGCGCGGCGGCGGGATCGGCACCTATTGGGGCAACGTGCGCGGCATCGGCGAACCGGTCGGCCTCAACGGCAAGACCAGCGGCATCATCCCGTTCGTCCGCGTGATGGACTCGCTCACCCTCGCGATCAGCCAGGGGTCGCTGCGGCGCGGCTCGGCCGCCTGCTACCTCGACGTCAGCCACCCGGAGATCGAGGAGTTCCTCGAAATCCGCAAGCCGTCGGGCGACTTCAACCGCAAGGCGCTCAACCTCCACCACGGCGTGCTCATCACCGACGCGTTCATGGAAGCGGTGCGCGAGGGCGCCGAGTGGCAATTGCTCAGCCCCAAGGACGGCGCGGTCCGCCAGACGCTGGACGCGCGCTCGCTGTTCCAGAAACTGGTCGAGACGCGGCTGCAGACCGGCGAGCCGTACATCGTCTTCGCCGATCACGTGAACAAGGCGATGCCCAAACATCACCGCGACTTGGGCCTCAAGGTATCGACGTCAAACCTGTGCAGCGAGATCACGCTGCCCACCGGCCGCGACCACCTGGGCAACGACCGTACCGCGGTGTGCTGCCTGTCGTCGCTCAACCTCGAGACATGGGACGAGTGGAACGCCGACCCGCGCTTCATCGAGGATATCATGCGGTTCCTCGACAACGTGCTGCAAGACTATATCGACCGCCACGAGCCGGGCATGGAGCGCGCCGCCTATTCCGCGGGGCGCGAGCGGTCGGTGGGTCTGGGTGTGATGGGCTTCCACTCGTTCCTCCAGGCGCGTAACATCCCGTTCGAGGGCGCGATGGCCAAGAGCTGGAACCTGCGCATGTTCCGCCACGTCTCGGCGCAAGCGGCGAGCGCATCCATGATGCTGGCGCACGAGCGGGGCCCCTGCCCCGACGCGCAGGACATGGGCGTGATGGAGCGCTTTTCGTGCAAGATGGCGATCGCGCCGACCGCGTCGATCAGCATCATCTGCGGCGGAACAAGCGCGTGTATCGAGCCGATCCCGGCCAACATCTACACGCACAAGACGCTGTCGGGCAGCTTCTCGATCAAGAACCCGTATCTGGAACGGTTGCTGATCGCCAAATCCAAGAACTCGGACGCGGTGTGGAACACGATCCTGGAGCAGGGCGGCAGCGTCCAGCACCTCGATTTCCTCTCGCCCGAGGAAAAGGACGTGTACAAGACCAGCTTCGAGATCGATCAGCGCTGGATCCTGGAACTCGCCGGCGATCGCACGCCGTTCATCGACCAGGCGCAGTCGCTCAACCTGTTCATCCCGGCGGACGTCGAGAAGTGGGACCTGCTGATGCTCCACTTCCGCGCGTGGGAGCTGGGGATCAAGTCGCTCTACTATCTCCGCTCCAAGAGCATCCAGCGTGCTGGTTTCGCCGGCGGCGTCGAGGCGGACAACACGATCGAGGTGCCCAAATACGAGTTCGAGACAACGGATTACGACGAATGTCTGGCGTGTCAGTGATCCCGACGCAAAGGGGCCGCCCATGACGGACGGCCCCCAGCGTTCGGCACGGATACCGTCCCGCTCGCACATGGCGAGCGGGACGGCTGGATCACGCGTCTTCTTCGAGCGTGATCGCGTTGGCGCCGGTCGCGGACAGGCGGACCTTGCCGTCCTCGATCTCGGCGACGAGGCCGATCGAGATATAGTGATGCTTCGCGCCCTGGCCATCTTCGGCCTGCGGCGAGTCGTTCTTGGTCAGCTTGATGCGGTCGCCCTGGACGTGGTCCACGGTACCGACATGGGTGCCGTCGGCGCCGATGACTTCCGCATGCTCCTGGATCTGGCTGATGTCGACCATGGTCGTTCTCCTTTGATGGTTGCCGGGTCCGAACGCACTAGCGCCGAGTTGGTCGCATGAGCGTGTCCGGCGATCCGACGCTGCTCGACTGGTTCACCGCGCCGAGGATCATGGGCGTCGTCGCCGCCGTGCTCGCGGTCGCGACGGCGGTGGTGTGGACGCGGCCCGCGCGGGGCGAGGGCGCGGTGTATGCGCGCCGCATCGCCGGCACGATGCTGGGCGCAGGCGCGTTGGTGCTGGCGATGTTCGCGTGGAACATGTCGGGATGGGGACCGGGGCGGTGAGCAGCCGTTTGAACCTTATCGGCCTCGCACCGCTTTCGATCGGCGTCGTTTTCGCCCTTCTCGCCAAACCGCTCGCCCGTCGCATGGCTGATTGGGGAGAGTGGCAGGTCAGGCTCATGCGCCACCCTCGGGCAGCGTGGGGATACCGCTTCTACAGCGCAATATTCGCATTGGGCGGCCTGGCCGTCGTTCTCACATCTAAGTCATAAGGAACTCTCCCATGTCCCTCACCGAGGCTCGCAAGCAGTACAAGCCGTTCGAATACCCCTGGGCGTTCGAGTTCTGGAAGCGTCAGCAGCAGCTTCACTGGCTGCCTGAGGAAGTGCCGCTGGGCGAGGATTGCCGCGACTGGGTGCAGAAGCTGTCCGATCACGAGCGCAACCTGCTGACGCAGATCTTCCGCTTCTTCACCCAGGCGGACGTCGAGGTGCAGGACTGCTATCACGAGAAATACGGCCGCGTGTTCAAGCCGACCGAGATCAAGATGATGCTGACCGCGTTCAGCAACATGGAGACGGTCCACATCGCCGCCTACAGCCATCTGCTCGACACGATCGGCATGCCCGAGAGCGAATACGGTGCCTTCCTCGAATATGCCGAGCTGAAGGACAAGCATGATTACATGCAGAACTTCGGCGTCGACACCGACGAGGATATCGCGCGCACGCTCGCCATGTTCGGCGGCTTCACCGAGGGCGTTCAGCTGTTCGCCAGCTTCGCGATGCTAATGAACTTCCCGCGCTTCAACAAGATGAAGGGCATGGGCCAGATCGTCACCTGGTCGATCCGCGACGAGACGCTGCATTGCGAGGGCATCATCAAGATGTTCCACACCTTTTGCCACGAGCGTCAGTGCCTGACCAAGGCGGTGAAGGACGATATCGCCGACGTGTGCCAGACGACGATCCGTCTGGAGGACAATTTCATCGATCTCGCGTTCGAGATGGGCCCGGTCAACGGCATGACGCCCAAGGAGATCAAGAAGTACATCCGCTACATCGCCGACTGGCGGCTGGGCCAGTTGGGCCTGAAACCCATCTACATGATCGACGAGCATCCCCTGCCCTGGCTCGCGCCGATGCTCAACGGCATCGAACATGCCAACTTCTTCGAAGCCCGCGCGACCGAATATTCCAAGGCGGCAACCCGCGGCCAGTGGAACGACGTGTGGAGCAGCTTCGACTCGCGCCAGAAGGCGAAACTGCCCAGGGTCGCGAACGAGGAAGCGGTCGGCGCCGACATGTTCTCGGTCGCGGGCATCGCGGCGGAGTAGCCCGCCGTCGCGCACGGCAAGGACGACGCCGGGCGTGGATCGGCTGCCTTGCCGGACGGCGTTAACCCCGTCCGGCAAGGCGGTCGCAATGGGTGCGACGCCATGATCGGCCATGGTCCCGTCGCGTATCTTCCGCAGCCGCTGGTCGGCACTGTTTTGGGCGGGTGGGATCCTGTGGACCGCCTATGACGTCGCGAGCGGCCAGCCGCAGGGGCCGGCGACAAACGATCAGGCGGCGGCGGGAACCGACGCGACCGGCGACGCGGTGAACGCCGCCGACCTCGCGGTGCTGGCGAATGCGATGCGCTGACCGGGCCTAGGATCCCTCTCGGTATCACGTCCGATGCCCGCACCGTCCCACCCACGAAAAAGGGGCGCCGCTCGCGCGACGCCCCATCCCGTTACGATCGGTGACGGATCAGAAGTGGGCGATGATGCCCGCCATCGGACGCCAGCTGTGCGCGGCGCCGAAGGTGCTCATCTCGCCGCGCAGGCGCAGGCCAGCACGATTGGTCAGGCCGCCCAGACCGATGTCCTTGGGGCCGACCTCGAAGCCGATGCCGTATTCCATGTCGTTATAGTCACGGGACGTGTTGGCCAACCGGTTGAAGTTGACCCACTGATAGCCGACCTTGCCGTAGATCAGGCCGCTGTCGCCCGCGCGGACACCCGCACGGCCGGCACCGCCATATTCCCAATCAATGTCGCCGGTCACGCCCTTGGCGACGTTGCCCTCGACGCCGACGAACAGCGGGCCGACCGGGATGTTGATGCCGGCGACGCCCTCGACCAGGCTGCCGTTGAGCTGACGCCCCTTGGTGCCGTTGGCGTTGAGGTTCTGCGGCACGCCCGAGCGGTTCGCCTGGTTGTCGAAGCTCTCCCAACCGCCCATCACGCCGAAATAGGGCACGATGCCGAACGCGCGGCTGCCGTCGGGGGCGCTGCCGGTCTGCATCGCGTCACGCGAGGCGCTGGTCGTGTCGGTCGGAGTGGCGGGAGCGGCGTCCTGCGCAAGCGCGGGGACGGCGACGGATGCTGCGGCCGCAGCGGCGGCGATGAAGAGGGTACGCATGAGTCTAGCCTTTTTGTTCTGCCCGTGCCCGGTGGCCGCATGCGCGCCGGGGGGGTCGGGATGCGATTAACAGACGGCGGCGTCATCGGTGCCGCTATCTGACCGGCAGGAGGTCGTTTCGACAGAAGTGTTGCGGCGCAGCAACGGTTAACAGGCACGGGTGAACAAAGCATTGCGCGCGGCGACCCGACCCGCCGCGCTCCCGTCCGATCGGCTCAGGGCTTGGTCGCCACGTCCACGCGATCGTCCAGGTCGTCGCCCTTGGGCAGGTCGTCGTCGTCGAAATCCGACTGCGCATCGTCTTCGTCGATGTCGTCCTCGGATTGTTCGGCGTCCTCGTCCTCCTCGCCGGTCTCGTCGTCGGTCATCCGCTCCTCATCCTCGTCGTCTTCCTCGTCGTCGTCGGTCTTGCTGCCGAGGTCGGGGTTGAGGTCGGTCAGGATCGTGCCGTCGGAGGGGCCGTCGCGCGTGGCCTCAAGGATCTCGGCGCGCTGCTCCTCGTCATAGCCTTCGTCGTCGAAGCCGTCGTCGCCCGATCCGCGGTTGGGTACCTGGCCCATGTCTGGTCTCCTCACCGGACCGGTATTGGTCCATCGCGGGGCGAACGGCGCTGGGGGCGCACGGGTTCCGAACGCGGGCGCGATCAGCCCGGATGGAACAGCCGGCCGCGCTCCGTCACCGCGACCGTGGCGAAGGCGAACAGGCCGGCGAGCAGGAAGCCCAGATGCAGCGGCACCGTGCTGCCCGCGTACGACTGGCCGATCAGTGCGCCGATCAGCGCGCCGACCGTGACGGTGACGAAGCCCTGCACGCTCGACGCCGTGCCCGCGATCGCGCCCATGTCGACCATCGCCAGCGCGGAGAAGTTCGCATTGGCCAGGCTGAAACAGCCCATCGCCACCGCCTGCAGGACGACGAAGACGGCCAGCCCCTCGTGCCCCGTCGTCGCCGCCATCAGCGCGACCGTCGCCGCCAGGATCAGCGCCACCAGCGCGCCCTGCGACAGGATCCGCGACCCGAGCCGCAGCACGAACCGCGAGTTGACGAGGTTCGCCGCCGCCATCGCGCCCGCGGTCAGCGCGAAGACGATCGTCAGCCGGGGTGCGGCGTGGAAGACGCCCGTCACGATCGGCTGGACCGAGGTGACATAGCCCAGCAGCGCGCCCTGCAATCCCGTGGCGGCAAGCATGTAGCCGAGCGACCAGCGGTTTCCCAGCGTCTGGCGCGCACCGAGCCACGTCCGCGCGATCGACAGCGGCAACCGGTCGACGGGGGCCAGCGTCTCGGGCAGCCGGCGCCAGTACCAGGCCATCACCACCAGCGTCAGCGCGGCGATCACCCCGAAGATCAGCCGCCACGATCCGAAGAACAGCACGCCCTGCCCCAGCGTCGGCGCCAGCACGGGCGCGATCATGAACACCATCGAGGCCAGGCTCATCACCCGTGCCATCGGCCGGCCCGAATAGCAGTCTCGCACCGTCGCCACCGTCACGACGCGGGTCGCCGCGACCGCCACCGCGCCGGCGAACCGCATCACGAGCAGGACGGCGAAGCTCGTCGAGGCGGCCGCCGCCAGCCCGGCGACCGCATAGACCGCCAGCGCCGCCAGCATCACCGGCCGGCGACCGATCGCGTCCGACAGCGGGCCATGGATCAACTGGCCGACGCCCAGCCCGAGCAGGTACACGGTGATGACGAATTGCGGCGCATTGACGCCGGGCGCGTGCAATTCCGCTCCCATCACCGGCAGCGCCGGCAGCATCGCGTCGACGCCGAGCGCGCCCAGCGCCATCAATGCGGCGACGAGCGGCACGAACTCGCCCATCGCGATCGGCGCGCGGCCCTCGGCTGGGTGCGGGGGAGGAGACTGGATCATCGCGCGCCGCCATGCTGCATCGCAGCGGACGCGTCACCCCCTTGCGAGCCGCGGGTGCGCCGATCGGGTGGGGTTGCCGAAGTGACGCCAGCGCCTATCCTGTGGTCACAGCCGCATCATCGCAGCCATGGAAAGTTCGCGTCATGCTCGATACCTCAGCCGCCCAGGTCCCGACCCTCAGCCTCGCGGATCAGGCCTCCGACCCCGAGGGGTTCGCGCGGGCGTTCGGCGGCTCGTTCCGGCGGTACGGCTTCGCGATCGTCGCGGACCACGGCATCCCGCAACCCCTGATCGAGCGTGCCTGGGCGGAGACCGCGGCGCTGTTCGCGCTGCCCGACGACGAGAAGCGCGGATACCATCGCCCCGGCGGCGGCGGCGCGCGCGGCTATACCCCGTTCAAGACCGAAATCGCAAAGGGCGCGAACGCCGTCGACCTCAAGGAGTTCTGGCATGTCGGGCGCGAACTGCCCGCCGGTCATCGCTATGCGGCGCAGATGGCGCCGAACGTCTGGCCCGACCGGCCGGAAGGGTTCCGCGACACGTTCGTCGAGCTGTTCGCCGCGTTCGACGCCGCCGGGGACCGGTTGTTGTCCGCGATCGCGCGCTATCTGGAGCTGGCGCCGGACTGGTTCGACCGGGCGGTGGCGGACGGCAACTCCGTCCTGCGGCTGCTGCACTATCCGCCGATCCCCGCCGACGCGGAAGGGGTGCGCGCGGGTGCGCACGAGGACATCAACCTCATCACCCTCCTTTTGGGGGCGGAGGAGGCCGGGCTGGAACTGCTCGACCGCAGCCAGGGAGACGGAGACGGCCGCTGGCTCTCGATCAAGCCGCCGGAGGGCGCGCTGGTGGTCAACGTCGGCGACATGCTGCAGCGTCTGACCAATCACGTCCTGCCGTCGACCACCCATCGGGTCGTCAACCCGCCACCCGAGCGACGCGGCCATTCGCGCTATTCCATGCCGTTCTTCCTGCATCCCGCGCCCGACTTCCTCATCGAGACGCTGCCCGGCTGCGTGACGGCGGACAATCCCGACCGGTATCCGGCGCCGATCACCGCCCATGACTATCTGCACCAGCGGCTGGTGGAGATCGGGCTGGTCAAATGACCGTGGCGCGTCGGCCCTCCGCTTGTCGGCGAGTATCCGACGTTCCGGCGAGCAGTTCCTGCACCTCGCGCCGTTCGCGCACGATATGCAGGCGCAGGCCGTCGCACATGGCACGTGTCGCGCCTTTGTAATCGGGCCAGCAGGCCGCGATGTCCTGCGCGCTCCAGCGCGCGACGTGCGCGGTGAACAGGTCGCCCGCGGCGATGCAGGCGGCCCGCATGCGCTGCGCGGTCGCCGCCTGCCGGGGAGCGCCGTAGCGGATGGCGGGGCCGAAGACCTCTCCGTGCTTGAACAGCTGATACTCGCGCAGCAGGCGCAGCAACGTCCACCGCGCCTTGGCGAGGCCGCCCCGCGCGAGCGATGGCTCCTGCGCGAGGAGCGGCAGTGCTGCATCGATCAGCCGCAGGATGCGGGATTGATGCTCGTGCAGGCGGATCAGGACGGACGCCGTGTGCATTGATCCATGTGAGCGGCGCTAGCTTAACAAGATATCTTCAAACCATAACGAGTGTCGATCGTCAGGAAATCCCGAACGGGACGACGTGATTGGCCGCGGAATGACCGATTTCGGCACGGCCGAGATAGGGTACACCCATTTCGCCGCACCAGCGTGGCAGCATCGTCTCCAGCGACTCGGCCCAGACCGGATCGTTCGCGACCACGTCGGTCACCGCGCCGAGCCGTACGCCGGCGATCCCGTGCAATTGGGTCGCGTGCGCCATCTGGAACAGCTCCCGGTCCAGCCGGTACATCGGCTCCGACACTTCCTCGACCAGCAGGACGTGGTCGGTCAGGTCGGGGAGCCAGGGCGTGCCCACCAGCGCCTGCAGGACGGCAAGGTTGAACGCCGCCGCGGGCGCGGTGCCCAGCCCCGGTTCCAGCCCGCAGCGACCGCCGGCCAGCCAGTCGAGCGAGCGGGCCACCGCCGCATCGCCGCCCACGCGGCCGATGTCGCTCGCCATGGGGCCATGCGCCACCCGGCCGATGCCCCGCGCGTAGAGCGCCGCCAGCAGGAAGCCGGTGTCCGAATAGCCGACGTATCGCTTCGCGCGCGCCGCGGGGCCGAGCAGCGGCATCGCAAGCGTCAGGACGCGGTTCGATCCGTAGCCGCCGCGCGCGAACCAGATCGCGTCGATCGCCGGGTCGTTGGCGACCTCGACGAACACCGCCGCCCGTCGCGCGTCGGAACCGGCGAAATGGCCCTCGCTCTCGAAGCATTGCGGATGGACGACCAGTTCGGCCGCCGGAAAGGCGATCGCCGCAAAGGCGCACACGCGAGCCGCCACGACAGGATCTATCGGACGGGCGGGGGCGACGACGGCGATGCGCATCCCCTGGTTCTGCGACACGCGGTCGTGGCCCGCAAGCGTCGCGGTTGCGCTCCCGGCGACCAACGGGAATAGCGTCGCGGATGGACGAGTATTTCTTGGTCGGGATCGGCGGGTCCGGCATGATGCCACTGGCGACGATCCTCGCGGGGCGAGGCGCCCGCGTCGCGGGGTCGGATCGCGGACTGGACGCGGGGCGCGTGCCGGGCAAGTTCGACGCGCTCGCCGCCGTCGGGATCGCGCTGTTCCCGCAGGACGGCAGCGGGATCGTCTCGCCCGCTCAGCTGGTGGTGGCGTCCGCCGCCGTCGAGGACGACGTGCCCGACATGGTGCGAGCGCGCGCGCTCGGCTGCACGGTGCTGCGCCGGCCCGAGCTCAACGCCCGCCTGTTCAACGCCGCCGCGCTGCCGATCGGCGTCGCGGGGACGTCGGGCAAGTCGACCGTCACCGGCATGATCGGCTGGATCCTGCACGCCACCGGCCGCGATCCGACGGTGATGAACGGCGCGATGATGCGCAACTTCGCCAGCGACGACGCCGGGGCCGTGACGTTCGCCAGCGCCGCCGTCGGCCACGGTGACGCTTTCGTCAGCGAGGTCGACGAGAGCGACGGATCGATCGCGCTCTATCGCCCCCGCATCGCCGTGCTCAACAACGTCAGCCTCGACCACAAGCCGCTGGCGGAGCTGAACGCGCTGTTCGGCGGCTTCATCGCGAGCGCGGCGACCGCGGTCGTCAACCTCGACAACACCGATGCCGCCGCCCTGGCGATGACGGTGCCGCCCGCTCGCCGGATCGGCTTCGCGATCGAGCGGGAGGCCGATCTGTGGGCGGCGGACGTCGTCCTCACGCCGGCAGGCAGTCGGTTCGACGTCGTCCATGGCGATCAGCGGTCGCCCGCATCGTTGCAGGTGCCCGGGCGGCATAACGTCGCCAACGCGCTCGCGGCGCTCGGCGCGGCGCTGGCCGCCGGGGTGACGCTGGCCGACGCGGTCGCGGCGTTGTCCGCGTTCACCGGGCTCAAGCGGCGGATGGAGCTGGTCGGCGCGGCGGGCGGGGTGACGGTGATCGACGATTTCGGGCACAACCCGGACAAGATCGCCGCAACGCTCGACGCGCTCCACGCCTTTCCCGGCCGGCTGCTGATCCTGTTCCAGCCGCACGGTTATGGCCCGCTGCGGCTGATGCGCGACGAGCTGATCGCCTGTTTCGCCGAGCGGCTGGATGCGGCGGACGTGCTCGTGTTGCCCGACCCGGTGTATCAGGGCGGCACCGTCGACCGGTCGGTGGGCAGCGATGCGATCGTCGCCCCGCTCGCCGCCGCCGGCCATGCCGCCAGCCACGTCCCCGATCGGGCGGCAGCGGCGGCGCATCTGGTCGCGATAGCGCGACCCGGCGACCGCATCGTAGTGATGGGGGCGCGAGACGACACGCTGGGGCTGCTGGCCGCGGACATGGTGCATCACCTCGCGTCGAGGACGCCGGCATGACCGACGCCCCCCGCCCCGCCCTCGCCTATCATCTGACCGAGGGTAGCGGTCCGACGATCGTCTTCCTGCCCGGCTACGCCTCCGACATGACGGGCACCAAGGCGCTCGCGCTCGAGGGTTGGGCGCGGGCGGCCGGGCGCCGGTTCCTCCGGTTCGACTACGGCGGCTGCGGCGCGAGCGAGGGCTCTTTCGAGGAGCAGCGGTTCGTCGACTGGCTCGACGACGTGCTGGCGATGATCGACCTCGCCGCCGACGATACCAACGGCCCGGTGGTGCTCGTCGGCTCGTCGCTGGGCGGCTGGTTGATGCTGCACGCCGCGCTGCGCCGGCCGGCGGTGGTGGTCGGGCTGGTCGGGATCGCCGCCGCGCCGGACTTCACCGACTGGGGCTTCTCGATGGAGGAGAAGATGGCGATCCTTCAGCAGGGCCGGCTGGCGAAGCGGAACGCCTGTGGCCCCGAGCCGACGATCACCACCCGCGCCTTCTGGCAATCAGGCGAGGCGCACCGGCTGATGGGCGGCCCGATCGACATCCGGGTGCCGGTCCGGCTGCTCCACGGCCTGTCGGACACGGAGGTGCCGTGGGTGCGCGCGGGCCGGCTGGCGGAGCTGATCGGTTCAGCGGACGTGCAGACGTGGCTGGCCAAGGGAGGCGACCACCGCCTGTCGCGCGAGGCCGACCTCGCGCTGATCGTCCGCGCGGTGGAGGAAGTGACGCCGCCGACATGACCGCGCTCCCATTGTTCCTGCTGCTCGCCGGTCAGTCGGGCGCCGCGCTCCCCAGCCAGGCGCGGTACGAGGCATGCGTCAGCAGGGCGGAGGACGATCCTGCCGCCGGCGAACGCGACGCGACGCATTGGCGGATCGAGGGCGGCGGCTATTTCGCCCGCCAGTGCGAGGGGCTCGCCATCGCCGCCCAGCGCCGCTGGCCGAGTGCGGCGGCGGCGTTCCAGGAGGCGGCGCATGACGCGGAGCTGGCGCACGATCGCCGATCGGCCACCTATTGGTCGCAGGCCGGCAACGCCTGGCTGGCGGCGGGCGAGCCCGCCAAGGCACGTGCGGCGCTCGATGCGGCGCTGGCGTCGGGTGAGCTCGACGGGCTCGCGCTGGGCGAGGCGCGACTGGACCGGGCGCGCGCGCTCGTCGCGGCGGGCGACCTTGCCGGGGCACGCGGCGACATCGATTCCGCGCTGATATCGGCGAAGGACGATCCGCTCGCCTGGCTGCTGTCGGCGACGCTGGCGCGGCGGGCGGGCGACCTGACCCGCGCGCAGCACGACATCATCGAGGCGCTGCGCCGTGCACCCGACGACGCCTCCGTCGAGCTGGAACGGGGCAACATCGCCGCGGCGCGCGGCGATGCCGACGGCGCGCAGGCCGGCTGGCGGCAGGCGGTGAAGGTCCAGCCCTCGAGCGCGGCCGCCGCCAGCGCCACGCAGGCGCTGGCCCAGTTCGACACCGGCCCGGTGGGCACCAAGCCGACCGAAGGACGTTAAGCGATACGACCGCGGCCAGCCGCGCCTGGCCGCGACCGAACAGCAAGGACCCGACGCCATGCCCTATCTCCACACCATGATCCGCGTCACCGACCCGGTCGCCACGATCCGCTTCTTCGAGCTGCTGGGGCTGAAGGAAGTTCGGCGGATGGAGAACGAGAAGGGTCGCTTCACGCTGATCTTCCTCGCAACGCCCGAGGACGAGGCGATCGGCGACCGCCGGGGCGAGGTGGAGCTGACGTACAATTGGCCGTCGGACAACGAGCCGGCGGAGGCCTATACCGGAGGGCGCAACTTCGGCCACCTCGCCTACCGCGTCGCCGACATCTACGACACCTGCCGGCGGCTGATGGAGGCGGGCGTCACGATCAACCGGCCGCCCCGCGATGGTCACATGGCCTTCGTCAAGACGCCCGACGGCATCTCGATCGAGCTGTTGCAGGACGGCATCCTCGAACCCGCCGAGCCATGGGCCTCGATGCCGAACACGGGAAGCTGGTAGATGGCGCCGCTGGAGATCGAGCGGGTGCCGGTGCTGGCCGACAATTACGTCTGGCTGGTGCACGACCCCGCCTCGGGCGAGACGGTCGCGATCGATCCGGGTGAGGCTGCGCCTGTGCTCGCCGTGGCCGAGGCACGCGGCTGGCACATCGGCCAGGTGTGGAACACGCATTGGCATGGCGATCACACGAACGGCAACGCCGACGTGAAGGCCGCTACCGGCGCGCCGATCACCGGGCCGGCGGCGGAGGCCGGCCGGATCGAGGGGCTGGATGCGACGGTGTCGGACGGAGACACGCTGCGCGTCGGCGATCACGTCGCGCAGGTCGTCGCGACGCCCGGCCATACGGCGGGCCATGTCTCGTTTCATTTCGCCGAGGATGCGCTGGCGTTCACCGGCGACACGCTGTTCGCCATGGGCTGCGGCCGACTGTTCGAGGGCACGTCGGCGAACATGTTCGCCTCGCTCGCCCGCTTCGCCGACTGGCCGGACGAGACGGTGATCTGCCCCGGGCACGAATACACCCAGTCCAACGGCCGCTATGCGCTCGCTGCGGAGCCGGACAACGCTGCGATCCGCTCGCGGATGAACGACGTCGACCGGCTGCGCGCCAACGGCGAACCGACGGTGCCGACGACGATGGGCCTCGAACGGGCGACCAATCCGTTCCTGCGCGCGCGGTCCGCGGACGAGCTCGCGAGCCGCCGCGCCGCCAAGGACGGCTTCCGCGGATAGCTTCGGCCTCTCCGAACGTTGATCCCGGAACGATCGATCGAGGAGTCCGCCATGTCCCGCTACTTGTCCCTCACCTGCCTGGCTCTGGCCGGCACGGTCGCGCTGACCGCCTGTGCCGCCACGCCGGCGAGTCGCGCCCGCGCCCAGGCGGCGGACGCCTCCGTCCAGCAGAGGCTCGCCGCCCGGCTCGCCGGCTACACGCCCGGTCCGCCGACCGACTGTATCCGCGAGTTTCCGACCTATCACAGCGAAGCGATCGGCTCGCGGATCATCTATTCGGCCGACCGGAGCACCTTGTACGTCAACGAGACGACCGGCGGGTGCGAGAGCATGGAACGGGGCGATTATCTGGTCACGGTGTCCACCAGCGGCCGGTTGTGTCGTGGCGACATCGGCCGGACGGTGACGCCAAGCGTCAACATCTCGAGCGGCAGCTGCGCGCTCGGCTCGTTCACGCCCTACACGCGCCGCTGAGCCCGCCGGCCCCGGCCGCTACAACACGTAGCGGCTGAGGTCGGTGTCGCGCGCGACGCCGGCCAGATGCGCCTCGACATAGGCGGCGTCGACCGTCACCGTTGTTCCGGCGCGATCCTCCGCCTCGAAGCTCACCTCCTCCAGCAGCTTCTCCATCACCGTCTGCAACCGGCGTGCGCCGATGTTCTCGATCTCGGCGTTCACCTCCGCCGCGACGCGGGCGAGTGCGCGGATGCCGTCGGCGGCGAACTCGACCGAGACGCCCTCGGTGCCGAGCAGCGCCTTGTACTGCTGCGGCAGGCTCGCCTTGGTGTCGGACAGGATCGCGACGAAATCCTCCTCGGTCAGCGCTTTGAGCTCCACCCGGATCGGCAACCGCCCCTGAAGCTCGGGCAGCAGGTCGCTCGGCTTGGCGACGTGGAACGCGCCCGAAGCGATGAAGAGGACGTGGTCGGTCTTCATCGGCCCGTATTTGGTCGCCACCGTCGTGCCCTCGATCAGCGGCAGCAGGTCGCGTTGCACGCCCTCGCGGCTGACAGAGCCGCCGCCGCGCCCCTCCGACATCGCGATCTTGTCGATTTCGTCGAGGAAGACGATGCCGTTCTCCTCCGCGTCCGTGAGCGCGGCGCGGTTGACCTCGTCGGCGTCGAGCCGCTTGTCGGCCTCCTCCTCGACCAGCTTGGCCCAGGCGGCGGGCACCGTCAGGCGGCGGCGCTTGAGCTGCTGCTGCCCGCCAAACGCCTTGCCCATCATGTCGCCCAGGTTGATCATCCCGACCTGGCCGCCGCCGCCCGGCATCTCGAACGGCATCTGCGCCGCCGCCTCCAGCTCGATCTCGATCTCGGCGGTGTCCAGATGCCCGTCACGGAACCGCTGGCGGAAGCTTTCTCGCGTCGCCTGGCTCGAATCCTTGCCGGTCAGCGCGTCGAGCAGCCGCTTCATCGCCGCCTCCTCCGCCTTTTCCTTCACCGCGACCCGCCGACGGTCCTTTTCCAGCCGGATCGACTCCTCGACGAGGTCGCGGGCGATCTGCTCGACGTCGCGGCCGACGTAGCCGACCTCGGTGAACTTGGTCGCTTCCACCTTCACGAACGGCGCGTCGGCGAGCTTCGCCAGCCGCCGGCTGATCTCGGTCTTGCCGCACCCCGTCGGCCCGATCATCAGGATATTCTTCGGCGACACCTCGTCGCGCAGATCGGGGCTGAGCTGTTGCCGCCGCCAGCGACTGCGCAGCGCGACCGCGACCGCGCGCTTGGCCTCGCCCTGGCCGATGATGTGCGCGTCGAGCGCGGCGACGATCTGTTTGGGGGTGAGTGCGTCGTTCATGTCTGCTTCTCGGCTCCCCTCCCGCTGGCGGGAGGGGTTGGGGGTGGGAATGTCGGGGATAGGTCGGGCAAGAAGCCCCACCCCCGACCCCTCCCGCAAGCGGGAGGGGAGGGCGTCACGCGGCCGCGTCCAGCGCTTCGACGGTGAGCCGGTCGTTGGTGTACACGCACAGCTCTGCGGCGATGGCCATCGCCTTGCGGCACACGACCTCGGCGTCGGCCTCATACTCCACCAGCGCGCGGGCGGCGGCGAGCGCGAAGTTGCCGCCCGAGCCGATCGCGGCGATCCCGCCCTCGGGTTCCAGCACGTCGCCGTTGCCCGTCACGACCAGCGTCACGTCCTTGTCGGCGACGATCAGCATGGCCTCGAGGTTGCGCAGGAACTTGTCGGTGCGCCAGTCCTTCGCCAGCTCCACGCAGGCGCGCAGCAACTGGCCGTGGTGCCGCTCCAGCTTCGCCTCCAGCCGCTCGAACAACGTGAACGCGTCCGCGGTCGCCCCGGCGAACCCGGCGATCACCTTGCCCGCCGACCCGTCCTTGCCGCTGCCATCCTTGCCGGCGCCGAGCTGGCGCACCTTGCGGGCATTGGGCTTCATCACCGTCTGCCCCTGCGTCACTTGGCCGTCGCCGGCGATGACGACGCGTCCGCCGCGGCGGACGGACAGGATCGTGGTGCCGTGCCACACCAGCTTGTTCTCGCTCATCGCCGGCATATGGGAGCCGCCCGCCCGGCCCGCAATCGAGCGCCTGGGGCATGAAGTTGAGGAAGTTGAGGCGATATCGCCTGTTTTCCCGCCCGACGCGACACCCACGCGCCTCATCCGGACCGGTTCGCGAGCCAACCGTACAGGAACGCCTCGTCCGCCGGATGCGCCTCGGCGATCTGGACGTAGCGCGCGCCGCGCAGCGCCTGCACCGCGCGGACCAGCACCGCCTCCCCGCCCGGCGCGCGTTTGCGGAGGAAGGTCGCCAGCGCCGCCGAAGTCGCGGCGCCGAACTTCCCGTCCACCGGCCCGTCGGCATAGTCGCTGCCGCCCCGGTTGAGCGCGTTGAGCCCGCGCTGGAGGAAGCCGATCGCGGTCCCCGTTCCCATGTTGACGCCGGCGTCGAACAGCTCGGCGGCCAGCATCGGCGCGGTCGCGGCGACCCGGTCGAGCCCCGGCGCGGTCCAGTACAGCCGCGCATAGATCGCGGCGGCGGTCGCGCGCGGCAACGCCCGCATCGCGCCGGCGTAGCCGTTCGCGCGTGCCACCGCCTGCGTGATGCCCCAGCACGTCGGCCCGCCCCGATCGGCGGGATGGTCGACATAGCCGCCCTCGCGCCGGAGAAGCTGGTCGATGAGGGAGGTAGGGATCGCGTCGGCGGTCATGGCTTCGCTCCTGTTGGGGAAGCCGCCTAACCCATATGGTACGTTGTAGGACAGATGATTGTTCCTCGATTGACCTTCTACCACCCCGGCGAAGGCCGGGGCCCGGTCACGCGACCTCCGACCAGCGGGAACGCCCGACTTCGCCACGGCGCGAAACCGGGCCCCGGCCTTCGCCGGGGAGGTAGCTGGTCGGGGAACGCCAGATCCGGTCCGTCCCAGGAACATGCCCGTCCGGCGGACGTAGATGACGCATTCGACACTGGCGGACGACCGGGCGTCCGCCGATGGCGGGTGGGATCAAATTGGGGAAATTGCGACATGGCCGAGGGTAGATGCGTCGTGGTGAGCGGCGCGGAGAGCGGGATCGGCGCGGCCTGCGCGATCGCGTTCGGCGGCGTGGGCGACAAGGTCGTGGTGCTGTACCATGACGCGAAGAACGACGGATCGGACACGGTCGCCAAGGTGAAGGCGGCCGGCGGCGACGCGATCGCGGTCCAGTGCGACGTCGGCGACGAGGCCTCGGTGGAGGCGGCGTTCGCGGCCGCGGAAAAGGCCTATGGTCTCGCGACCGTGCTGGTGAACTCGGCCGGCATCAACATGGCGGGCGTCACGGTGCGCCAGATGACCTTGGCGCAATGGCAACGGATGCTGGCGACCGACCTGACCGGCGCGTTCCTGACGTCGCGCCGGTTCGTGAAGGACCGGCCCGCGGGCAACCCCGGCGCGATCATCCACATCTCGTCGATCCATGCCTATGCGGTGCGCAGCGGCGGCGCCGACTACTGCGCGGCCAAGGGCGGGCTCACCAACCTGATCGAGACGTTGGCGATCGAGGAGGCCCCCAACGGCATCCGCGTCAACGCGATCGAGCCGGGCATGATCCTGACCCCGATGAACGAGCGCGCGAGCCAGGACGCGGCCTATCGCGCCACGCTGGAGAAGAACATCCCGATGGACCGCGCCGGCAAGCCCGAGGAGGTGGGCGACCTCGCCGTGTTCCTCGCGTCCGACAAGGCGAGCTACATCACCGGCGCGCGGATCGTGATCGACGGCGGCCTGTCGCTGATGCAGGCGCTCGGCGCGTGAGCGACCTCACCGGCTCGCCGGCCGCCACCGACCAGCGGCAGATCTCGGCCGACATCCCGATCGTCCGATCGCGCCTGCCCGCCGACTCGGTCACCGGCGATCGCAAGGTGCTGCTGTACAGCTCGCCGAGCCTCGTCGACTTCAACGTCCAGGCGATCGAGAATATCGAGCTCGACGGCCCGCCGGTGCTGATGAACCGCGACCTGATGAGCCCCTATGTCTGGCTCGAGCCCGACGGCCGTTGGGGCATCATGGTGCGCGCGGTGACGCGCCCGGGCGAGCCGATGACCGACACCGGCATCATCTGGGCCGGATGGAGCACCGACGGCGTGCATTTCGCGATGCTCGACCAGCCCTCGATCGTGCCCGGCACCGGCGCGGACAAGGATTCGGGCGGCGTCGAGGATCCGACGGTCGTGAAGATGGAGGACGGCAGCTACGTCGTCTATTATACCGGCGTCGAGAGCGACATGGCGCATGGCGAGATGTTCTACGCCAGTGGGCCGAGCGTCGACAGACTGGTGAAGACCGGCGTCGCGCTCGCCTCCACCAAGTCGCTCGGCAACACGAAGGAAGCGACCGTCGACCGCGAGAAGGACGGACGCTGGAGCCTGTTCTACGAATATGCCGCCGACGAGGCGAGCCGGGTCGGCCTCGCGATCGGGCCCAGGGTAGACGGCCCGTGGGAGGAACAGCCGACGCCGTTCATGCCGCGCGAGGACGGGTGGGACAATTGGCACCTGTCGACCGGGCCGATGCTGCTCGACGATCCCGACATGCCGGTCATGTTCTACAACGGCGCGACGCACGACGCGCGCTGGCGGATCGGCTGGGTCGCGTTCGACCGGGAGCTGAGCCGCGTCGTGGATCGCTGCATCCAGCCGCTCATCACGCCCCCGCCGCTCCCCGACCGCACCGCCAGCGACATCGCCTTCGCCGCGTCGGTGACGAGCAAGGGGGGCGAGGTGTGGCTGTACTACTCGCTGGAGGACCGCCGGCTGGCACGGGCGCGCATCCGGCGGAGCTGAACCTTCTACCATCAGTCCCTTCCCGTCATCCCCGCGGTCGCGGGGATGACGGGAAGGAGCGGCCTCACGCCTCCTTCGTCACCGGCGGCCCGCGAAACGTGTCGAGCGTGTCGTAGCGCTTGAGCGTCACCGGCCGGCCGGTCCGTTCGCTCTCGTACACCGCCTCCATGATGACATGGTCCTGCACCCCCTCCTCGCCCGGCGTGCGGGGGCGGCGGTTCTCGAGGACGCAGGTGGCGAAATGGTCCATCTCGGCGGCGAACTGGTTTTTGGGCTCGAGCACGATCTGGTCGAGGCTGGTCGCATCGCCCTCGCGGCCCATCACCACCAGTCGCTGGCCCTGATATTGGTATGCGTTGGGCATGTCGACCGCGGCGGTCTCGAAGTTTAGCCGCTGCGTCTTGTCGTCGCGCGCGCCGTAGGAGCAGAAACACTGCACCAGCGCGTTGGACGGAAAGCGCAGCGTGAAGGCGTTGGTCTCCTCAACCTGTGCGTACCGCGGATCGCCGGGCGGGCTGTATTGCGTCGCCCACAGCGACACCGGCTCCTCGCCGGTGATGAAGCGCGCGGTGTTGATGCAGTACAGCCCGATGTCGAACAGCGACCCCCCGCCGGCCAGCGCCTTCTTGTGCCGCCACTGCTGCGCGCCGTCGGGGGCGACCGTCTGGACGTTGATCGCGCTCATGCCGACCAGCCGGCCGTACTTCTTGGCGCGCGCCCACTCCATGACCCGCATGTTGTAGGGCTCGTACTGGATGCGATAGGCGACCATCAGGTGGACGCCCGCGCGCGCGCAGGCGGCGACCATCGCGCGCGCCTCGGCCGAGTTGGCCGCCATCGGCTTCTCGGTCAGCACGTGCTTGCCGATCCTCGCCGCGCGCTCGACATACTCGCGGTGCAGCCCGTTGGGCAGGACGACGTACACCGCTTTGACCTCCGGCGCATCGCGCAGCCTCTCGAACGAGGCATAGTCGTAACAGCGCTCGGGCGAGATGCCGTATTGCCGCGCCACCGTGCGCAGCTTCTCCGGGCTGCCCGACACGAGCGCCACCGGCCGCGCCTTCATCGATTGCGCGAACGCGGGCAGGATCTCCTCCAGCGCCAGCCGCCCCAGCCCGACGATCGCGAAGCCGACGCGTTGCTCGGGCGGCAACGGCGTGGGAGGCGGCGAGGACGGCGTGTCGGCGGGCGCGCGCCATTCGGGAAAGCGCACCTTGTCGCCCTCGACATGGCCGGCGTCGACCGGGCTGGGCGGCGGCAGCGGGCCGCCGGGGCGCTGCGCACCCGTCGATTGCGCGGCGACCGACGGCGCGAGGATAAGCCCGGCCGCGGTGGCGCCGCCGAGCTTGAGCAGATTGCGGCGATCGAGCGCCGAGCGGTCTTCGGGGTCGGGCATGGCTGTGATCCTTCGCGACTTGGCCGATGGCTGAACGTGCGAGTTCGGATTTCGACGCTCCTTTCCGTCGAGGGTGGAGAACGCTGGCGCCTCCGCTTCCCGCCGCTAAGATCGGTCGCCGTGCCCTCCCCCGCCTCCTCCCGCCCGGGCCTCGGCCCCGTCCTGCCGCTCGTCGCGTCGATGGCGTCGCTGTGCGTCGGCACGTCCTGGGCCAAGACGCTGTTCCCGGTCGCGGGGGCGGCGGGGATGACGGCGTTGCGCATTGGGCTCGCCGCGCTCATGCTGGTCGCGGCGCAGCGGCCGTGGCGGTGGCGGCTGACGCGCGGGCAGGCGCGCGCGGTCGCGGCGTACGGCGCGGTGCTGGCGTGCATGAACCTGAGCTTCTACGCCTGCCTGCGCACGCTGCCGCTGGGCATCGCGATCGCGATCGAGTTCCTGGGGCCGCTGGGCGTCGCGGTAATCTATTCGGGACGGCGGCTCGATCTCGCCTGGGTTGCGCTGGCGGCGGGCGGGATCGTCGCACTGGTTGCGCCGCGCGCGGGGCGCGTGCCGCTCGACCCCGCCGGCGTGGGTTTCGCGCTGAGTGCGGCGCTGTTCTGGGGGCTGTACATCGTGACGGGCCAGCGTGCGGCGGCGCGGGTGCCCGAGCGATGGATCGTCTGCCTGGGGCTGTGCGTCGCAAGCGTGATCGCGGTGCCGGTGGGCATCGCGTCCGCGGGCGCCAGCCTGTTGCGGCCCGACGTGCTGGCGACGGGCGCGGGCGTCGCGGTGCTGTGCAGCGCGCTACCCTACTCGCTCGAGATGTTCGCCCTGAAGCGCCTGCCCGCGCACGTCTTCGGCGTGGTGTTGAGCCTGGAGCCCGCGGTCGGCGCGCTCGCCGCGTTCGCGATCCTGGGCGAGGTGCTGGGCGGGCGGCAGTGGATGGGCATCGCGGCGGTCGTCGGCGCGTCGATCGGCAGCACGCTCGCCCGCCCGCCTTCCGCACTGGGCGCGCCGCTGGAACGGTCGCCGCCCGCCGCGACCTGAAACTCCGCCGCGGGTCGTCCGTTCTGGGTACACCTTCCCTGACATCGAGACGTACCATGGCCACCGACACCCCCGTCTGGTTCATCACCGGCTGTTCCACCGGCTTCGGCCATGATCTGGCAAGGCTGGTGCTCGACCGCGGCTGGCGGTGCGTCGTCACCGCGCGGGGCAAGGACCGTGTGGTCGATCTCGTCGCCGGTGCGGGCGAGCGTGGGCTGGCGCTCGATCTCGACGTGACCGACCCGGCGCAGGTCGCGGCTGCGGTCGCCGCCGCGACCGACAGGTTCGGGCGCATCGACGTGCTCGTGAACAACGCCGGCTACGGCTACCAGGCGTCGATCGAGGAGGGCGAGGACGCGGAGATCCGCGCGCAGTTCGAGGCGAACGTGTTCGGCCTGTTCGCGCTCACCCGCGCGGTGCTGCCCGTGATGCGGGCACAGGGGAGCGGCCACGTCATCAACATCACCTCGGTCGCCGGGCTCGTCGGCTTTCCGGGATCGGGCTATTACGCGGCGTCGAAGCATGCCGTCGAAGGCTTCTCCGACGCGCTGGCGGCCGAGGGCAGACCGATCGGCATCCGCGTCACCTGCGTCGAGCCGGGGCCGTTCCGCACCGACTGGGCGGGCCGCTCGCTCAAGCAGACGCCCAACCGGATCGAGGCGTACAAGGACACCGCGGGCGCGCGTCTGGCGAGCACCAGCGGCTACAGCGGCACGCAGGCGGGCGACCCGGTCCGCGCGGGCGAGGCGATGATCGCGCTGACGCAAGCCGCCGATCCGCCGCGCCACATCGTGCTGGGCAAATGGGGCTTCGACGCGGTGACGGCGGCGCTGAAGGAGCGGCTGGCGGAGATCGAGGGCCAGCGCGAAGCGAGCCTGGGGACGGATTTCCCGAGCTGAACGCAGGCGATGTCGGTCGCGTGAGGCTTGGGGATCAGGCTCGCCCAAGGCGCTGAGTGTCCTCGCTAACTAGGGAGAGGGAGGCCAGCGAAGCTGATGGAGGGGGCGGAACCGCGGGCGGTTGCCAATCCTCCCCCTCCGTCCGGCTATGTCGGCCACCTCCCCCTCGCGGGGGAGGATGCGGGTCGAACCAAGACCGCGTCGTCGCCTAGCTGGCGATCGCCGCCCGCGCCTCCTCCAGCGCCGACGCCAGCAGCGCCGCCCATTCCGCCTCGCCGGCCGCGGCGCCGATCAGGTCCTGCCGCACCTCGATCTCCGCGTACGGCAACCCCGCGGGCCAGGCATGACGGGGCACGGTGTAGTCGATCGTGTCCATCCGGTACGGCTCGTTGTCGCCGACGGTCAGTTCGGGCCGGGTCTCCAGCGCCGCGATCAGCGCCAGCGCGAAGGCGGGGTCGCCCAGATGGTGCAGCACGCCGACCTGCCACGGCCGCGGCCGGCCGTCTTTCAGCATCGGGGTGAAGCTGTGCAGCGCGATCAGGATCGTCTCCTGACCCGTCGCCTGCCGGCGGGCGATCTCGGCGGCGATCGCCCGTTGATAGGGCTCGTGGATCGCGTCGAGCCGGGCGCGGCGATCGTCGTCCGACAGGTCGCGATTGCCGGGCACGGGCGAGCCGTCGCTGGTCGGCGGGATCGCGCCCGGCGTCTCGGGGCTGCCGGCGTCGTCCGGACGGCGGTTGCAGTCGACGACCAGCCGCGAATAGACCTGGCGCACGAACACCGCGTCCATGTCGCGCGCCATCGCCTCGCCCATGCCGGCGATGCCGATGTCCCAGGCGACGTGCCGCGTCCGGTCCGCCGTCGCCAGCCCCAGATCGCGGAGCGCGGCGGGGATGACATTGCCCGCGTGATCGCCGATGAGGAGGAACGGCGACGCGCCGCCCGGGTTCAGGACGAGGACCGGATGCGGGTCGCCGGCGGTCAGGAGACCGGTGGGCAAGGGGACGGCGGGATGCGGATCGGCTGATGCCATTGCTCGAACTCTCTCACGTGACGACCTATGCCTACAGGCATGCGGTCTCGTTCGGCGAGCACCGAATGATGCTGCGGCCGCGCGAAAGCTACGATCAGCACGTGCTCGATGCGGCGCTGGTGATCGATCCCGAGCCCGTGGAGCTGCGCTGGCTGCAGGACGTGTTCGGCAACTCGGTCGCCATCGCCCGATTCGACCGGCGCGCGCCGCGGCTCCGCATCGACAGCCGCATCCGGCTGGATCACCGGCCGAGCGACGTGCACCGGATCAACATCGAGGATTACGCCCGCCTCTATCCCTTCACCTATGCGTCCGACGAGATGCCGGACCTGCTGCGCTCGATCGAGCGGCAGCACCGCGATCCGGGGCGCGAGATCGACAATTGGGCGCGCCGCTTCCTCGATCCGTCCGGGCGCACCGACACGCTGGCGATGCTGGCGGCGATGACGGCCGCGATCCGGCGCGAGTTCGCCTATGTCGCGCGCGCCGAAAAGGGCACGCAGACGCCGGTCGAGACGCTGGCGCGCCGCAAGGGGACGTGTCGCGATTACGCGATGCTGATGATCGAGGCGGTGCGCGCGCTGGGCTTCGCGGCGCGGTTCGTGTCGGGGTATGTGTACAACCCGAGGGGCCGCGGCGAGCGGCTGGGCGGCGGCAACACCCATGCCTGGGTACGCGTGTACCTGCCGGGGTCGGGCTGGGTCGAGTTCGACCCCACCAACGGCATCGTCGGATCGGATGGGCTGATCCGCGTCGCCATCGCGCGCGACCTTTACCAGGCGGTGCCGGTGTCGGGCAGCTGGGGTGGCTTTCCCGGCAGCTTCATCGACATGGACGTGGCGGTGGACATCACCGTCGACACCGCTAACCCTGCTGCAACGCGGCACGAGCCGCAGCCCCACCACGGAACCGACCGGAAGGAAAACGCCCCATGCTGATCAAGGCCGGCTACGACATCAGCTTCTCGACCGGCTCGCCCGTGCCGATGATGGCGATGCTGAGCGTCCATCCCTCCCGCCACCGCGACCTGCGGACGCCGCACCGGATCACGACGGATCGGGGCGTGCCGCTGTACGATTACGTCGACGGGTTCGGGAACGTGTGCACGCGCGTGACCATCCCCGAGGGCGGCCTGACGCTGTCGTGCGACTTCGTGGTGGAGGATACAGGGCTGCCCGACCGCTACGTGCCCGACGCGATCCAGCATCCCGTCGAGGACCTGCCCGACGAGGTGCTCGTGTTCCTGCTGGGCAGCCGCTATTGCGAGACGGACCGGCTTTCCGACACCGCCTGGGGACTGTTCGGCGGGGTCGCGCCCGGTTGGAGGCGCGTGCAGGCGATCGTCGAGTTCACGCACAACCACATCGAGTTCGGCTATCACCACGCCCGCCCGACCAAGACGGCATGGGACGCGCATCAGGAGGGGCTGGGCGTGTGCCGCGACTATGCGCACCTCGCGATCACCTTGTGTCGGTGCATGAACATCCCGGCGCGATATTGCACCGGTTATCTGGGCGACATCGGCATCCCGCGATCGGACGCGGTGATGGACTTCTCCGCCTGGTTCGACGTGTTCCTGGGCGGCGAGTGGCACACGTTCGACGCGCGGCACAACAAGCCCCGCATCGGACGCGTCCTGATGGCGCGCGGCCGCGATGCGACCGATGCGGCGCTGACCACGCAGTTCGGATCGGCGGGGCTCGAGCGGTTCGAGGTCCATGCCGACGAGGTCGGGACCAACGGGGTGACGTTCGATGGCTGAGGCCGATCCCGCGATCGTCGCCGGCGGCGATCCGCTGCTGCCCGACCCCTTGCTGGACGCCAGCCCGCTGCCGTTCGGCGCGCCGGCGTTCGACCGGATCGCGGCGGGCGATTTCCTGCCCGCGCTGCGCGTCGCGCTCGACGCGGCTCAGGCGGAGATCGAGGGCATGGCCACCGATCCCGCCGAGCCAAGCTTCGACAACACGATCGCGGCGATGGAGCGCGCCGGCGCGATGCTGGCGCGGGTGCGGCGCATCTTCTGGACGGTGTCGTCGGCGCAGTCGACGCCCGACATCCGCGCGATCGAGGGCGAGGTCGCGGGCCTGATGACCGCGCACGGGACGCGCATCGCGCACGATCCCCGCCTGTTCGCGCGCGTCGACGCGCTGTGGAGGGCGCGCGACACGCTCGATCTCGACGAGGCGCAGGGTCGCCTGCTGCGCGACAGCCATCGCGGGTTCGTCGACGGCGGCGCCGCGCTGGACGCAGGCGACAAGGCGCGCTTCGCCGCGATCGCGCAGGAACTGTCGGCGCTGTCGACCCGCTTCGGGCAGAACGTGCTCGCGGCGAACGGGGCCTGGACGCTGCGGCTCGATGCGGCGGACGTGGCCGGCTTGCCCGAGGCGATGCTGGCGGCGACCGCGCGGGCCGCGGCGGCGGCGGGCGTCGAGGGCCATCTGCTGACGCTCGACCGCGGCGAGGTCGAGGCGTTCCTCGCCTTCTCGCCCCGGCGGGACCTGCGCGAGACGGTGTGGCGCGCCTTCACGACGCGCGCCGATGGCGGCGAGCATGACAACCGGCCGCTCGTCACCGCGATCCTGGCGCTGCGGCAGGAAAAGGCCGCGCTGCTCGGCCACGCGAGCTATGCCGACCATGTGCTCGCCGACACGATGGCGGCGACGCCCGCCGCGGCCGAGGCGCTGATGATGCGCGTCTGGACCGCCGCCCTGCCCCAGGCCGCGGAGGAACAGGCGACGTTGCAGGCGCTGGCCGACGCCGACGCGATCACGCTGGCGGCGTGGGACTGGCGCTATTACGCCGAGCGGGTGCGGCAGGACCGCTATCGCCTCGACGGCGGCGCGGTGCGCCAGCATCTGACGCTCGACAAGGTGCGCGGCGCCGCGTTCGCGGTCGCCGGGCGGCTGTACGGCCTGACGTTCGCGCCGCGTCCGGACCTGCCCGGCTGGCACGCCGGCGTCGACGCCTGGGCGGTGAGCGACGCCGATGGCGGCCATCGCGGGCTCCTCTACACCGATTATTGCGCGCGGCCGGAAAAGCACGGCGGCGCGTGGATGGGATCGCTCCGCGTGCAGGAGGCGCTGGACGACCGGTTCACGACCCCCATCGTCTATACGGTTGCCAACTTCGCCGCCGCGGAACCGGGCGCGCCCGTCGGCCTGTCGATCGACGAGGCGCGGACGCTGTTCCACGAGTTCGGCCATGCGCTCCACGGCCTGTTGTCCGACGTCCGCTATCCCAGCCAGTCGGGCACCGCGGTCAGCCGCGACTTCGTCGAGTTCCCCTCCAAGCTGCACGAGCATTGGATCGTCGCGCCCGAGGTGCTTGCGACGCTGGGCGTGCCCGCGGACCTTGTCGCCGCGATCGGCAGCGCGGACGCGTTCGGCGAGGGGTTCGCGACCGTCGAGTTCCTCGCCTCCGCGCTCCCCGATCTGGCGCTCCATCGCGAACGCGCGGTCGAGGATCCGTTCGCCTATGCGGCCGCGCTGCTCGCCCGGCTGGGTTGCCCGGCCACGATCGGCCCGCGCCATGGCCTCACGCACTTCACGCACGTCTTCGACGGCGGCTATGCCAGCCAATATTACAGCTATCTGTGGGCCGAGGTGCTGGACGCCGATGCGTGGGAGGCGTTCGGCGCGGCCGGCGTGTTTGATCCGGCGCTGGCCGGTCGGCTGCGGCACGAGGTGTTGGCGCGGGGCGACACGCGCGATCCGATGGCATCCTACGTCGCGTTCCGCGGACGCGAGCCCGACGAGGGCGCATTGCTGCGCGCCCGAGGTCTCCTGCCGGCGACGTCGGGTAACATAGTTTAATTAGTTAACGGTATGATGACGGGAGCCGATCGGGCGCAGGTCAGTTGATCCACGTAACCGTGCTACCGGGAATTATTATGTGTCATGTACTCATCATCGAGGACGAACCGCTGGTCGCGATGATGATCGAAGACGTGCTGATGGAGGCGGGCGCGACCTCGGCGACCATCGTCGCGACGCAGGCGGAGGCGATCGACGCCGCCGGTCGGCGGATCCCGGCCTTCATCGCGTCCGACGTTATGTTGCTGGAGGGCACGGGCCCGGCTGCGGTGGGCGCCATCAAGGCCACGCATGGCGCGATCCCGACGCTGTACATCACCGCGACGCCCGGGGCGTGTACCCCGTGCGTGCCGCCGGACCGCGTGCTGGTCAAACCGTTCAGCGCCGCCCACGTCGTGACCGCCTTTCGGGACCTCACGGGCCGTTGACGGTCCGCCGGGCGGACCGGCGCGGTCAGGACGGCGGGGACGCGATCCGGTCGGCGAGCCGGCGATAGAATCCCGCCACGCTGCTCAGGTCGCCGGCATCCGGGCGCAGCTCGTCGCCGAGCCGCAGCACGCGCAGGCGTCCGCGCGCATCGGGCCACCCCGCCGTCATCGTCGTCCCGCCACGCCGGTCCGCTCGCCGTACCACCCCTTCGCAATAGAACAGGCAGGCGCGCGTCCGGCCCAGCGCGAGCAACCGGCGGTGGTCGTCGCGGGACACCCGCTCCGGCGCCGCGATCGCGCGATATTTGGCCGCGGTGTTGGCCTGATCGGGCCGGGCCGAGCCGCCGGACGCCTCCACGGCCGCGTCAATCAGGAGGTTGAAAAACCGGTCGAGCTCGCGCAACCCATTGCCCGCCAGCCGGGCGCGGCACCGCTCCGCCAGAGGACCCGCGACCGGGTCGGCATGGACGAGGCCCGCGCCGACGAATGCGATACCGCGCCGCAACGTCGCCATCGCCGCCGCGATCCCGGGCTCCTGGTTCTGAAGGGGGATGCTCGTCGCCTCCGATCGCGGAAGGGCGACGGGACGCTATGGCCCGCACGGCCCGCGATGCCAAGCAGCGCGGTCACTTGCTCCCGGCGCCCCGCTGGGGAAATACAAGCCGATGACAGCGACCGCCCCCGCCCCCGCCCCCCTGACGCGATCGCGGACGATCGCGGTCGTCGGTGACCTCGTCGAGGGCTGGCCTGCCGTCCCCGGGCCGAGCACCGGGGAGGCGGCGGCGCAATGGCAGGTGCTCGACCCTGCCGAACGGCCCTGGCCGCCCGTCCCGCCGGGCGCGCCGACGGTCGCGGGCGGCTATCTCGAGCGGCTGGCGCTGGCGATGGTGGCGGCCGGGCACGCGGACGGCGTCGAGGTGTGGCACCACTGGCGCGGGCCGGGCCCGGCGCCGTTCCGCCGCGAAAGCCCATGGCTCGCCCGCCGCGCCTTTCGCCAGCGGCACGAGGGCGCGCCGGTCGCGTCGGACGACATGGCCGCGTTCGTGCGCACGTTCGGCGCGCCGCACCTGCTGCTGGTGCTGGGGCTCGGGATCGTGCCCGAGCTGCTCGACCTGTGCGCGGGCAGCGTGCGCCTGTACAATTCGATCGACGCGCCCGCGCTGCGCATCCCGCCCGAGGTCAGCGCGCGGTGCGACCTGATCCTGACGGGCGCGCCGTGGCAATCGGACGCGGTGCGCGAGCGGCATCCGGAGATGCCGACGCTGGTCCTGCCGATCGGGCCGGAGTTCGCGGCGCCCGACCAGTTCCGGCCGCTGGGGACGCCCAAGGACGTCGACTTGATCTACGTCGCCGCCGCGCAACCGTACAAGCGCCATGACCTGCTGTTCGACGCGCTGGAGCGCCTGCCCCGCGACGTCACCGCGCTGTGCGTGTTCGGCTACGGCGAACTGGCCGACGATTTGCGCGCGCGAGCGGCGGCATCCGGGCTGGCGGTCGAGTTCGTCGGGCCGCCGGGTGTCCCGTTCGACGAGGTCAACCGCCTGATGAACCGGGCGCGGTTCGGCGTCGTGTGCGGGGCGGACGACGGCGCGCCGGCGATCATCACCGAATACATGCTGGCCGGGCTGCCCGTACTCGCCAACGAGCGGCTGTGCTGCGGCCTGCAGTACATCCTGCCCGAAACCGGCCGCACCGCGAGCGCCGACGGGTTCGCCGGGGCGATCCTCTCCATGCGCGCGACCGCGCACCTCTATGCCCCGCGCGAGGCGGTGCTGGCGCGCTGGACGTGGCCGCACTCGGTCGCGCGGTTGCATCGCTTGATATCGCGGATAGTTGATGCGAAGCAACGACAAGGACTTGGCCCGGCGACATAGCGCGGATGGGTATAAAACCGGGAGATGCGGGTGGACGGTTCTGGGTTCGAGACAACGTCCGCCGTCGCCAACGTCCCCGTCCTCGCCGCCCGCCGCGGGCACAACGATGACGCGCCGGCCGCACCGCCGTTGATCTGCTTTTCGCACCTGCGCTGGGACTTCGTGACGCAGCGTCCGCAACATCTGATGCGCCGGTTCGCGCAGGAACGCCGGGTGTTCTTCTGGGAAGAGCACATCCCGTGCGATCATCACCTGCCGTTCCTGGAACAGCACCCGTTTGTGGACGACAACGTCGTCGCGTTGCGTCCGCGCGTGCCGCACTGGTGGTCGCCGCAGGAGGTGGAGGCGGGACTGCGCGGGCTGCTCGACCTGCTGATCGACACCGCGGTCGCCCCCGCGCGGGCCGGCGACCCTTTGTTGTGGTTCTACACGCCGATGATGATCGGCTTCGCCGGCCACCTCGCCGCGTCGGCGGTGGTGTATGACTGCATGGACGAGCTGTCCGCGTTCCGGTTCGCCGACCCCGCGCTGCTGGCGCTGGAGACGCGGTTGCTGGCGCGGGCGGACGTCGTCTTCACCGGTGGCCACAGCCTGTACGAGGCGAAGGCCGGCCGCCACCCCGACGTCCACGCCTTTCCGTCCGCGGTCGACGGCGCGCATTTCGCGACGGCGCGCGGCTCTCTGCCTGTGCCCGCCGATCAGGCCCCGATCCCCGGACCGCGGCTCGGCTTCTTCGGCGTGATCGACGAACGCATCGATCTCGCGCTGATCGATGCCGTCGCCGCCGCGCGGCCGGACTGGTCGCTGGTGATGATCGGCCCGGTGACCAAGATCGATCCGGACACGTTGCCTCGGCGTGCGAACATCCACTGGCTGGGCGGGCGCAGCTATGCCGAGCTGCCGGCCTATCTCGCCGGCTGGGACGCGGCGATGATGCCGTTCGCGATCAACGCGGCGACGCGCTTCATCAGCCCGACCAAGACCCCAGAGTACCTCGCCGGCGGCCTGCCCGTCGTCTCGACGCCGATCGTCGACGTCGTGCGCCACTATGGCGCGCTCGACGCAGTGCAGATCGCTACCGACCCCGCCGCGTTCGTGACGGCGTGCCGGCGGGCTCTCGCGCTACCCCGGGGCGGCGCCTGGCTCGACGCGGCCGACCGGCTGATCGCCGACCATTCCTGGAACAGGACCTTTGCCGACATGAAGAGCCGTATCGCCGACGCCATCGTCCGCCGCGATGCTCCCCCGTCCCCATCTTCGTCGCCGTCGGCGCGCCGCCGCTTCGACGTGCTGGTGGTCGGCGCGGGCTTCGCGGGGTCGGTGCTGGCCGAGCGACTGGCGGCGGATGGCGGCAAGCGGGTGCTGGTCGTCGATCGCCGCCCGCACATCGCCGGCAACGCCTTCGACGAGCGCGATGCCGCGGGGCTGCTGATCCACCGCTATGGCCCGCACATCTTCCACACCAACTCGGCCGAGGTGTTCGATTACCTGTCGCGCTTCACGAGATGGCGGCCCTACGAGCATCGCGTGCTGGCCGACGTGCGCGGACAGGAGGTGCCGATCCCGATCAACCGCACGACGCTGAACGCGCTTTACGACGCGGACCTCACCTGCGACGCGGACGCGGCCGCCTTCCTCGCCGCCCGCGCCGAGCCCGTGGCCGACGTGCGCACGTCGGAGGACGTCGTCGTCTCCGCGGTCGGGCGCGAACTCTACGAGCTGTTCTTCCGCGGCTACACGCGCAAGCAATGGGGGCTCGACCCGTCGGAACTCGACCGCGCCGTGACCGCGCGCGTGCCGACGCGCACCGACACCGACGACCGCTATTTCGGCGACAAGTTCCAGGCCATGCCCGCCGACGGCTACACCGCGATGTTCGCCAGCATGCTGGACCATCCCAACATCACGCTCGACCTGGGTGTCGAATATCGCGACGTGATCGACGAGGTCGACGTCGACCACATCGTCTTCACCGGGCCGATCGACGAGTATTTCGGCTTCCGGTACGGCAAGCTGCCCTATCGGTCGCTGCGCTTCCAGCACGACACGCTCGACGCCGAATGGCTGCAGAAGGTCGCCGTGGTGAACTACCCGTCGGAGGACGTGCCCCATACCCGCATCACCGAATACAAGCATCTGACCGGCGAGACCAACCCGCGCACCAGCGTGACGTACGAGTTCCCGGCGGCGGAAGGCGATCCCTATTACCCCATCCCGCGGCCCGAGAATCAGGCACTCTTCAAGCGCTACGAGGCGCTGGCGGACGCGACCGACGGCGTGACGTTCGTCGGCCGGCTGGCGACCTATCGCTATTACAACATGGACCAGGTGGTGGGTCAGGCGCTGGCCACCTATCGCCGGCTCAAGGATCGGCTCGATGCCGCTCCGGTGCCCGCGACGCTGTCCGCGGCGGAGTAGGGCGATGGCATTGCTGTGTCTGGCGACCGACAGCGCGGTCCCGTCGGGGGTCGGTGCGCACATGCTGGCGCTCGCCGCCGGGCTGGGCGAGGACGACATCGTGATCGCGGCGCAGTCGGGCAGCGGCCTGCTGGGTCGGGCGGCGCGTACCGGACTGGCGGTCAAGGCGGTGGACGATCCCGCGGCGTTCGAGGCGTGGCTGCGCCGGACACGGCCCGACCTCGTCCACGTCCACGCCGGCATCGGCTGGGAAGGCCATGCGCTCGCCCGCGCCGCGCGCGCGGCCGGCGTGCCCGTCGTGCGGACCGAGCATCTGCCCTATCTCCTGACCGACCCCGCACAACAGGCGGAGCATCGCGAGGCGCTGGCCGACGTCGACCGGCTGATCTGCGTCTCGCAGGCGGCGACGGACAGCCAGATCGGCGCCGGGATCGATGCCGCCCGGATCGCGACGGTGCGCAACGGCGTCGCGCCGCGCATGGCCGGCCGCCTGCGGGCGGCGCTCCGGACGGAATGGGGCTTCGGCGCCGGGGACGATGCGGCGCCCGTCCTGCTGATGATCGCCCGCTTCGCCGAACAGAAAGGCCACCGGCTGCTGCTCGAGGCGTTGCCGGCGATCCGGGCGGCGGTGCCGGGCGTGGTGCTGCTGCTCGCGGGCGACGGACCGCTGACCGTGCCGATCGCGCGCGCGATCGCGAAAGCGGGGCTGGCGGACACCGTCCGGATGCTCGGCCCGCGCGAGGACGTGGGCGATCTGCTCGCGCTGGCGGACCTGCTGCTGCTGCCTTCCGCGTTCGAGGGGTTGCCGCTCGTCGCGCTGGAGGCGATGGCGGCGGGCCTGCCGGTCGTCGCGACGGACGTCGCCGGCAACGCCGAGGTGGTGGAGCATGGCGTGACGGGGGCGCTCGCCGCGCCCGACGCCGCCGCGTTCGCCGCGACGGTGATCGACCTGCTGCGCGACCGTCGCGGCCTGGCGACGATGGGCGCGGCAGGACGGGAGCGGCAACGGGCGCAGTTCGCCGCCGGCCGCATGATCGAGGAAACGCGCGCGGTGCACAGCGCGGTACGAAAACAGACCGAAGGAACGCACTTGGAACGGACGCGGATCGGCTTCATCGGCGCGGGCGGCATCGCCAATCGCCATTTCGGCGTGCTCGAGCGGTTCGAGGACGTCGCGATCGTCGCGGTCGCCGACACCGACATGGCGCGCGCGACCGAAGCGGCGGCGCGGTTCGGCGCGCGCGCGTTCGACGGCGCGCAGGCGATGGTCGACGCCATGGCGGGCGGGTTGGACGCGCTGTACATCTGCGTGCCGCCCTTCGCGCATGGCGAGCCCGAGCGGTTGGCGATCGAGCACGGGCTGCCCTTCTTCGTCGAGAAGCCGGTGGCGCTGGACCTGGGCACCGCGGAGGACGTTGCGGCGGCGGTGGAGCGCGCCGGGCTGGTGACCGCGGTCGGCTATCACTGGCGCTATCTCGACACGGTGGACGAGGTGCGCGCGCTGCTGTCCGCCACGCCGGCGCGGCTGCTGTCGGGCTATTGGCTCGATTCGACCCCGCCGCCGCGCTGGTGGTGGAAGAAGGACGGTTCGGGCGGCCAGATGCTGGAGCAGACGACTCACCTCGTCGATCTCGCCCGCCATCTGATCGGCGACGTCGTGCGCGTGTACGGCCAGTCGTCGACGACGCCACGCGCCGACCATCCCGGGCTCGACATCGCCACCACCAGCACCGCGACGCTGACCTTCGCGAGCGGCGCGATCGCCAATTTCGCCTCCACCTGCCTGCTGGGGTGGAACCACAAGGTCGGGCTCCACCTGTTCGGCGAGCGACTGGCGATCGAGCTGACCGACCGCGACGTCATGATCGACATCGGCCAGGGTCGCCCGGTGCGCGGCAATCGCGTCGATCCGGTCTGGGAGGAGGACCGCGACTTCGTCGACGCCGTCCGCGGGGGCGAGAACCGCATCCGCTGTCCGTATGCCGACGCGCTCGAAACCTTGCGCCTCGCGCTCGCGATCGAGGAATCCGCACGGCTCGGCCGGTCGATCGACGTCGCACCCACCCGGGAACACGCGCATGTCTGAGTGGCGGCACGTCCGCTCACTGGGGGTCGAGCGGCCCGGTCAGGCGTATTTCTTCGGCTATGACGAGGGGCCGCCGGGCGACGGCCAGGTCCGGCTCGACCTGCTCTACACGGGCTTCTCGGCGGGGACGGAACTCACCTTCGTCAAGAACACGAACCCGTACCTCCACTCGCGCTGGGACGCGGGGCGCGGCGTGTTCCTGCCCGGCGAGCCGAGCGCGCGCTATCCGGTGCCGTTCCTCGGCTACATGGAATCGGCCAGGGTCGCCGAGAGCCGGGTCGACGATTTCGCGCCCGGCGACGTCGTGGGCGCCGTCTTCGGCCACAAGACCGGTCATACCGCCGATCCGTTCAACGACGTGCTGACCAAGCTGCCCGAGGGGATGGACCCGCTGCTGGGCATCTATGTCGGCCAGATGGGGCCGATCGCCGCCAACGGTATCCTCCACGCCGACGCCGAACTGCTGGGCCCCAACGTGGTCGGCTTGGGCGACGGCATCCGCGGGCGTCCGGCACTGGTGATCGGCGCGGGCATCGTCGGCATGCTGACCGCGCTGTTCGCCGCGCAGGCGGGGGCGAGCGAGGTGGTGATCGCCGACCCCTCTCCCTTCCGCCGGCTACGCGCCGAGTGCCTGGGGCTGACCGCGATGACGCAGGATCAGGCGTGGCAGCATGCCAAGGCGCGTTGGCTGCATGGCGGCGACGACCGCGGCGCGGACGTCGTGTTCCAGACGCGGTCGGACACGGGCTCGCTCCACGACGCGCTGCGCGCGTTGCGGCCGCAGGGCACGGTGATCGACCTCGCCTTCTACCAGGGCGGTGCCGATCGGCTGCGGCTGGGCGAGGAGTTCCACCACAATGGCCTCAACCTCCGGTGCGCCCAGATCAACCGCGTGCCCCGGGGGCTGGGCTGGCAATGGGACCGGCGGCGGCTGGCGGCCGAGACGGTGCGGCTGCTGGCGGCGCGCGGGGCGGAAATACGGGCTCAGCTCGTGACGCACGTCGTGCCATACGACGATGCGCCGGGGTTCATCGCGCGGCTGGTGGCGGAACGGCCCGAGTTCCTGCAGATCGTGTTCAAGCACGGGGATTGATTCCCGACCTTCCGATCACCCTGAGCTTGTCGAAGGGCTGCCTTTCTTCTGACCGCACGAGAGAAGTACAGTGCTTCGACAAGCTCAGCATGAACGGAGTGGGGAACGGCCCGCGAGCGAGGTGATCGCCCCGCCCCGCCCCATCCGCATCCTGTTCGTCTTCGCCTGGCTCGTCGTCGGTGGCGAGGAGACCGAGGTGCGCCTGCTCGCGCAGGACTTAGACCCCGCGCGCTACCGCATCGAGGTCGTCGCCTGTTTCCGCCGCGACGGCATGCCCGAGCAGACGCACGACCAGCTCGCCGCCGCCGGCGTGCGCGTCGACACCACGCCCTATCACCTCTCGTTCGACGACACCGTCACCTACCTCGCCGACCTGATCCCCGGCTACGACGTCGTCGTGTCGTGCCAGAACGTCGCCGACATCTATCCCGCGCTCGAACGGCTCCACCGGCCGCCGCCGCTGATCGAGCATGGCGGCCTGGTGTCCGAAGCGCTCGCCGGACCCAAGCACCTGACGGCGCGCTACGTCGGCGTCTGCGCCTCGATCCGCGACGCCGCCGCAGGGCGGATGCCGGGTCGCGAGGACCACGCGGTCGAGATCCCGTCGATGGTCGACCTGTCGGCGTTCGACCCCGCCGATCGGGCAGGTGCGCGCGCCGAACTGGGCATCGGGGAGGCGACGCCGCTGATCGGCTGGCTCGGCCGGCTCGATGCCAAGAAACGGGTGGAGGATTTCATCGCCGCCGCCGCGCTGGTCCACGCCGAGCGGCCGGACGCGCGGTTCGTCGTGATCGGCGGGCCGGACGCGTTTATGCCCGACTATGCGCACCGGTTGCGCGATCAGGCGGACGCGCTGGGCCTGTCGGGAGTGCTGCGCTTCCTCGGCGACCGCGCGGACGTGCCTCGGCTCCTGTCCGCCCTCGACGCCTTCTGCTGGCTGTCGCGCGGTGAGGGCATGCCGCACGTCATCGCGGAGGCCGGCGCGGCGCGGCTGCCGGTGGTGGCGACGTGCGACAACGGCTCGGCCGAGCAGATCGTCGACGGCGTCTCCGGCCTGTTCGTACCGCACGAGGACCCGCCCGCCGTCGCCGCGGCGCTGCTGCGGGTGCTGGCCGAACCGGCGCTGAGCAAGCGACTCGGCGCGGCGCTGCGCACGAAGGTCGAGGCGGATTATGCGGTCGCCGCGGTGGTACCGCAGTGGCAGGCGCTGATCGCGCAGGTGCTCGCCGAGCGGCCACCCCTGCCACGACCGACCCGCCTGTTCCGCAGCTTCGTCCAGGGCGGGTTCGAGTGCTCGACGCACCGCCGCGCGCACGATCGCCAGCGGCTCGACATGATCGCGGCCAGCCACCACGACACCCATGCCGAGGCGGATTATCGCGCGCTCGCGACCCACGGCCTGCTGACGGTGCGCGACGGGCTGCGCTGGCACCTGATCGAGGCGACGCCCGGCGTGTACGATTGGTCGAGCCTCGACGCGCAGCTTGCCGCCGCCAAGCGCGTGGGGACGCAGGTGATCTGGGACCTGCTTCACTATGGCTGGCCCGACGACGTCGACGTCTGGACGCCCGCCTTCGTCACCCGCTTCGCCGCCTTCGCGGCCGCCGCCGCGCGCCATGTCGGCCCGGCCCCGGCGGGCGAACGGCGCTTCTACGCGCCCGTCAACGAGGTGTCGTTCCTCGCCTGGGGCGGCGGCGACGCCGCCTATCTCAACCCGTTCGCCCGCGGGCGCGGGCATGAGCTGAAGGTCCAGCTCGCGCGCGCGAGCATCGCCGCGATGGAGGCGATCCTCGCCGTCGATCCCGCCGCGCGCTTCGTCCATCCCGATCCCGTCATCCGCGTCGTCGCCGATCCGCACCGCCCATGGGACTGCGCCGCCGCGCTCGGCCACAGCCAGGCGCAATATCAGGGGTGGGACATGATCGCCGGCCGTGCCTGGCCGCAGATCGGCGGCCGACCCGCGCTGCTCGACGTCGTCGGCGTCAATTTCTATCACAACAACCAATGGATCCATGGCGGGCCCACCCTGTCGCCCCACGACCCGCTCGCCCGCCCGCTGCGCCACATCCTGGCGAGCACGTACCAGCGTTACGGCCGCCCGATCTTCGTCGCCGAGACCGGCATCGAGGGCGACGCGCGCGCGGACTGGCTGGCGTACGTGCTGGCCGAAGCCGACGCCGCGATCGCGGCCGGCGTGCCGGTCGAAGGCGTCTGCCTCTACCCCGTGCTCGACCATCCGGGCTGGGACGACGGGCGCTATTGCCCCAACGGTCTGTTGAGCTGGTCGGCGGAGGCGCACGGCCGCGCACCGCATGCGCCGCTGGTGGACATATTGCGCCGGCGTCAGGAAGCCGCACGATCGTGATCGCGGACGAGGCCTATTGGGTCCACCTCGCCACCCGGTCGATCGAGCTCGTCGGGACTGCCATCATCGTGACCGGCGCGTTCGGGACCTTGGCGTGGTTCCTGATCCGGACGGCGATGCAGGCGGCCCCTCGCGACGATCTCGTGGCGAGCTTCCGATCGAACCTCGGCCGATCCATCCTGCTCGGGCTGGAGTTCCTCGTCGCGGCGGACATCATCAACACCGTCGCGGTGGAGCCGACGATCGAGAGCCTGCTGATCCTGGCCGGCATCGTCCTGATCCGGACGTTCCTGAGCTTCTCGCTGGAAGTCGAGATCGAGGGTCGCTGGCCCTGGCAGAAGGGCCGATCCGGCTAGCCGTGAAGGCAAGAGTGCCGAGCGGCGCCGTGGGATGACCGGCACCTGTGCCACTTGGCCCCGACGACCGTCCGATCGGGACGGCGCAGCACGAGGCCGTGCCGATCGGACCCGCCCTCAGTGCTTCAGGTCGCGCCACACGTTCTGGTACGCGCCCCACGCCAGGAAGCAGAAGATCGCAAGGAAGATCACCGCTGCCAGCCCTGCGGCGTGGCGGTTCTCCAGCTTGGGCTCCGCGGTCCACGTCAGGAACGCCGAGATGTCCTTGGCCATCTGGTCCACCGTCGGCTTGGTCCCGTCCGTATACTGGACCTGGCCGTCGTTTTTGAGCGGTGGCGGCATCGCGATGTTGAGGTTGGCGAAATACTGGTTGTAGTACAGCCCCTTGGGCGTCGCGATGTCCGGAAACTCCTTCAGGAGCCCGGCCGGCTGCTTCACATAGCCGTGACCGACCAGCGAATAGACATAGTCGGCGCCGCCATGACGGGCCTTGGTGATGTCGCTGAGGTCGGGCGGGACTGCATTGTTGTTGGCGGCACGCGCCGCGACGTCGTTGGCGAACACCAGCGGGAAATGGTCGGACGGCAGGTTCTTGCGCGTCGACGCCTCGCCCGTGTCGGGATTGGGCGACGGCTGCTCGATCTGCCACTGGTTGGCGATCGCCTTCACCTCGGCGGGCTTGTAGCCCAAATCCGCCAGGTCGCGGAACGACACGAGCCGGATCGAGTGACAGGCGGAGCAGACTTCCTTGTAGACCTGGAACCCGCGCTGCAGCTGGCGCCGGTCATACTTGCCGAACGCGCCGGCCGACGGAAGATCCGCGTTGAGCAGATGTGAGCCGGTGGTCGCGTGCAGCTGCTCCTGCACATATTCGGCCGCGGTCGGGACCGGTGGCGTCTTGAACCGGTCGGACACCGTACCGAACAGCGCGAGTGCCAACACGAAAACGAACGCGGCGCCCACCAGAGCTGCGATTGCACGAACCATCTTGTTATATGCCCCTGTTGTCGGCCCGTCGTCGTCGGTCTGTCACGCCAGCGCGGTCTGTGCCGGGCTGGTCCCCGCATGCTTGTCGAGCACCGCCTCGGTGATCGAATTGGGCAGCGGCCGCGGCCGCTCCGAGCGCGAGATGATCGGCAGGATGATGAGGAAATGCGCGAAGTAATAGGCGGCCGTAATCTGCCCCAGGATCGCATAGGTCGGCGTCGCCTCCGACCCACCGACCCAACCCAGCACCAGCACGTCGACGACGAGCACCCAGAACGCGATCCGCGCCTTGGGCCGGAAATTGTTCGAGCGGACCGGAGACGAGTCGAGCCACGGCAGGAAGAACAGCAGCAGGATCGACCCGAACATCGCCAGCACGCCCCACAGCTTCGCCGGCAGGATGAAATCCGCGGTGAACGAGCGCAGGATCGCGTAGAACGGCCAGAAATACCACTCCGGGACAATGTGCGCTGGCGTCGATAGCGGGTTGGCCGGGATGTAGTTGTCCGGGTGGCCCAGATAATTGGGCGCGAAGAACAGCAGGCAGGCGAACACCAGCAGGAACACGCCCAGACCGACGCCGTCCTTGGCGGTGTAATACGGGTGGAACGGGACCGTGTCCTGCTCGCCCTTCACGTCGACGCCGGTCGGGTTGTTCGACCCCGGGATATGCAGCGCCCAGATGTGCAGCATGATGACGGCGGCGATCACGAACGGCAGCAGATAGTGGAGCGAGAAGAACCGGTTGAGCGCCGCGTCGTCCGGAGCGAACCCGCCCAGCAGCCACACGCGGATGCTCTCGCCGACGAGCGGGATCGCGGAGAAGAAACCGGTGATGACCTGCGCGCCCCAGAAGCTCATCTGGCCCCAGGGAAGGACGTAACCCATGAACGCGGTCGCCATCATCAGCAGGAAGATGACCACGCCGAGCAGCCACACCATCTCGCGCGGTGCCTTGTACGAGCCGTAGTACAGCCCGCGGAAGATGTGGGTGTAGACGACGATGAAGAACATCGATGCGCCGTTGGCATGGGCGTAGCGCAGGAACCAGCCTGCGTTGACGTCGCGCATGATGTGCTCGACCGAGTCGAACGCGATCGCGCCGTTGGCGGCATAGTGCATCGCCAGGACGATGCCGGTGATGATCTGGATGCCCAGCGCCGCGCCCGCGAGCACGCCGAAGTTCCAGAAATAGTTGAGGTTGCGCGGCACGGGATAGCCTGCGCCGACCGCATTGTAGATCAGCCGCGGCACGGGCAGCTTCTCGTCCAGCCACCGCATCAACGGCTGCTTAGGCTGGTAGTGCTTGGCCCAGGGAAAGCTCATGGCTGTTATCCTGCGACGCCGACGAGCACGGCCGTCGGAGAGGTGAAATTGTAATCGGGCACGGCGAGGTTCTTGGGCGCCGGCCCCTGACGGATCCGGGCGGCGGTATCGTATTGCGATCCGTGGCACGGGCAGAAGTACCCGCCGAACTTGCCGCGGTTCTCGCCCTCGTGGATGCCGAGCGGGATGCAACCCAGGTGTGTGCAGACGCCGAGCGTGATCAGCCAGTTCTCGTGACCAGCCTTCGTCCGCTGCGTCAGCGTCTGGGGATCGCGCAGCGTCGAGATGTCGACCGCGTTCGCCTCCGCGATCTCCTTGGGCGTCAGGTTGCGCACGAACAGCGGCTGCTTGCGGAACGAGGTGACGACGCCCTGCCCGGCCGCGATCTTGGACAGGTCGATCGCGGTGGTCGACTGCGCGAGCACGTCCGCGGACGGCGACATCTGGTTGATGAGCGGGAACACGACCGCCAGCGCGCCGACGCCGATGAACGCGACCGCGGCGACGTTCAGGAAGTCGCGGCGGCGCGGGTCGTGGACGTCCTCGTGAAACGGCTCCGGCGACTCACCGGGAGGAACCATGTCGTCGACAGTCGCCATTCAACCGGGCCCTTACATTCTGGTCGCTGACGAGGCGGCGTGAACCGGCATCGCCGGCTCGCGGGGCGCCCCGCCGGGCCGTCCGTCCCCACGGCGGCCGACCTCTACCTAGACGGCGGCGGCTCGCTTTGCCAACTCCCATTTTGCGCAGGCGGCGCGGCGGAGTAGCGGATGGCCATGATCCGCATCGCGCTTCACGAACCCGACATCGCCGGCAACGTCGGCACGCTGATCCGCACGGCCGCCTGCCTGGGCGTGGCGATCGACCTGATCGAGCCGATGGGATTCCCGTTCGGCGACCGATCGCTGGCGCGGGCCGGCATGGACTATCGCGCCGCCGCGAGCGTGGTCCGGCACGTCGACTGGGCGGCGTTCGCCCGAGCGGTGCCCGGACGCATCGTCCTCCTGACCACCCACGCGCAAGCGACCGCGCTGCCGTGCGCGGCATTCCGCGACGACGACACGCTGCTGCTCGGGTCGGAGGGGGCGGGCGTCCCTGCCCCTGTCCATGCGCGCGCCGATCTGGCGGTGCGGATCCCGATGCGTCCCGGCCTGCGCTCGCTCAACGTCGCGGTCGCGGGCGCGATCGCACTGGGCGAGGCGCTGCGCCAGACCGGCGGATGGGCCGCCTAGCCCTTTCCCGCCGCCACCGGCTTGGATAGGGCCGCGCCATGCCACCGCTCCCCGCCGTACCCGATGCCGAACAGACCGCCGCCCGCGCCTGGTTCGAGCATCTGCGCGACCTGATCTGCGCCGAGTTCGAGGCGATCGAGGCGGAGGCGGGGTCGGAGGCCCGCTTCGACTACATCGCGTGGGACCGCGCCGATCCGTCGGGCGAGCCGGGCGGCGGCGGCGTCCGCGGCGTCATGAAGGGGCGCGTGTTCGAGAAGGTCGGCGTGAACGTCTCGACCGTCGGCGGCACGTTCGAGCCTGCATTCGCGGCCACCATCCATGGCGCGGGCGACAACGCCCGCTTCGCCGCGACCGGCATCAGCCTGGTCGCGCACATGGCCAACCCTCACGTTCCCGCGGTGCACATGAACTGCCGCTTCCTCGTCACCACGACCCGCTGGTTCGGCGGCGGCGCCGACCTCAACCCGCCGCTGCCGCGCGAGGAGGACACCGCCGCGTTCCACGCCCGGCTGAAGACCGCCTGCGACGCGCATGACCCAGGCTACTATCCGCGCTACAAGGCGTGGGCGGACGAGTATTTCTACATCCCCCACCGGCAGGTCCATCGCGGGGTCGGCGGCATCTTCTACGATCACCTCGAGGGCGACTTCGCCGCGGATTTCGCCTTCACCCAGGACGTCGGCCGCGCGTTCCTCGACGTCTATCCCGCCATCGTGCGCGCCCGCATGGCCGAGCCGTTCACCGCCGCCGACGTCGCGGCGCGCGATGCGTGGCGGGGCCGCTATGCCGAGTTCAACCTCGTCTACGATCGCGGCACGTCGTTCGGGCTCAAGACCGGGGGCAACGTGGACGCGATCCTGATGAGCCTGCCGCCGGTGGCGACGTGGGGCTGAGCCGATGGGGCTGAGGCGATGGCGCTGACGCCGGTCGCCGCCGATCAGGTCGCGACCGTGGTGACGACGCTGGAGATGCGCGTCCGCCCGCCGCTGCGCCCCGTCCCGCCGTCGCCGCTGCGGCTGGTGCGCTGGCCGACCCCGGACCTCGCGCGCTACCGGATGCTGTTCCGGCGCGTGGGGGCGCCGTGGCTGTGGTTCTCGCGGCTGGTCATGCCGGACGCGATGCTGGCCGGGATCGTCCACGATCCGGGCGTCGAGGTATATGCCGCGGTCGACCCGGCGGGGATCGAGATCGGGATGCTGGAACTCGACCTGCGGCGTGGCGGCGAGTGCGAGCTGTCCTATGTCGGCCTGGTGCCGGAACTGGCCGGTCAGGGTTATGGTCGCTGGCTGATGGCCGAAGCGCTCGGGCGGGCGTGGCGGCCCGGCACGGCGCGCGTGTGGCTGCACACCTGCACGCTCGACCATCCCCGCGCGCTCGGCTTCTATCGGGCGCAGGGGTTCGTCGCGATCCGCCGGACGCTGGAGACGTTCGCCGACCCGCGCGTCGCCGGATTGCTGCCCGCCGACGCGGCGCCTCACGTCCCCTTGCTGGCACCCGTCCCCGTCGTGGCGGCGTCGCCGGACAGGGCCCGGTAGAGCACGACCGCGACCAGCACGCCGACGATCGTGACCAACATGTTGGCGCCCGCCCCCGCCGCATCGACGATCGCCAGCGCGACCGGATTGGGTGCGCTCAACCCGCGCAGCCAGCCGTCCATGCCCGCGAACGGCGCCAGCAGGATCAGCCGCGCGGCCAGCAGCATCGCGGCTAGGCTGCTCGTCGCCAGCATCTGTCCGGCGGTCATCCGGATCGCTCGCACGATCGCGCCGACGCTGCTCGTGCGCGGCCGGGCGATCAGCGCCGCGCCGGCGGGCAACAGCCGTCCGGCGATGAAGAACAGCAATCCGTCTAGCGTCGCCAGTTCCACCAGCATCGCCAGCATCACGAACCGCGGCCACGCCCGCACCGCCCGGATCATGGCCCCGCGCACGTCCCGGGCCTGAGGGTCCATGTAGAAGGCGAACAGCGCCGCGTGCCCGTATTCGATGATCGCCGCCGCCAGCAGATAGGCGCCGGCATGATCGCCGGCCGACTGCCACTGCGCGTGCAGCATCTCCGCGGCGCCCGTGTCGGCGGGCATCAACGGGCGCGGCACCAGCAATTGGAACGCCAGCGACGGCAGGAGGACGAACGGCACCGCGATCCGGACCAGCAGGTCCCGGTCGCGCCGCCACAGCGCCCCGGCCGCGGCCAGGACACGCGTTACGAAAATGGTCATGCGAAGGTCTGCGCCGCCTCCCGCCCGCTCACCACGCGATACAGCTGCGCGACGAAGGTGGCGCTGACGACGGTGCCGCCCGCGGTCACCGCGGCGCCTGCCACCGCGCCTGCGAACCGGGCGATCGCATCGCCGTCGGCGCCGATCAGCAGCCGGGCGACGATCGCGGTGACGAGCTGCGCCCCGCTCAACGCCACCAGCAGCAGGACGCCGAACAGGATGGCGACACCGACGATCCGCCACGTCAGCTCGCGGGTCAGCTCGAACGAGCGCGCGATGCTGCCCACCCCGCGCCGCTCGTTGACGACCACGGGCAGGAACAGCGCCAGCCGTGCGCCGATCCAGAGCGCGACGATGCCCAGGACGATCAGGTAGAGGCCCGCACCCACGACCAGCCCCGGCGACGGGGTCGCCGCCACCCTGGGCACGCCGCGGCCGATCGAGGCGAGGTCCAGTGCGCCGACCCCGAGCATCGCCAGCCCGGGCGCGAACGCCACCAGCGCGACGACGCCGATCAGCACCGACAGGCCGAGCGCGGGGGCCAACCGGCGGCCTCCGGTCGCGATCGCGTCCTGCCGGTCGATCGCGGGATCACTCGCGGCGGCGATCAGTGCGCAATTGCCCCAGATGGAAGCGACCGCGGCGAGCAACGCGACCAGACCGACGACCATCGCCCAGCCAGCCGTCGGCGTCACGCCCGCCCGGGTCGCGACCGCATCCTTCACCACCGCCGGGACGAAGATCAGCAGGCCCGCGATACCGGCCAGCATCGATCCGCGGCCACGCAGCACCTCTGCGGTACGGTCCCAGATTGCGGTCATCGTCACCATGCGTGTCTCCCTCCACCGCATCGCGGGACCCATGCCCTAGCGCAACGTCCGGCCCCGCGTCACTCCCCCGCCCCTTGCCCACCGGTCCGCGAGCAGCCACGTCTGCGTCCGTGATGCACGACACGTCGATCGAGTGGCGGGTGACGCCCGGCCCGACGCCCTATGCCGAGGCGCTCGCGGCGATGGAGGCCCGTGCCGCCGCGGTCGCCGCGGGGGAGGCGCGCGAGCTGGTGTGGCTGCTCGAACATCCGCCCGTGTACACCGCGGGAACCAGCGCCGATCCTGCGGAACTGGTCGACGCGCGGTTTCCGGTCGTCGCCGCCGGACGGGGCGGCCGCTACACCTATCATGGTCCCGGGCAGCGGGTCGGCTATCTCGTCCTCGACCTCGGCCGTCGCGGGCGCGACGTCCGCTGCTACGTCCACGCGCTGGAGGGGTGGGTGATCGCCGCGCTGGACGGGATCGGCATCGCCGCGCACCGGTCGCCGGGGCGTATCGGCATCTGGACGCCGCTGCCGGACGAGCGGGAGGCGAAGATCGGCGCGATCGGCGTCCGCGTGCGCCGGTGGGTGACGCTGCACGGCTTTTCGGTGAACCTGTCGCCCGACCTGTCGCACTTCGACGGCATCGTGCCCTGCGGCCTGCCCGATCCGGTGACGAGCGCGGCCGCGCTGGGCAAGTCCTCGTCGCTTGCAACCTTCGACGCGGCCTTGGCGTTGGCGGGCGACGGTTTTCTCGAAACTCTTTCTTGCCCCGTCACAAACGAGACTTGAGAACGAGTGGCTTAGCGTCTAATATCCACTGCGATTTGGGTGATAGGGGCCGACGCACCGTCCAAATCCTTATTCAAGGGAGCTTACCAATGCGTGCACTCTTCACGAAGGCAGTCGCCGGCTCGATGATCGCCGGCGCGGCGCTGATGGTTTCGGCTTGCGGCAGCAAGACGACCGAGAACAGCACCGACAACACCATGGTCACGGACATGAACGCGACCGAGGGCATGGACACCATGACCGACAACATGACGGCGACCGACGGTTCGACCGGCAACGGCGGCATGATGGCCAACGACTCGATGATGTCGAACAGCACCATGATGTCGAACGACACCATGATGAGCAACAGCACCGGCAACTCGATGTAATCGAGTGGCTTCGGGCCTGCATGGCCCGGGCTGCAGACGCGAAGGGGTCGCCCGGGATACCGGGCGGCCCCTTTCGCGTTTTCGTTACCCGCTCACGCATGATCGGCCGTTTCGTTCCCGCGTCGTGACGATCAGGACTCCGTTCGGCGCAAATCGGGAGCGTTTGCGCCCAACATGGTAAATCCGCTGTTGGGTGGGGCGGGAGCGTAGGCTATCATCGCATCAGAGGTTCGCGGGAAGGGTTGGACGATGCGAGTGGTGCGTATGGCGGCCGGGTTGACGGTCGCCGGGTTGCTGGCCGGTGCGGCAATGCCGGCTTCCGCGCAATTCTACCTGCAATCGCGCGATCTGAGTGGTGCGCCGGTCTCGGGCGACGAACCGGGCATCGTGCAGCCATTGCCCGGCGCCACACCGGCCGAGGTGCGTGCAGGACTGGCATGGACGATGCGGGCCGCGCTCAACGTCGCCGCCCTGCAGTGTGACTTTCAGCCGGCACTCACGACCGTCGACAACTACAACGGACTCCTGCGCGATCACAAGGCGGAGCTGGCCGCGTCCTGGGACACGCTCGGCAAGTATTTCGTCCGGGTGAACGGCAAGTCGAAGCTCGCCGGGCAGAATGCGCTCGATCATTACCAGACGCAGACCTACTCCAGTTTCTCGACGATCGCGGCGCAATACACGTTCTGTCAGACCGTCAGCGGCATCGGCCGCGATGCGCTCTTCACACCCCGCGGACAGTTCGCGACGCTTGCCGAACAGCGCATGCGCGAGGTGCGCAACAGCCTGACTCCCTGGGGTGAACAGGCGCTGATGCGCTATGTCTACACCGATCATTCCTCGCTGCCCCGCTTCGATCCGATCTGCTGGTCCAAGAAGGCCGTGTGGGTGACCAAGAAGTGCGGTGCGCAGAACTGGCCGCCGGCGGGCACGGGCGTCGCCACGCGATAGCCGACGCGTGGGCCGGCGGGTCCGCTAACGCAGGCCCAGCAGCTTGTGCGTCTGGAGCGACAGGCGCCAGCGTGGGCGCTCCATCGCCAGCGCCAACGCGACCGCCTGGCCTTCGAGGGTGCCGTCGTCCAGCGGCTGCACGAGGTGGTGGGTGAACGCCCACCCTTCCAGCTCGGCGGGATCGATCCCCGTCTGCGGCCATACCAGCTTCAGCTCGTCGCCGTGCCGCTGCACGACATGGCTGCCCGCCTTGGGGCTGATGCATACCCAGTCGAGCGCGGGATGCGCCGGCAGCGTGCCGTTGCTCTCGATGGCGACCCGGAACCCCGTCGCGTGCAGCGCCGCGACGAGCGCATCGTCGACCTGGAGCATCGGCTCCCCGCCGGTCAGCACCGCGAATCGATGCTCGGTCCCCGGCCCCCACATCGCCGCCGCCGCCGCCGCGAGCGCGTCCGCGTCCGCGAACCGGGCGCCGCCGACCCCGTCCGTGCCGACGAAGTCCGTGTCGCAGAACCGGCACACCGCGCGCGCGCGATCGGCCTCGCGCCCCGACCACAGATTGCACCCTGCGAACCGCACGAACACCGCGCGTGCGCCGGCATTGGCGCCCTCCCCCTGCAGGGTCAGGAACATCTCCTTGACGGCATAGCTCATCGCCGTCGCCTACTCGGGACGGACGGCATAGCGGGTCGGATCGGGCACGCCCGCCTCGACGAAGCCGCGATGCCGCAACCGGCAACTGTCGCACTCGCCGCAGTGTAGCCCCGCCGGTGTCGGATCGTAGCACGACCAGCTCAGCCCGGCGTCGAGGCCCAGCCGCGCCGCCTCGCGCACGATGTCCGCCTTCGTCATGTGCTGCAGCGGCGCCCGAATGCGGAACGGTTCGCCCTCGACGCCCGCCTTGGTCGCCAAGTCCGCCAGCCGCTCGAACGCGGCAATGAACTCGGGGCGGCAGTCTGGATAGCCCGAATAGTCGAGCGCGTTGACGCCGATGTACAGCTCGCGCGCACCCGCCGCCTCGGCCCAGCCGAGCGCGAGGCTGAGGAAGATGGTGTTCCGCGCGGGAACATAGGTGACGGGGATGCCGCCGCCCGCCTGCGTCCCCGCTCCGTCCTTGGGCACCGCGATGTCCGCGGTCAGCGCCGAGCCGCCGAACGCCGACAGGTCGAGGGACAGCACGACATGCCGTTCCGCGCCGAGCGCGGCGGCGATGCGTCGCGCGGCGTCCAGCTCGACGACATGCCGCTGGTGATAGTCGATCGACAGCGCGAAGAGCCGATGGCCGTCCTCGCGGGCGCGGGCGGCCGACACCATCGAGTCGAGCCCGCCCGAGACGAGCACCACCGCCGCCGTGTTCGTTGTTGCGATCGTCATGATCGCCGGCCGCTACGCGCATCACGCATGAGGGGCAAGTCGGCTGGCCGGATACCCAAAAGGAACGGCCGCCTCCGCTGCGTCTAGCGGGTGGGCGGCCGAAGGAGGCTCTTGCGAGCGATCGGGAGAAAGCGTGGCCTGAACCAGGACGCTGTCATCCTCTTAGTCGCACAAAGGTTTACGAGGCGTTGATGAACGTCAATCTGGTTCGAGATCAATGGAATCCATGTCGTATGCCAGGTCGACCACCGGAAAGGGAAATGACGTGGCGCAGAACGCGCAGTCGACGTGGATCAATCCACGCTCGTCGGCCATCGCGCGCTGTTCCTCGACCGGGAACCGCGCCAGCACGCCTGCGATGTGCTCGGGCGTGCACCGGCACCCCCGCTCGATCGGCGTGGACGCGAGCACCCGCACGTCCGACTCTTCGTTGAACAGGCGCCACACCAGCGTCTCCAGCGGCAATGCCGGATCCGCCAGCTCGTCCACGCCCATCGTCGAGCCGAGCGCCGCGACATGCTCCCATTCGGGATGGTCGAGCCGGGTATGCAGCCGCTCGCGACCCTCCTCGCCCTCGGGCAGATGCTGCAGGAACAGCCCGCCCGCGACCGTGTGCCGGCCCCCGGTATCGTCGGCTACCGTGCGCACCCCGATCCGCACCAGGCTGGGGATCTGTTCGGACTGGACGAAATAGCTCTGTGCCGCCGCTGCCAGCGTGTCGCCGTCGAGCGGCACGATGCCCTGGTACCGCTCGCCCGAGGAGGCGAGGTCGAAGGTGATCGCGAGATAGCCCGCGCCGAACAGCGCGAACAGCGACGGCCGTTCGGGGGCCGCGGCCAGCCGGTCGGCATCGTAATCGACGTAGCCGCGCACCGCCCCGCCACGATAGTCGCACACCAGCAGCCGGACGATCCCGCCCTCGGTCTGCGCCTGCAGCGTCAGCTGACCGTCGGCATCCTTCAGCGTCGAGCCGAGCAGCGCCGCCACCGTCAGCGCCTCCGCCAGCAGCGCCTCGATCGCCGGCGGATAGGCGTGGGCGGCCAGCACCCGGTCGAGCGCCGGGCCGAGGCGGACGACGCGCCCCCGCGCACTGCGCGAGGGGATCGCGAAGCCGAGCGCGCGGTCGAGGTCGGTTTTCGGTTGTTCGTCCACACTATCACCGTCCGGGCTGAGCTTGTCGAAGCCCTGCCCTTCTTCATCGCCGTCAGAAGAAAGGCAGCCCTTCGACAAGCTCAGGGCGAACGGGACTCGGGGGTCGTCATGGAGATAAGAACCGCCCCGCCGCGATCAACCGACCTGGCCGAAGCACCAGCGCAGGATCGCTTTCTGCGCATGCAGCCGATTCTCCGCTTCGGGCCAGATCAGCGACTGCGGCCCGTCGATCACCGCCGCCGACACCTCCTCGCCGCGATGCGCGGGCAGGCAGTGGAGGAACACCGCGCCGGGTCTGGCCGCCGCCATCAACTCGGGCGTCACCTGATACGGCGCGAGCGCGGCGAGCTTGGTCGCGGCGCCCTCCTGGCCCATGCTGATCCAGGTGTCGGTGACCACCACGTCGGCGCCCGCCACCGCCTCGCGCGGGTCGGCGACCACGCGGGCGCGGCCCGACGCGGCGACGATCGCCTCCTCGTCGGGCTGGAACCCTTGCGGACAGGCGGCGACGACGTCGAACCGCATCAGCGCCGCCGCCTCGACGATCGAGGCCAGCACGTTGTTGCCGTCGCCCAGCCACGCGACCTTCAGCCCCGGCAGTGCCCTGCCCGCCTCCAGCAGCGTCAGCAGGTCCGCCATGATCTGGCACGGGTGCGACACGTCGGTCAGCCCGTTGACGACCGGCACCGACGCATAGGCCGCCATCTCCAGCAGCTTGGCGTGATCGTCGGTGCGCAGCATGATCGCGTCGCAATAGCCCGACAGGATGCGCGCGGTGTCCGCCACCGTCTCGCCGCGGCCGAGCTGCGTCGTGGCCGAATCGAGCACCAGCGCCGAGCCGCCGAGCTGGCGCATCGCCATGTCGAACGACACGCGGGTGCGGGTGGAGGATTTCTCGAACACCATCGCCAGCGTGTGGCCGGCGAGCGGCGCGTCGGCATCGGGCACCCCCTTGGGCAGGCCGGCGCGCGCCGCCTTGCGGTCGAGCGCGTCGGCGAGGATCGCAGCGACACCGTCGGCGCCCGCGTCGGAGAGCGAGAGGAAGTGCCGGGTCATGCGAGGCCCCTCCACCACTCGCCTGAAGCGAGCGCGCGAAGCGTGGTGGAGTGGCCAGCCCCGCCCCTAGTCATCCGCCGCGTCCACATACACCCGCGCCGCGGCGCTCAGCGTTTCGACGAACTCGGCGATGTGGTGCTCCTCCACCACCAGCGGCGGCAGGATGCGGACGACGTTCTCGCCCGCCGACACCGTCAGCACCTGATGCTCGTCGCGCAGGAACGCGACGAAGCGGCGCGCATCGACCTTCATCTTGAGGCCCGTCATCAGCCCGGCGCCACGGACATGGTCGAACAGGTGATCGTGGTTGGGGATCATCTGTTCGAGCGATGCGCGCAGCCGCTCGCCCATCGCCTGGACGTGCGGCAGGAAGCCGGGGTCGCCCATCACGTCGAGCACCGCCCCACCCGCCGCCATCGCCAGCGGGTTCCCGCCGTAGGTCGATCCGTGCGTGCCCGCGACCATGCCCTTGGCCGCGCGCTCCGTGGCGAGACACGCGCCGAGCGGGAAGCCGCCGCCGATCCCCTTGGCCACCGCCATGATGTCGGGCGCGACCCCCACCTGCTCGTGGTAGAACATCGTGCCCGTCCTGCCATAGCCGCACTGCACCTCGTCCAGCACCAGCAGCAGGCCATGCTCGTCGCAGGCCGCGCGAAGCCCGTGCAGGAACTCGGGCGTCCCCACCGACACGCCGCCCTCGCCCTGGATCGGCTCGACGAGGAAGCCGGCGGTATGCTCGTCGACCAGCGCCAGCGCGGCGGCGAGGTCGTTGAACGGCGCCTGGACGAAGCCGGGCAGCAGCGGCTCGAACCCGTCGCGCATCTTGGGCTGGTTGGTTGCGCTGATCGTGCCGAGCGTGCGGCCGTGGAACGCGCTGTTGAAGGTGATGAGCGTGTGCCGCTCCGGATGCCCGTCGGCGTAGTGGAACCGGCGCGCGGTCTTGATCGCGCACTCCACCGCCTCGGCGCCCGAGTTGGTGAAGAACACCGTGTCGGCGAACGTCAGGTCCACCAGCCGCTGCGCCAGCGCCTCGCCCTGCGGCGAGCCGTACAGGTTGGAGACGTGCATCAGCGTCGCCGCCTGATCCGCGATCGCCTTCACCAGCGCGGGATGGCCGTGGCCGAGCGCGTTGACCGCGATGCCGCTGGCGAAATCGAGGAAGCGCATGCCGTCCTCCCCGAACAGATAGCAGCCCTCACCACGCACCGGTCGCACCGCGCACCGTGGATAGACGGGCATCAGGGCGGTGGTGGGCACGGGGGGTTCTCCTTCTCCGAAACGAGAAAGGGCGGCCCGCCTGGACCGCCCGATGGAGGTTCTAGCGCTGTGGGACAAAGCGTCAACGGTCATCATCGCCACCACCGATCGCCCGGTCTGGCCCGAGAGGCCGTCCACCAGCGCGTCAGCGACAGTGCCGTCGATCACCCGATCCGCACTCTTCCTTCGGCCTCCGCTACGTCCCGGACTGGAGAGGGCATGGATCGGCGCCGTTTGATTGTCATGGCGCTCGCCCCCGGCGCGGCCGCTTGCTACGATCGGCGCAGTGCCATCGAAGACGCGGGAGCGAACGTCCATGTATCGGCTGACGTACCTATTAGGTCTGCTGGCCGCTTCGCCTTCTCTCGCCGCTGGACCGGCACAACAGTCGTCGCCGGCGCTGGAGGCGCTCGTGAAGACGGCAGACTACCAGGCCAACGTTGCTCGACTGTTTTCGCTAATTCCTCCCGACGTGTTTCAACGTTGCCCTTCGCTGGTCTCGGCGGGTTCGACGGTGACGATGCTTCAGCCGGTCTCGTTCGCGTCGGACGGCTATCCGCTATCGGGGCTATGGAAGCAGAGCTTCCCTGTCAGCGGCTGCGGCAACGACACGACGATCAACCTCTTCTTCCAAGGCCAAGCCAACGAGAAGATCGGAAGCGTCGTCGGCATCCCGGGCCAGACACATGGCGGCCTGACGCTTCAACGTGACGCGTTGCGCTATGTCGGCGTCGCCTTGGCCGCAGTCGCCCGCGGCTGTACCGACGTGCACGTACGCTCTTCCACCTACGACAGTGGCCCGTCGCGTGATCCCAAGGCGGCATGGCACGAGACCTGGAAGTCGGCGGCGTGCGGCCACGTCTACGACGTCCCGCTGGACTTCATCCCCGACGCCACCGGAACGACCATCAGAACAAAGGTTCTCAGGCCAGCTTCGTGACACTCATTGCCGACTGCCGAACGCGCCGATCTGGCGTCCTCACGCGTCGATCGCCTCCTCGTCCAGCCGGGCCGCATTCTCCTGGATGAACGCGAAACGGTGGGCCGGGTTGTTGCCCATCAGCCGCTCGACGAGGTCCTTCACCCCCGCCCGCTCTTCATACTCCTGCGGCAGGGTGATGCGCAGCATGCCGCGCGTCTTGGGGTCCATCGTCGTCTCGCGCAGCTGCATCGGGTTCATCTCGCCAAGCCCCTTGAACCGCGAGACCTCCACCTTCTTGCCCCGGAACGCCGTCCGCTCGATCTCGGCGCGGTGCGCGTCGTCGCGGGCGTAGAGCGATTTCGCGCCCACCGTCAGCCGGTACAGCGGCGGCTGCGCCAGATGCAGGTGCCCGCGCCGGACGAGCTCGGGCATCTCCTGGAAGAAATAGGTCATCAGCAGCGTCGCGATATGGGCGCCGTCGACGTCGGCGTCCGTCATGATGACGATCCGCTCGTAGCGCAGTAGCTCGGGCCGACAGTCCTTGCGCGTGCCGCAGCCCAGTGCCAGCGTCAGGTCCGCGATCTCCTGGTTCGCCAGTATCTTGGCGGTGGTAGCGCTGGCGACGTTGAGGATCTTGCCGCGGATCGGCAGGATCGCCTGCGTCTTGCGGTCGCGCGCCTGTTTCGCGCTGCCGCCGGCCGAATCGCCCTCGACGATGAACAGCTCGGTGCCCTTGGGATCGTCGGCGGAACAGTCGGTCAGCTTGCCGGGTAGCCTGAGCTTGCGCGCCGAAGTCGCTGTCTTCCGTTTGACTTCCCGCTCGGCCTTGCGCCGCAGCCGCTCGTCCATCCGCTCGAGCACATAGCCGAGCAGCGCGCGGCCGCGGTCCATGTTGTGGCCGAGCCAGTGATCGAAATGGTCTCGCATCGCCTTTTCGACCAGCCCGGCCGCCTCCGGGCTCGTCAGCCGGTCCTTGGTCTGGCTCTGGAACTGCGGCTCGCGGATGAACAGCGACAGCATCGTCTCGCACCCGACCATCAGGTCGTCGGCGGTGATCTCCTTCGCTTTCTTGTTGCCGACCAGATCGCCGAACCCGCGCAGGCCGCGCACCAGCGCCTGGCGCAGGCCCTGTTCGTGGGTGCCGCCGTCGGGGGTCGGGATGGTGTTGCAATACCAGCTCGCCGAGCCGTCGCTCCACAACGGCCAGGCGACCGCCCATTCGGCGCGGCCCTGCCCGCTCGGGAAATCCTGCGTGCCGGCGAACATCTCGGCCGTCGCGCATTCGCGGTCGCCGATCTGTTCCTTCAGGTGGTCGGCGAGGCCGCCGGGGAACTGGAACACCGCCTCGACCGGCGTGTCGTCGCCGTCCGCGATCAGCGCGGGCGCGCAGTGCCAGCGGATCTCGACGCCGGCGAACAGATACGCTTTCGACCGCGCGAGCTGGCACAGCCGCGCGGGCTTGAAATGCAGCTCGGGGCCGAAGATCTCGGTGTCGGGCACGAACGCGACCGACGTGCCGCGCCGGTTGGGCGTGCCGCCCAGCGACTCGAGCGGTCCCAGCGTCTGCCCGCGCGAGAAGCGTTGGCGATAGAGCTGTCGATTGCGCGCGACCTCGACCGTCGTCTCGCTCGACAGCGCGTTGACGACGCTGATCCCGACGCCGTGGAGGCCGCCGCTGGTCGCATACGCCTTGCCCGCGAACTTGCCGCCAGAATGGAGCGTCGAGAGGATGACCTCCAGCGCCGACTTGTCGGGGAACTTGGGGTGCGGGTCGACCGGGATGCCGCGGCCGTTGTCGGTGATGGTCAGGCGGTTGCCCGGCTCCAGCGTGACCTCGATCCGCGTCGCATGGCCCGCCACCGCCTCGTCCATCGCATTGTCGAGCACCTCGGCCGCGAGGTGATGCAGCGCGCGCTCGTCGGTGCCGCCGACGTACATGCCCGGGCGGCGGCGGACCGGCTCCAGCCCCTCCAGCACCTCGATCGACGAAGCGTCATAGGCGGAGGAGGGCTGGTCCGGCGCGGCGAACAGATCGGTCATGCGAACACCATAGGAACATTGCCGGGCGGATGCCAAGCCATGTCGCCGGACCGTTCACTACCTAGCAAATATGACACATAGTTCATCTTGTCTTCATGTTCGACCACAAAAGGCGTTCAGGTTCGCTGCTGGTGCGGACGTTGGAGGAGAAGCTCATGACGCCGCCCCTGAAAGCCGCCGCAATCGCGGCGTTCGTCGGTCTCGCCGGTCTAGCCGTGCCCGCGCTGGCGCAGGACGCCGGCTACCCTGCGCCTGCGCCTGCGCCTGCTCCCGCCCCCGCCACTGGGTACGACGACGGCGAGCGCGCGCCGTTCAGTGGCGTCTACATCGGCGCGGCCGGCGGTTACGATGCACAGCCCAACGATCCGGGCTCGTCGATCCTGTTCGACCGCAACCTCGACGGCCGGTTCGGCGACACGGTGACCACGGCGGCCGGCGCCAATGCGTTCTCGCCCGGCTTCTGCAACGGCCGCGCGCGCGGCGCGACGCCGCTGCCCACCGGATGCCGCAACGACAAGGACGCCGCCGCCTATTACGGCCGCGTCGGCCTCGACCATCAGATGGGCGCGATCGTCGTCGGCGTCGTCGGCGAGTTCGGCAAGTCGGAGATCGACGACAGCGTCTCCGCCTATTCGACGACGCCGGCCAGCTACACGCTGCGCCGCTCGATCGACTGGGAGGGCAGTGCGCGCGGCCGGCTGGGCTTCGCCGCCGACACGACGCTGTTCTACGGCACCGCGGGCGTCGGCTATGCGCGGATCGACCGCGATTTCATCACGACCAACACCGCCAATGCCTTTACCGGGCGCGGGAAGCGCAACCAGTTCGGCCTCACCGCGGGCGGCGGCATCGAACAGAAGATCAGCCGCCATGTCTCGATCGGGCTGGAATACATGTTCCACCAGTATCGCGACGACGACTATCGGGTGCGCGCGACGGCGGGCAGCGCTCCTGCGACCAACCCGTTCATCCTGGCGCCCAACACGACCGGCACCGATTTTCGCCGCTCCGACACCGATTTCCGCTGGCACTCGATGCGCGGGACCGTCGCGTTCCGGTTCTGACCGGGGCCACCCACACGCTGACGAACGACACCCGCCGGGAGCGATCCCGGCGGGTGTTTCACGAAGGGGACCGGTCTAGCGCGCCCGCGGCCCGCCGAACGGTAGCGGCGGCGGCGCGCGGCGATCGCGGCGCGGCAGCTGCGCCTGGTACGCGTGGCCGCAATGGTCGATGCAATAGGGGAAACCCGGGTTCACCTTCTCGCCGCAGAAGTGGAAATCGGGCTCGCCGGGATGGCCGAGCGGCCATTTGCAGATCTTGTCCGACAGGTCGAGCAGGCCGGTCTTGCCCGCGATGTCGGACGACGGCTTGGCCGGGACGAGTCGGCGCGGCGGCGCAGGGGCGATCGGCGGCTGCTGCTCGCCCGGCGCCTGACGCACGAACCCGCCGGGGCCGACCGAGCGCATGATCGGCTGCGGCGCGCGCTCCGGAACGGGCGCCGCCGGCGGGGCCGGCTCCTCCTCCTCCTCCTCGTCGTCGGCTTCGGCTTCGGCCTCGACCGGAGCGGGGACGTCGGCGTCGTTCGTCACCGGAGCAGCCGCGTCGCCGGCCCGGTCGTCCCACGGCGCCGCGACGGCGACCGGCTCGTCGTGCGCGTCCACGGACGTCTCCGCCGCCTCGGGCACCTCATCGTCCACCACGTCGAGTTCCTCCGCGACCGACCCGTTCGGCCGCACGGGCGACGGGCGCGCCTGCAGCTCCAGCCGATGCGCCTTGCCGATCACCGCGTTGCGGCTGACCCCGCCCAGCGCCTCGGCGATCTGGCTGGCCGTCTGGCCGTCTTCCCACATCTTCTTGAGCGTCTCGATCCGCTCGTCCGTCCAGGTCATCATTCCGCCATCCCAATCCGGCCTGCCCAAATCGGCTGGCCAATCCGCCGCGCAGCGCCTACCCGGGGCGGCGATGAGCAGCCAGCCCCCGATCGGACACGCCTCGACGGTCAGAAACGCCCCAGGCGTTCCGGTGATCCGGAACGTCAACTGGGGCGGTCTTCGCACGCTCTATGTGAAGGAGGTGCGCCGCTTCTTCAAGGTGCAGCTCCAGACCGTCTGGGCGCCCGCGATCCAGACGCTGCTGTACCTCGTCGTGTTCACCACCGCGCTGGGCGGGCGCGGCGCGGTCCAGGTCGGCGGCGGCACCGTCGCGTTCGCCGACTTCGTCGCGCCCGGCCTGATCGTGATGGGCATGATGACCAGCGCGTTCGCCAACGCCAGCTTCTCGCTGCTGGTCGGCAAGATCCAGGGGACGATCGTCGACTATCTGATGCCGCCGCTCTCCACCGCCGAGCTGATGACGGCGCTCGTCGGCGGGTCCGTCACCCGCGCCTTCTGCGTCGGCGCGGCGGTGTGGGCGGCGATGCTGCTCGCGCCCGGCATTCACGTCGTGCCCGTCCATCCGCTGGTGGCACTGGGCTTCGGGCTGCTGGGATCGGTGTTCCTTGCGTTCCTGGGGCTGCTGACGTCGATCTGGGCGGAGAAGTTCGACCATGCCGCGGCGGTCAGCAACTTCGTCGTCGGGCCGCTGACCTTGCTGTCGGGCACCTTCTATTCCGTCGACCGGCTGGCGCCGGCGTTCCGGATCGCCAGCCACCTCAACCCGTTCTTCTACATCATCTCCGGGTTCCGCTACGGTTTCCTCGGCACCGCCGACTCGCCGGTCGGCGTGGGCGCGGCGGTGGCGCTCGGCGTCGACGTGGTGCTGGGTCTCGCCTGCTATGCGGCGCTGCGGAGCGGCTGGAAGCTCAAGAACTGATCCGGCGTGGCTGCCTGCCCATCGCGCTCTGGCTCGCGGTGATGGCGGCGCCCGTTCACGCGCAGGGAACCGAGCCGACGCTCGCCGATCGCGGTGGCCAGCTGGTGACGCTGCTCGCCGGGCAGGACGTGCCCGACTATCTCGCCCCCAGCTTCACCGCGCAGGTCGGCCCAGCGCAGCTCGCCGCCGTCACCGCGCAGCTGCGCGACGCACTCGGCGATCCGACCGGGATCGTTGCCACGAAAGCCGACACCGCGTGGGCCGCGACGCTGACGGTCGGCTATGCGCGCGGCACCGCGACCGTGCGGCTGGCGCTCGACCCCGCATCGCCGCACCGCGTCATCGGCCTGCTCGTGACGGGCACGGCCCGCACCGGCGACACCGCGGCGGCGCTGACCACGGACGTCGCCGCGCTGCCCGGCGAGGCGGGGTTCGGGATCTGGGAACTCGGCACGCAAGCGGGCAGACACGGGCCGCGGCTGATCGCCGGGGTTCACGAGACGGTCGTGGCGCCGCTGGGGTCGGCATTCAAGCTGTGGCTGCTGGCGGAAGCGAGCCGGCAGGTGGGGGCGGGCAAGCGCCACTGGAGCGACGTCGTGCCGTTGGGGCCGCCGTCGCTGCCGTCGGGCATCACGCAGAGCTGGCCCGCCGCGACGCCGATGACGCTCCAGAGCCTGGCGACGCTGGCGATCGCGATCAGCGACAACACCGCCGCCGACACGCTGCTGGCGACGCTGGGCCGGGAGCGGGTGGAGGCGATGGTGCGCGCGGGCGGCGCGGCGGAGCCGGACCGGACGCTCCCGCTCCTGTCGACGCGCGAGGCGTTCGTGCTCAAGGGCGATCCGGCGCTCACCGCGCGCTGGGCCGCCGCAGACGTCGCCGGCCGCCGGCGCCTGCTCGCGGCCGAGGCATCGCGCATCGCCGCCGCGCCGCTGTCGGCCGCGCTGTTCGCGGACAAGCCGGTCGCGACCGACGCGGTGGAATGGTTCGCCAGTCCCGCCGACATGGCGCGGCTGCTCGACTGGCTGCGGCTTCATGCCGATGCGCCCGCGCGGGCGATCCTGGCGACGAACCCGGGCACCGATGACGCCACGCGCGCGCCGTTCGGCTATCTCGGTTACAAGGGCGGGTCGGAGCCGGGCGTCCTGTCGATGAACTGGCTGGTGCGGACGAAGGACGGTCGCTGGCTGGCGGTGGCCGGCCACTGGCACCGCGCCGACGCCGCCGTGCCCACGCTCACCTTCGCCACGCTGATGAACCGCGCGCTCGCGCTGGCGGCGGCGTCATGACTTTCCTCCCCCGCCAGAGGAGAGGGAGCACTGGCGAGCGGTCGAGTGCCCGCCCCGTCCGTCCGGCTGCGCCGACCACCTCCCCCGGGCGAAGGAGGATCAGGTTCCAACCTCAAGGACGGTCCTACCCCGTCAGCAGGTCGACCAGCGTGCGTACCTTCTTCTGGCGCCATTGCGGCAACGGCGCGATCAGCCAGTAGCCCAGCCGCGAGGGCGCCGGATCGCCCATCGCCACGATCCGCCCTTCCGCGAGCGGCTCGCGCGCCAGGAGTTCGGGCACCGTCGCATGGCCCAGCCCGCGTGCCGCGGCATCGATCGCCAGCCCGGCATCGGCGACGCGGACCGCCGTCGGCCCATCGTCGGCCGGCGACCCCGGCCAGCCGATCGCGACGGTCTCCGTGCTCATGCCCGGCGCCGCGACCGTCACCATGCCTTCCGACTCCAGCGCCTCGCCTTCGTGCGCGCCCCGTCCCTCGCCCCATCGGATCGCGAGGTCGAGGTTCGCCTCGGTGAAATCGGGCGGCTCGTCCGCCGCGATCAGCACGAAGCGCAGGTCGCGGTCGGCGCGCGCGATCGCGGCGAGCCGCGGCATCAGCCATTTCTCGGTCAGGTCGCGCGGCGCCGCGATCGTCAGCGACTTGGATGATTGCCCGGCCTGCATCGCGCGCACCGCTTCCTCGAACTGCAGGAACCCGTCGCGCAACGCGGCGAGCCCGCCCTCCGCCTCGGGCGTCAGTTCCAGTCCGCGGGTCGTGCGGCGGAACAGGACGACGCCCAGTGTATCCTCGAGCGCGCGGACCTGTTGCCCGACCGCGGCCGGCGTCACCGCCAGCTCGTCCGCCGCGCGCGTGAACGACAGGTGCCGCGCCGCCGCGTCGAGCACACGAAGCCCGTTGAGCGGGAGATGGGTCCTCTTCACCGTGCCACGGCCGGGGCGACGAGCGCGAACTTCGGGATCGCGACGTCGAACTCCGACCCGTTCTCGCCCACCATCCGATAACTGCCCTGCATGTGCCCGGTCGGCGTCGAGAGCGGACAGCCCGACACATAGTCGAAGCTTTCGCCCGGCAGGATCATGGGCTGTTCGCCGACGACGCCCTCGCCCTCCACCGTATGCCGCGCGCCGCGACCGTCGGTGATCGTCCAGTGCCGTGTCATCAGCTGCACCGCCTGGCCGCCGCCGTTCTCGATCCGGATGTGGTACGACCAGAACCACCGCCCGCGCGCCGGCTCCGACTGATCGGGCAGATAGCCGACCGCGACGCGCACGACGACGCCCAGCGTCTCCTCGGCATGCGGAAACAGCGCCTTCACAACCCTGCGCCCGTGAGCGCGCGGTCGAGGTCCTCGATCACGTCGGCGGGATCCTCCAGCCCGACGTTGAGGCGCAGCAGCCCTTCGGTCACGCCCATCTCCGCGCGCTTGTCCGCGGCGACGCCCGAATGGGTGGTGGAGGCGGGATGCGTCATCAGCGATCGCGAGTCGCCGATGTTATTCGAGATGTCGACCAGTTCCAGCCCGTCGAGCAGCGCATGCGCCTGGTCGCGGTCGGCAACCTCGAATGCGAAGATCGGCCCGCACGCCTCCATCTGCCGCATCGCCAGATCATGCTGCGGATGGCTCGGAAGCCCCGGATGGAGCATGCGCGCCACGCGCTCCTCCAGGAAGCGGCCGACCGCCAGCGCGTTCTCCGACTGGCGCCGGATACGCAGGTCGAGCGTCTCCAAGCCCTTGAGCACCACCCAGGCGTTGAACGCGGACAGCGTCGGCCCGGTGTTGCGGTGGAAGGGCAACAGCGTGTTGACGATGAAATCCTCCGAGCCACAGATCGCGCCCGCCAGCACGCGCCCCTGCCCATCCATCATCTTGGTGGCGGAATAGGCGACGATGTCCGCGCCCCATTCCATCGGCCGTTGCAGCGCGGGCGTCGCGAACGCGTTGTCGACGACGGTGCGGATGCCGCGCTCGCGCGCGATGCCGCACACCGCCGTCAGGTCGACGATGTCCATCGTCGGGTTGGCGGGCGTCTCGAAGAAGAAGACCTTGGTCTCCGGCCGGACCGCGTCCGCGAACGCGTGGGGGTCGCGCGCGTCGACGATCGTCGTGCCGATGCCGAACTTGGGCAGCAGCGTGTCGGTCAGCCAGCGGCACGATCCGAACGCCGCGCGGCCCGCGACGACGTGGTCGCCGGTCTCGAGCTGGCACAGCAGCGCCGCGGTCATCGCCGCCATGCCGCTGGCGGTCGCGCGGCATGCTTCGGCGCCCTCCATCAACGCGATGCGCTGTTCCAGCATCTCGACGGTCGGGTTCTGGAGCCGGGAATAGGTCATCCCCGCCTGCTCGCCCGCGAACCGCGCCGCGGCATCGCCCGCACAGTCGTAGGCATAGCCCGAGGTGAGGAACAGCGCCTCGCTCGTCTCGCCATATTCGGTGCGCGCCGTGCCGCCGCGAACGGCTCTGGTGGCGGGGCGCCAAAGGGCGGTGACGGAGCGGTCCTGGCCGGTGGTGCGCTTCATGGAGACGCCTTGCCCGTTTTGCCCCCCTCGCCGCAAGGGAGCCGCGCTTGTCGCCCGCGCCGGGAGGCGGCACATCGGGCGCGTGACCGCCCTGCGCCGCCCGATCCCGATCGTCCTGCTGTTCTTCGTGGTCGCCGAGGCGCTGTTCGCGTTCCGGGTCCAGGTGCCGCACCGGCTGGTGTTCGACGAGACGCATTACGTCCCCGCCGCCCGCGCGCTGCTGGCGATGCAGGGCCCGAGCAACATCGAGCATCCGCTGCTCGGCAAGATTCTGATCGCGCTGTCGATCCGGCTGTTCGGCGACGACAGCCTGGGCTGGCGCGCGCTCTCGACACTGGCCGGGGCCGGCGTGGTGGCGGGCAGCGCCGCGATCGCCTGGCTGATCTGGCGACGGCGGCGGCCGATGGTGGTCGCGGGCGTGACGGTGCTCGCGAACTTCACCGTGTTCGTCCAGGCGCGGATCGCGATGCTCGACGGGTTCATGGCCGCGTTCGTCGTCGGCGGGATCGCGGCGCTGCTATGGTCGATGCGCGCGCCCGACGCTCGCCGCGCGTGGCGACGCTGGATGGCGGGCGCGGTCCTGCTCGGGCTGGCGATCGGCTGCAAGTGGACCGCGCTGCCGTATCTCGGCTTCGCCAGCGTCGGGCTGCCCTGGGTGCGGGCGATCGACGCGCGACGGGCGGGGTTGCGTCTGACCGCCGCGTTGTCGGGACGCGACCAGCCGCATTGGCCCGGCCTCCGCCCGGCGCGGGCGGTGGTCGCGCTCTGGGCGGTCGCGGCGGCCGTCTATCTCCTGACCTTCGCGCCGGCCTTCTTCTATGCGAACGAGCCGCTGACGCTGTCGACGCTGATCCCGTTCCAGGCAACGATGTTCCACCAGCAAACCCAGATACTTGCGCCGCATCCCTACCAGTCGGCCTGGTGGACGTGGCCGCTGATGATCCGGCCGATCTGGTATCTGTACGAACCGGCGGACGGGGCGCAGCGCGGCATCCTGATGCTCGGCAATCCTGCGGTGCTGTGGAGCGGGCTGGTCGCGGTCCCGCTGTGCCTGTGGGCGGGGCTTCGGCCCAACCCGGGAACCGGTGGCGATGCGCGGCTGGCGGCGGTCGCGATGCTGTGGATCGCTTCGGTGCTGATGTGGGCTTTCATCCCCAAGTCACTGGGGTTCTTCTATTATTCCTATCTGTCGACGATCCTCGTCGCCCTGCCGATCGCGGGAGCGTGGGACCGATTCGCGCGCGGGCGGCTGGCGCGTTGGGACGAGGCGTGGCTGACGTGCGTGTTGGGGCTGTTCGTGTATTTCTTCCCGATCCTCGCCGCCTTTCCGCTCGCGGGCGGGCGCTCGTTCGAGCATTGGATGTGGCTGAGGAGCTGGCCCTAATATCGGCCCCACACGAAACGCGACGACAGCGCGTAATTCCACACCGCGCCGACCGCGATTCCGGCCAGCGCGGGCAATGCCCAGGCGCCGGTGTGCGGATTGAACAGGAAGATCGCGACGCCGACGTCCGCGATCGCCCCCACCGAACACACCAGGCAGAAGCCGACCCACCCGTCGAGCAACGCTCGCGCGCCCCTCAACCGCGCGTCGCGATAGGTCAGTGCATTGTTCACGAAGAAGTTGAACGTCATCGCCACCGCCGTCGCCGCGATCGTCGCCCATCGAAAGCTGATCCCGGCCATGCCGAACAGGGGAAGCAGCACGACGAAATGGACGAGCGCGCCCAGTGCGCCGATCGCGGCGAACATCGCGAAGCGCACCGGCACCAGACGGCCGGCCACCCGGTCGTACAATGCGATGAGGAACTCCATCGCGACGACATGGTCGAGCTTGCTTTCGCCCACGTCCCGCGTCCGGAACTGATAGCCCATCTCGGCGAAGGCGAGCGGACGGCCGCTCGTCGTCATGACGTCGAGCAGGATCTTGAACCCGATCGCCGACAGGCTGGGCACGATCGCGCGCAAGACGTCGGTGCGGATCATGAAGAAGCCGCTCATCGGGTCCGACAGCTCGGCATCCAGCACGCGGCGCGACAGCCGGGTCGCCAACGCCGATTTGGCCACGCGATCCTTGTCCCAGTCGCCCAAGCCGCCGCCGTCGACGAAGCGCGAGCCGATGACGAGGTCGAGCGCCGGTTCCGACTGCAGCCGGTCGAGCATCCGCGGCAGCAGCGTCTCGTCGTGTTGCAGGTCGCCGTCGATCACCGCCACTACCGGCGCGGCGGTCGCGCACATGCCCTCTATGCAGGCGGACGACAGGCCGCGACGGCCGATCCGCTGGATCACGCGCACCCTGGGATCCGTCCGCCCGATCGAGCGCGCCGCGTCGGCGGTGCCGTCCGGGCTGTTGTCGTCGACGAAGACGACCTCCCAGCTACGGCTCGCAAGTGCCTGTTCCAGCGCCTGAACGAGCCGCGTCACGTTACCCGCCTCGTTGAAGGTCGGGACGACGACGGCGAGTTCCAGAACCCCGGCGTCCAGCGTCACAGGCCGGCGAGCACCGCGTCGCCCATCGCCGCGGTCGAGGCATCTCCGCCCAGATCGGGCGTCCGCGCGCCGCCGGCGATCGCCGCCTCCACCGCCGCCTCGATCCGGGCGGCGGCATCCGGCAGGTCGAGCGAATGGCGCAACATCATCGCCGCCGACAGGATCGCCGCGCACGGATTGGCGCGCCCCTGCCCCGCGATTTCGGGCGCGGAGCCATGGATCGGCTCGTACAGGCCGTTGTCCCCCGACCAGGCCCGCAGCGACGCGGACGGCAGCATCCCGATCGAGCCGGCGCACATGCTCGCCTGGTCGGACAGGATGTCGCCGAACAGGTTGCCCGTGACGATCACGTCGAACTGACCGGGCGCGCGCACGAGCTGCATTGCCGCGTTGTCGGCATACATGTGCACGAGCGTGACCTGAGGATAGTCGGACGCGATCTCGTTGACGATCTCGCGCCACAGCTGCGACGTCTCGAGCACGTTGGCCTTGTCGACCGAATGGAGGATGCGCTTGCGACGCGCCGCCATCTCGAAGCCGACGCGGGCGATGCGCGCGACCTCCGCCTCGTCGTAGCGCATCAGGTCGTGGCCCTCGCGCAGGCCCGTGCTGGTGCGGCCGCGGCCCTTGTCACCGAAATACACGTCGCCGGTCAGCTCGCGCAGGATCACGAGGTCGATCTGGCGGGCGACGTCCGGACGCAGCGTGGAGGCATTCTCCAGCCCCGGGAACAGCCGCGCGGGACGCAGATTGGCGAACAGCTGCAACTCGCGGCGCAATCCCAGGATCGCCTGTTCGGGGCGCAGCGCCCGCTCCAGCCCGTCGAAGCGCGGATCGCCCACCGCGCCGAACAGGATCGCGTCCGCGCGCGCGGCGAGCGCCAGCGTCGCGGGCGGCAGCGGATGGCCGGCGGCGAGGTAGGCGGCGCCACCGACCGGCGCCTCCTCGAACGAGAGGTCGAGCGACAGCGCCTCGATCACGCGCCGCCCCTGCGCCGTCACCTCGGGTCCGATGCCGTCACCCGCCAGCACGGCGATCGTCTTCTTCTTCGACACTCGAAATCCTTCCGCACCGGCAGTCGTTCTTCGGCAACCCGACGCCGCATGGTCAAGCGCAATCGGTCACCCGCCCGCCTGCCGCAACCGCTCGACGAGCCGTTCCCGCGCGGCCAGCGGCGCGGCGCGGCGGTCGGTCAGGATGTCGCGCGAGAGGAAATGCCCGGTGATCCGCAGCGCCGCCATGACGTCATGCCAGCCTGCCGCGCCGCCTTCGCGCAGCACCCGCGGCAACGGCAGCAGCCGCGCCTCATACCCCGCCGCCGCACCGCCGCTCACCGCGCCGCCGCTGCGCGGGCTGACGAAGGCGAGATCGTCGGTGACGCCGGTGACGATGCATGCCGCCAGGTCGAGCCCGAAGCCCAGCTCGGCGAGCAGCAACAGTTCGTATCGTGCAAGGCTGCCCGCCCACCCCCGCGCGGCCGGCGCCGCCTCGATCGCATCGAGCAGGCCCGACAGCCCGGCGTACAGCGCCGGATAGGGTTGCGCCTCGGGCAGCGCGGCGGCGGTCAGCGCGCAGACCCACTCGATCGCCGCCGCCGGCAACGCCTGTTCGAACAGCACCGCGCGGCTATGGACGGGCTCCACGGTGAGGGCCGGCAGCTGCTCGTCGGTGCGAGCGCGCCACTCCGCGACCACGGCGTTGCCAGGCTGGACCACCGGACCGAGCCGGCGCGAGCGGCCGCCCCGCAGATAGCCCGGGCGAAGTCCGTCGTGCTCGGTCAGCGCCCGGACGATCGCGCCATGCTCGCCATGGGCGCGGGCGGCGAGGACGATGGCGGGCGCGACGAGGTGCATCGACGCCGATGTAGGCGCGACGGCGCCCGACTCCTACCGGCGCACGATGCGGGTCCAGCGACGCAGCCGCTCGCTGCGCCCCGCCCACGTCACCGCCGCATCGAACGCGGCCAGTGTCGCCAGGATCGCCCGATTGGCGATCGTGCGCCGGAGCAGCAGCACGTCGCAGCAGTCGACGCCGTGGGTGGCGAACAGCCGCTTGTGGCGACCATCCCCTTCCAGGAAGTCGAACCGGGCGAAACGCCCTTCCGCCATGAGGTCCCGCCATGCGGCCATCTGGAGGATGCTGCCCGGCGACAAGCCGGCATGGGCGGGGTCGTATCCCAGATGGTCGTAGCGCAGCGTATCGCCTCGTCCGTCCGGTTGCACGGTGCAGAAGAGATAGGCGGCCGGCGACGCCTCGACGAACAACAGCCAGCCGCGTACCTCGTCCCGAGCGGCCCGCTCCAGCGTCTCGGTCACGAACGTCGACGAGTTCGGCAGGGCGGCGTCGAGCAGCCGCTCCTGATAGGTCGTCCGGGCGATGTCACGGGCCATCGGCAGGAAGGTCGCGACCTCGTCGGCACTCGCATAGCGGCGAACCTCCGCCTTCGCGCCCAGGCGCCTGGCCTTGCGCCCCAGGCCGGAGCGCGCCTGCGCGGACAGGCGCTGCCACCACCGATCGTAACCGATCGACAGATCGGCCCAGGACCGCACGTAGCGCTGGCGCACCATCATCATGCACCCGTCGGTTCCGATCGTGGCCAGCCGCTCGACTGGTAGCGACGATATAAGCAGCCCGTCGGCGTTGGCGGGTACCGGCGGGACCATGACGATGTCGTTGGCCAGACACTCCGACAGCGACAGCGGGACGCGGGACAACCGCCGTCGCACCGACGCGATCGTGCGCGCGCCGATCTGCAGCTTCAGCGCCACGTCCGAAGGCGCGCCGGCGGCGAGGGTCACGCCGCCCGCTCGGCCACCATGTTGGACCACAGCTGCTCCGCCTGTCGCCAGCGGGTGCGCAGCAGGTGCGGGGCGAGCGGGCGGTCCTCCTGTCCCAGCGACAGCACCGGCAGGTCGGCGAAACGGGCCGTCGGCGCCTCGTCGCGATGCCGGGCGAGGAGCGCACACATCGCCCCGAACCGGCGCACGTGCACGCGGTTGGCGCGGGTGCCGGCACGACCGGCGAGCTCGAACCCGTGGCTGACGATCGTGAGCGCGGCATGGCGCTGCGCGATCGCGTGCGCCAGCGCGGCGCGGAACTCGATCGTCGACAAGGCGCAGACCTGCACCGGGCGGTAGCGAGCCGGATGCTCCTCGATGACGGTCACCGGCACCTCCACCACGTCGTGATGGAGGACGGGCGCGATCTGGCCGGGCGGCAGCGCGATCCGGCATTCGTCGGGAACGAAGCTACCGCAGTGGCTGCTGTCGTATCGGATCCCGAGCGGCGGGAGCGCCGCCAGCGTCGCCTCGTCGGCGCCGAAACTGCCGGCGCGGAACGCGACCGGTGCGGGCGCCCCGGCGGCGATCAGCAGGTCGCGGGCGCCGCGGATCAGCGCCGCCTGAGCCTCGGCCGGATAACGCATCAACTCGAAGGCGGAATGCGCCGCTCCTCGATCACCGGCGACCGCTCCGGCCCAATTGGGGTGGCAGTGAAGCTGCACCTCCTGCCCCGCATCGAGGATCGTGCCGACCAGTCGCCGCACGGGCTCGATCCCGAAGGCGAGCGCCGGCATCGGGTCGACGAAGAAACACGCCCTCAGCCCGTGTTCCGCCAGCCGCGCGAGCTGATAGCCGACGCCCACCCCCGCCGGCTCGCACGACCGCGCATAGATGTCGGCCAAAGGCAGCCCGGCCGCATGGTGGCGCCAGGCGAACTCCGTGTCGATGGTGAGGAAGACAGGGGTCACGCCGTCGGCCTAGGGCGTTCATGTTGACAATTCGCCAACATGAACCCGTCGTCACGGAGCGATGATGCCGTACCGCTTGTAGCGCGCGTCGATCCGGGGATCGAGCGCGCGCGCGGCGGCGAGGTCGCCGGTCGCCTCCGGACCCTTGCCCGTCCTCGCCCGGATCACACCGCGCAGGAACAGGCTGCCCGAACCGTCGGGCTCGCTGTCCAGCGCGGCATCCAGATCGGTGATCGCATCGTCGAACCGGTTCAGGCGAAAGTACACCATCGCCCGGCTGTCGAGCGCGTTGGCGGGCCCGTCGCTGAGCTCGATCGAGCGCGTGCAGTCCTTGATCGCGGTGTCCAGCGCCGTGTCGAGCGTGCCCTTGAGCCAGCACCGGGTGTTGAGCACCGCGGCATTGCCGGGATTGGCCGCGACCACCGCGTCGGCGGTGGACAGTGCGGCCTCCTTCTGGCCGGCGAGGCCAAGCAGCTCGGCCTTGAGCGACAGCATCCGCGGCTTGTCGCGGCCGCCCTCGTCGATCCGTTCCTGCACCAGCGCGAGTGCCGCGTCCGTCTCGCCATGCTCGCTCTCCAGCATCGCGGTCTGCCACACGGGCCCGGTCTCGGCGGGATCGAGCTTGCGGGCGGTGGCGAGGTCCGCCAGCGCCTTGTCCGTCGCGCCGCCGTCGGCCAGCAACCGCGCGCGCCAGCTGTATGTCTGTGCCTCCCCCTTGATCGCGATCGCCTTGCCCAGATCGGTGATCGCGGCCGGACGGTCGCCGGTCCGCTCCTCGAAGCGGGCGCGGACCAGATAGCCCTCGGCCTCGTCAGGCTGCTCGGCGATCGCCTGCGCATAGACGGCGAGCTGTCGGGCGAACCCGCCGGTGCGCCTGGCCAGCTGGACCTGCTGCCAGGGCGACGGATACTCCCGCGGCGCGTCGACCTCGAGCAGTCGCGCCTTCGCCGTCGCCAGACGGCGGCGGGCGGCGGCGATATCGGCCGGCGCGATCTCTCCACCCGGTGCGAGCACGCGATCCTCGACCGTCAGCGAGCCCGCCTGCAGCGTCGTGGTGCGCTCGACCTTCACGCCGGCGATCGTGTCGTCCAGCGTCCGGTCGCCGACGAGGGAGAAGCCCTTGCCGCCCGCCGGCAGGACGATGTGCGTGCGGTAGTGATAGGTGGCCGGCCCGGCGACGACCGCCGGGATCGCCGCCCAGGTCGACCGGGTGCGGTCCGGATCGAACTTGATCTCCTCCACCGCATGGTCGAGCGTCCGCTCGTAATGCTGGTCGGTCCGTTTCCAGTCGGGAAAGACCAGCCCGCCGGCGACGACCGTCGCGACGCCCGTGGCATCGTCGAAGCTGATCCGGCGCGAGGTGACGAGCGTCCGGCCGCCCACGGCGGGGCTGACGATCCGCTCGACGAACTTGCGCAGGTCTTCCTTGCCGGCCTGCGCCTGGATGGTCCGGATCAGTCCGGCGAGCTGGCCCCGCGCGGTCAGCGTCACGCTCATCGGTGCCGGCAGGCTGACCCCTGCGCTCTGGTCGATATCGACGCTCGTCTCGGCGATCGGCCGGGCGCTGGCGTGGGTCACGATCGGCATCAGCGTGGCGCCGGCGGCCCGGAGCGGCAGGACGGTGTGATAGGGATAGGTGTCGTGGATGTCGGCGAGCTTGGTGCCGCTGTCCGTGCCGTCGAGCCACAGCACTTCGCCCTTCACCGTCGCGCGGACCAGAATATGGTTGAACGCGCCGGCCGCGGGCAGCTGATCGGACACCAGGTCGCCCGCCGCCGTGTGCGCCAGGACCGGCTCGGCCTCGACGTCCAGGCCGTGGAGCACCGCCAGCAGCAGCAGCGTCTTGGCCTTGCAGTCGCCGTAGCGCAGCGTCCACGTCTGCTCGGGCGTCTGGGGGACGTAGTTGCCGGTGTCCATGCCGTTGAACAGGTACCGCACCTTGTCCTGGACGAGCGCCAGTGCCAGCGCGGTGCGCCTCAGCGGGTCGCTCTCCGCCCCCTTGATCCGCGCGACCTCGGCGGCGAGCGGGCTGCCGGGCTTGATCGTGCCGTCGGTGACGTAGAGCGGCGCCATCAGCTTCGACACCGACGCCCAGTCGGAGAAGGTCGCGGCCTCCAGGATCGGCGGCGCGCGGTAGCGGAGCGGCGCGTCCTGCGGCATCTCGGGCTGCTTGGGCAGCGGCAGCTGGATCTCCACCTCCTGATAGCCGCCGGCGGTGGTCACGACCGGCCTCACGCCCGATCCGAACGTCTTCCAGTGCACGTCCGCCCCCTTGGGCCAGAGGAAGCGCGTCCGGCCGTAGCCGATCCGCGCCGGCTCGGCGGGCAGGCCGGCATAGGCCTGGACGTTGCCCTTCAACGTCGGATCCTTGTTGGTCCGCGAATAGGAGACGTGGAGGATGTCGCCGACCGTCAGGCCCTGTACCGCCAGCGTCGCGGTCAGCTCGCCGTCGAGTTGCCGCTTCTCCAGCTGCTGCTCGCGGCGGATGACGGTGAACTGGCCGGACGCCAGCGCGTCGATCCGCTGCGTCCCGCGCAGGATCTCGACATGGTGGATGATGAGGTCGCCGCGCGCAGGCTGCCACGTCAGGCTGACCGTGCCGAGCTGGCCCAGCACCTCCGTCGAGGCGACGCGGCGGGCGGCGTCGACATAAGTCCACACGGTGCCGCCCTCCAGCCGCTGCTGGTTGTCGGAGACGAGGATGACCGGCGCGGTGTCGGGCACCTTGGCGGGGTCGAGCGGCGGCGCCGGCTTCACCCAGGCGGGCACCGGCTGGTACAGCACCTTGTCCGCGGCGTGCGCCGTGCTGGCGGTTCCCGTCAGCAACGCCAGAATCACCCACTTGCGCATCATGCCCTCCACCCGACCGCGACCAGTCTAGCGAAGCGGCTGCCCGGAGCAATCCGGACGGGAACGCCGACGCATCCGTCATCGTGCGTGGTAGAAATCATACACCTGCTGCGCGACGCTGGTCGACACGCCCGGTGCTTGCTGCAGGTCCTCCAGGCTCGCGTTGCGGACCGCGCGGCCGGTGCCGAAGTGCATCAGCAGCGCCTTCTTCCGCGCCGGGCCGATGCCGGGCACCTCGTCGAGCGGGCTGGCGCCGATCGCCTTTGCGCGCTTTTCGCGGTGCGCACCGATCACGAAGCGGTGGACCTCGTCGCGCAGCCGCTGGAGATAGAACAGCACGGGTGCGTTGACCGGCAGCGTGATCTCGCGCCCGTCGAGCAGGTGGAACACCTCCCGCCCCTCGCGGCCGTGGTGCGGCCCCTTGGCGACGCCGACCAGGCACACGTCCTCGATCCCCAGATCCTCGAGAATCGCCTTGGCCGCGTTGAGCTGCCCCCGCCCGCCGTCGATCAGCACCAGATCGGGCCATGTCGCGTCGTCGCGGTCGGGCGTTTCCTCCAGCTGGCGGGCGAAGCGGCGGCGGAACACCTCGCGCATCATGCCGAAATCGTCGTCGGTGGCGGCCTCGTTCCCCTTGATGTTGAACTTGCGATACTGGCCCTTGCGAAACCCCTCCGGCCCCGCGACCACCATCGCGCCGACCGCGTTCGTCCCCTGGATGTGGCTGTTGTCGTACACCTCGATCCGGTCGGGCGACTCGGCCAGGTCGAACAGCTCCGCCACCTCGCGCAGCAGCTTGGCCTGCGTCGTCGACTCCGCCAGCCGCCGCTCCAGCGCCTCCTCGGCATTCCGCTTCGCCTGATCGAGCAACCGGCGGCGCGTGCCGCGCTGCGGCACCGACAGCTCGACCTTGCGGCCCGCCTG
>JBPBQW010000002.1:0-40068 GCA_050955125.1 Janthinobacterium lividum
TGGCCTGCGTCGTCGACTCCGCCAGCCGCCGCTCCAGCGCCTCCTCGGCATTCCGCTTCGCCTGATCGAGCAACCGGCGGCGCGTGCCGCGCTGCGGCACCGACAGCTCGACCTTGCGGCCCGCCTGCGACGCGAACGCCTCCGCCAGCGCCTCGCGGTCGGGCAGCTCGCGGTCGACGAACACGGTCCGCGCGGGCGGCACCTCCTCGTAGAATTGCGTCAGGAAGCTGGTGAGCACCTCGTCCTCGGGCACGTCGAGCGTGTGCGCCGGGAAGAAGCTGCGATGCCCCCAGTTCTGACCGCCGCGGATGAAGAACGCCTGGATGCCGATCACGCCGTCCTTGCACGCCATCGCGAAGATGTCCGCGTCGCCCACCCCCTCCGCATTGATGAACTGCGTCCCCTGGATGAAGGTCAGCGCCTTCAGCCGGTCGCGCAGCACGACCGCGCGCTCGAAGTCCATCGCCTCGGCCGCCGCCTGCATCTCCGCGCCCAGCTTCGCCTGCACGTCGGTCGCCTTGCCCGCCAGGAAGTTCTTCGCGTCGCCGACGAGCTCGGCATAGCCCGACTCGTCGATCCGCCCGACGCACGGCGCGGAGCAGCGCTTGATCTGGTGCAGCAGGCACGGTCGGTCCCGCGTCTTGAAATAGCCGTCGGTGCAGGACCGCAGCAGGAACAGCTTCTGCAACGCGTTCAGCGTGTTGTTGACGCTGCCCGCGCTGGCGAAGGGGCCGTAATAATCCCCCTTGGCCCGCCGCGCGCCGCGGTGCTTCTGTATCCGCGGGAACTGCTGGTCGCCGCGCAGCAGGATGAAGGGGAAGGATTTGTCGTCGCGGAGCAGCACGTTGTACGCCGGGCGATACCGCTTGATGAGCTGCGCCTCCAGCAGCAGCGCCTCCGCCTCGTTGTTGGTGGTGACGATCGTCATCGACCGCGTCTGCGTCACCATGCGGCGGATGCGGTTGGTCAGCCGGTCGACCTGCAGGTAATTGGCCACGCGGTTGCGCAGCGCGCGCGCCTTGCCGACGTACAGCACCTCGCCCTTTGAATCGTGCATCCGGTACACGCCGGGCTTCAGCGGCAGCGTCTGGACGACGTTGCGGATCGCCGCAGTGCCCGCCGCCAGATCGGGCACGTCGCTGCCCCGCACGGTGAAGGTCGCGCCCTCCTCGTTGAAGCGCGTCTCGCTGGAATGGTGCGGCGTCCCGTAATCCGACATGTACGGCATGTAGGACGACGGGACTCGCGGGGCCAGACCGCCGTCGACGCCGCATCCGGCCATGAAGTTGAGGAAGTTGAGGCGATACGCATGGTTTTCGGGCGCGTCGTGGTCGCGAACCCGTCGCGTCGTGTCGCGTGAGGGACGCGAGACCGGCGCGCGCGCGTGACGTCGCGGCGGCCGACACGGCACGCGCGGTTCCGGCGCGCTGGAGCGAAGCGGAGAGCCGACGGACGGGACGAGGGTAGAGCGAGCGTGCCACGCGACCGTCGTGTCACGGCTTTTCCAACATTGGAACGAGAGTGAGTGCACCCTCTCCTCCGGCGTCCCCGCCGCCGCGATGCTTGCGCGGCCGGGACCGGACGCCACGCGTCCGTTGACGGGCGTCGGGGTCGGATCGCCGGCCTTGGTGCTGTCGGCCACCACCCGACCAGCTACGCCCTAGGAGGCGCTCGCCGGTCGGGTGATGGCCTACTCGTCAGCCGGGATCCGTACGCAGCCACAGCGCGTCGAACGAAATGACGTAGGAGTTCTGCCGGACGAAGCTCGACACGTTGGTAACGTCGGCATGGAGGCCGGGTACCGAACTCCGGAACGCCTTCGAACCCAACGCGTCCGACAGGCGCTTTCCCACCCCGGTCCTCAGGTCGCTCACCGCCTGGCCGCGCACGTCGCACAGCGTCGCACGACAGGCGACGCTCAGAGTCGCAAGGTCCGCCCCGCCGATCGCGTGGTAGTGCCGTTCGAGCGCCACCTGCGCCCCTGCTGCCCAGACCGGGTCGCGCGCCTCGGCGGCGAAGGTCGTTCGCCATCGCGCTGCCGCTCCGCCGACGTCATCGCCCGCCGCCGATCCGGGCGGCGTGGACGTCGCTGGCGGAACCGGCGCGACCTGCAGGCCGGAAAGGTACAGGGCGGCCGCTGCGGCGATCGTAGCGATGGGCAACATCATGAGGAGGACCTTTCCTTGCCAGCGCGCCGTCGTCGATACGCCCGGCGGTGTTTCCTCGCCCTCGCCGCCGACCGCCACCCCGGTTTTCGTGTCCCCGTTTTCCTGGAGCCGCAGCAGGCGGGCAAGCTCGCGACTGCTGCCCATGCCGGTCTTGCGCCGCGCCTCGCGCAGCCGCTCGCTGACCGATCCCTCGGAGCGACCGGTCTCGGCGGCGATGCTCTTCATCGTATGTCCCTGCGCGAGCAGCGTCAGGATCTCCCGCTCCGCGGCGTTCAACTAGCTCAGGTCGGTAATGGTGGCAGTCACGGATGCGGCCTCGTTCGGAAGCCGTCGTTCAAGCGCAGCGGAAGCCGCAAGCCAAGCCGATACCGATCCCAGAAAAGCTGTGCCGCGGCTCAGCGCGCGTCGAACCGCGCCAGTTCGTAGGCGATCGAGTCCTCGACCAGTCGTTCGTACAGCCTCGCGATCGGCTCGGCCGGTGCGCCCTCGCGCTCCGCCACCGCCCGCGCCCGGGCGATGACCGCCATCTTGCGGGCCTCGTCGCGGACGTGGTTGCGCTCGGGCTTGATGCGGGCGGCGGCATCCATGAAGCGGAAGCGGCGGGCGAGCAGCGCGACGATCGCCTCGTCCAGCGCATCCACGCCGGCGCGAACCTCGACCATCGTCGTGCAATCGGCGGGATCGATCCGCAGCGCGGCACCAGCCGGTTCGGTCATGTCAGTTCGGGCGACCGAGCCCTGCGATGGTGCGATCGACGATGGCGCGGTCGGCGTCGGCGCCATGATCGCGCGCGATGATCGCGCCGGCCGCACGGGTGGCGGCGTCCGCGGCGCGGGCGCGCACTTCGGCGATCGCGGCGCGCTCGGCGGCGCCGATCTTGTCTTCCGCCATCTGGCCACGACGGGCGACGAGGTCGCGGGCGTCGGCTTCCGCCTTTGTCAGCAGCGCCGCCGCCTCCGTCCGGGCATGATCGACGATCGCGGCGGCGTCGGCGGCTTGGCCGGCGGTCCGCTCCTGCGCGGCGAGCAGCATCGCCTCCGCTTCCGCCCGCAGCCTGGATGCCTCGTCGAGGTCGTGGCGGATCGTGGCGATGCGCGCGTCGAGCGCGCGGCCGACCAGCGCCGGCACCTTTTTCCACAACATGATCGCGATGACGACCAGCATCGACAGCGCGACGAAGCCCGCGGCGGTGATGCCGAGCGCGGAGGGTTCGGTGTGCAATTCGGTCGCTCCCCGCGTGGTGGCGAGCGACACCGGCTTCACGTCAGCCATGCGCCAGTTCCGCCCTTACCTGCTGCTGCGCCGCCGCCCGATCGACGCGGACGCCGGACAGTTTGGCGACGATCGCCTCGACCGCGTCGACCGTGGTCGCCTCGATCTCGCCGAGCGCGGCCTGTCTGGACTGCGCGATCCGCGCGGTGGCGGCGTCGAGATGGGTGGCCATCTCGGCGTCGCTCGCCTTCAGCCGCGATTCCGCCGCGGCGGTCGCGGTCGCCTGCGCCTCGCCCAGCGCGCGTGTCGCCTGAGCGCGGGCGGCGTCCTGCGCCGCACGATACCCCTCGTCCGCCTGCGCGGCGGACGTACGGGCGCCCTCCGCGACGGCGAGGTCCGCCGCGATGCGCGCGGAACGATCGTCGATCGTGCGTTCGATGCGGGGGACCATCGCCTTGCCGATGCCGAAATAGATCAGCGCGAAGACGATCGCGAGCCAGAAGAACTGGGACGCGTAGATCGCACCGATCTGGGATAATTGCGGCATCGGACTGGCTCGTCCCTCTTTGTTACGGGTCTGGCTGCGCGCCGTCTTACTTGACGACGAACAGGATGAGGATGGCGACGACGAACGCGATCAGGCCCAGGAGCTCCGACGCGGCGAAGCCGATGAACAGGCGGCCCTGCTGGCCGTCGGCGGCACCCGGGTTGCGCAGCGCGCCCTCGAGGAACGAGCCGAACACGTTGCCCACGCCCAGCGCGGCGAGGCCGACGCCGATCGCCGCGAGGCCGGCACCGATGTACATTGCACCGAGATCAGTCATGGTAAGCTCCCTGTAATATCAAAGGTTTGGATGAAGGACTTAGTGCAGGTGCACCGCGTCGTGGAGGTAGAGCGAGGTCAGCAGCGCGAAGACATACGCCTGGATCGCACAGACCAGCAGTTCGAGCGCCGAGACGCCGACGATCATCACGAAGCTGAGCACCGCGACCAGCGTGCCGAGCGGCCCGTGCGCGGCCAGGCCCTGCACCACGAAGCTGCCGAACACCTCGAGCAGGATGTGCCCGGCGGTCATCGCGACGAACAGCCGCAGCCCCAGGCTGAACGGGCGCACCATGAACGACACGAACTCGACCGGGATGATGACGGGCATCAGCCAGGCGGGCGCGCCGTGCGGCACGAACAGCGTGAAGAACCGGAGCCCGTGACGCGCGAAGCCGACGATCAGCACGATGAGGAACGACACGAACGCCAGCACCGCGGTGACGGTGATGTGGCTGGTGACGGCAAAGGTGTGGAGATGCGGCAGGATCGCGATCGGCAGGACGCCGACGAGGTTCGCGAACAGGATGAAGAAGAACAGCGAGAAGATGTACGGCGCGAACTTCTTGCCTTCCGGCCCTATGTTCACGCGCATCATGTCGTCGATGAATCCGACCGCGCCCTCGACCGCGACCTGCCAGCGGCCGGGGATGAGCTGACGCTTCAGCCCGCCCGACACGAACACCGCCAGCAGCGCGCCGACGACGACCATGAACAGCGCGGAGTTGGTGAACGACAGGTCGTACCCGCCCACCATGATGTGACGGCCGAGCACCGGCGCGACGGTGAACTGCTCCATCGGATCGATCTTAACGGCCACGGCGAGGTCCCCGGAAGGTCGGCAGGTCGGTCATTCGGCCTTCTCCTGCCCGATGCGATAGATGTTGCGGAACGCGACGACGATGCCGAGCACCAGCAGGACCAGCATGATCCACGGTGCCGTGCCCAGCCAGCGATCGAGCAGCCAGCCGATCAGCGCGGCGCCCGCAGGCGCACCGATCAACTCGGCCAGCACGCGCGATCCTTGCGCATAGCCCTTCGCCGCCGGCCTCGCGCCGCCGCCGACGCGCACCGCCTCGGCCGCCCGCGCGCGCGCGATGCGCTCGTCCAGGTCATGCTGAGGGCGAAGGTCGGCCAAGCTGCGTCACGTTCCTGACAAAGAAACGTCGCCGAACGGGACCGCCGGCGACGCGATAACACGGCCGGAAGCATGCCCCCCGCCACGACGGCCGTTTAGAAAACGGGGTCCGTCAAGTCAACCGGCCGTCCCCTGCCCCGCCCGCCACGGCACCGGCTGGCCATCGCGCGGCGCGCGGCATAGCATCCGCCGATGGCCGACCTCGACCCCTCCCCAGAAACCAAGGGCCAGGACGCCAAGGGCCACCGCGCCAGGCTGCGCGCCCGCCTGCTCGCCCGCCATGGCGGCGACGCGCTGCTCGATCACGAGCTGGTCGAGTATCTGTTGATGCTCGCCATTCCGCGGGTCGACACCAAGCCGATCGCCAAGGCGCTGCTGCGCGAGTTCGGCGGGCTGGGCGGGCTGTTCGCCGCCGATCCCGAGTCGCTCGGCCGCGTCGACGGCATGGGCGAGTCGGGCGCCGCCGCGATCCGCATCGTCGCGGCCGCCACCACCCGCGTGCTGCGCGCCGAGGTGTCGCAGCGCCCGGTGCTGGCAAGCTGGCAGGCGCTGCTCGACTATCTGCGCGCCGACATGGCGCATGCGCCCGTCGAGCGGGTGCGGGTGCTGCACCTCAACACGCGCAACATGCTGATCCGCGACGAGCTGTTGTCGGAAGGGACGATCGACGAGGCGGCGGTGCACGTGCGCGAGGTGATCCGCCGCGCGCTGGATCTCGGCTCCGCGTCGCTGATCCTCGTCCACAACCATCCATCGGGCGACCCGGCCCCCAGCCGCGCCGACATCGACCTGACGCGCGCGATCGTCGAGGCAGGCAAGCCGCTGCGCATCGCGGTGCACGATCACCTCATCATCGGCACGCAGGGACATGTCAGCCTGCGCGCGAAGGGAGTGATATGAGCCTGTCGATCGCGTTGCTCGCCGCGCAGGTCGCCGCATCAGCCACGTCGACAGCGGCCGTGTTCGATCTGGCGACGGTCCGACGCCGCCCGGTGGCGAGCTCGACCGCGGGTTGCGGCGCGGAAGCCGATGAGACCGGGGTCGTGGTCTGCGGTGCGCGCGATCGCTATCGGCTGCCGCTGCCGGTCGAGCGCCCCGTCGGCGGGACGTCACGCGATCTGCCGGGAGGGACGGCGGCACTGACGCCATCGGGCCCCTGCGGCATCTTCGCGGGCGAGCGCCGCTGTCGCAACGCCGACAAGGCCGAGTTCGGCTATGGCCGCGGCCGCGATCCGATCACGCTCCTGTCGCGGTTGGCGCAGAAAATGGCCGGCGCCGATTAGCGGCCCGGCCTGCGATCGCCCCCGGATCCCTTCCAGGGTCCAGCGTCGTGCGACCGCTTCGGTCTTTGGCGGCGGTGCCACGATGACCCCGGGCACCAGATCCGGAGTGACGACGCGACGCGCGGGACGTACCGAAAATCCGGGTGCCTTCCGCGTCCCACCCTGTAAGAGCGTCGCCATGGTCCCCCGCTATTCCCGCCCCGCCATGTCCGCGCTGTGGACGCCCGAAGCCCGGTTCCGCATCTGGTTCGAGATCGAGGCGCATGCCACCGATGCGCTCGCCGAGCTGGGCGTCGTCCCCAGGAGCGCCGCCGAGGCGCTGTGGCGGTGGTGGGACACGAACCCCGCGATCGACGTCGAGCGGATCGATGCGATCGAGGCGGTGACGAGGCACGACGTCATCGCGTTCCTCACCTGGGTATCGGAGAACGTGGGCGAGGAAGCGCGGTTCATGCACCAGGGCATGACCTCGTCCGACGTCCTCGACACCTGCCTGGCGGTGCAGCTGGCGCGCGCGTCCGACCTGTTGCTCGCCGACATCGACGCGCTGCTGGCGGTGCTCGAACGCCGCGCGCACGAGTTCAGGATGACGCCGACGATCGGCCGCAGCCACGGCATCCATGCCGAGCCGGTGACGTTCGGGCTCAAGCTCGCGGGTTTCCACGCCGAGTTCGCGCGTGCCCGCCGCCGGCTGGTGCACGCGCGCGAGGACATCGCCACCTGCGCGATCTCGGGCGCGGTCGGCACCTTCGCCAACATCTCGCCCGCGGTCGAGGCGCATGTCGCGGCCAAGCTCGGCCTCGCGATCGAGCCGGTGTCGAGCCAGGTGATCCCGCGCGACCGGCATGCGATGTTCTTCGCCACGCTGGGCGTCATCGCCTCGTCGGTCGAGCGCGTCGCGACCGAAGTGCGCCACCTGCAACGCACCGAAGTACTGGAGGCGGAGGAGTATTTCGCGCCCGGGCAGAAGGGCTCGTCGGCGATGCCGCACAAGCGCAACCCGGTGCTGACCGAGAACCTGACCGGTCTGGCGCGCATGGTCCGCGGCTATGTCACGCCGGCGCTCGAGAACGTCGCGCTGTGGCACGAGCGCGATATCAGCCACTCGTCGGTCGAGCGCTACATCGCGCCCGACGCCACGATCACGCTCGACTTCGCGCTGGCGCGACTGACGGGCGTGATGGACAAGCTGGTGGTGTACCCCGAGCGGATGCAGCGCAACCTCGACCGGATGGGCGGACTCGTCCATTCGCAGCGCGTGCTGCTGGCGTTGACGCAAGGCGGGGTGAGCCGCGAGGACGCCTATCGGCTCGTCCAGCGCAACGCGATGCGGGTGTGGGAAAGCGATGGCCGGTTGAGTCTCGCCGAACTGCTCAAGGCCGATCCGGAGATCGCGGCCGTGCTGACCCCGGAGCAGATCGAGGCCGAGTTTGACCTCGGCTATCATCTGCGCCACGTCGACACGATCTTCGGCCGGGTCTTCGCCGGCGATTGAACCACGATTGCGTCCAATGCACCTGCAAAGTCGCGCAATAATGTTGCGACGCGGCGCAACGAGTATCATATCGCCCTTGCCGGTTATTCCACCGGTGTGGAGACCATCATGCGCAATCTGGAAACGTGGACGGGCGGCCTGTTCGCCGTCGCGACCATCGTGCTGGCTCTCGAGGCGGTTCTCGCCCTCTGACGCCCACCCCGCTCGCCCTCTCGTCAAACAGGGGGCGACTTGGGGATGGGGCGCCGATAAGGACGGGCCGTTCGAACGCGGCAGGTAGCGGACCGGCTCACGCCGCGCGGACTTGCGCCGCTTGCCTCGTTCCGAAAACAGGAACGACAAGCGCGAGCGGTGCCTGCGTTCCCGGGTGGACAGCATCCCGCGGCGACGCCCCGCGCGATGCCAGAGGTACGCGGCCTCGGCCAGCACACCGGATATCAGTATCGTCAGGATCGCTGCCATTTGCCGATGGTAGCGAACGGATCGCAAGCGGCAAGCGGATCGGGCAGACTATCGCACCCATCCTGGAGGTCATTGATCTGGTTTAGGCGTAATGGCCTCACGCGGTCGGCCCGGGCCGACCGCCGGCGTGTCACTCGCCCGCGAACACACCCTTCAGCTTGGCGAAGAATCCCTGGCTGTCGGGACATTCGTCGCCCGTTTCCGTCTCGCGGAACATCTCCAGCAGTTCGCGCTGACGCGTCGACAGGCGGGTCGGGGTCTCGACCTCGATCTGGATGACGAGGTCGCCGAAGCCGCGGCCCTGGAGCACCGGCATGCCGGCGCCGCGCTGCTTGAGCTGCTTGCCCGACTGGACGCCCGCCGGGATGCGGATCTCGTGCGTGCGGCCGTCGAGGCCGGGGATCGCCATCGTCCCGCCGAGCGCCGCGGTCGTGAAGCTGACGGGCGCGCGTGCAAACAGCGTCGTGCCCTCGCGCTCGAACAGCCCGTGCCGCTTGACGTGGAGAAAGATGTATAGGTCGCCCGCCGGCGCGCCGCGCGCGCCCGCCTCGCCCTCGCCGGTCAGGCGGATGCGCGTACCCTCGTCGACGCCGGCCGGCACCTCGACGCTGAGCGTCTTCGTCTTGTCCATCCGCCCGTCGCCGCGGCAGTCGGGGCACGGATCGGCGATCACCTCGCCCGAACCGTGGCACACCGGACAGGCGCGCTCGACGACGAAGAAGCCCTGTTGCGCGCGGACCTTGCCGTGGCCGGCGCAGGTCTGGCACGTCTTGGCACTGGTTCCGGGCCGCGCGCCCGACCCATGGCAGGTGTCGCAGGGGGCGGACACATCGACCGTCACCTCGGTCGCCTTGCCGTGATACGCCTCCTCGAGGCTGATCTCCATGTCGTAGCGCAGGTCGGCACCGCGCCGCGCCTGACGACCGGAGCCGCCACCGGCGCGCTGGCCGCCCATGAACTCGCCGAACACGCTTTCGAAGATGTCGGAGAAGCCGCCGAAATCCTGTCCGCCCTGACCCTGGCCGCCGCCCGCCTGGCGGAACGCGGCATGGCCGTACCGGTCATAGGCGGCGCGCTTCTGCGGATCCTTCAGGACGTCGTACGCCTCCGACACCGCCTTGAACTTGGCCTCGGAGTCCTTGCATCCGGCGTTCTTGTCCGGATGATATTTCATCGCCAGCTTGCGATAGGACGTCTTGAGCGTTCCCGCGTCGGCGGTCCGCTCGCATTCCAGCAGCTCGTAATAGTCGATTTCGGTGCTCATGCCGGTCCCCGGACAATCCCAACCTGTCGTCACCCCCGCGAACGCGGGGGCCCATCATCCGCCGCCGGCACCTTGAACGACGGCCGGGAGATGGGTCCCCGATTTCGCGAGGATGACGATGGTGCGCTTACTTGTCGTCGACTTCCGAGAACTCGGCATCGACCACGTCGTCCTTGGGCTTCTCGCCCTCGGCGCCGCCCTGCGGAGACGCTTCCGACTGCTGCTGCTTCTCGTAGATCGCCTGGCCCATCTTCATCGCGACCTGCGCCAGCGCCTGCGACTTCTCGGTCATCGTGTCGGGATCGCCGCCCTCGACCGCGGTCTTCGTCTCGGCGACCGCGGCCTCGATCTCGGCCTTGAGCGACGCGTCGATCTTGTCGCCATTGTCCGCCAGCTGACGCTCGGTGGTGTGGATCAGCGATTCGGCGTTGTTCTTCGCCTCCGCGCCCGAGCGGCGCTTCTTGTCCTCGTCGGCGAACTTCTCGGCATCGCGCACCATCTGCTCGATGTCGTTGTCGCTGAGCCCGCCACTGGCCTGGATGCGGATTTGCTGCTCCTTGCCGGTGCCCTTGTCCTTGGCACTGACGTTGACGAGGCCGTTGGCGTCGATGTCGAACGTGACCTCGATCTGCGGCACGCCGCGCGGCGCGGGCGGGATGCCGACCAGATCGAACTGGCCCAGCATCTTGTTGTCCGCCGCCATCTCGCGCTCGCCCTGGAACACGCGGATCGTCACCGCGCCCTGGTTGTCGTCCGCGGTGGAATAGGTCTGCGCCTTCTTGGTCGGGATCGTCGTGTTGCGGTCGATCATCCGGGTGAACACGCCACCGAGAGTCTCGATGCCCAGCGACAGCGGCGTCACGTCGAGCAGCAGCACGTCCTTGACGTCGCCCTGCAGCACGCCCGCCTGGATCGCGGCCCCCATCGCGACGACCTCGTCCGGGTTGACGCCGGTATGCGGCTCCTTGCCGAAAAAATTCTTCACGACCTCACGCACGCGCGGCATGCGGGTCATGCCGCCCACCAGCACGACTTCGGCAACGTCGCCCGCTTTGATGCCGGCGTCCGCCAGCGCCTTGCGGCAGGGCTCGAGCGTGCGGTTGACGAGGTCCTCGACCAGCTTCTCGAGGTCGGCGCGGCTGATCTGCTTGACGAGGTGCTTGGGGCCGGTCTGGTCGGCGGTGATGAAGGGAAGGTTCACCTCGGTGGACTGCGCGGAGGACAGCTCGATCTTCGCTTTCTCCGCGGCTTCCTTCAGCCGCTGGAGCGCCAGCTTGTCCTTGGTGAGGTCGATGCCCTCGGTCTTCTTGAAGTCCGCCGCCAGGAACTCGACCAGCTTGTTGTCGAAATCCTCGCCGCCCAGGAACGTGTCGCCATTGGTGGCCTTCACCTCGAACACGCCGTCGCCGATTTCGAGCACCGAGATGTCGAACGTGCCGCCGCCCAGGTCATAGACCGCGATCGTCTTGCCGTCCTGCTTCTCCAGGCCATAGGCGAGCGCCGCCGCGGTCGGCTCGTTGATGATGCGCAGCACCTCCAACCCTGCGATCTGGCCGGCGTCCTTGGTCGCCTGGCGCTGCGCGTCATTGAAGTAGGCGGGCACAGTGATGACGGCCTGCGTGACGGTCTCGCCCAGATGCGCCTCGGCGGTTTCCTTCATCTTCTGGAGGATGAAGGCGCTGATCTGCGAGGGGCTGTAATCCTTGCCGCCCGCCGACACCCACGCGTCGCCATTACCGCCGCGCGCGATCTTGTAAGGGACGAGCTCGGTGTCCTTCTTGGTGACCGGATCGTCGAAGCGGCGGCCGATCAGGCGCTTGACCGCGAAGATCGTGTTGTCGCCGTTGGTGACGGCCTGGCGCTTGGCGGGCTGGCCGACCAGCCGCTCGCCGTCCTTGGCGAAGGCGACAATCGACGGCGTCGTGCGCGCGCCTTCGGTGTTCTCGATGACCTTGGGCTTGCCGCCCTCCATCACCGAGACGCAGCTGTTGGTGGTGCCGAGGTCGATACCGATTACTTTGGCCATGATTGCGAAAAGCCCCTCGCGTAAATGAAACCGATGTGGACAGCGCCCCGGAAGCGGCGACGCGATCCATGTTACAGGGCCGGATATAGGTGGGGTCCCGCTTGTCGCAAGACGGCCCGGCGCGTAGGTTCCATCCGTCCCGAAACGAGAGGAACCGGCGCGAACCGCCGGGCGATCGATGCGCGCTCCCCGCCTGCCCCTGCTCCTGTGCGTCGCCGCGCTGCTTCCGGCGACCGGCTGTTCGAAGCCGCGGGAGCTGTACGTCGACCACGCCTGGGTCCGCCTGCCCGCGGTGGCCGGCCAGCCGGCGGCGGCCTATTTCACCGTCCACGGCGGCGCCGCGCCCGCGACGCTGATCGACGTTTCGAGCGACGTCGCGATCCGGTCGGAGATGCACGAGACCATGACGGGCACGGGATCGGGCGCGGCGGGGATGACGTCGATGAAGCCGATGCCGTCGGTGGCGATCCCGGCGCGCTCCACCGACCGGTTCGCGCCGGCGGGACGCCACGTCATGCTGTTCGGTCTGGATCCGTCGGTGAAGCGCGGCGGGGCGATCGCGCTGACCTTCACCTTCGGCAACGGCGAGCGGATCCAGCAGACCGCGCCCGTCCTGAACGCCGGCGATCCGCCGCCCAAGGGGTGAGATGAGGCGGCCGCTCACCCCCGGCGAGGTCGCCCTCGCCCGGTCGGTCTACGGCGACGCGATCGACTATGACCGGGTCGCGATCGTGCGCGGCAAATGGGCGTTCTTCCAGCCGCGCCACGTCGTCATGGCCCCGCTGGGCGCGATCCACTTCCATCCCGCCGGCGACCTGTGGCGCGACGATTTCGCCGCCACGTCCCTGTCCGACCAAGGGCTGTTCGTCCACGAGATGGCGCACGTGTGGCAGCATCAGCGCGGGCTGTTCCTGCCGCTGCGCCGACACCCCTTCTGCCGCTACGACTACAGCTTCCGCCCCGGCGTGCCGCTCCACCGCTACGGCATCGAGCAGCAGGCGGAGATCGTCCGTCACGCCTTCCTGCTGCGGCGCGGCGCGAGCGTGGCGGGTGCGCCGGAGCTGGCGCGGTACGAAAGCGTGCTGCCGTTCCGCGCCGCGTGACGGGCAACGAACGATCAACCTTTCCCGGATAACCTGCCGCTGTCGGAAGCTGGGAGGCTCACGTGATCGGCAAGGGGATCTTCGCGGCCGGGTTGCTGGCGGGCGGACTGTACATGGGCGGCGCGTTCGGCGGCGGCGGCTGGTCGCGCGAGGTGGGTCGCCCACCCGCCGACGTCATGGGCGCGCTCGAGACGCTCGACGTGCGCGACCAGCCGGGTTCGCCGGGCACCGATCCCTCCCGCTCGGGCGGGGTCATGCCCGTGTTCCGGATGACGCATACCGCCAACCAGATGCGCTGGTCGGTGATGGCCGGCGACAAGGTGGCGACGACGATGATCGCGGACCTGACGCCGACGTCGACCGGCACGCACCTGACCGCGCATGTCGAGCGCGGCGACGCGCCCGACGACGTGACCTCGCCCGCGTTCCGCTCCAACGGGCTGACGCTCGCGCTGTTCTCGATGGCGATCGAGGGCAAGCTCAACGCGCTGACCCGGCCGCTGGCCGGCGACCCCGCCGATTGCGCGAAGCTCGACGACCAGTTCCGCGACGCCAACCTCGCGGCGGGCGCGGACCGCAGGCCGGCGAACCTGACGCAGGCGATGGGCGGCACCGCGGCGACGATCATGAGGCTCAACGCCTATGGCGCGGAGCGGGACCGGCTCGGCTGTACGCCGGCGCACGACGGCGCGTTCCAGCCGGTGGAGGAGCATATGGGTCCCGCGGTGGACGGCGGCTCGTTCGGATCGGGTCGGGTCGGGTCGAGCGGCAATCCGCGCTTCAGGCCGGGCGAGCCGATGGTCGACGCGACGCCGCCCCCGGGACGCTGACGTCGGCACGCTTCTGCAAATTACTCGTACTTCGAATACTTTGCAGCGCTACCATGAAACTCAATGATGTTAGGTTCAGACATTCTTGTTCGCTATGTCTCTAATAGGCAAACAGCAGTCGCGCTTTGGGGTCGCTCATGGTCGATATACAATTGTACGAAGCCCAACCAGTGCCGAGTCCCAAAAAGTCAGATATATGCCTTGACTTTACAATGAAGTTGCGAACATCGTATACGGTCTTTCCTTCATACAAAACAGAAAAATGAGTCTGAAATAGAGCCGGATTCCATCCGACTCTCGTCCAGTTATTATGGAATGGGTATGAAACGAGTAACCTACCACTCTGCGAAGGGAGTAAACGCTGATGAAGAAGTTGGCGCAAACTATCATCATCGCGGATCGTGAAAACCAGGGCCGGCTTGCAGTAGGACTTGGCAGTATAATCTGCCACCGCGCTTGTGGCAGTCCACCATGCCTCAGCTGCGAAAGGCGATGCGATAATACCAAACAATAACGTCTTCACAATTTTAAATATCACTTTAACGGCCACTGGCAGCTTCCTCCTCTCGATTGATTGAGAGGCCGCTCAGTCGTCCAGCCGGCCGAACGGCAACAGGCGCGACGCGAGCGCTTTCGCCGCATCCGCCTTGCCCGCGCGCAACTGGGTGATCACCACCGCCGCCGACCGCTGCATGATCCGGTCGAGCGGCGTCGCGGCGGCTGCATGGGCGGCGGCCTCCGCCAGCGCACGGCCGCGCGCGTCCGCGGGATCGAGCTCCAGCCGCAGCAGTCCGGCGATGCCAGGGTACAGCGCGTGGTTGCCGCCCAGCGCGACCGCGCGGTCGAGCGCGTCGAACCCCACCTTCTTCTGTGCCCCCAGCACCGTGCGCCCCATGAAGCCGCCGAGCCGGTTGACCGCGCCGATGTGCCACGCGCCCAGCGCCATCTGCGCATCGGCGTTGCGCGGATCGCGAGCCACCAGCGCCTCGAACTGCTTGCGCGCATCGATCGCGTCGCCGCGACTGCCCGTCAGCTTGGCCTGATAGCCGAGCGCGGACGCCTGCATCAGCATCGCCTCCGCATCGCCCGGGGCGCGATGCAGCGCAGCGGTGGCCGCCGTTCGCGCCTCCGCGATCCGGGCGAGCGCGGTGTCCTTGTTCGCTTCAGTGAACGACGCGCGGGTGAGGAGATCGCGGGCGGTGGTCGCCGACGCCGCGACGGGATCCGCGACTGCCTGTGGCGCGGCACATACCGACGCGACCATCGCGATCCCGGGTCCCGCGATCCCGGACCATGCCCCTCGCGCTGCCCGCATCATGCCCCCCACCTGGTTTTCTGTCTCCTGCCCGAACGGCCTGGCCCGCGATTGGCTCCATTCGTCGCCCCCGTCGCCGGACGACGCCTCCCGCTACAGGGCGTCGAAATCGATCGGGCCATCCTTGGCAAGTGCATTGTCGGCCGGTGGCATCGGGTATTTGAGCCCGGTCGCGCAATTGAACAGGACGCAGCGGTCGTGCTCGCCGACCAGCCCCTGCCCGCGCGCGCGACGATAGGCGGCGAGCGTCGCGCCGCCTTCGGGGCACATCAGCAAACCGTCGCGAGCCGCGGCGTCCTTCACCGCCGCCTCGATCTCCTCGTCGGTCACCGCGAGCGCGCGGCCGCCGCTTTCGCGCACGGCGCGCAGGATCAGGAAATCGCCCACCGCGCGCGGCACGCGGATGCCGGCCGCGATGGTGTGCGCATTCTCCCACCGCTCCGCATGCTCGACGCCGTCCTCGAACGCCTTCACGATCGGCGCGCAGCCCGTTGCCTGCACCGCGTACATCCGGGGGCGCTTCGACCCGATCCAGCCGAGCTTCTCCAGCTCGTCGAACGCCTTCCACATGCCGATCAGGCCGGTTCCGCCGCCGGTGGGATAGAAGATCGCGTCGGGCAGCGTCCAGCCGAGCTGGGCCGCGAGCTCAAGCCCCATCGTCTTCTTGCCCTCGATCCGGTACGGTTCCTTTAACGTCGAGAAGTCGAACCAGCGGCCTTCCGCCGCGCCCTTGCCCACGATTGCGCCGCAATCGTCGATCAGGCCATCGACGCGCCAGACGCGCGCGCCCTGCATCGCGATCTCGCGCACGTTGATCTCGGGCGTGTCGGCGGGGCAGAAGACGATCGTCTCGATCCCGGCGCGGCCGGCATAGGCGGCGAGCGCGGCGCCGGCGTTGCCGTTGGTCGGCATCGCGATCCGGGTCACGCCCAGCTCCTTCGCCATCGCGACCGCCATGACGAGGCCGCGTGCCTTGAAGCTGCCGGTCGGCAACCGCCCCTCGTCCTTCACCAGCACGTCGCCGCCCAGCGCCGATTTCTCCAGCGGGATCAGCGGCGTCTCGATCTCGCCCAGGCTGACGATGTCGGCGGTGCGGCGCACGGGCAGCAGCTCGCGCCACCGCCACAGATCGGTCGGCCGCGACTGCAGCATGCCGCGCGGCAGATTGCCGCGCACGCCGTCGAGGTCGTAGCGGACCAGCAGCGGCCGACCGACGCGCGACAGGCCGTGCAACCGGTCCGCCTCGTACCGCTCCCCCGTCATCGAACATTCGAGATGGGTGACGAACGTCGCGCGGTCGGTCACGAGATTGGGGTTCGGATTCGGGTTCATGCCCTCACCTTGCCGCACCGACGCGCCGGATGCCAGCTTACCCCGCGCGCGCCACCGCGACCAGCGCCGGGCGCAGCAGCCGGTCCTTGATGAGATAACCCGGCTGCATTTCCTGGACGATCGTCCCCGGGGCCGCGTCGCTCGGCATCTCCATCATCGCCTGGTGCTTGTTGGGGTCGAGCATCTCGCCCAGCGACGACACGCGGGTGATGCCGTTGCGCCCGAACACCGCGGCGAGTTCGCGGCCCGTCGCCTCCAGCCCGGCGACGAGGCCCTTGAACTTCTCGTCCTCGCGCAAACTCTCCGGGATCGAGGCCAGCGCGCGCTCGAGGTTGTCGCTGACCGACAGCACGTCGCGCGCGAAATTGGTCGCGGCATAGGCGCGCGCATCGCCTGCCTCCTTCTCGGCGCGGCGGCGGACGTTCTGCGTCTCGGCCTGCGCGTACAGCACCTCCTGCCGGGTGGTGGCGAGCTGTTCCTCCAGCTCCGCGATGCGCGCCGCCTGGCCGTCGTGCTCGGCGAGCTCGGGCGCGGCGGCGGCCGTCTCGTCCCGCAGATCCTGGGCGTCGGTGGTGGTGTCGGTCATGCTGGTCCCTGTCGTTTCGTGTCGTTGACGCCGCTCAACCCATCAGCCGGGCGAGCGTGGCGGCGGTGAAGTCCACTATCGGCACGACCCGCGCATAGTTCAACCGCGTCGGCCCGATCACCCCCACGACGCCCACCACCTCGCCGTCGAGCCCACGGAAAGGCTTGGCGATGACGGAGGAGCCAGACAGCGCGAAGAGCTTGTTCTCCGCGCCGATGAAGATGCGGGTGGCGTCGCCGGCGCGCGCCGAATCGAGCAGCCGGGCGACGTCCTGCTTGCCCTCGAGGTCGTCCAGCAGGTCGCGGACACGCTCGAGGTCGGCGGCGGCGGCATCGTCGAGCAGCCGGCCCTGCCCGCGCACGATCAGCACCGGGCGCCGCTGGCCGTCCTCGCTCCACACCGCCAGCCCCTGTTCCACCAGCGTGCGCGCGGCGCCGTCGATCGCGGCGTGGCCGGCGGCGATCTCGCGCTCCACCCGCGATCGCGCCTCGACCAACGTCAGCCCGGAGAGCACCGCGCTCATGTAATTGCCCGCCTCGACTAGCGCCGAGGGACCGATCCCGGGCGGCAGGTCTAGCACGCGGTTTTCGACCGAGCCGTCCTCGCTGACCAGCACGGCCAGCGCTTGCGTGCCCGACAGCGGCACGAACCCGATCGAGCGGAGCCTGAGCTCGCGCTTGGGCACCATGACGAGCCCGGCGCAGGCGGACAGGCCGGACAGCGCGGCGGTGGTGGCTGCGATCGCGTCCGCCACCGGGCCGCCGGCGCCGGCCCGCGCCTCGATCTGCGCGCGCTCGTCGACGGTCGGCTCCATCGCCTGCATCATCCCGTCGACGAACAGCCGCAGGCCGAGATCGGTCGGCAGCCGCCCGGCGGAGGTATGCGGCGACGCCAGCAGGCCGCGCTCCTCCAACTCCCCCATCACCGTTCGAATCGAGGCGGGCGACAGGTTCAGCCCCGGCGCGATCGCCTTGGACCCGACCGGCACGCCCGTCGCCAGATAGCTGTCCACCACCAGCCGGAACACGTCGCGCGCCCGGTCGGTCAGGTCTCGGATCGGCGGAGCTGCGGCCATGGAAGCGGTGTAGGCGGTGTGGCGGGCAGGCTCAATGCGCGCCGATGAGGTCGGCGATCGGCAGCAGCGAGGGAGCGGACGATAAAGCGGTCGCCATCTTGCGGTTCTTCTCGACATCGTATCCGGCGTAAAAGTCGAGGTGGCGCGGCGACCCGTCCGCACCGTTCCAGCGGACGTCGACGCTGTCCTGATCGGTCGACACCTGCTTGCACAACGGCGCGCCGGTCATCCGCACGTCGCCGTTCGGGCGGTACTCGCGAAGCCTGTCGGTGAAGGCGCGCACCTGTTCCGGGGTGGCGGTGAAGCGCCGGTCGCCGGTCGCCGCGGCGTTGCGGCCACCGGTGAAGATGCCCTGCCCATCCGGCCCGAGCGTGATCATGTAGCTTGGACAATGAAGGCACAGACCGGCCGCCGTCAGCGAGTAGGTGATCGTCTCCCCACCCCGCGGCACCGGCTTGCGACCGAACGGCAGGTGGCTGCAAGCCACCAGCATCAACGCCGCGCCTACGATCATCGCCGCCCGCATCGTCCATCTCCCGTACTGGCGCCCTTGCTCGCTTCGCATTAAGCGCCGGCCCGCCATCACCAACCCGTTCAGGCCGAGCCTGTCGAAGCGCTGCCCTTCTTTCTGCCGTAGCGAAGAGTAGAGCAATGCTTCGACAAGCTCAGCACGAACGGTGATGGGTGGCCCGAACGATATTGGAAAGAGAGACCGTATGCGCCCCTCCGGCCGCGCCCCCGATCAGATGCGCCCCATCAGCATCCAGCCGCACTTCACGCGTCACGCCGAGGGCTCGGTGCTCGTCGGCTTCGGCGACACCAAGGTGCTGGTCACCGCCAGCGTCGACGAGAAGGTGCCGCCCTTCCTGCGCGGCAAGGGCGAGGGTTGGGTGACGGCCGAATACGGCATGCTGCCGCGCGCCACCCACACCCGCGGCAGCCGGGAGGCTGCCAAGGGCAAGCAGTCGGGCCGGACACAGGAAATCCAGCGGCTTATCGGACGTTCCTTGCGCGCCGTCACCGACATGAAGGCGCTCGGCGAGCGTCAGATCATCCTCGATTGCGACGTGATCCAGGCGGACGGCGGCACGCGCACCGCGTCGATCTCGGGCGCCTGGGTCGCTTTGCGGCTGGCAATCAACGGGCTGATGGCGACGGGCAAGCTCGCCGCCGATCCGCTGAAACAAAAGGTTGCGGCGGTTTCCTGCGGTATCTTCGAGGGGACGCCGGTGCTCGACCTCGACTACCCCGAGGATTCCGCCGCCGATGCGGACGCGAACTTCGTGCTGCTGGAGAACGGCCACATCGCCGAGGTGCAGGCGACCGCCGAGGGCGCGACGTACGACGAGGAGGCGCTGCTGCGCCTGCTCCGCCTCGCGCGCATCGGCTGCCAGGACATCTTCGCGGCGCAGGAGCGCGCGGTCTCGTGAGCGAGGTCGCGCCCCAGGCGATCCGCAGGCTCGCCCCCGGCCGGCTGGTCATCGCCAGCCACAATGCGGGCAAGGTGCGCGAGATCAGGGCGCTGCTGGCACCCTATGGCATCGACGCGGTGTCGGCGGCGGAACTGGATCTGCCCGAGCCCGAGGAGACGGGCACCACCTTCTTCGCCAACGCCGAGCTGAAGGCCCGGTCGGCCGCCGACCTGTCGGGCCTGCCGTCGCTGGCCGACGATTCGGGGCTGTGCGTCGAGGCGCTGGGCGGCGACCCCGGCGTCAGGACCGCGAACTGGGCCGAGACGGCGGACGGCACCCGCGACTGGACGCTGGCGATGACCCGCGTCGAGGACGCGCTCGCCGCCACGGGTCCCGACGCGAGCCGCACCGCGCACTTCGTCTGCGTCCTCGCGCTCGCCTGGCCCGACGGCCACGTCGAATGGTTCGAGGGTCGCGCCGACGGGTCGCTGACCTGGCCGCCGCGAGGCAGCGTCGGCTTCGGCTATGACCCCGTGTTCGTGCCGCTGGGCGACACGCGCAGCTACGCCGAGCTCGCGCCCGACGAGAAGCACGCGATCAGCCACCGCGCCGACGCGTTCCGCCAGATGGTCGCGGCGGTGTTCTGACCGCGGTGCTCCGGGCTGCCGCTCAATACGCCCGTTCGCCCACCACGTTGCCCGGCGGCGCGTAGCGGCAGACCAGCACGTCGTCCCGCCTGCCCGTCGCCACGGCGCAGCCGACCGCGGTCGTGCCGCGCCAGATCATCTGCGTGTAGTGTGCGACGTCCTCCCACCGCCCCGTCCGGCTGAACGCGGGCGTGATGCCGTTGACGAAATCGCGCCGCTCCGCCGTCCAGGCGCCGATCATCTCGTCGTAGCGATAGGCGTCGCGCGTACCGGTCCACAGGTTCTCGCCCTCGCGGCCCGGCCCCTGCGGCTGGGCGGCATGCTCGAACCGGCCGCTGTGGGCGAGGATGTCGGCATAAGACTGCGCGTCCGCGGCGAGCGCGTCGCTCCACGCCAGCGGCGGCTCCCCCACCGCAGCCCGCGCGGCGGCATTCGCGGTCAGCATCGCGCGCCGCAGCAGCGCGGATCCCCGCTGTGCGGGCGCACCGGTCACCGCCCCGTCCACCACCCGGCGGGGCGCCTCCTCGCGGGCACAGCCGGCCAGCAGCAGGAACAGGATCGCCAGCCGGTGGCCTTTGGTGCGTCGCGTCGCCATATGCGCTCCCGATGACCGACCTTGCGCTCTACGTCCACTGGCCGTTCTGCGTCTCCAAATGCCCGTATTGCGATTTCAACAGCCATGTGCGCGACGGCGTCGACCAGGCGCGGTGGCGGGCCGCGTTGCTGGCGGACCTCGCGCACGAGGCGGCGCAGCTGCCCGGCCGCCGGTTGGGATCGGTGTTCTTCGGCGGCGGCACCCCCTCGCTGATGCCGCCCGAGACGGTGGCGGCGGTGCTGGACGCCGCGGCGGGCCATTGGGCGATGGCGCCCGACGTCGAGATCACGCTGGAGGCCAACCCCTCGTCGGTCGAGGCGGCGCGCTTCGCCGATCTCGCGCGCGCCGGGGTCAACCGGGTGAGCCTGGGGCTGCAGGCGCTGGACGACGCCGCCTTGCGCTTCCTCGGCCGGGCGCATGACGTCGGCGAGGGTCTGGCGGCGCTCGACGTGGCGCAAGGGGTGTTCGGGCGCGTGTCGTTCGACCTCATCACCGCGCGCCCGGACCAGACGCTGGCGGCGTGGGAGGCGGAGCTTGCCCGCGCGCTGGCGCTGGGGACCGAGCATCTGTCGCTGTACCAGCTGACCGTCGAGCCCGGCACGCGGTTCGCGACCGAAGCCGCCGCCGGCCGCCTGGTCCTGCCCGACGGCGATGCGGCGGCCGACCTGTTCGAGTCGACCCGGGCGATGATGCGCGCCGCGGGCCTGCCCGCCTACGAGACGAGCAACCACGCGCGGCCGGGCGCGGAGAGCCGCCACAACCTCACCTACTGGCGCTACGGCGATTACGCCGGCGTCGGCCCGGGCGCGCACGGTCGGCGCGGTGCGCTGGCGACGGTGCGGCACCGCAAGCCGGAGAACTGGCTGGCGGCGGTCGACCGCAACGGTCACGGCCTCCAATCGGAGGAACCCCTCGCCCCGCACGAGCGCGCGACGGAGGCGCTGCTGATGGGGTTGCGGCTGCGCGAGGGCGTCGACATGGCGCGAGTCGCGGCGCTGGCCGGCGGGGTCGCGCCGATCGACTGGCGCGCGGTGGAGCGGCTGGAGCACCAGGGATTCCTCGCCCGCGACGGCGACCGGCTGCGCGTGCGCGAGGCGGGCGCGCTGCTGCTCGACGCGATCCTGCCCGAGGTGGTGACGGCGGACGAAAGCCGGCCCCGCGCGTCGTAGCGTCTGGTTTCGACCGACAGCTTCTAGCGACACTATCTGGCGACGGGTGCCTTGGGCTCCCACAATTCGATCTTCGTGCCGTCGGGATCGAGGATCCAGGCGAACCTGCCGCTGGCATCGGCGTCGTCGCGCCTGAGCACCGTGACCCCCTTCGCCTCGATCCGAGCGAGGAAGGTGGGCAGATCGTCGACGGCGAAGTTGAGCATGAACTCGCGCGGGGACGGGGCCAGATAGTCGGACGTGTCCCCGAAGGCGTTCAGGGTCAGGGCGGGCGGATGGTTCGGCGCGTCGTACCGCAGCATCGCCCCGCCCCACGCCTCGATCTTCAGGCCGAGCACGTCACGATACCAGGCCATCAACGCCTTGGGATCCTTGCTCCTGAAGAAGATGCCGCCGACGCCGGTGATCCGGCCGGGCGGTTCGGCGCAGGCGGACACGGGCGTCAGCATGGCCAGCGCGGCGATGATCGACAGACGATGGCGACGGACAGGCAACGCATTCGCTCCCTCCTGGATCGATGGTCGAAGGCTAGGGGCAGTCGGGACGGCTGGCAACGTGCCGGCTGCCGCCGCCTATCGATCGTCGAACCCCAGCGGCGCCGGGCTGACGGTCGTGACGGTGCCGCCGCGCACCTCGTGCACCTCCAGCGCGCGTTCCGCCACGCCGTCGCGGCCGAAACGGAAGGCGCCGTCGATGCCGGAAAAACCACCGCGGTCGCGCAGGCGGCTTTCCGGGAACGCCGCGCCCACCGGCCAGTCGCGCGCGATGCGGACGACCAGCAGCACCGAGTCGTAGCCCAGGCTCGACAATCGGTACGGGTCGGCACCGAAGCGGGCGCGGTACTTGGTGCGGTACTGGCGATACAGCGTGTCGGACACGCTGGCGAACCAGGCGCCGTTCAGCGCCGGACGCGCGCCGAGCGTCGTTTCCGAATTCCACAATTCGGTGCCCAGCAGGTGCAGCGCCGCGCCGCCGCGTTTCAGCACCGGGCCGGCGACCGCCGCGTTGGCGCCGCTGTCCGCCACCAGCACCGCGTCGTACGGGCCCTTCTTCGCCAGCTGCGCCGACGCCGCCGCGATGCCGCCCGATGCGCGGTCGAACGTCTGCAGCGCGATCACCTTGCCGCCGTCCGCCTCCACCGCACGCAGAAAGGCGGTGGACGTCCGCTGGCCATAGAGTGCGTTGGGCACCAGCGCGCCGAAATTGGCGACGCCGTGCGCGCGCGCGAAGCCCACCACCCGGTCCACCGACTGCGCGGGCGCATAGCCCAGCAGATACGATCCCGCTCCCGCGACCGACACGTCGTTGGAGAAACTGACCACCGGGACGCGCGCCGCCCGCGCGACCGGCACGACCGCGCGCACGTCGTCCGCCAGCAACGGCCCCAGGATCAGCTGCGCCCCGTCCGCCAGCGCTCGGCTCGCCGCCGCACCCGCCCCCGCGCCGGTGTCGTAGGTGGTGATCCGCACCTTGTCGTTGCCGGTGTCGAGCAGCGCCAGCTGCGTCGCGTTCGCCAGGCTCTGCCCCAGCGCGGCGTTGCGGCCGGTCAGCGGCACCAGCAGCGCGACGCGGTGCCGCTCGGCATCCTGAACGACGCCGGTGTCGACCCCCGGGTTGGGACGCGGAAGCTGCGGGCCGCGGACCGGCGGCGGCGGCGCCCGGTCGACCGGTCCGCGCGGCACCACCGTGTTGCATGCCGCCAGCGCCGAGAGCGCGACCATGCCTGCCCACAGCGCGGCGGCGCGCGCGCGCGCCGCCGCCTGTCGACCGCCGATGCCGATCGCCGGTTGCGGTACCCCTGCCGCGTCTGCCATGTCCTGCCCCCCGTGGATCCTCTTGACCCTGGCCTCTACATCGTCGCGACGCCGATCGGCAATCTCGGCGATCTGTCCGCGCGAGCGAGGGACGTGCTGGCGCGCGCGGACCTGGTGGCGGTGGAGGACAGTCGTGTCACCGGAGGTCTCCTCCACCACCTCGGCCTCAAGCGGCCGATGCAGCCCTATCACGATCACAACGCCAACCAGGTCCGCCCCGGCCTGGTCGCACGGATGGGCCGCGAAGCGGTGGCGCTGGTGAGCGACGCGGGCACGCCGCTGATCTCCGATCCCGGCTACAAGCTGGTGCGCGACGCGCGCGCGGCGGGGCATCTGGTGGTGACGATCCCCGGCCCGTGCGCGGCGGTGGCGGCGCTGACGCTCGCCGGCCTGCCGACCGACCGGTTCCTGTTCCTGGGCTTCCTGCCGAGCAAAGCGGGCGCGCGGGCCGCGGCGATCGCGGAGGTCGCGGGGGTGCGCGCGACGCTGGTGCTGTACGAAAGCGGGCCGCGGCTCGCCGCGTGCCTCGCCGCGCTGGCCGATGGGCTGGGCGACCGCGAGGCGGCGGTGACGCGGGAGATCACCAAGAAGTTCGAAGAGGCGGTGACGGACACGCTGTCCGCGCTGGCCGCCCGCTATGTCGATGCGCCGCCCAGGGGCGAGATCGTCGTCGTCGTCGCCCCGCCCGGCGAGGCACCACCGGCCAGCGTCCAGGACGCCGACGAGGCGCTGGCCGAAGCGCTGACGCGGCTGCCGGCGGCGAGGGCGGCGGGCGAGGTGGCGAAGCGCCTGAACCTCGACCGCCGCACGCTCTATGCGCGCGCGCTGACCCTCAAGGCGGGGTCGATGGGGTCGGCGGCGCCCGATTGACGCCGCCGACCCGGACCCGCCGTCGGCCTCAGTGGCTGGTCTTCACCTGCGTGCTCATGCCGCCGTCGGCGCTCGTCGTGGTCTTGCGCTCGATCTTGCGGGTTACCGTTTTGTGACCGACCTTGACGCCCAGGATCTTCTTGGGGCGATGCGTCTTGCGCTTGACGACATGGGTCACCTTGGTGGTCCGGGTCGGGCCGGCATCGGTCATGCTGGTGTCGTGGCTGACCGTGGTCTTGACGGTCGTCTGCGCCTGCGCGGGCAGGCCGGCGGCGAGCGCCAGCGCGGCGATCATCGGGGCGGCAAGGAACTTGGTCATGTTGACTCCTCTCGGGACTGGGTGCGGTGCCGGCGACACGCGACGGCTCGCCCGCCACCTAGATCATAGGCCGGGCGAAACTTCCACCCCGGCCCGATCGCGCTTGCCTGGCGGGCCCGGCCGCGCCACGCATGATGCCATGTCGTTCCCCAGCGCCCCTCACGATCGCCGCGCGGCCGAGACGGCGGGACGGCGCGGCGAGCGGCTGGCGGGATGGTGGCTGCGGCTGAAGGGCTGGCACATCCTCGACCGCCGGGTGCGGACCCCCGCGGGCGAGGTCGACATCGTGGCACGCAAGGGCGCGCTCGTCGCGTTCGTGGAGGTCAAGACACGCGCGACGGCCGCGGAGCTCGACCATGCGATCGACGAGCGCCGCCTCGCGCGCGTCGCGGCGGCCGCCGAACTGCTGATGCCGCGCTATGCCGGGCCGGGCGACGACATCCGCGTCGACGTCATCCTGCTCGCGCCCGGCACGCGGCCCCGGCATATCGAGAACGCGTGGATCGGCGGCTGAACGTCGGCTAAGGACCCGCCATGACAACGCCCCTCACCGTCGCCGTCCAGATGGACCCGCTCGCCGGCCTCAACATCGCCGGGGACTCGAGCTTCGCGCTGATGCTCGCCGCGCAGGCGCGCGGGCACCGGCTGTTCCACTATACCGCGGACGCGCTCAACTGGGCGACCGACCCCGCCCTGCCCGCCGGCGGCCGGCTGTGGGCCAGGGCACATCCCGTGACGGTGCAGCGGGTCGTGGGCGATCACTATGCGTTCGGCGACCCCGCCCCGCTCGATCTGGGCGCGCAGGTCGATGTCGTGCTGATGCGGCAGGATCCACCGTTCGATCTGGGCTACATCACCGCGACGCACCTGCTGGAGAGGGTCGCCGACCGGACGCTGGTGGTCAACGATCCCGCCGCGGTCCGCAACGCGCCCGAAAAGGTGTTCGTGCTCGACTACGCCCGCTTCATGCCGCCGACGCTCGTCACCCGCAGCCTGGACGAGGCGCGCGCGTTCCTCGCCGTCCACGGCGCGATCGTCGTCAAGCCGCTGCACGGCAATGGCGGCAAGGCGATCTTCAAGGTGGAGGAAGGCGGCCTCAACCTGTCCGCGCTGTTCGAGATCTTCAACCAGACCTGGCCCGAGCCGCACATGGTCCAGGCGTTCCTGCCCGCCGTCGCCAAGGGCGACAAGCGCATCGTGCTCGTCGACGGCGAGGTCGCGGGCGCGATCAACCGCCTGCCCGGCGCGGGCGAGATCCGCAGCAACCTGGCGGTCGGCGGATCGGCGGAGAAGACCGAACTGACCGATCGCGAGCGCGAGATCTGCGCGGCGATGGGCCCGGAGTTGAAGGCGCGCGGGCTGTTGTTCGTCGGCATCGACGTCATCGGCGGCGAATGGCTGACCGAGATCAACGTCACCTCGCCCACGGGCATCGTCGCGATCGAGCGCTTCGACGGGACGGACGTGGCGGGCATGATCTGGGACGCGATCGAGGGGCGGGTGGCGATGCGAAAGGCTTAGCCGCACTCTCCTCCTCCTTTTCGTTCATGCTGAGCTCGTCGAAGCAAAGTCCACCTTGCGTTCTGGCCAAGACAGCGGCGAGGAAGAGAAAGGACGGTCCTTCGACAAGCTCAGGGTGAACGGAAGCAAGTAGCAGGGTACGCACCTTGACTTTCGCCTCCATCCGGCGCATTTGCCGCGTCATCGAGGCGTTCTCCTAACCGAAACGCAGCGTGATAGCGGCCTTCACCGGCCGCCGGCTCCGCCTCGATCCACCAAAGGCTTCCCTGTCACGCGGGGTGTCGTCATCCGACGCCATCCGTGTGCCCGCTCAGGGTTCTCGCGCGTGGCACCATGCGAGTTTCTACCCATGTCCTTTGCCCATCTCGGCCTCGCCGAGCCCCTCGTCCGCGCGCTCGAAGCCAAGGGCTATCAGACGCCCACCCCGATCCAGCGCGACGCGATCCCGCTGGTGCTCGAGGGCGGTGATCTCCTCGGCATCGCGCAGACCGGTACCGGCAAGACCGCCGCGTTCGTCCTCCCCTCGATCCAGCGGCTCGTCGCGGCCGGCACCCGCGTCCTGCCGACGCACTGCCGCATGCTCGTCCTCGCTCCCACCCGCGAGCTCGCCGGCCAGATCGCCGACAGCGCGCGCGGCTATGGCCAGTTCTCGCGGATGAGCGTCGCGACCGTGTTCGGCGGCACCAGCATCAACAAGAACCGCCAGGACATGGCGCGCGGCGTCGACATCCTCGTTGCGACGCCCGGCCGTCTGCTCGACCTGATCGAGCAGCGGTTCGTCAGCCTGGCGGCGCTGGAGATCCTCGTCCTCGACGAGGCGGACCAGATGCTCGACCTCGGCTTCATCCACGCGCTGCGCAAGATCGTGCGGATGCTGCCGCGTCAGCGCCAGACGCTGTTCTTCTCGGCCACAATGCCGACGTCGATCCGCGAGCTCGCCGACCAGTTCCTCAAGGATCCCAAGACCGTGTCGGTCAAGCCCGCTGCGACCACCGCGGAGCGCGTCGACCAGCTCGTCACCTTCGTCAACCAGTCGGAAAAGCAGGCGCTGCTCACGATCGCACTGGACGATCCGGCGGTCGAGCGCGCGCTGGTGTTCACCCGCACCAAGCATGGCGCGGATCGCGTCGTGAAGCTGCTGGCGGGCAACGGCGTCCCCGCCGCCGCCATCCACGGTAACAAGAGCCAGGCGAACCGCGAGCGCGCGCTGGCGCAGTTCAAGTCGGGCGAGGTCAAGGTGCTGATCGCGACCGACATCGCCGCACGCGGCATCGACGTGTCGGGCGTCAGCCACGTCTTTAACTTCGAGCTGCCCAACGTGCCCGAGCAATATGTCCACCGCATCGGCCGCACCGCGCGTGCGGGCGCCAGCGGCATCGCCTGGAGCTTCTGCGCCGACGACGAGCGCGCGTACCTGCGCGATATCGAGAAAGTGACGCGCCAGAAGGTGCCGGTGCAGCCGCTGCCCGACGACTTCATGGCGCGCGCGAACCAGATCAACGCGACACGCGTGAAGGCGATCGGCGCCGATCCCGCGGCGCGCGAGGAGCGCCCGCGCGGCCCGCGCGGCATCGCCCGTCCGCGTGCGACGCACGCGCCGACGCCGACCGGCCACGCGCGCGGCGGTGCCGGTGGCGGCCGCGGCGGTCGCCCGAGCAGCTATGCCGGCGCGAGCCAGAGCGGCGGGGCTGCCCGCACCGGTCAGGGTGGCGGTGGCCAGGGCGGCGGCGGTCAGGGCGGTGGTGCCCAGGGCGGCGACCGTCGCCGCAGCCCGGGACGTCCCGGCGGTGGCGGGCGGCCCCGCCCCAGCGCGTAACGGTTGCACGAGGCGCCGCCCCGCTCTAGGGCCGGCGCCTCCAGTGCATGCGGAGCGGTGGCCGAGTGGTCGAAGGCGCTCGCCTGGAAAGTGAGTATACGCCAAAAGCGTATCGAGGGTTCGAATCCCTCCCGCTCCGCCAACATACCATGTTTTGGTGTGCTTTCCCGTTCACCCGCCCCTTGAAAAGGGCGGGTTTTCTCGCATTCTGAGCCGGTAGCTGTTCGCGGTTGTGCGCTCCCGTTCGCCCCCTCGTATGGCACATCGTATGGCACGGGCTCACGCAGTCCATGGTACGGAGGATCGCGGTGCTGACGGATGCGAAGATCAAGGCTGCGAGGCCCAAGGCTGCCGCCTACAAGCTCGGCGACGCCGGGCAGCTTTACTTGTTCGTCACCACCGCCGGCGGGCGCCACTGGCGCATGAATTATTCCTACGGGACGAACCCTGCGGGCCGGCCGGCGCAGAAAACATTGAGCCTCGGCTCCTACCCGGCGCTGACGCTGGCGGACGCGCGGGCGAAGCGCGACGAGGCGAAGGCCGTGCTGCGCGAAGGCCGCGATCCTGCGGTGGAGCGGCGGGTGGCCGCGAAGGCCCGCGCGCAGTCGGATGGCAACACGTTCGAGATCGTCGCGCGGCGCTGGTATGACCTGCGCCAGGCCGGCTGGTCAAAGGTGCACGCCCGCGACGTGATCGATAGCCTGACGAACGACCTGTTTCCGGAGATCGGGGATCTGCCGATCACCGCGATCGGCGCGCCCAGACTGCTCGAGGTGCTACAGCGGGTCGAGAAGCGCGGTGCGGTGGAGACGGCGCACCGGCTGCGTCAGCGCGTGTCGGCCGTGTTCGTCTACGGGATCGCGGCAGGCCTATGTGACACCGACCCGGCCGCCAGCCTTGGCAAGGCGCTACGCGATAAGCCCCGATCGAAGAAGCAGCCGTCGATCATCGACGGGGTGCGCGAGCAGGACGATCGCCTCGCCGTGATCCGCAAGCTGCTCGCCGACTGCGATGCCGAGCGCTGCCGCGCCAGCACCAAGCTCGGGCTGCGGCTAATCGCCCTCACGGCAGTTCGTCCAGGCGAGCTGCGCTTCGCCAGCTGGGCGGAGATCGAGGGCGTCGATTGGACGACGGACGCCCCTGCCCCGGCCGCGCTCTGGCGGATCCCGGCTGAGCGCATGAAGGGCGACGAAGACCGAAAGGCCGAGGAATATGGCGAGCACCTAGTGCCGCTCGCCCCGGAAGCGGTCGACGTCCTGCGCGCCGCGTGGCGGCTGTCGGCGGGCCTGCCATACATCTTTCCGAGCGAGCGGCATCTGCATCGGCCGATCAGTGAGAACACGCTGCGCGCGCTGCTTATCCGCGCCGGCTACTACCAGCGCCACGTGCCCCACGGTTTCAGGGCCGCCTTCTCCACCTTCATGAATGAGCGCGCCGATCGCGCCTGGCGCGAGGCTGGCCATAAGGACGCCTCGCCCGACCGCGCGATTATCGACCTAATGCTGGCGCACGTGCCGGGCAACAAGGTCGAGGGCGCTTACAACCGGGCATCGTATATGCCGCGGCGGCGGGAGCTGGCGTGCGAGTGGGCGGAGCTGGTCACCGAGGGACTGGAAGCGCCGGCCACCCACCTCGGAAAACCGATCCGGTATGCGGATACATCGCCGAAGGCCCCGCGGATCGCAAGATTGACAGCCTAATCGTCGCGTCCGCATCGCCTCAGCGAGGCAGGCTTAGAGGTGCTTGCGACCTTCGGCAGAGAAGCCGAGCGGGACGGGATCGGGCAGCGCATCAATCAGAGCCAACGCCCCCCTGCGCACGTACTTGTCAGGGAGAAAGTCTCGGCCGGTTCCCTGTAGATACCGGCCTGTCTCCCGTTCTAACCAGGCGCTAACGACAACCCCGACAAACTTCTGATAATGCTGCCGCTTCGCCAGAGGGGCGCTAGTTAGGAAGCGTTCGCGGGAATTGCCTCCGAGGTTCGCCTGTGGATGCTTGTCGTGCTCATAGTCCCACCAAATCGAGACCCGCACCTCGCCCGCGCCAATTCCATTCCACGTGATCACAGAATTGCGCCCGCCGATATTGGCTTGAAGATTGCCCTTAACGTCTTCTTGGGAGGCAAGGTCAATCTGTCCAGATTCGATCAGGTAGTTGGTGGCCAAAACCAAAAGCTTCCGGAGCGGGTCCACGACTATTCCCTTTCGTTCTGAAACTGCTTCGGCAGGCAATCGCCGGCCAGCATATCGCGATAATCAGGGATGACGAGCAATCCCTCTCGCACGAGCGCGACTGGCACGTCGTAAAAAGCCACAATGTGCCAAGCATCGACCAGGAGCTGAAGACGCTGGCTTTTGTTGTCACTCTCGCGCCACTTGCGAAAACAGGCGCCGACCTTGAACTGGTAACGGTCGTAATCGGGGTGTCCAAGCGGGCGCACAGCAAATGCCGGAACCCCGCCGTTCAGGCCGGAGTTCCAGAGCAAAAGGGCACCGGAAATGGGTACGTCGTTCACGCTGCTCTGACCTCCTTCACCCTGTCCAGCCACGCCCGCACTTCCGCCTCGCTCCAGCGCGACCCGGCCCCGCCCGGCTTATATGGGGGCGGGAATGATCCGTCGCGAATGAGCCGATAGAGTCGCGTCCGCTTCAGTCCTACGATCATCTCCACTCTCGCGAACGGGATCAAGCGATCGTTGTCGGCGGTGGCCGGCGGCAGGGCGGCCAGCGTCAGCAGGTTCTGCTCGCGCGACGAGACTTCGTGCGCGGCGGCGCGGCGGCGGGCGGCGTCACGGCTGCGGTCGGTCATCATCGGCCGCGCTCTGCGCGCTGGCGCAAAGCCTCCATATCGTCGGCGATGCTCTTAGCGCGCGCGGCGATCTTGGCGAGCGACCAGCAGGCCCACCACGCCAACAAACCGAGCACGTAGCCCTCCGTGTCGGTCACTGTACCGTTCCTTCCGGCCACAGCACGTTGCCGAGCAGATCCTCGACGCGCATCGTGCCCGGGTTGAGTCGCGCGTGCTCATTCAGATCGTCGTCGGAGGCTAGCGCGACAACGTAGAAGCCCTCCTCGCGCACGAAGATGCGCGGGACCCACTCGCTTTCCGGCGGGTACGGCTTACCGGCGGCGTAGGGGCTGAGGCTCATTGCCGCACCTTCCCGACGCCGAGCACCTGAGCGAGCTTCTTGCCTTGGGTCGCGGCGGCGCCATCGAACGACGCGGCCGCAAAGGTAGCAGGCGTCAACCTGACGAGGCAGAGCGACGCGGCGGCCTGCATGAGGGCAAGCAGCGCGATCAACGGGTCCGGCTCAAGGGCGAGCGCGGTTTGCAGCAGCGAAACCGCGCTCGCCGACGTGTCGGGATCGTCAGTCACCGGCGATCTCCACCGGCTTCAGCTTCACCCGCGCCACTTCCTGCAGGATGATGAACGTCGACTCCGGATGGTGCGGCAGCAGGCGCTGCGCCTCGGTTTCGGCGGCGGCGAACGACGGGTGCCGGAAGCGCGGCTCGCGCGCCTGGCTGCGCACGCCAGGCCGGACGTTTTTCCCGCCCAACTTCCGGTAGAGCAGGTAGCCGCCCGAGAAGGACTTCGTCTGCGGAACCGTGTCTGCCGGCGATACGGGCGGCGGCGGAGCGGCGGGGACTGGCGTGGTGGTCACTTCATTCTCCTTGTGAGCGGGATGCCAGCGGCGCCGATCGGGGCCGCCGCGGATCGGGCGCGCTGGACGCGCGCCACCTCCTGCGTGATGATGAAGGTGCCGTCGGGATCGCGACTGGCGAGGCGCAGCGCCTCGGCCTCCGCCGCGCCGAACGTCTCGTGACGGCTGCGCGACGCCGTGCTTCGATGGATCAGGTAGCGCCCGTTGAACGGCAGTACGTCGAAGTCGCAGGGTCTCATGCCACCCTCCGGAAAGGGGTTACAGTCGTCGGCTCTTCTTCACCGCCGCCGCCATCATCATCCTCATAGTCCCAGTCGCCGCACGACCTGGTCGCGTGAACCTCGGGGAAGAACGACACGCGCATCCCGACGACGAGCGCAGCGGTGGGCGCGCGGAACTGGCAGACGCCGATGTTCAGGTCGGCTCCAGCAACGCGGGCGATCCCGGTCGAGAGCGCAGGCTTGTCGCCGCTGAACCACCGGCAGGTGGCGCAAGCGATCTCGGGCATCTCGCTCATGCGAGCCTCCGCGAGCGTAGGTGGCTCGTCTGCGGGTGCCCACGGTTTATAGCTCTGCGCCGCTCCCGTTGTTCGGCAGACAGCAAAGGCAAGAACCGGAGGATCGATCGGCGATTGATCCCAAGCTGTCGCTCGATGTCCCGGTAGGAAGTGCCGTTCGCGATCGCTTCGAGCACCAGCCGCTTGCGTTCGAGATAGACCGCATCCTCGACGGAAGAACCGGCGCGAACTTCGAAGCCACGGATGCAGCCGTACTGATGGAACCGCTCTCGGCCGCAGGCGCACGGCGGCAGCGCTCCTTGTGCGCGCATAATTGCAATCAGGGGAGCGGCGTGCTCCGCCACGACGCGGCTGCTAATCCCGAGCATCATGGAAAGCTCGCGGAGGCTGCCGACCGATGGAAGCAGATCAGCAATCTGGTCCATCACTTCGGGCGTAACCTTCGTGTTCGGCTGGTTCATTTCACTGCCCTCAATTTCGGTGCGACAGGTTCCGGATCGTCCTCGGCGAGCATCAGACTCGCCATCGCGCCGGCCGCGATTGACGGGAGCGGCGTCAGCCCCTGCGCCGCGGAAGCCTTACCGGCGGTGGTGACGGCCCCGACCTTCACCTTCAGCGGCCGGCGGGCGATTGCCGGGCCAAGGCCAAGAAACTCACCCCGGTTGAGGGTGCGGATATCGTCAGCCGATCGCGTCGGGATGCCGAGCAGGTCCGCCGCGCGCGCAATGTCGATATCGAGGAAGGTCCGTCCCATCAGGAAGTTCGATGCCTCGGCCGCGACGTTCTTGTGGAGCTTCGCCAGCCGCTGGGTCGCGATCACGCCGGCCAGCCCGCGCTTGCGCCCACGACACATCAGGTCGGCCATGGCCTGCTGGCTCGCCTTCCTGATCTCTCGATCCTCGCCGTTGTCCTGGCTGGGCGCGAACAGGTGCGCCTCGTCGACGACGACGAGCGCCGGGTGCCAGCATTCGCGCGGAGCATCGAACAGGCCGGACAGGAACGCCGCGACGGCATCCATCTGGTGCTCAAGGTCGAGGCCATCGAGGTTCAAGATCACCGACCCGCGATGCTGCCGCGCCTTCCCAGCGATCTGGCGAAGGCGGGTCGCGCTATGATCGACGGCGGTGACGACCGCGTGCCCAAACGCCTCACCGAACGACACGAAATCGCCTTCAGGATCGACGACGATCTGCTGAACGATCCCTGCGCTTTCCTCGAGCAATTTGCGCAGCAGGTGGCTCTTGCCGCTGCCGCTGTTACCCTGGACCAAGAGGCGCGTCGTCAGCAGCTCCTCAAGGTCAACGAAGACCTTGGCGTCCATGTACGTCCCGATCTCCAGCGCGCCGTCGCCGTCGGGCTGAACCGGTGCGGCGTCCGCAATCTGTGCCTCTTGCGGCGTGATCAGCCGGGGATCGCTGGCCGGCGCAGCAAACGCTGGCTGTGCGATCAAGGCCGGGACCGGACGCCTTGCCCTAGGCTCATGAGTAACCGGCGGCCGGTAGGCCTCCTCCTCGGCAAGCGCCTGCGCCTCAGGCGACAGGTTCTCCGACCGGCCGGCGTCGCGCCTCCACACGATGATGTTATTCACCGAGGTGCTCGTAGCGTCCGCGATCTCGCGATCGGTTTGCCCGGCATCGTGGAGGGCGGCGGCAAGCGACTTCTGCACCTCGCCGAAGAAGGTGCCGCGATGATGCTGCATCATTCGGCCTCCGCCTCGGCGTAGGCCGCACTCAGGGCTCGAAGCATGGCGTCGGCGCGCTCGGGACCGGTGTCGGCAGTCTCGGTCGCCTCCTTCCAGCCAGGAAGGCCGACCTCGGCGAGCACGATCTCCATCAGTGCCGGATCGATCGGGCGACCGTCGGCGCCGCGCTGCTGGAGCAGGGTGCACAATCCGTCGAACACCGCGCCGACGCCGATCAGGACCAACCCGTCGAACGCCCGGGCGATCATGCCCAGTACGGTCTCGACCATCTCCTTCCCGGCCGACGCCAGGCCGCGCTCGATCGTCTTCACGAACACGACGTCGCCAGCCTTGAGCGACTGCCAACCCGGCAGTCGCCCAACGCGCAATCCCGCCGCGACGACGACCTCGTTGATGGCCACCGCCTTCTTGTCGCCCGCAATCACGGCGGCGTGGAAGTCGTCCAGTTTGCTCATGGCACGGCGGCTGCGGTTCGCCTGAACGAACAGCTCGGCCTCAGCCTTTGGATCGTCGAAGTCGAACACTACGACCGGCAGGTGATGGATATCCCCGCGCGCCTCGGCCGCTTCCTTCCGGTGCTGGCCATCAATCACGAACATCTGGCCGGCGCGGCGAGACACCAAGAGCGGCAGGCATAGCCGCCAGTCCCAGTTTTCAGCGATCTTGCGGATGAGGGTGCGCGACGCGCCGCCCTCGATCGAGCGCTGGTAGGTGTCGTCGACCTTCAACGCATCCACCGAGACGAACTGGGGCGCCGGCGGTGTGCCGATCACCGGCTTGAGTTTCAGCGGCGTGTCACCGAGCCATGCCTTCCGATTGATGGCGGCGCGCGCCGAGGTGGGCTCTGCCTTCACGGACTTGGCCGGCGGCGGCGCAAGGCCGCCAGCGCGGATCAGCGTCTCTTGCACGAGCCTGGGCGGACTGGCGTAGACGTCCCCGTTGAACTCGAACACGGCGTGGCCAGGTTCGACCGTGACGGTGCCGTTGGCCGTGTCGATCACGAACGAGCCGTTGGCGCCAACGTCAGAACTGGCGACGCGTTCAACGATCCAGTCGGGCAGTTCCTTGCCGGCGACGCAGATCCATATGCGGGTGGGTGCGGCGGACATCACGCCCGCACCCCGGCGGCGGCGAAGACCGCGTCTCGTGCGGCTGGGCCAGCCGCATCAAGCATGGCGAGCAGCGCGGTACGAGCGGCGTGCGCGTCGTCCGGTCGCCTTATCGGCCACCACACCCGTTTCGTACCCTGAGCGTCGACGGCGAGGAAGCCGCCGAGAGACTTCCACGTGGCCAGCCATGCCGACGCTAAGGCGTCGCTCGCTGCCATAGTCGGCGAAGATGCGAGCCCTGGCTCGCGCTGTGCATTGGTGGCCATGGGCCGACCTCCCTCCAAGAGTGGAGCAGGTGGGTCGGCGGAGGCTGGCCCCTATCGCTGGCGGCCGAGCACGACTTTCCTAACCCTGCGTCATCGGAGTTTCACGGCCGAGGCGATCGGCTCCGATGCACAGAGTATTAGCGTTAACGCTTCGTAGGCGCAAGTCTGATTAGCGTTTGCGCTATAGCGCTCGTGCAAACCAAACAGGCCGGCCGAGGATGCGGGCCTCTTCCTGGAGGATGTCATAGGGCGTGTACCGGCTGTTCGCAGAGAACACGCGGAGCCAGCCCGGCTTGTTCGGCACCCTCTCCACCAGTTTCACAACGTACCCGTCACCATCCCAAAGGCAGAATGCGCCGGGCTGGCGAGGGTCGCGATCCCGGCGATCGATCAGGATCTGGTCGCCATGCTCAAAGTCCGGCTTCATTGAGTCACCGCGGACGTCGATCAGCAGGAGGTCGCTAGGCGAAGCGCGTAGACGCTCCTCGACAAGAAGGCGCGGGATGAGGAACCGGCCGGGCTCCCCCTCCCCGTCGCCCCCGCCACCCATCCCGCCGAACGAGGGAAGCATCTCTACCTCGACATAGTCCGGCGGCCCGTCCGGCCGATCGGCGCCGGCGAAGAAGTCCGGAAAGGCGTCGTGCAGCTTCTCGACGGTGCCCGCGCTGAGCCGGTGTCCTGTCTTGTTGTTGGCCAGGCGAGTGAGCGTGGTCACCGCCACCCCTGCCCTTGTGGCGATCTGGGTCAGGCTGAGGCCAGAAGCCGTGGAGAGTTGACCGAGCATCTCGCGGTCGCGATCTTGTGCGGTAGGCATGAGCAAGCATTAGCATTGCCGCTAACGCGGTGACAATCTGCCCTGCTCCGCCCGGACCAGAACGAAGCGTAAACGCTGTCTCAATTCTGCACGGACGCTTGATCTATAGCGTTTGCGCTAATATCATGTTCACCATGAACACCAGCAATCCGGTCGACGACCTCGTCGCCCGCGCTACCGAGGCGAAGGTCTCGATGGCAGCGGTATGTAAGCGCGCGGGCGTTGCCGCATCCACCCCGTCCCGTTGGCGCGGCCGGCTGTACGAGCCGACGTTCAAGACCTTGCGTCGGCTCGAGGCCGCGCTCGACAGCATCATTGCTGACCGCGCTCTCGCCTTGGCGAGTTGACCCCAGTGCTAGCGCCCGACCTCACGCTTCCCCTCACACCCCTCGATTGCGATCTGCGCGACTTCGGCCGGATCATGATTGATATCACCCGGCTGTTCGGCTCGACGTTCAACACCAGGGCTTCGCGCACTCCGCTCGCCTGGATGGTCGGCCATAAGCTCTGGTACCGGAGCTGGCATCAGGTGCCGGCGGCGTCGTTGCCCGACGACGACGACGAGCTTTGCTATCTCGCCGAACTCGGCTTCGACCGTGTCACATGGGACAGCGTGCGCGATCTAGCGATGCACGGCTGGGTGCGCTGCTCCGACGGGCGCTTGTATCATCCCGTCGTCGCGGAAGAGGCGCTCGTGGCGTGGTCCCGCAAGCTGAAGAAGCGTCACATGACGCTGTGCGCAACGGTGCGGAAGCACAATGAGCGCCACCCCGAAGCCGTGATTGAAGCCCCAAGTTTCGAGCAGTGGGAAGGACTTAATCGGCCCGAGCGTGTCACGGATATGTCACGCGTGACAGGGGACACCAAGTCACGCGCACGTCACGCGAAAAATCGCTCCAAGGGACAGGGACAGGGACAGGGACAGGGACAGGGACAGGGACAGGGACAGTCTATAATAGAGATCCCTTCGGGGGCCGCCCGCGCTGCGCGCGGCTCGCGCCTGCCGGATGATTGGTCCCTGCCCCGAGAGTGGCGTGACTGGGCCGCTTCCGACCGCAAGTGGACCGAGCGTGTCATCGCCAGCGAGGCGACGAAGTTCGCCGACTATTGGCATGGCAAGGCCGGCAAGGACGGCGTGAAGGCCGATTGGCTGGCGACCTGGCGCAACTGGTGCCGCCGGGCTGACGAACCTCGCGGTGGCGGCCCTGCCGGCGGTGAAGGTTACATGATCGGCGGCACCCGGATGAACTCGCCGTGCTGACCAACGCCCAGCTGCTCGCCGATGCCGGGATCGATGCTCGCCGAACGCATGGTAGCTTCAAAACTCTGTGCCCGCGGTGCTCGGACACCAGGAAGAACAAGCGGGATCCGTGCCTTTCCGTCCGATGTGACGATCGCGGCATCCGGTACCACTGCCACAATTGCGGCTGGAAAGGCGGCAAGTTCAATGACGATCCACGACAAGCATCTGGACTGGCTGGAGCGCCGCGGGCTCGACTCGGCACTGGCCGGGAAGCTCGGCCTGACCACCACGACCGACGGCGCCGGCAAGTCCTGGCTGACCGTGCCTTACGTCGAGCAGGGCAAGGTGGTGAACCACAAGTTTCGCCAGACCATGGCCAAGAAACACCGGATGGATGCCGGCGCGCCCCTGACGCTGTGGAACCACGACGCGCTGCTATCGGAGGCGGTGCGCAACGGCCAGGCGGCGGTGGTGATCACCGAGGGGGAATGGGACGCGATAGCCGCGATCCAATCCGGGTTTCCGCACACCGTGTCGGTACCGAACGGCGGCCCGAACGAGCCGAGCCGGGGGGAGATCACCGAGGAGAATGACGCCGAGCGGTATCGTTTTCTGTGGCGTGCCAAGGCGCATCTCGACGCCGTTGCCACGTTCATCCTGGCGGTCGACGGTGACGACGTAGGCCGCATCCTCGCCGCCGAGCTGGCGCGCCGTCTCGGTCCTGAGCGGTGTCGCTTCGTCACCTATCCCGACCACTGCAAGGACCTGAACGACGTCCTGCAGCTGAGCGGCGAAGGCGGCGTTGCACTGGTCCTGAACTCCGCAAAGCCGTATCCCGTGAAGGGACTGTACCGGCTCTCCGACTTCCCAGACCCACCGGCGCTGCAATCGCTGCCGCTGTACCTGCCCGGCTCCGACGACGGCCCACATCTCGTCCCTGGCACGCTGATGGTCTGGACGGGGTTCGCCGGCGCCGGGAAGACCTCGCTCATGGTGTTCATCATTGCGGACCTGCTCCGCCGCGGGGTCAACGTCACGATGGGCAGCTTCGAAACTCAGGTGAAGCCAATCCTCCAGACGAAACTCCGCGCCGCGCTTCTCCGCTGCTCGGACAAGGACACGACCAACGACACCTACGTGACCCCCGAGCGACGAGCGGAAGCGGATCAGCTGCTGGAGGATCGTTTCTCGATCCTTTGTCAGGACCTCGCCGACGAGGATCACGAACTAACGCTTGAGGAGATGCTGGAACTGGCGCGCATCGCCGTGCTGCGCGACGGCGCTCGGCTGCTGATCCTCGATCCGTGGAACGAGCTGGAGCACAAGCGGCGTCCCGACGAGAGCGAGACGGATTACATCGGCCGCGCGATCCGGGCCATCAAGGCTTTCGCCCGGCTGTACAACATCGCCGTATGGGTCGTCGCCCATCCCAAGAAGCCGATGATGTGGGGGCAGAAGCCGTCCGCGCCGGGCCTGTACGATATATCGGGATCGGCTCACTGGGCCAACAAGGCCGACTACGGCGCCGTCATCCACAGGCCGAACAAGGAAACCAACGTCACCGAACTGGTGATCTGCAAGGTCCGCATGGGACTGCCGGGCCGCGAGCAGACCGTGAAGATGGAATACTCTTGGATGACCAGCAGCTATATTTCCGGGGGAAACTATGACGAGGCTGCATGAGGATCGACCGGCCGATACTGGCCGCTGGTGCATCCTGCGCACTGCCGGCCCGCGTACCCTGCCGCTCGCCCGGTCGCTGAACGCGGCCGGCATCGAGGCTTGGACGCCGATGCTCGTCGTCAACTGGCGCCGGCCGCGGAGCAAGGCAACGGTCGAGCGCGACGCGCCGATCCTGCCGACGTTCGTGTTCGTTGCCGAGCATCACTTGGCGGACGTTCTGGCGATCCTGGACATGCCTGTCAGCCCGCATCCGCCTTTCTCCGTGTTCCGGTTCGCCGGTCGCGTGCCGCGCATCCGATCGGGCAAGATGGCGGCGCTGCGGGCCTATGAGGCGAGCGAAGCGGCCAAGTATCAGCGCGCAAAGGATCGCGCGGCATCGAAGCCGACGAAGCCTCGCGGCACGATGCCCGACATCGGCGTAACGGTGCGTGTTGTTGGGGAAGGCGTGCTGTTCGGCGGCATGACGGGCACGGTGGTGGGGCAGAAGAACCGGTCGGCGGTGGTCGATTTCGGTGGCTCGATCCCGATCGACATTGAGGCTTGGCTCCTGTCCGAAACCAGTGTAGATGCCGTCCCGGCTTGAAAGAGCACCGCTGCACGAGCAGCCGGCGAGTTAATGGGACTGGCTCCGAGCTGCCCTCGCCTACCACCGACTGGCACGCGATGGCGTGTCGAGGCGGCAATCAGAAGAATTGCCGAAAGCGCATGTAAGGTGAGCATGGCCCAGCCCGCAACCGCTGACGTGCTGGAGCGCTGCGCTGGTGATCTGCACAGCGTAGCGTTCGACTTTCGCGAACC
>JBPBQW010000003.1:0-30586 GCA_050955125.1 Janthinobacterium lividum
GATCACGCCCGAGGCATCGGCGCAGACGTCGCCGGCCGATCTTTATGGCGACCTGTTCCGGGCGGTTCAGCTGGGGCACGTCTTCGCGGACGGGAAGACGTTCGTCGACGCCGTGCCGCACGAGTCGTCGGCGGCGATCATGGCCGATTACGCCCGCGAGCGGCCGCGAGACGCGGCGGCGTTGCGGGCGTTCGTCCTTGCGCGCTTCACGGTGACGGGCGTCAACGATCACGGCCCGCAGGACATGCGCGCGCATATCCGGGCGCTGTGGCCGGTGCTGGTGCGCGAGCCGGTCGTCGCGACGCCCGGCGGCTCGGCCCTGCCCGTCCCGGCGCCGTTCGTGGTCCCCGGCGGGCGGTTCCGCGAGATGTATTACTGGGACAGCTATTTCACGATGCTGGGCCTGGCGGCGGACGGGCGGCAGGCCCTCGTCGAGTCGATGATCGCGGATTTTACCGACGCCATCGAGCGCTTCGGCCACGTCCCCAACGGCCTGCGCACCTATTACCTCAGCCGTTCGCAACCGCCCTTCTATGCGCTGATGCTCGACCTGTCGCAGGATCGGTCGCCGGTCCTCGCGGCGAGGCGGCTCGCGGCGCTGCGCCGGGAACATGATTTCTGGATGAAGGGCGCGTCCTGCCTCGGCAACACGGACGCCTGCCTGCGCGTGGCGCGCATGCCCGACGGCAGCCTGCTCAACCGGTATCGCGACGATCGCGACACACCGCGCGACGAATCCTTCGCGGAGGACGTCGCCACCGCCGGGCGGGCGACGGGCCGGCCGGCCGGCGAGGTCCAACGGGACTTGCGGTCCGCCGCGGAAAGCGGCTGGGATTTCAGCTCGCGGTGGCTTCGCGACCCCGCCCGGCTGGACACGATCCACACGACCGACATCGTGCCCGTCGACCTCAACAGCCTGCTGTTCGCGATGGAGCGACGGATCGCCGAACGCTGCCGCGCGGCGGGCGACCGGGCCGGGGCGGATGCGTTTGCCGCCAAGGCGACACGTCGGCGCGCGGCGATGGACCGGTGGCTGTGGCGGGCCGACGAGGGTCGCTATGCCGATTTCGACCTCCAGGCGCGAAAGCTCACTCCGGTCGTCTCGGCGGCCACGCTGTTCCCGCTTTTCGTCGGGGCAGCCTCACCGTCGCAGGCGGCGGCTGTGGCCCGGCTGACGGAGCGGGTCCTGCTCGCGCCCGGCGGCCTGCGCACCACCACCACTCGGACGGGGCAGCAATGGGACGACCCGAACGGCTGGGCGCCGCTGCAATGGACCGCGATCGACGGCCTGGCGCGCTATCACGAGGACGCGCTGGCGCGGTCGATCGCGGCGCGCTGGCTGGGCGGCGTGTCGACCACCTATGCCCGGACCGGCCGCATGTTGGAGAAATACGACGTCGAGGAAAGCAGGCCCGGCGGCGGCGGCGAATATCCGACGCAGGACGGCTTCGGCTGGACCAACGGCGTCGCGAGCGCGCTGCTGGACCGCTATCCCGAGCTTGCCGCGTCGACGCCGGCGCGCGCGCCCTGACGAGGCATGTAGCAGATTTGCCACACGGCAGTGCCGTTCTTGGGGGACGTGTTGTGGCCCGCATCCGGCGGGTGTAGCCGGCGCCGTCGAAGAAACAGAATACGACCAGGAAGAGGAAGACGAGAACCATCGCCCCTTCCTCGCGTCGTGCAAGGGAGAAGATCCGATGCGTCACACCACCAGCCTCATGCTGCTCGCGAGCAGCGCGACGTTCGTCGCCACCGCCGCGACCGCGCAGGTCGCATCCGATCCCAGTGCGCGCCAGGGCGTCGATCCCGCCCAGCAGGCGCCCGGCAACCAGCCCGCGCCCGCCGGCCAGGACACCCCTGCGACCGCCAACACCGAGGCGCCCGGCGCACAGCCCGCTGCCGCCGATCTGTCGCTGAACGAAGTCGTCGTGACCGGCAACACGTCGGGCAAGCGCACGCTGTTCACCTCGTCGTCCGACGTGACGCTGGCCAATTCGGCGGATATCCAGCGGCTGGCGCCGCGGTCGACCGCCGAGGCGCTGAACCTCGTTCCCGGCGTCTTCGTCGAGGGCACCGCCGGCCCTGTCTCGAACAACTATTCGGTCCGCGGCCTGCGCGGCGGCGCGCAGACGTTCATCACGCTCGAGGAGGACGGCATGCCGATCCTCTACAGCGGCGGCGGTGCGGACGAGTATTTCCAGAACGACATCACCATCGATCGGCTTGAAGCGGTCGAGGGCGGCACGTCGGGCATCCTGGCGGTGAACGGCGCCGCGGCGACGATCAACTTCATCTCGCTCAAGCCCAATTTCGACCACGTCACGAGCTCGGCCCGCTTCACCGGCACGACCTATGGCGACATCCGCGCCGACGGCTATTTCTCGGCGCCGATCGCGCCGGACCTGGCGTTCAGCGTCGGTGGCTTCGTCGACAGCAACCCGGGGCAGCGTTACTCCCAGTTCAACTACAACACCTATCATGTGAAGGGGATGCTGGAGAAGCGCTTCGGCGACGGCGGCTTCCTGCGTCTGACGATCAAGAAGCAGGACGAGCACGACGCCTATTACGCCGACATGCCCTTCACCTCGAACGGCAACGGCCAGATCGGCAACGTCGCAGGGCTCAACGGCCTGAACGACAACATCACCGGCGGCCGCGCGTTCTCGCAGATCAAGGTGCCGGATTCATGCGCGACCGGTAACTGCGTCCGCACGTTCAGCACGGAGAACGGCATCCACACGCGGTCGACCGAATATCGCGGCGACCTGAACCTGCCGATCACGCAGAACTTCAGCGCGTTCGCGCGTGCCCGCTATCTCGACGCCGTCTTCGATTTCAACGGCACGTTCCCGGGATCGAACGGCCAGCCTCCGGCGTCCGCGGTGACATATCTGACGTCGGCCGCCTCGCCGATCGCCAGCCTGCTGACCGCCGGCCGCGCCGCCTTCCCGACCGCCACCCAGTTCGGGTTGCGCGACACGCTGACCGGTCAGGTGATCGCCGCCAACAACACGGGCGCGCTCAACGCGCTGAACGGCAACGGCCTGCTGCAGGAGACGGTGCTCAACCACCAGACCACGCGGACCAAGGACCTGGGCACCGATTTCGGCGTGAAGTGGGACTATACCGGTGGTGCGATCGAGAACTCGCTCACCGTCGGCGGCATGTTCTACGACGTGCGCCGCGCCGACGATCAGTCGGGCGTCGCCTCGCTCATCAACGGGGTGGCCAACGCGTCCCACATCTATGACGTGGTCGCGCTCAACGCGGCGGGCGGCGTGGCGGGCCAGCTGACCAACAACGGCATGGTCAGCTACGGCAACTGGGGTCAGGGGATCTTCAACGATCACGTCGACTCGCTCTCGGGCTATTTCAACGACGAGCTCAAGATCGGCGAGAACCTGCACATCGATTTCGGCTTCCGGTACGAGCATGAGCATGTCGCGACCAACGTCGGCAACGCCGCCGCGGTCAACGGCACGGTGCTGCCCGGCACGCCCGGCATCGTCACCGACCTCGGCCCGACGTTCAACGGGACCTACACGCCCTATCGCGTCAGCTATCACGACACGGCGGAGACGGTCGGCGTCAACTACACGCTCAACGATCACCTCGCGCTCTACGGCCGCTACGCCAAGGGCTTCCAGACCAACGGCGGCAATTCGGGTGGGCCGGCAAGCGCACCGTCGGATCTGACGCTGTACGAGGGCGGCGTGCGGTTCCAGTTCCCCGGCCTGGTCGGGTCGCTGGTCGGGTTCCGCACGGAGTTCCGCGATCAGTCGTATACCTTCACCAACCCGAGCAACCCGGCGATCCAGAACAACGCGCTGGCGGACGACAACATCAACGGCGTCCAGCTCGACGTCGACTTCAAGCCGGTGCGCTTCTTCAGCATCTCGGCCTCGGGCGTCTATCAGGATCCGAGCCTGACGAACCTCCGCTTCAACGGCACCGCGCAGCCGCAATACGACGGCAACACGCCGGAGCGGACGCCCAAGAAGCTGTTCCAGGTCACGCCGTCGTTCATCCTGCCGCAGGGGCTGGGCGAGATCTATGGCCGGTGGCGTTATACCGGGCGCATCTTCGCCGATGCCGGCGACGGTGTCGCCCTGCCCGCCTACGACGTCTTCTCGGTCGGCGCGTCGGTGAACCTGAGCAAGCACATCAACCTCAACGTCAGCGTCGACAATCTGACGAACAAGCTGGGCCTGACGGAGGGCAACCCGCGGCAGGGCCAGACGCAGTCGATCATCAACGGTTATTTCTATGGCCGCGCGATCATCGGCCGGAATGCGCTGGGCAGCGTCACGTTCAAGTTCTGATCGCGACCCGGTGGTGTAAGGAAGCGGCGGTCGGGCATCCGTGTCTCGGCCGCCGCTTCGGCGTTGAGAGGATCGACATGGCTGCTTTGCATCGCGCGCTCGGGATTCTGCTTGCGGGAGCGGCGCTTGCCGGCGCGGCGCCGGACCCGATCGGCCGGGTCGAAGGGCTCAACCTCAACAGCTTCGTGCGCGACGGACCGGTGTCGGCGCACATCGTGCTGCGATCGGGGACCGATCCGCGGCTGATCGTCGCGTTCCCTGCCGGCAACAGCGGCGTCGGCCTGTGGTTCGAGCCGGTCCCGACCGCCGCCACGTGGCGGCTCGACGCACCCGCGCGGCCGGTGACCCTGCCCGACGGAAAGGGCCGGCCTCTGCACGGCGTCACCTTCACCGCCAGCATCGACACGCCGCGGCTGGTCGTGAAGCAGGCCGTGCTGTCGAGCATCCGCGTGCTGCGCGACTATCAGGCGCTCGGCACCGCGCCGACAGAGGTGCTGACCGCTCCTGCCGCGCCGATGGCCTGGGCACGCGACCGGCTCGACGGTGCGCCGGGGTACCGCCTGTCGATCAGGGCCGTGCGCGGGACCGTCAGCGGCTCCACGATCGCCGCCGGCGCCGACGGCCGCATCGCCATCGAGGTGACGGCGCTCACCGGCGAGACGCCGCTGACCCCGGTGCCGACGGACCGGCTGCTGACCCCGACCGCCGCAGCCGATCCGGCCGCGCGCGAGGCGCTGGAGTTCCTGAGCTACCGGGAGAAATATCTCGCCGGCTCGTGGCGTTTCGACACCTATTTCGGCCGCGACACGCTCATGTCGGTGCGCCTGCTGATGCCCGCGCTGCAGCCGGCCGCGGTCGAGACCGGCCTGGCCTCGGTGCTCGATCGCCTGTCCCCCGACGGTCAGGTCGCGCATGAGGAGGACATCGGCGAGTTCGCGATCCTCGATCATCGCCGGACGGACGGTAGCCTCTCCGCGGCGCCGGTCTATGACTACAAGATGGTCGACGGCGGCTTCATGCTCGCCCCCGTGGCGCGCAGCTGGCTGCTCGACGATCCGCGGGGCCGCGCGCGGGCGGCGGCGTTCCTGGCCCAGCGGCTGGCGGGCGGCGACACGAACGGGGCACGGCTCGTGCGCAACTTACGCTACGTCGCGCGCATGGCGGCGCCCTTCGCCGCGGGACCGGTGGCGGCGAACCTCGTGGCGCTCAAACCCGGTGTGCCGGTCGGCCAGTGGCGCGACAGCAACGACGGGCTGGGCGGCGGACGTTACGCCTACGACGTCAACGCGGTGTTCGTGCCGGCGGCGCTGGACGCCGCGAGCGCGTTCGTGCGGAGCGGATTGCTCGACCGCTACCTGACGCGCGACGACAGGGCGGTCCTGGCGCCGCTCGCCGCCGCCGCTGCCGTCTGGGCCAGGACGGCGCCGTCGCTGTTCGAGCAGAGCATCGCCCCGGCGCGCGCCCGCGCGGCGATCGCGGCCTTTGCGGGCAAGGTCGGCGTGCCGGTGCCGACCGTCGCCTCGCCCGCGCGGTTCCATGCGCTGTCGCTCGACGCCGACGGGCGGCCGGTGCCGGTCCTCAACAGCGACGAGGGCTTCGCCTTGCTGTTCGGCAGTCCTTCCGCGTCGGACCTCGCGGACACGGCGGACCTGATCGCGCGGCCGTTTCCGGCCGGGCTGATGACGGGCGCCGGGATGCTGGTGGCCAATCCCGTGTTCGCCTCGCCCGACGTCCAGGCCAAGCTCGGATCCGGCGCCTATCACGGCACGGTGATCTGGTCGTGGCAACAGGCGCTCGCCGCCGCCGGGCTCGCCCGCCAGCTGGCGCGGGCCGACCTGCCGTCGCCGGTACGCGCCAAGTTGACGGGTGCGCAGGCCTGCGTGTGGCACGCGATCGACGCGACCCGCGCGATGCGCAGCTCGGAACTCTGGTCGTGGCGGTACGAGGACGGCCGCTACCGGATCGCGCCCTATGGCGCCGCCGGGGGCGATGCGGACGAGTCGAACGCGGCGCAACTGTGGAGCACGGTGTTCCTGGCGCTGCCCCATCCCGCGACGAGCGGCGCCTGCCCGCGATGAGCCAGCCGGTACGACGGGTCGTCATCCTGGGCGGCGGCACCGCCGGCTGGATGACGGCGGCCGCGCTCGCGCGGGCGCTGGCCGGCACCGACACCGCGATCACCTTGCTCGAATCGGACGCGATCGGCACGATCGGCGTCGGCGAGGCGACGATCCCGACGATCCACTGGTTCAACCAGCTGCTCGGCATCGACGAGGTCGAGTTCATGCGCGAGACCCGCGCCACCTACAAGCTGGGGATCGAGTTCGCGGGCTGGAACGGGGATGGCTCGCGCTATTTCCACCCGTTCGGCACCTATGGCCCGCCGGGCGACGGGGCGATGTTCCTACACCGGCTGATCCGCGCTCGGCTGGGCGGCCAGCACGTCCTGCCCGAGGACTATTCGCTGACGGCGCAGGCCGCGAGGCACCGCCGGTTCGCGCGGCCGGTGGCGGACCGGCGGTCCTATCTCTCGACGCTGGGCTATGCGTTCCATTTCGACGCCGGCCTGTACGCCGCCTTCCTTCGCCGACGTGCCGAGAGCGGCGGCGTCCGCCGGGTCGAGGGCCGGGTCGCGCGGGTCGAGCAGGACCCCGAAACCGGCTTCGTAACGCGGATCGTCACCGATCGCGGCGAGGTGACCGAGGGTGACCTGTTCGTCGATTGCTCGGGCCTGCGCGGCCTGCTGATCGAGGAGGTACTAGGCGCGGGGTTCGACGACTGGTCGGCATGGCTGCCATGCGATCGGGCCTGGGCCGCGCCGAGCGCCGCGGAGACGGAGATCACCCCGTTCACCCGCTCCACCGCCGCCGAGGCGGGCTGGCGCTGGCGTATCCCGCTTCAGCACCGGGTCGGCAACGGCTATGTGTTCTCGAGCCGCTACCAGTCGGACGACGACGCGCGCGCCTCGCTGCTGGCGGCGATGGAAGGGCCGCCAACCGCGGAGCCGCGACTGATCCGCTTCGTGCCCGGCCGCCGCCGCCGCTGCTGGGTCGGGAACGTCGTCGCGATCGGCCTGTCCAGCGGATTTCTCGAGCCGCTCGAGTCGACCAGCATCCACCTGATCCAGAGCGGTATCGCCAAGCTCCTGTCCCTGTTCCCGCGATGCGACTGCGACCCGTCGCTGGCGGAACAGTTCAACCGCGTGTTCGAGCAGGAGATGCTGGCCGTCCGGGACTTCTTGATCCTGCACTATGCGATGACGGACGGTCGCACCGACCCGCTGTGGCGGGACCGTCACGTCATGGCGCTGCCCGATACGCTGGCCTACCGGATCGACCATTATCGTCGGTCGGGCCGGATCGTGCTCTCGACGGACGAACTGTTCCGGGATGCGAGCTGGTTCGCCGTGCTGGACGGTCAGGGCGTACCGGCCGGCGACTACAGCCCGATGATTGAAGGCGTCACCGCGGCCGACAACCTGCGTGCGCTCGCGGCGGTACGAGCGAACGTCGCGGCGTCCCTCGCCCAGATGCCGGCGCTTGTCCGTCCGTCGAAGGGATGACGCACCCGACGGTCCGAAGCTTTCCGCGGACTCTCGATGCCCATGCCGCCATCCGGCGGTTCGGCCGCGTCGTTGCGGGAAGCGGTGCAGCTGTGGGTATACGCCGGGCGGCTGGGCGACCGCGCAGCATGGCACGAGCCTGAGGGGATGTGATGGCGAGTCTGTTTTCCGGAAGTGCCCCGGCGCCGATGGGGCGCAACCTAACCTACAGCCTGCTAGACTCGCTCTGAGCGACGGGCGCCGGTCGCAGGAGACCTGTTCCTTGATTGCAGCGGCTTTCGAAGCCTGCTGATCGGCGAGACGCTCGGCACCGCGTTCGTCGACTGGCCCGCCTACCTGTCCTGCGATCGCGCCCTGGCGGTGCCGACGGCGGCGCTATCGCCGGTTCCGCCGTTCACCCGCGCCACGGCGGACGCCGCAGGATGGCGATGGCGCATCCCGCTGCAACACCGCACGGGCAACGGCTATGTGTACGCAAGCCGCTTCATCGACGACGAGGCCGCGCACGACCGCCTGGTCGCCACGCTGGACGGCCCAGCGCTGGCCGAACCGCGCCGCATCACCTTCCGGACCGGGCACCGCGCGGTTCTGGGTCGACAACTGCGTCGCGATCGGGCTCGCCGGCGGGTTCGTCGAGCCGCTGGAATCGACCAGCATCCATCTCATCCGGATGGGCATTGCGCGGCTCATCCAGCTGTTTCCCGACCGCGGCTTCGACCCCGCCGACATCGCCGAATACGAGCGTCAGACGCGCCTCGAATACGAGCAGGTCCGCGACTTCATCGTCCTGCATTACAAGGCGACACACCGCGACGACACGCCGTTGTGGCGTTACTGTCGCGACATGGCGATCCCGGACACGCTGGCGCATAAGATCGCGCTCCTCCGGAGCAAGGGCCGCATCGTCCGCCAGCAGGACGATCTGTTCACCGAGGAAAGCTGGCTCTCGGTCATGCTCGGCCAAGGGAACGAGCCGCGATCCTACGACCGGCTCGTCGAGCGCTACACGATCGATCAGCTGGTCACGCAGATGACGCGGCTGCGCGCCGGCTTGGCGCACACGGCGCAGCGTCTGCCGACGCACATTGACGTGTTGGGACGGATCGCCCGACGTCCCTCCCAGTCCGACAATTGAGGTCGGACGACCACAGCCGCCGGGATAGCCTACCTTCATGCCGGTCGAGCTCATCATGGGCCCTCCTCGGCAACGTCGGCAATCCTCTACCAGCGGCGCGAGACGACGAGAACTGCGGCCGACCGGGTGCGGACGCTATTGTCCGACTGTCCGGCCGTGCTAACGACCGGACAGCGATCGGGAAGGTCGGGTGCGGTCGTCCGCACGGAGAGGATCGAATGGCGAGCCGACGATATGGGTTGCTGGCGTGCCTCGGCGTCCTGTCGGCACCGACGCCCGCCAGCCTGATGGCAGCTGCCCCACCCTCGCCCGGCATGTTCTCGATGGTCGCCGGCATGGAGCATCCGACGCTGCGCACCCGCCGGGACGTGGCGGACGTCGCCCTTGCGACCGGTGCCGTTACTGTTAGCTGCCGCGATGCGAACGGACGGCCCATGCTCGCCAGCGCCGGAGCCACCCGGTTCACGCCCACGGTGGTCTACCATTGGGAGAACGTCACCGTCGGCGGCGGCGGCTTTGCGCCGGGCGTCGTGTTCAGCCCGGTGGAGCGCGGCCTCGCCTATCTGCGCACAGACATGGGCGGCGCCTATCGCTGGGACGCGGTGGCGGCGCGCTGGGTGCCGTTGGAGGACGGGCTGGCCGAGGGCAGCTATCAGGGCGTGGAAAGCGTCGCACCCGATCCGGTCGACGCCGACGTCGTCTATCTCGCCGCCGGCATGGGCGCGGGCAGCAAGACGGCAGTGCTGCGCTCGGCCGATCGCGGCACGCACTGGACCGTCGTGCCCGTCCCGTTCGCGATGGGCGGGAACGAGGACGGGCGCGGACTGGGCGAGCGGCTGGCGATCGACCCGCACCACACCGCCACCTTGCTGTTCGGATCGCGCCACGACGGGCTGTGGCGCAGCGACGATCGCGCGGCGGACTGGCGCAAGGTGGTGGCTTTCCCGCTGGCGGGTCTCGGCCGACCGCAACGCCGGCGCGAGACGCATGGCGGGCTCGGCTTCGTGATCTTCGATCCCCGCGTGCCCGGCCGCGTGTTCGTCGGCAGCGCCGATCCGGGCGCCGCGCACCTGTTCCGCTCCGACGACGGCGGGAGCAGCTGGCGGGCGGTGGCGGGCGGCCCGGCGGCCGACCTGCTGCCGGTCAAGGCGGCGCTGGGCGGCGACGGCGTGCTGACGCTCGCCTATGCCGACGGCCTCGGCCCCAACGGCATCACGCGCGGGGCGGTGTGGCGGCACGATCCGGCGACCGGCGGCTGGGTCGACGTGACCCCCGATAAGCGCCCGGACGCGCCGGTCGGCGGCTATATGGGCGTCGCGGTATCGGCGACTAATCCCCGGCTGATCGCGGTCAGCACCGTCGATCGCTACAAGCCGGTCGACACCGTCTGGCGTTCGGCGGACGGGGGCAGGCATTGGGACGAGCTGTGGCGCCGTTCGACGCGCGACGTCTCGGCGTCGCCGTTCCTCGACCTCGATGGCGCGGCGCCCAATTTCGGGCACTGGATCGCGGGGCTGGCGATCGATCCGTTCGACGAGCGTCATGTCGCGTACACCACCGGCGCGACGATGTACGACACGCGCGGCTTCGATGCCGCCGGCACCATGCGCTGGCGGCCCTGGACGCGCGGGATCGAGCAGACCGCGATCATCACCTTCACCAGCCCGGCGGCGGGCGCGCCCTTGGTGTCCGGCTTCGGCGACATCGGCGGATTCCGCCATGCCGACCTGTCGGTCTCACCGCCGCACGTGCATCTGAACCCCTATCTGACCAACACCAACGATCTCGACTATGCCGGGCTCAGGCCCGAGATCATGGTCAGGAGCGGCAACACCCACGCGCCCACCGTTCCCGACACCAGCCTCGCCTGGTCGCCGGACGGCGGCGAGACCTGGCGACCGCTGCACGGAGCCGCGAGCCTCGCCCCGCCGACGGGGCGCCCCGCGCCCGAGGCGACCGGGGACGCGGCGATCGAAGTTGCGGCGGACGGGGCCACGTTCATCGTCGGGACCGCAGGCCCGCAAGTGACGCGCGACCACGGGCGGAGCTGGCGGCCGGTGACGGGGCTGCCCGCGGGCCTGCGCGTCGTGGCCGACAAGGCGGACGCGCGCCGCTTCTACGCGGTCGACCCCGCCGCCGGGCGTGTGCTGCGCAGCGACGACGGCGCGGCCTCCTTCCAACCCGTCGCCGCGGGGGGATTGCCCGCCGACCTGACGAGCACCGCGCCGCGCAACCGCGAGTCCGCCAACGCGCTGCTCGCGACGCCGGGCCGGTCCGGCGCCCTGTGGCTGCAGGTCGCGGGCGCGCTGTACCGGTCGACCGACGCGGGCGACAGCTGGACGCGCGCGCCCGGATCGCTGGTGGTGTCGCTGTACGGGCTCGGTCACGCGGCGCCCGGCGCGCGCTGGCCGGCGCTGTATGCGGTCGGGCGCGAGGGATCGGACGAGGGCGTGTGGCGCTCGACGGACGGCGGCGCGCGATGGTCGCGGATCAACGACGAGGCGCACCAGTGGGGAATGCGCTTCCGCATCGTCGGTGGCGACCCCAAACGCTTCGGGCGCGTGTATCTCGGTACGGATGGCCGCGGCATCGTCTACGGTGACCCGGCAGGAGACGGACAATGACGGCACGCTTCACGCTGGCGCTCGCCGCCCTCGCCATGGCGGGCGCCGCGCGTGCGCAGGATGCGGCCACGCCGGTGCCGCATCTCGAGACGCGGGGCGGACGCCATGCGCTGATCGTCGACGGCGCGCCGTTCCTGATGCTCGGCGCGCAGGTCAACAATTCGAGCAACTACCCTGCCGCGCTGCCCAGGATATGGCCGGTGCTCGATCGGATCGGCGCGAACACCGTCGAGGCGCCGGTCGCCTGGCAGCAGATCGAGCCGGAGGAGGGCCGGTTCGATTTCAGCTGGGTGCAGGCATTGCTCGACGGCGCGCGCGCGCATGACAGGCGCGTGGTGATCCTGTGGTTCGGCGCGTACAAGAACACCGGCGCCGGCTACACGCCCGACTGGGTCAAGCTCGATCGCCGCCGCTTTCCGATGATGCGGACGCGCGACGGCAAGGACCACGACGTCCTGTCGCCGCACGGGCAGGAGACGCTGGCGGCGGACAAGCGCGCCTTCGTGGCGCTGATGGGCTATCTGCGCGATCGCGATCGGCAGAACACCGTCATCCTCGTGCAGGTGGAGAACGAGACGGGCAGCTATCGCAATCCGCGCGATTTCGGGGCGGCGGCGCAAAGGCTGTTCGACGCGCCCGTTCCGGCGGCACTGGGCAAGCGCGGCAACTGGGTGACGGCTTATGGTCCGCAGGCCGACCGGGCGTTCAACACCTGGTACACCGCCCGCTACGTCGGCGAGGTCGCCGCGGCGGGCAAGGCGGTCAAGCCGCTGCCGATGTACGTCAACGCCTCGTTGTCCGACCCGTTCAAGGTACCCGAGCCGACCGGGGTCGCCAGCGTCGGGCCGCAGCAGGACGTGATCGGCATCTGGAAAGCGGCGGCGCCTGCGGTCGATTACGAGGCGCCCGACATCTACGACCGCAAGAGCGCCGACGTATTCGCCTATCTCGATGCCTATCGCCGCGCCGACAATGCGCTGGCGGTGCCCGAGATCGGCAATGCGACAGAATATGCTCGGTATTTCTGGGCGGCGATCGGGCGCGGCGCGATCGGCTTCTCGCCGTTCGGCATGGATGCGACGGACTATTTCAACTATCCGCTGGGTGCCAAGTCGTTCGACGACGCGACGCTCGATGCGTTCGCGGCCAAATACCGCCTGTTCGCGCCGATGGCGCGCGACTGGGCGCGCATCGCCTTCGAGCACCCGGTGTGGGGCACCGCCAAGGGCGATGACGGCGCGCCGCAATCCACCGTGCTGGGCGATCTGGCGGTCAACGCCAGCTATGGCGAGTGGCAGTTCGGGCACCGGACGGACAGCTGGCTCAAGTCGGAGCCACCGGCATGGGCCGGCGAGCCGGTCGGAGGCGCCGTCGTCGCCCAGGTCGCACCCGACCAGTATCTGGTCACCGGCGACCACGTCCGAGTGGACCTGAAACCGCGGCCGGGTGCGCCCGCCGGCACGACGGTGCTGCGCGTCGAGGAGGGCCGGCTGCAGAACGGCGCCTTCGTCGTGGAGCGGGTGTGGAACGGCGACCAGGTCGATTACGGCCTCAACATCATCGACAAGCCGGTCCTGTTGCGCGTGACGACGGGCCGGATGCGATGAACAGACCGACGAAGCCGAGACCGACTTCCCTCTGCGCCGCGCTGGCGCTCTGTGTCGCGATGCCGGCCGCCGCCGACCCGTCCGTCCGTCCGGTATCGATCGATCTCGCGACGGCGGCGGGCCGGGTCGACCGGTTCTACGATCTGTCGGTCGGGTCCGACTTCCCCGGCACGTTGATCCGCGACGACAGCCAGGCGCAACTCAGGACGGCGGTGGACGAACTGGGCTTCCGGTATGTCCGGTTCCACGACATCTTCCACGACGTGCTCGGCACGGTGCGGGTGACCGACGGGCGGATCGGTTACGACTGGACCAGGATCGATCGGCTGTACGACGATCTGCTCGCGCGGCACATCCGACCGTTCGTGGAGCTCGGCTTCACCCCCGGCGCGATGCGGACGTCCGAACAGACGATCTTCTACTGGAAGGGCAACACGTCCCATCCCGATCCGGCCAAATGGCACGATCTGATCGACGCCTACGTCCGCCACGTCGAGCAGCGCTATGGCCAGGACGAGGTGCGGCGCTGGTATTTCGAGGTCTGGAACGAGCCCAACCTCGCCGGTTTCTGGGAGCGGGCCGATCGACCCGCCTATTTCGCGCTGTTCGCGAACACGTCGCGCACGATCAAGGCGATCGACCCGGCGTTGCGCGTCGGCGGCCCCTCCACCGCCGGCGCGGCGTGGGTGCCCGAACTGCTGCGCTATGTCGCGGACAACAAGGTGCCGATCGATTTCGTGACGACCCACACCTATGGCGTCGACGGCGGCTTCCTCGACGAGGACGGCAAGGGGGACACCAAGCTGTCACCCTCGCCCGATGCGATCGTCGGCGACGTCCGCCGCGTGCGCCAGCAGATCCAGGCGTCGCCCTACCCGAACCTGCCGCTCTATTTCACCGAGTGGAGCACCAGTTACACCCCGCGCGACTTCGTCCACGACAGCTACATCAGCGCGCCGTACATCCTGACCAAGCTGAAGGCGTCGCAGGGCCTGCTCCAGGGCATGAGCTACTGGACCTACACCGACCTGTTCGAGGAGCCGGGCCCGCCGCCCACGCCGTTTCATGGCGGGTTCGGGCTGATGAACCGCGAAGGCATCCGCAAGCCGGCGTGGTTCGCGTACAAATACCTCAACGCGCTGAAAGGCCGCAGCGTGCCGGTCGCCGATGGTCAGGCGATGGTCGCGGTCGACGGGCGGACGGTGACGGCACTGGTCTGGGACTGGCAACAGCCCGTCCAGACGTCGAGCAACAAACCCTTCTACACCCATCAGGTACCCGCGACGGCAAGCCGAACGCTTGCGTTCCGGCTGAAGCATGTCGTCCCCGGCATCTACCGGCTGCAGGTGCACAAGACCGGCTATCGCCGCAACGATCCGCTGTCGCTGTACATCGACTGGGGCCTGCCCAGGACGTTCGAGCCCGGGCAGCTCGAGAAGATGCAGGCGGCGACCGCCGACGTTCCCGAGCAGGACAGGATCGTGCGGGTGGCGGCCGACGGGACGCTGACGGCGCGGGTTCCGATGCGCAGCAACGACGTCGCGCTGCTCACGCTCGCTCCGGCGCATCGTTGATGGTCCGCGCGCCCTGCCGTCCCGACCGACCGACCGAGGGCGCCCGATGGTGACGACCTCACGACGCGACCTGCTGGCGCTCGCGCTCGCCTCCGCCGGGGCGGCGCTGCCCGCCGGTACCGAGGCGCTCGGCCCCCGCCTCTCCGATCGCGGCCCTCGTGCCCCGCGCTGGCGGGCGGGCGTCGAGGGTCAGCGCCGCGCCGATCTTGGCGACGGGACCTTTCTCAATCCCGTGCTCGCCGGCGATCATCCCGACCCCAACGCCCTGCGCGACGGCGGCGACTATTACGCGACCTTTTCCTCGTTCCGATATTATCCGGGCGTGCCGATCTGGCACTCGCGCGACCTGGTGAACTGGACGCCGCTGACCGCGGCGTTGCGGACGCCGATCGGCATCGTCTGGGCGCTCGACATCGCCAAGCATGGCGGGCGCTATTTCATCTACATCCCCGCGCTCGATCCCGCCGACCCGCAGCGTCCGGTGAAGACCTGGGTGATCCATGCCGACGCGATGGCGGGACCGTGGAGCGAGCCGATCGACCTCGGGATCGACGGGCCGATCGATCCCGGCCACGTCGTCGGCGAGGACGGGCGCCGCTACCTGTTCCTGGGCGGCGGCCAGCGCGTGCGCCTCGCCGATGACGGGCTGTCGACCGTCGGGCCGACGGAGCATGTCTATGGAGGCTGGCCGATACCGTCGGACTGGATCGTCGAGGGCTTCGCGCTGGAAGGGCCCAAGCTGCTGCGCAAGGACGGCTGGTTCTACTATTTCTCGGGCGAGGGCGGCACCGCCGGGCCGCCGACGAGCCACATGGTCGTCGTCGCGCGCTCGCGCTCGATCGACGGCCCGTGGGAGAACTGCCCGCACAATCCGATCGTCCATACCGCCTCGCGCGACGAGCCGTGGTGGTCGCGCGGGCACGCCACCGCGATCCAGGCGCCGGACGGGGGCTGGTGGCTGATCTATCACGGCTATGAGAACGGGCGGCGCACGCTGGGCCGGCAGATGCTGCTCGAACCGATCGAGTGGACCGCCGACGGCTGGCCCCGCGCGGTCGGCGGCGACCTGTCGAGGCCGCTGGCCAAACCCGGCGGCGGACGCGCCGGGCCGCACGGCGTCGCGCTGTCCGGCTTCGCGCCCGACATGTGGGGGACGAAGCTCGCCTTCTTCGCTCCCCGTCCGGGCTACCTCGATCGCGCGCGGCTGGCGGGCGACCGGCTGATCGTGACCGGCCAGGGCACCGGCCCGGCCGATGCGTCGCCGCTGCTGTTCGTCGCCGGCGACCGCGCCTATCAGGTCGAGATCGACGTGACGATCGATGGCGAGGCCGAGGGCGGGTTGCTGCTGTTCTACGACGAGAAGCTGTTCTGCGGCCTGGGGCTGGGCCGCGACCGTCTCCACGCCTATCGCATTGGCCAGCAGGAGCGCTGGCCCGCCGGCGCGGCGCTGCCCGGTCGCGACGTGCGGCTGCGGCTCGTCAACGACGAGGACGTCGTGACTTTCTACTACAGCACCGACCGGGGCCGCAGCTGGACGAAGGAGAGATCGTTCGAGGTCGCCGGCTACAACCACAACGTCGCCGACGGTTTCCTCAGCCTCCGGCCCGGGCTGTACGCCGCCGGCGGTGGCGCCGTGACCTTCTCGAGCCTGCAATACCGGGCGATCACGCCGGGCATCACCGCCGACGGCCGGGCGCCGACATGAAGAAAGACCAGAAAATGCACATCCGTCTCGCCTGCGGTCGCGCCGCACTCGCCGTCGCGCTGGCGCTGGCCGCCGCTCCTGCGCTGGCCGATCCGCTCGCGACGCTGGATCGCAACGGCAGCTACGTCTCGGTCGAGCCCTATGCGCCCAACATCGTCCGGGTGACGATCGCGACCGAGCGCGACCGCGCGGCGGCGGCGCCCGGCTTTGGCATCACCGGGCCGGCCGCGGCGAGCGGCTGGACGCACACCAGTTCGGCAGCGGGCGACGCCTTTGCCACCAGCGCGATGACCGTGACGGTGGACGCCCAGCCCTGGCCCAAGGCGCCGACGCAGATGGAGCGCTATTTCGCGCCCTCGCTGCCGCCCGTGTCGCTCACCGTGCGCACCCCGGACGGCCGCGAGGTGCGGATGAACGGCTGGTCCAAGGCGCCGCACGACGTCGCGGGCGAGGCGACCTTCCTGGTCGGCGCCAGCTTCGCGGCCGGGGAGGACGAGCATTTCTATGGTCTGGGGCAGAATCAGGAGGGCATCCTCGACCTCAAGGGGCGCAGCATCGATTGCCGTCACTGGTACGACGCGCCGGCCGGCGAGCAGGTCTGCGTGCCGATGCTCGTGTCGAGCAGGAACTATGCGATCGTCTGGGACAATCCTTCGGCGACGCTGGTGTCGCCCGGCCTGCACGGCCAGACGCGGTTCCAGTCCAACGTGGGCGAGCGGGTGTCGTTCTTCGTCATCACCGGCCGGTCGGCCGACGATCTCTACGCCGGCTATGCGACGCTGACCGGCCGCACCCCGCTGCCGCCCAAGGCCGCGTTCGGGCTGATCCAGTCCAAGGCCCGCTACGAGAGCCAGAAGGAACTGCTGGACGTCGCCGACGGCTATCGCCGGCGCGGCTACCCGCTCGACATGATGGTGCTCGACTGGTTCTACTGGACGCGGATGGGTCAGCTCGACATCGACCACGGCTTCTTCCCCGATCCCGTCGGCATGAACAGGCATCTGCATGACGAGGGCATGCAGACGATCATCTCCGTCTGGCCGCGGTTCGAGAAGGAAAGCCGGTATTTCGATTTCCTGGCGAGCAAGGGCTGGCTGCTCAAGGACAAGGACGGCCAGGTCGTCGACGGCCTGCCGGTGCGGTCCGACCGCGCCGGCGCGTTGATCGATTCCACCAACCCGGAAGCGCGCGGCTGGTACTGGAACCACATCCGCGACAACATCCTGAGCCAGGGGTTCGATCACACCTGGCTCGACGAGACCGAGCCGGACCTGGTGCCGGACGGCTTCTTCTACTCGATTGGTTCGGGCGACCGGTATCACAACCTGTTCCCGCTGCTGCACACCGCGAGCGTGGCGCAGGGATCGGCGCGCGACATGCCGGACGCGCGCAACCTGATCCTGTGCCGTGCCGCCTATCTGGGTGCGCAGGCGAACGGCTGCCTGTTCTGGTCGTCGGACGTCAACGCGACCTGGGACACGCTGCGCCGCCAAGTGCCGACCGGCCTCGACATGACGGCGAGCGGCATCGCCTATTGGTCGAGCGATACCGGCGGATGGCAGTGGCCGAGCGGGCCCAAGGCGCTGCACGCGCCGCTCGTCGATCCGGCGGGCGCGACGGCGATGGCGCCATCCTATCCCGACTATCCCGAGCTGTTCGTCCGCTGGTTCCAGTACAACGCGTTCACCCCGACGCTGCGCATCCATGGCCAGCGTCCGGCTACCGCGATCTGGGAATACGGCCCCGCCGCCGAGCCGATCCTCGCTCAATGGCTGCGCCTGCGTTACAGCCTGCTGCCCTATATCTACCCGCTGGCGCGGCATACTTTCGAGACGGGCGCGCCGTTCATGCGCGCGCTGTGGATGGATTTCGGCAGCGACCCGCAGGTCTCAAACATTGGCGACGAATACATGTTCGGCCCGGCCTTCCTCGTCGCCCCGGTAACCGAGCAGGGCGCGACCAGCCGGCGCGTCTACCTCCCCGCCGGCACCGACTGGTACGACTGGTGGAGCAACCAGAAGCATGCCGGCGGCCAGTGGATCACCACCCCCGCGCCGATCGACCGCATGCCGCTGTTCATTCGCGCCGGGTCTATCGTGCCGCTGGGCGAGCAGGTGCCGAGCACCGCGACCCGCCAGCGACTGTCGGAACTGCGCGTCTTTCCGGGCCGGGACGGCACCGCGCGGCTCTATGACGACGACGGCAAGACGAACGCCTATCGCCGCGCGGGCGGGGGAACCGTGCTGACCTGGAACGACGCGGCCGGCCGGCTGACCGCGAGCGGCGCGTTGCCGACCGGGCAGGCGATCGGCAGCCTGGTCCAGATCGTGGGACGGTAGCCGCCGCGCGGACCGGATCGCCCGATCCAAGGTGAGAAAGGATGGCGGCGGACTCGGGCTGTCGTCTTCGGGAGGGTGCCGACGAAGGGGCCTTGGCTACCGACGTCGGTCGCCTGGCCTGATCCGGCCCGCCTGGTCTGCGCGTAGCCGGCGATCGGCGCATCGACGGCGGGGAGCGTGAGCCTCCCGCCCTTCATGACGTCGCTGCGATTACCCCGTGTATTGCTCGTCGGTCACCGGATCGAGCCACTCGACGTTCGTGCCGTCGACGCTTTCGGTGATGGCGATGTGGGTCATCCCGGTCGTCGCGGTGGCGCCGTGCCAGTGACGCTCGCCGGCGTCGAAGAAGACCGCGTCGCCCGGGCTGATCTCCTCGCGCGGACCGCCGTCGCGTTGTACCCAGCCTCTGCCGGCGGTGACCACGATCGTCTGTCCGGCGGGATGGGTATGCCACACCGTGCGGGCACCCGGGGCGAACGTGACGACGCCGGCGCTGGCGCGCCCCGGCGGATTGGGCATCGACAGATTGTCGAGCCGGACGAGCCCGGTGAAATTGTCGGGCACCTTTCCGGTCATCGAGGGTGCGGACGCGTTGCGGGTGATCTTCATCATCGACTCCTGTTGCGCCGTCTCAACGCATCACCGGCCAATGCGAGCAATGACCGATGCTCATTGCAGCGTGAAACGACCGGCGGTCTCCCGGCTGATCCCGACGTGCGTCGCGATCGCGGGTCGCTCCGGCGCCCGGCGATCAGCGCTCGATGACGATCTTGCCGAGGTGAGCCGCCGACTTGAGGTAGCGATAAGCCTCGACCACCTCCCCGAACGGAAACACCTTGCCGACCACGGGATGGATCCGATGAAAGGCGATGGCCTCGTTCATCGCCTCGTGGTCGGCACGCGAGCCCACCATGATGCCGCGCAACGTCTTCCACGGCAGCAGCGTGCGCGGGTCGAGCGCGCCGTCCGAGAGGACGCCGATCATGTGGATCTGGCCGCCAATCGCGGTGCTGGCGATCGACCGTCCGATCGTGCCGCCGCCGCCCTCCCCTCCCGATCTCGACGACGTGACTCGGCGGACGTCTCGGCGTCCTTCGTCGACAGCAAGCTTCCTGCCTTCCGGACCGTCAACACCAGCCTGCTGCCCGCCGGCGTTTCCGCTCCCCAGTGCGCGCCGGGACAAGCCGCCGGCCCGACCTGCTTCGACTATACGCCCTTCATCCAGACGGCCGGCGGCGGTTCCAATCTGTTGTCTCCACGCTTCACCGGCAACGCGGGCGTGCAGTATAGCTTCCCCGCCGGCGGCGGAGCGACGCTCACGCCCAGGATCAACTATGCGTTCGTGGGTCAGCAATATGCCGGGTTGTTCTATTCGCCGACCCTGGACCTGCTGCGGTCGCGTGGGCTGTTATCGGCTCTCGTCACCTATCATCACGGCGACTGGCAGATCGAGGGCTTCGCGAACAATCTGACCAACAAGAGCTACGTGTCCGGCATTGGCGGCACCAACGAGTTCTTCGGACCGCCGCGTGAATACGGCGTCCGCGCCAGCATCACCTTCTGATCGTGACAACGATCGCATAAGCGACCATGCGTCGGCAACCGCCGCCGAACCGCACCGTGGCGCCCGTACGTCACGGTTCGGGACAGGGTCGGCGACGGAGCGGCGGCGCAGGATGGAAGGACGACGGATGAGGCGTGTTGCCGCGATCATACTGGCTGCGGGGTCATGGGCCGCGCCCACCGCAGCCGCGCCGCGCACCGACGTCGTCGTCGACGCGGGGGTCGCGCGGGGAACGGACGACGGCCAGGTGCTCAGCTGGAAGGGCATCGCGTTCGCCGCCCCACCGATCGGGCCGCTCCGCTGGCGCGCGCCGCAGCCGGTCGCCACGTGGACCGGGGTCAAGGATGCCTCCGCCTACGGCCATGACTGCATGCAGGTGCCGTTCCCGAGCGACGCCGCCCCGCTCGGCACCCCGCCGGCGGAGGACTGCCTGTACCTGAACGTCTGGCGGCCGGCGGCGCCCGCGCGCAAGCTGCCGGTGATCGTCTGGATCTATGGCGGCGGCTTCGTGAACGGCGGCGCCTCGCCGCCGACCTATTCGGGCGCGAACGTCGCGACGCAGGGCGTGGTCTTCGTCAGCTTCAACTACCGCGTCGGGCGCTTCGGCACCTTTGCCCATCCGCAGCTCACCCGCGAGGACGCCGACCAGGGCCTGCTGGGCAATTACGGCTATCTGGACCAGATTGCCGCGCTCCGCTGGGTTCGGCGGAACATCGCCGCATTCGGCGGCGACCCGGCCAACGTCACGATCATGGGCGAGAGCGCGGGCGGAATGTCCGTGCACACATTGGTGACCTCGCCGATGGCCAGAGGTCTGTTTAGCAAGGCCGTCGTGATGTCCGGCGTCGGCGGCAGCGCGATGGGCGACGACACGCTCGCCACGGCCGAGAAGGTCGGGGTCGCCTTCGCGCAGACCAGGGGCATACAGGCCGGCGATCCCCAGGCTCTCGTCAAGTTGCGCGCATTGTCGGCGCAGGACGTCACGAGCGGCCTCAACATGACCGCGCTCTTCGAGGGCAAGGGGCCCCGCACCTTCGTGTCGCCCTTCGTCGACGGCACGATCGCGGTGGACGGCGGCCGCGCATACTCGTCCGGTGCGTTCGCACGGGTGCCGATGGTGATCGGCGCCACCAGCGGCGACATGGGCGGCAGGACCGGCATGATGGTCGCGGGTGCGCGCACGATCGCCGGAACGATCGCCGACAAGGGCGTGCCGGTCTATGAGTACCGCTTCTCCTATGTCGCGGACTCCGCGCGCGATCCGCGCAATACCGCCGCCGGCCACGCTAGCGACATCCCGTTCTTCCTGCATACCGAGGCGATCAAGTACGGCGACAAGACCAGCCCGCGAGACATGGCGGTCGGTCGGACCATCAGCGCCTACGTCGTCGATTTCGCGAAGTCCGGCGACCCGAACGGTCCGGGCCTCCCGAAATGGCCCCGCTATTCACGCGCCGGCGACCAGATCATGGACTTCGCCGAGACGGGACAGGCGATAGCCCGCAAGGACCCATGGGGTGCGGACATCGATGCCGCGCCACCGCCGCCGTCACGCCCCTGATCCGGGCGGCACGAGGCGCGCGGTCCATCGCGGCGGCAGCGTAGCGTCGAACGAGGAGCGAGACATGCAGGACGGTATCTCGCGGCGAACCGCGATCATGACGGCGGCGGCTTCGGCCGCCGCGCTGGCCTCGCGGTCGCATGCCGCCGCCGCGCGCGAGGCCCGCCGCTTCCCCCGCACCTTCCTGTGGGGTTCCGCCACGGCGGCGCACCAGGTGGAAGGCAACAACGTCAACAGCGACATCTGGCTGCTGGAGGGCCTGCCGGGCAGCCCCTTCCGGGAGCGCTCGGGGGACGCCTGCGATTCCCTCCACCTGTACGATCAGGATATCGCACTGGTCGCGAGCCTGGGGCTCGACACCTACAGGTTCGGCATAGAGTGGGCGCGGGTCGAGCCGGTGAAGGGATTCTTTTCGCCCGCCATGATCGCCCATTACGGCAGGATGCTCGACAGCTGCCGGCGTCACGGCCTCACCACCGTGATAACGCTGCAGCATTTCACCGTGCCGACCTGGTTCGCGGCGCTCGGCGGCTTCGAGAACCACGAGGCGCCGGCGCTGTTCGCCCGCTACGCCGCCCGCATCGTCCGGGATCTCGGCGACCGGATCGACTGGATCTGCACCATCAACGAGGCGAACCTGTCGTTCGGCCCGGCGGTCGAACTGCGCCAGGCCGCCGCGAAAGCGGTCGGAACGCCCTATTTCTCCTCGTTCCTCTTCTCGGACGCGGCGAAGTCGAAACCGATCCTGCGTGAGGCGCACGCAGCGGCGCGGACCGCCATCAAGGCGATCAGGCCGTCGATGCCGGTCGGCTACACGCTGGCCATGGACGACATCCAGGACGCCCCCGGCGCGCCCGGACAGGGATCCCGCGCCCGGTCGGATCAATACGACGTCTGGCTCGAGGCGGCGCGTGCCGACGATTTCGTCGGGGTCCAGACCTATACGCGGACCGTGGTCGGCGCCGGCGGGCGCCTGCCGCCGCCGCCGGGCGCTCTGCGCACCCAGGTCGGCCAGGAATATTACCCGCAGGCACTGGGCGGCGCGGTGCGCTATGCGGCCCGGATCGCCCGGGTGCCGATCCTGGTCACCGAGAACGGGATCGGGATCGAGGACGACAGTCTGCGGATCCGGTATATCGATGCCGCCCTGACCAGCCTTGCCGCCGTGATGGACGAGGGCGTTCAGGTCCGGGGCTATCTGCACTGGTCGCTGCTCGACAATTTCGAGTGGGCGTTCGGCTATGGCCCGAAGTTCGGCCTGGTGGCGGTCGACCGCGCGACGCAACGGCGAACGCCGAAGCCCAGCGCATTCCATTTCGGCCGGATCGCGAAGGAAGCCCGCGCCTAGCGCGGCCTCCCCCTCACAGGTCGACCTCGATGCCGGCCAGGATCGTCCTCGGGGCACCCGAATAGGCGGTGTTGGCGCCCGGGCTGCCGACGATGTTGCCATCGGCGATCGACGAGAAATACCGTTTGTCGCCGGCGTTGACGACGTTGAGCCGCACCGTCTCGTGGTGGCCGAACAGCGCTGCGTCGTAGCGGGTCCCCAGGTCGACCGTCGCATAGGCCGGCGCCAGACTGTTGCCGGTGTTGGTCGCGGCGCGATCGCTTTCGTAGTGGACGGTGCCGGTCAGCGCGAAGCCTGCGAAGACGGCCGGGTGAAAGTCCGCCGACACGTCGCTCTTGAACTCCGGCACCCCGACGACGCGCTTGTCGTCGGTCGCCGCCGCGCCCGTGCCGATCAGCCTGGCGTCGACATAGGTGACGCCGCCCAGCAGGCTGAGCGACGGGGTGAGCGTCCCCTGACCGAACAGCTCGCCGCCCCAGTTGCGCTGGGTGCCCACGACGGCGAAGACGTTGCTCGTGGCGAGCGTCGTGGCGAGCGGTCGCGTCATGCGGAAGCCGGCGGCCGTGACGAGGAACCCCGGCGTCAGCTGGTATTTCGCTCCCGCCTCGTACTGGATGTCGCGATAGGGCGACAGGATCTGGTTGGCGTTGGCCGTCCCCGCCGGCGCGCCCTCGCCCTGCTCCACGCTGTCCGCATAGGTGGCATAGAGCGTCAGCCGGTCGTCGGGACGGGCGATCAGGCTCACCATGGGGCTGAGCACGCCGCCGCGCGTGTCGGCGCTGGTGACGGCGCCGGCGGCGGAGTAGCTCCGGGAGCTCAGGAACGACGTGCTGAGCGTCGCTTCGAGCGCCAGCGCGTCGGTGAGGTGCAGCGTGTCGCCGACCACGAGCGACTGCACGAACAGCCGGGCCGAGCGATACTCGCCGCCGGTCGCGGGTGTCGGCTTGCCCGGCAGCAGCGTCGGCGCGGCGAGGGTACCGGTGCCGAGCGTCACCGCGATCGAGTTGCGATAGCTGTGCTGGCCGTTGATGAAGCCGTTGGTGCCCAGCGCGAGATCGTTGGCGAGCCCGAACAGCGAGGTGGTGCCGGTCAGCGAGGCCGTGTCGCTGGCGACGGTGAAGCGGGGCACCGCGTTGAAGTTCTGCGTCACGGTATAGGCGCCCGCATTGTCGGTCAGCGTGTTGGTGATCCCGTACAGGCCGCGCACGGCGTTCTGGTACAGCCCGCCGATCTCGATCCGCCAGCCGTTGCCCAGGTCGTGCTTCAGCTTGGCGAGGCCGGTGTCGGTGTGCAGGTCGACCCCCGCGCCGGGCTGGCCGTAGCCGACGCGGGTCGGATCGATGGCGGCGGGCAGCACGGTGCGGCCGCCGGTGAAATAGACGATACTGCCCGGCAGGCCGGTGGCCCTGGTCTCGTAATGGCTGACGTCCGCCTCGATCGCCGTCGCGGCGTCGAGGTGCAGGTCGACGTCGGCCGACAGCAAGGTCCGGCTGATATGACTGGCGTCGACATAGCTCTCGCCATCGCCATGGACGGCGTCGAAGCGGTAGCCGATCGCGCCGGTCGTCTGGCTGGCATCGACCTGACCGGTCCACAGGCCCTGGCTGTCGAAGCTGCCGATCAAGCGCAGCAGCGGCGTCTGCGTCGGGCGCTTGAGCCGATAGTCGAAGACGCCCGCCGGCGACTGCGGACCATAGAGCGCGCCGCTCAGACCGTTGAGAACCTGGATGCCGGCGAGGTTCTCGGCCGGGATCGCGGTGGTGCCGACGACGTTGAGCCCGTCGAGCCTTGTGTCCTGGACGATGCTGCCCTGGAAGCCGCGTGATTGCGGGCGCGATATCTCGAAGCCCTGCTGGTCGCGCACCTCCACCGAGGGCAGATAGCGAAGCGCGTCGTTGACCGTTCGCGCCTGATTGTCGACGATCAGGTCCTCGGGGATGGTCGTGATCGACGCCGGCGTGTCCTTGATCGGCCTGTCGCCGAGCGGTCCCAGGTCCGCCGTTCCGGCCGAATAGACGGGCTGCTCGCCATAGCCGCGCTCCGCGACCACGACGACGTCGCCCGATTGGGGCTCGTGCGCGGCCTGCGCCGTGGCCGGGCCGGCGAGCATCAACGCCGCGCCGACCGGGCTGGCGCAGGCGAGAAGATGGCGGCCGAAGGGGGAATGACGCAAACGCACTTCCTTGCAGGACTATATACGGTCGGATATCGATCCCATGGCGAAGTTTCCTGCGGAGCTCCAGTGGAAACCACGCCCGCCCGCGCGTCGGTCGTTCACGGACCGGTCGGAGCGGGGAGCCAATCGACGCTCTCTGACGCTTCGGCGGATCGCCTGGGCCGGGCGCCGGGTCAGTCGGAGGGTCGAAGCATCGCGATCAGCCGGTCGAGCGGCTCTCCCCGAGCGGCGACGACCATGCGGGCCTCGATTTCACGATAGGCATTAAGCAGCGATCGTCCGAACGGCGTCAGTCGGGCGCCGCTCTTGGTGCCGCCGCCGACGCGCGTCTCGACGACCGGTTCGATCCAGTCGGCGTTGAGGCGGTCGACCAGCAGCCAGATGCGCCGATAGCTCATGCCGATGTCCCGACCCGCCGCCGAGATCGATCCCGCCCGATCGATCGCGTCGAGCACCAGCGCCTTGCCGGGGCCGATCGCGGGCTCGCCGTCGCGCAGCAACTGGACATTCAGTTTCAGGGGGCCGGTGATCGCCATCCTGCACCCCCATGCCGATCTTTGGACCGGCTGGCGAGGTGTCCGGGTCCGGACGCCCGTTTGCCGCGGCCCGAGCCGTGGGATCGCCTCCGCGGGCCTGGTCGCGGTCGATCAGCCCTCGTCGCCCATCCGCAGCGCCGCGATGAACGCCTCCTGCGGGATGCTGACGCTGCCGTATTCGCGCATCCGCGCCTTGCCCTTCTTCTGCTTGTCCAGCAGCTTGCGCTTGCGGGTTGCGTCGCCGCCGTAGCATTTGGCGGTCACGTCCTTGCGCATCGCGCTGATCGTCTCGCGCGCGACGACCTTGCCGCCGATCGCCGCCTGGATCGGGATCTTGAACAGGTGGCGCGGGATCAGCTCCTTCAGCCGCTCGACCATCCCGCGGCCGCGCACCTCCGCGGTGCTGCGGTGGACGATCATGCTGAGCGCGTCGACCGCCTCCTCGTTGACCAAAATGCCCATCTTGACGAGGTCGCCCTCGCGATAGCCGATCTGATGATAGTCGAAGCTGGCGTAGCCCTTCGAAAGCGATTTCAGCCGGTCGTAGAAGTCGAACACCACCTCGTTGAGCGGCAGCTCGTACGTCACCTGCGCGCGCCCGCCCACGTACATCAGGTTCTTCTGGATGCCGCGCCGGTCCTGGCACAGCTTCAGGATGGAGCCCAGATACTCGTCGGGGACATAGATCGTCGCCTCGATCCACGGCTCGCTGATCGTCGCGATCCGGCTGGGATCGGGCATGTCGGCCGGATTGTGCAGCTCCAGATGCTTGTTCCCCGACGGGTCGGCATGCGCCAGCTCGATCTCGTACACGACGCTGGGCGCGGTGGTGATGAGGTCGAGATCGTATTCGCGCGTCAGCCGCTCCTGGATGATCTCGAGGTGGAGCAGCCCCAGAAAGCCGCAGCGGAAGCCGAAGCCCAGCGCCGCGCTCGTCTCCATCTCGAAACTGAACGACGCATCGTTGAGCCGCAGCCTCGAAATGCTCTCACGAAGCTTCTCGAAGTCGTTGGCATCGACGGGGAACAGCCCGCAGAAGACGACCGGCTGGACCTCCTTGAACCCCGGCAGCGCGGTCGCCGCCGGGCGTTTGGTGTCGGTCAGCGTGTCGCCGACGCGCGCCTGCGCCACGTCCTTGATCTGCGCGGTGATGAAGCCGATCTCGCCCGCGCTCAGCTCGCCCAGCTGCTCGATCTTGGGGCGGAAACAGCCGACGCGGTCGACCAGATGCTGCGTGCCCGCCTGCATGAAGGTGACCTGCTGGCCCTTCTTGAGCACGCCGTCGACGATCCGCACCAGGATGACGACACCCAGATAGGGGTCGTACCAGCTGTCGACCAGCATCGCCTGCAACGGAGCGGCACGGTCGCCCGTGGGCGCGGGGATGCGCTTGACCACCGCTTCCAGCACCTCGGCGATGCCGATGCCCGATTTCGCGCTGGCCAGCACCGCGTCCGACGCGTCGATGCCGATCACGTCCTCGATCTCCTTGCGGACCTTTTCGGGGTCGGCGCTGGGCAGGTCGATCTTGTTGATGACGGGCACGATCTCGTGGTCGTGCTCGATCGACTGGTACACGTTGGCGAGCGTCTGCGCCTCGACGCCCTGCGCCGCGTCGACGACCAGCAGCGCGCCCTCGCACGCCGCCAGGCTGCGCGAGACCTCGTAGGCGAAATCGACGTGGCCCGGCGTGTCCATGAGGTTGAGCTCATACGTCTCGCCGTCCGACGCCTTGTAGGCCAGGCGCACCGTCTGCGCCTTGATGGTGATCCCGCGTTCCTTCTCGATGTCCATGTTGTCGAGGACCTGCTCGCTCATCTCGCGGTCGGTGAGCCCGCCGGTGGCCTGGATCAGCCGGTCGGCGAGCGTCGACTTGCCGTGGTCGATATGCGCGATGATCGAGAAGTTGCGGATACGGGATTGCGGAGTGGACACGGGTGCGGGGGCTGCCTGTAACGGGGTCGGGCCGGCGTTAGCATCGCGGCGCTCCAAAGCCAAAGGCGGCGCGCGGCGGTCAGGCTCAGTCGCCGGCCGGCGACGCCTCCGCGCGGCGGATCGCCTCCAGCGTGTGGAGCCATCGCTGCTCGCCCTGCCCCGATACGCTCGCCCACCGCACGCCGCGCCGGTCGAGCTCCGCCCGGCACAGGTCGTGGAAGCGGCGTCGCTCGCCGGTGGAGCCGAACATCCGCGTCCCGTCCTCCTGCCACGGCAGGTCGATGTCGAACAGCAGGTACAGGTCGGCGGTGTTGCTCCAGCGGTCGAACCAGGGGTCCCGCCACCCGAACATCATGTCCGCCCACACCGCGGTCATCAGCGGGTCGGTGTCGAGGATCACCGGACGATGCCCGCCCGCCACCGCCGCGCGAGTCTTGGCGTCATGCGCGGCGGCGATCATGATGAGGTCCGCCATCGTCAGATCGGTGCCGAACGCCTCGCAATAGGTCCGTCCGAACTCCGCCACGCAGACCGAACCGAAGTGATCCGCCAGCCGGGGCGCGATCGTCGACTTGCCGGTGCTTTCCGGCCCGTGGAGGCAGATGGTGCGCGCGATCATGCGGTGCCCGTCACGGCGCCACGTGCCCGCGACGCGGCCCGGCGCCAGTCACGCAAGCCCCAGACCGACAACGCCAGATAGATCACGTACAGGCCCGCAACCAGATCGAGTCCCTTCGCCTGGTAAAGCGGCACCGCCGCGACGTCCACCGCGATCCAGACCACCCAGTTCTCCCATCGGCGCCGCGCCATCAGCAGCTGCGCCGCCATGCTGGCGACCGTCACGCCGGCATCCCACCACGGATAGGCGGCGCTGGTGAAGCGGCTCATGCTCCAGCCCCACAGCGTCGCCAGCACCACGCCCCCCAGCATCCACCCGATCCGGGCCGCCGCGGACATGCTCTCGACGACCACCGTCCCGCCCGCCGCGCGTGACCGGGCCCAGCCCGTCCAGCCATAGACGTTCGCGCCGACGTAGAAGAGCTGCAGCGCCGCGTCGCTGTACAGCCGCCCGCGCGCCGCCAGCACGCCCACGAGGATCACGGAGCCGATTCCGGTCGGGAACGTCCAGACGCTGCGCACCACGCCCAGCATCACGCAGGCGACTCCGAGCAGGAGAGCGAGCCATTCGATCGTCGTCACTGGACCGCCTGCTACCCCGCCCGCCTCCTCGCGCCAAGACGCGTCGGATGCCGTGCGCTTGCCGCTTGCGCGGGGGGTGCGCTCGCCGCTTGCGCGGGGGGTGCGCTTGCCGCTTGCGCGGGGGCGGGTCGCTGACTATAGCCGCGCCTCCACGCTACCGGGCCGCTTCCGAAAGGAGTGTCGTTCCGGAAACTCCGTCGGGGAGTAGCTCAGCCTGGTAGAGCACTGCCTTCGGGAGGCAGGGGCCGGAGGTTCGAATCCTCTCTCCCCGACCATTCACTATCCGCCTTCGCCCGGGCGGCCGGGTGTCGCGTCTAGGTCCATCGCGCGACGCCGCGCCCGGATCGCCGGTCCGCAACCATGCTCCCACATCATGCCGCACGCGTGGCCAATCGTCGCACGCACGGCTACGCTGCCGGTTCGAGGAGGAATGGTGATGAGACGTCTGCTGTCGGGGATCGCTGCCACCTGCCTGTTTGCGGCGCCGTGCGCGGCGAAGGTGACGCTGCCGCATCTGCTCAGCGACCATGCGGTGTTCCAGCGGGATCGCCCGATCCATGTCTGGGGCTGGGCGGGCGCGGGGGCGCGGATCGTGGCGACGTTGCACGGCCATCGGGCGGAGGCGACGGCGGACCGGCTCGGACGGTGGGAGGCGTGGCTGCCACCCGAGCCCGCCGGCGGACCCTATGTGCTCACGGTCGACGGCGGCGCGGCCGAGGGCAGCGCGACGGTGCGCGACGTCATGATGGGCGACGTGTGGTTCGCATCCGGCCAGTCGAACATGGAGATGCCGCTGGCGGGCTTTCCGCCCTCGGCGCATGTGAAGAATGCGGAGGCGGAGATCGCCGGTGCGACCGATCCCCACGTCCGTCTGCTGCGCGTCGAGCACAAGGCGAGCGCCACACCGCAACGCGACGTCGATGCAGGCTGGACGGCGACCACGCCGCAGACCGCGGCCAGATTCTCCGCGATCGGCTATTTCTTCGCGCGCGGAGTCGCGGCGCGCGAGCATGTGACGGTCGGCGTGATCGATTCGACCTGGGGCGGTACGCCGGCCGACAGCTGGGTCTCGACCGCCGCGTTCGCCGCCGATCCCGCCCTGGCGCCCGCATTTGCCGCGCGGGCGCGGTTCGAGCAGGATCAGGCGGACGCCGACCTGGCGCTCGCCGCGGAGGCTCGGGAGGATGCCGCCGCCCGGGCGGCGGGCGCCACGCCCGCCCACCACGACTGGCACCCGCCGGAAGAGGCCTATCGCCCGTCCGCCCTCTACAACGCCATGGTGGCACCGTTCACCGGCTACGGCATCAAGGGCGTGATCTGGTATCAGGGCGAGACCAACAGCAACCCGGTTCGCGCGCCCTTCTATGCCGACCTGTTCCGCGGCCTGATCGTCGACTG
>JBPBQW010000004.1:0-25219 GCA_050955125.1 Janthinobacterium lividum
CGGCGGTCGCGTACTGTCGGCATCAGCAGGGCATCGCGGCAAGTGCGGGCGAGCACAAGCTGATGCTTGACGCGTTATTGTGTACGCGCGTATAGCTTCTGCATGATCGATGCTCACCTCCTCCAGCTTACACCCGACGAGCCGCCCAGCGCCTTCTCGCTCGAGAAGGGCGTTGACGCGGCGAACTCGGTCAGCCTGCTTGTGTCGCCGCCCGGCAGCCGCATGGTGCCGGCGGTGATCTGGGGCCGCGCGTTTGATACGGCAGAGGATCGCCAGGCATTCCTGAGCAAGACCCATTCCCCGCGCACCGATCTGGCATTCCTCGGGCGGCTGACCATGATCTTCGGCGGCGGCGAGCTCGACGCCTTGTCCGATCGCATCGTACTTGATGCGCGGGATGCCCGTCGCAAGGCGGAGGAAGAGGCCGCGGATCTCGCCAGCAAGCACCTGCTCGTCAACCTGTACGCGCCGGACACCAAGCGCGGTCATGCTCTCGAACTGTGCCGCAAGAGTCGCACCGAGCCCGATTGGAAGGTGGTCTACGACCGCGCTGCCGAGCGCGATCGGCTGTGCGACTGGCTCCGCTGGCAGAAGCCGCGCTTCCTCGCCTTTCTCGACCATGCCGCCGCACACGGCAACGAGGACCTGACGCGGCTGCTCACGGACGAGATGTTCGAGACCGAGCGCCGCGTGAAGCACGAGGGTCGCGGCGCCGGTGGCAACCGGCCGCTGCGCATGTGGCGGGGCGACTGATGAACGAGATCGCCGCCTTCGAAGCAGCCATTCCGGCGATGATCGTCGGCGAGACGCTCGACAACGCACCGGCGCCGCTCGGTCTGGGCGAGCCGTTCGCGCTGCTCGGCGGCTACCGGCTCGGGCCGGACGGCATCCCGTTTCGTGTCATGCACGAGCATCAGCCCGGCTTCCTGCGTTGGGTGCGAGAGAGCTGCCAGGCGTGCCTTGCCGCAGAGCGCCCCTGGTTCCGAGGCCGGCCAGCGCTGCTGACGGGCACCAGCGGCGCAGGCCGCACCCACGCGGCACGCTGGCTGGCGCGGGTCGTCGGGGTTCCCTTCGTCATCCTGAACCTCACCGATCCGCTCATCGCCACCAATCTGGGCGCGTCGCGGCGGGTCGGGGAGGCACTGTGGGCCTCGCCAGTCACGGTCGCGATGGCGGCGGCACGCTGCGCCAACCCGGTCGTGCTGGTCGTCGGCGCCGAGGAAGCGAGCGGCGACGCAGTGTCCGGGCTCGTCTCGATGATCGATCCCGAGGCTGGTGCCTGCTGGCGTGAAGACCAATTGAACACCGTGGTCGATTTCGGCGAGGTCACCTGGCTGATCCAGGCGGAGCAGGCGAGCAGGCTCCCTGCCAGCCTGCGCCCGCTCGTGACCCAGGTCTGGTTCGAGCGGCCGCCGACGGGCAGCGAGACGGTGTTTGCGCTGTCGATCCTGCTGGAAGCGGCGGGCGATCTGGCGATCGACCTCACCGACCCGCTCTATAGTTGGCGCCGCATCTCGGCACAGCTGTTTAGACAGCCCCGCCACGGCGCGCCGCTCTACGCCGCCATGATCGATGCCCTTGCCGCGCTCCGGCGAGACGCGATCGGCGGCGACGATCACCTGCCCTTCTGACCCATGCTTACTACCAAAGGAGACCAGCCATGCCGACCGACCCCATGCTGACGATGAGCCCGTCGCCCGCAGCCGCCGCGCTCCGGCCCAAGAGCTTCTACCTCGTCGGCGAAGCGGAACGCTCGACCCGCCGTCGCCCCGCAGGCGCGGCGGGCGGCACCGCCGTGTCGATCAACGGGCGCTGGCACGCGCTGCGCGGCCGGACCGCGACGTTCGAGCAGCTGCTGCGCCTTGCCCTACCTGCCCAAGCGCTGCACAATCCGCACCTCGCGACCGTCACCTACCGCCACGGCGTCGCCAGCGCGTACGAGGGTACGCTGACGCCCGGCGACGCGATCCCGCTCGCCGATGGCCTCGTCGTCACCGCGAACGCCACCTATGCGAGCTGAACCGCACCTCGGTTCGACGCAGACGGACGGGTCGGTGAGCCCGTTCGTCTATGCCGACACCGCCTCGTCGCGCGCCGGCATCGAGGCAGTGTCACAGCGCCTGGCGGGCGGCACCGTCGCGATCGTGGGGCTGGGCGGTACCGGCTCGGTCGTGCTCGACCTCCTCGCCAAGACGCCGGTCGAGCGCCTCCTTCTCATCGATGGTGACCGCCTCGAGGCGCACAATGCGTTCCGCTGGCCGGGCGCGGTCGCGCTGGCGGACATCGACGCCGCGCCGTTCAAGGTGGAGTATTTCGCCAGCACGTATGGCCGGCTGCATCGCGGCATCGTCGTGCATCCGGTCCATCTCGCGGCTGATACGCTCACGCTTCTCGACGAGGCCGACTTCGTTTTCGTCTGCGTCGATAGCGTCGCGGTGCGGGCGTGGCTGATCCCTGAGCTGGAGAGCCGCGAGCTGCCGTTCATCGACTGCGGGCTGGGGCTGTCGCTTAGCGACGACCGGCTGGCGGGGCTGGTGCGCGTCACCACCAGCACACCGACAATGCGCACGCATGTCCACGCCAACCACCGCATCCCGGCCAGCGGCACCGATGATGACGACCTTTACCGCAGCAACATCCAGGTCGCCGACCTCAACATGCTCGCGGGCACGCTGGCGGTCATCCAGTACAAGCAGCTGCGCGGGTTCTACGCCGATGGCGAAGGCGAGTATCACTGCGTCTACACGGTCGATGGCAACCACCTCGTCAATGAGGATCGCGCCTGACCGACAAGGTTAGGCGGTGCGCTTATGCCCTCGCAGCCCGTCCACCAGGCCATAGAGGTCAGCCACCTCGCGCCGGGTGGCGCGCCAGGGAACAGCCAGGTCGGCGTCGGTGGGGACAACGGCCAGCGCCGCCTCGGGTACCGGCGCGAGCGGCCGCCAGTCATGCTCGAGTTCGACCACCAGCGATTGTCCCTCATTGTGGGCAGCGGTGATGACGAGCCCAGAGGCAGTGAAGAAGGGATGGCTGGCCAGCGCGGTCATGCTGCGTCCGGCAAGCGCGGCGACCATGGCCTCCGGCAGCCTCGCCTTCGCGATCGTCATCCGCGCCGTTCGCCCGAGCGCCATGATGCAGCGCCGCTCTGCGGGCAGCTCGATCTTGCCGGCAACGGCAAAGCCATTGCTGACTCTGATGGCCACCGCGGTCTGGCCGAGCGCGACCCGGGCGGTACGCCTGAGCGTGCCGACGACCGGCGCGATGTCGGGCTGGTCCGACAGCATCAGCACGCGGTGCAATGCTGCCTCGCCGCGCGACCAGGCGAGCCACCCTGCGAGCACACTGGACCCGGTCACCAGCCACAGCGGCACAGACCCGGTTTCCGCCCTCGCAGCGGCAAGCATGGCGGTCGCCCGTTGATAGGCGATGGCCGCCTCGATCGCAGAGGCGAGCCGCTCGAGCGCATGCTCGAACGAGGACATGCGCGGATCGAGCATGATTGTGGTACCGGCAATGGTCACCGTCCAACCATTGCCGTCGCGGCTCAAGCTGGAACGACAGCGATCCACCATGCCGAGCATCCGGTCGATGGTAGCGTCCAGCAGCCGTTCCTGTTGACGAGGCATTGGTTCCCGCGCGATCATGGCGATCTCGACCTTGTAGGCTCGATTCAGCCGCCGCGCATCGGCACCTTTCGCAGGACGGATCATCACCGAGCGCTGCGGTTACATCGTCATCCCGAAACAACGCTCGATGGTCGCTCCCACCACGATGGGAGAACGATCATGAAGACCGGTAAAGCAGGTAAGCGCAACGAGGCCGAGGCAAACCCGCAGCCGAAGGCCAGGACGGCGAAACAGATGGCGGCGGAACAGGAGAAGGCCGCGCGTCTGCTCGTCCGCGAGACCGAACAGAATGAAAGCGGCGATCGCTTCACATCGCTGCGACTGATCCGCGCGATCGAGGAGAGCTTCGGCAAGATTTCCGTCGACCCCTGCTGGCACGAGGCGAGCGCGGTCCGACCGGACCACTATCTCGACGTTCGCCAGGGTCATAACGGCCTTAGGGACCATCGGTCCGGGCGTCTGGTGTTTGTCAGTCCACCATGGTCGAATCAGGGCGCCTGGATCAAGCGTGCATTTGACCAGTGGCTGAAGGGCAACGTCGGCATCATCATATGCCTCGTGCCCGCCGCTACCGATGCCAGGTTCTTCCATAAGATCCTGGCGAAGCACGCCGATGTGTATTTCGTGGAGGGCCGTCCGCACTTCTCCAAGACAGATGGTTCGTCCGAAGGGACGATGAGGCCCACCATGATCGTCATGTTCGGTGCCAATCGCGAACAAAAGGCGCGCTTTGCCGCCCGCGTTAGCGGCTCATGGTGGCTGCCGGACGGCGCTGAACCGATTCGTGCCGATCGGCGTCGCGGCGACCTGCGCAGCCCGTTTCGTTATTATGGTCCGGTCTCCTGTGCTGCCACCAGCAGCCCGGCATACAATACCGTAATCTGCGGTCCGTCATCCGCTATTGCCAACGGCGACAGATCGATCGGTTCGAGCTGATCGCCTTCGGACCCGCAAAGCGGCTCACCATTCGACAGCGGTTACATCGTCATCCCAGTTCCCAGTCGCGATGTCCCTCCTGCCCCAACCAGGAGGACGACTATGACCAACCCCAAGCTGCCTCTCGATGACGCCAACGACCAGCCCGGCCGCGGCGGCAAGCCGAAGTACGCGATCGAGATGCTGACCTACGAGCAGACCCGCGTCTCGATCTACAACCCCCGCTACGATGTCGTGATCAGCGACGAGAGTGTCGAGCCGCTCGTCGCCAAGATCCGCGCCACGGGTCAGATCCACGACGCCATCGGCTGGCGCGCCGCGGACGGCATCGTGGATCTCGACGCCGGCGCGCGCCGCCGCGAGGGGATGCGCATCCTCGGCAAGCCGCTCCGGGTCCGCGTGTTCGACGAGCTCTCGGCCGAGCGCTCGATCCGCATAGCCTATCGCGACGGCAGCGGCTCGGCGGCTGTCAGCTTCTGGGATACCTCGGCCTCGTGGAAGCGCCTGCTCGACGACAAAGTCGTGACCGGCGAGGCAAAGCTCGGCGAGCTGATCGACGAGGACAAGTCGGTCATCAATCGCGGCCTTGCGCTGCAAAGGGCACCGGCCGAGGTGCTCGACCTGTTCGCCGACCGCCAGGCGATCAGCCAGACGCAGTGGATGGTGCTCGCGCCCTTGCTCGAGGACGGCAAGACGCGCGAGCGCATCCTCTTGGCGGCGGGCAACATGATCGGCCAGACCTTCGCCGCGGCGGCGCTGGTCAAGAAGCTGACTGTTGCAGCGGCGGGCAAGCAGGAGATCAAGCCGCGGGATGTGCTCAACAAGCACGGTCGCGTCATGGCGACCATCACCCCCGACCACAAGAGCGGCTTTGCCATCAAGGTCAAGCCGATGGCCGAGCTGCACCCGAGCTACCGTATCGACTACGCCAAGCTCGTCCACGCCGCCTTTCTCGAGGTGCTGAAGCAGTGGTTCGGCGACGGCTGATGTCATGCGCCTCTCCCTCCCCCACCAAGTTACAGAGAAGGACAACGACAATGGCTACCAAGGAAACCGTCACCACCCCGGGCGGCGCGCTGCCGCGCCGTCGTGCGCCGATCACCAGCGCGATCCTGCTCGCGCTCCCGGAAGGCCAGCGCCCCAAGCCGGTAGTGGCGTGCGTCACCTGCCCCAACGGCAGCTGGTCGCTGAGCGAGAAGTTGCGCCTGACCTGCCTGTGCGCCGCCCGGCGCTATATGGCATGGACACCAACCACCGACGGGCTCATCATGTGCGATGACCGCGAGGCGGCGCTCGCCGAGCAGGAGCAGCCGTCCTGATCTGATCGCCAGTATCCGCGGTTACATCGTCACTGCGGTTTGCCCCGGGCAGATGCTGGTGGATGGAGCGATCCCCTCCTCCAGGCGAAGGCCAGCCCTCTGACGGCGAAGGTCAGGTTCCGCCGGTCGGTGCCCCCGACCGGCGGCAGGTTGTCGATCTGCTCGCGGACTCTTTCGCAGTCGAGCGTTCCGAGTCAGAGTGGCTGACGACGCTGCTCGGCGCGGACGAGCTGGCCTATATCTTCGGAGATGGTGGCGGTGACGAAACCCAGGACTGAACGTGCACTCGGCTACGTCCGCGTCTCCACCCAGCGACAGGCCGACGGTGGCATCAGCCTCGACAACCAGGAAGCGCGACTGAAAGCCCACTATGCCCAGCGCGGCGTCGATCTGATCGAGATCTATAGCGACGGCGGCCTCTCCGGCACCAACGACAACCGACCCGGCCTGCAGGCGATGATGGAGCACGCGATGCGGCCGGGTAGCGGCATCACCGAGATCGGCACGTACAGCTTCTCGCGGCTGTTTCGCGATCACTATCTGCTTGAGCACTATCGCCGCAAACTAAAGCGCTCGGGCGTCAGCATCGTCGCCATCACCCAGGACGTGGGGCAGGACGCCGAGGGCGATCTCGTCCGCTCGGTGCTCTCCAACTTCGATGAGTACCAGAGCCGCCAGACCGCCAAGTTCACTCGCGATACGATGAAGCGCAACGCGGAAGCCGGGTTCTGGAACGGCGCCGTCCCGCCGTTCGGCTATACGACCGAGATCGCCGAGATGCGTGGCCCCAAAGCCAAGAAACGGCTGGTGATCGAGCCGTCCGAGGCGCTGATGGTCCAGCAGATCTACCGAATGAAGCGGATCGGAGTCGGTCAGGGGCCGATGGGCTATAAGAAGATCGTCTGCCACCTGAACGTCAACGGCGCGACCCTGCGCGGGCGCAAGTGGCACATCTCGAACCTGCGCGATGTCCTGACCCGCTCCACCTATCGCGGTCGGCATCTCTACGGCGTTCACGACACCCGCAATGGCGTCAAGCGCGCTAAGGAGGAATGGCAGGAGATTCCGGCACCGGTCATCATCCCGGAAGCCGAGTGGCTCGAGGTGCAGGCCGGGATCGCCCGTAACGCCCGGCAGGTCACTGCGCCGACGTTCGTCGCCGGGCCCACGATGCTCGCCGGCATAGCCAAATGCGGCCACCCCGAGTGCGGCCATGCGCTGACCATCGCCACCGGCAAGGGTGGTCGCTATCGCTACTATCGCTGCTCACGCCGCCTGCGCCGCGGCGAGACCGCATGTCCGGGCACCAGCATGCGAGATAAGGCGCTGGAGACAATTGTGATCGACGCGCTCGCCGACCGGTTGCTTCGTCCGGAGCGGCTCCGCGAGCTGCTTGCCAACCTCCTCGACGACAGCTCCGCCGCCGTCCGCGAGCGGCAGGCACAACTGAAGGCGCTGCGTACCGAACGGACGCGGATCGAGGGCGCGATCCAGAACATGTTCGACTTCATCGAACAGGGGATCGTCAGCCCGCGCGACACCGACTTCACCAGCCGACTCGCCGCCCAACGCAGCCGCCGAGCCGATCTCGAAGCCGAGATCCTGCTGGTCGAGCGCCAGCTCTCGTCCAACGATCGCCGGGTTACGCCCGAGGCTGTCGAGCGGCTCGGCGAGGTGATCCTGGCCGAGCTTCGCTCGGCGGACAGCAACGTGCGGCAGGGCTATGCCCGCCGGTTCATCGACAAGGTGATCGTCGCGCCCGGCACCATCACGATCGCCGGTCCGATCAAGCCGCTGGCACTCGCTGCCAATGACGGTCCCGAGCAGCCAGCACCTATGGTGCCCTCGCTTGATCGGGAGTGGTGCCGCTTGCAGGACTCGAACCTGCGACCCCCGCATTACGAATGCGATGCTCTACCAGCTGAGCTAAAGCGGCGCTGCGGCACGGGTGCCGCATCCGGGGCCGCTAGCAGCTAGGTTACGGGGTGACAAGTCGCGGCGCGTGATCCCGCGTCGCTTACCTCTCCTTTACCAAGCCCGGTGCACCAGGCGTTCCATGACCGGCGATCGGTCGGAGAGACGGGACGCGGATGGACACGACCAGCGGCTTCGAGGACGGCACCGGCGGCGCGACCGCCGCCGCGGATGACGAGGCGCAGCTCGCGATCGGTACCGACGAGCGGCGCATGCACGTGCGCGCATACAATCACTGGGTCTCGCTGCTCCACGGCCGTGCCTATCCCTCGATCGAGGATCTCGATCCCGCCGGCATCGCCGACTTCGGACCGCACAGCGTGCTGCTCGATTTCTCGCGCGGGGTGGAGGATCCCGCGATCCAGTTCCTCGGCCGGTCGCTGCGCGAGGAGTGTGCGCTCGACCCGTCGATCACGCGGATCGCCGACGTGCCCAGCCGATCGCTGCTCTCGCGGCTGACCGACCATTATCTCCAGATCATCGCCAACCGCGCGCCGATCGGCTTCGAGGCGGAGTTCGTCGGCACGCGCGGCTTCCCGACGCTGTACCGCGGCATCCTGATGCCCTTCTCGTCCGACGGCGACGCGATCGACTTCATCTATGGCGTCATCAACTGGAAGGAGCTGGCGGACGCGGCGACACAGGCGGGTCTCGCGGCCGAGTTGCAGGCGTCGATCGAATCGCCCGCGCGGACCGGCGCGACGGCGGACACGTCGGTGTGGGCGGACGGCCCGAGCGCCGGCGATCCCGAACCTCTCCCCCCGGCCGCGCCGTTGAGCGACGACGACGACGCTCCGACCCTGCTGGCGGACCGGCTCGTGATCGCGCGCGAGAGCGCCGCCGCCGTCCGCGCCGCCGACACGCGCAGCCGCGCCGCGCTGTATCGCGCGCTCGGCCGCGCGCACGATTTCGCGATCGCCGCCTTCGCCGAGCCGGAGGTCTATGCCCGGCTGCTGATCGACTCGGGCATCGGGCTCCAGGTGCGCGCGCCGATGACGCCGCTGGTGAAGCTGATCTTCGGCGCGGATTACGACAAGACGCGGCTGACCGAGTTCGCCAGCGTGCTGGCCGCCGCGCGGGTGGCGGGGATCGGGCCAGGCGCGCTCGGCCCATTCATCGACGCCCATCCCGGCGGGATCAAGGGCGTGGTCCAGGCCGCGCGCGCCGCCCGCGCCGCCGCCCGGCCCGCGCCGCGCCCCCGCCCTCCCGCGCGCAGCTTCGCCGATCGACCGTCGCTCGCCCATGTCGAACTGGCTTCCCAACTCGCGGCCGGGGCGCCGGTGCTGCTGGTCGCCCGCGCCGGCGAGGGGGGCATGGAGATCGTGGGAACGGTCGCCGACGAGCTGCTGCTTCGCCGCGCGCTGGCCGCGATCGGCTGACGCGACGCCCCCGCCGCACGGAGCCTTGAGAAGGCCGTGCGGCGGGAGCATAGGCCCGCGACATGGCTACACATGACCAATCCGCGCTGATCGACGCCCTGTCCGGACAGCTCACGCGTGGCGCGCTGCCCGGGGAGGTGGAAGGGTTCGGAGACGCCGACCGGCACGCCGCGGCCGCGTTCGTCGCCGCCGCGGCCGCGACGCGCACCCGGGGTGAACCCGCGATCGCGCTCGAGACGCTGCCCGCCGAGCTGCCCCGGCGCCGGTTGCGGCTGGCGGTCGTCAACGACGACATGCCGTTCCTGGTCGACACGGTCGCCGCGACGCTCGGCCTTCAGGACATCGCGATCGATCGGATCATCCATCCGGTGGTGATGGCCAGGCGTGCGCCCGACGGCAGCTTGCTGGCGATCGACCAGGGCGGCGCCCCTGAGTCGATGATGTACCTGGAACTGGAGCGGATCGACGCGCGCCGTCGCCGTCAGCTGGTCGACGATCTGACGCACAACCTCGCCGACGTCCGCGCGGCGGTGAGCGACTGGCCGGCGATGCGCGCACGCATGACCCGGGACGCCGCGTCGCTGGGCGTCGGCGAGGGCGCGGCGCTGCTCCACTGGCTGCTCGACGGGCGCTTCACGCTGCTGGGTCACGAGCAGTGGCGGATGCCCACCGCGAGCGGCGGCGACGCGCCGGTCGAGCGCGACCTGCTCGGCCTCGCGCGCCGCGGACAGACCGTGCCGCTGCTGGCGGACCGGTCGCGCGTCCTGGCCGTGCAGTGGTTTGAAGCGGGGGGCGAGGCGCCATTGCTGCTGAAATCCAGCCTCGTCTCCACCGTCCACCGCGCGGTGCCGCTCGACCTGCTGCTGGTGCCGATGTGGGAGGACGGGACGATCGCCGGCCTGTCGATCCACGCCGGCCTGTGGACCAGCGCCGCGCTGGCCGCGCCGCCGCGCGACGTGCCGGTGCTGCGCGCCCGGCTCGCGCGACTGGAGGGCAAGTTCGGCTTCGATCCGCGCGGCCACACCGGCAAGGCGCTGACCCACGCGCTCGCTGCGCTGCCGCACGATCTGGTCACCGCCTTTACGCCCGAGGCGCTGGAGGAGCTGGCGCTCACCGCCATGTCGCTCGCCGACCGGCCGCGACCCAAGCTGGTGCTGGTCCGCTCGACGCTCGCGCGGCACCTGTTCGCCTTTGCCTGGCTGCCGCGCGACGAGATGACCACCGCGCGCCGGGTGGCGTTCGGCGAGACGATCGCGCGGGCGGCGAACGGGCGGGTCATCAACTGGTCGATCGCGCTGGAGGACAGCGGCGTCGCGCTGATCCGCTATACCGTCGACCTGCGTGGTGATGGTCGGATGCCCGACGCCGAGCCGCTGGACCGCGAGCTCAAGCGCATGGTCCGCGGCTGGGCGCCGCTGGTGGAGGCGGCGCTCGCCGATCGCGTGCCGGCGCCGCGTGCCGCGCGGCTCGCGCTGCGCTATGCCAACGCCTTCCCGATCGGGTTGCGCGGCCAGGCGAGCGCCGACGAGGCGGCGGAGGATATCCTGCGCGTCGCGGCGCTGGGCGGCCCGGGCCAGCGCTCGGTCCGGCTGGTCCGCGGTGCGGACGGACGGCTGCGGCTCAAGATCTATCGGCTGGGCGGTGCGCTGGCGCTGTCGGACGCGGTGCCGGTGCTGGAGAACTTCGGCTTCCGCGTCGTCGAAGAGGCTGCGGTACCGCTGGTCGCAGACGAGAACGACGCGACGATGCACGATTTCGTGATCGAGGCGGACGTCCATGCCGCGAACCCCGCGACGCTGGAGGGCGCGATCGCCGCGGTGCTCGAAGGCGGCGCGGAGAACGACGCGTTCAACCGCCTGATCGTCGAAGCGGGGCTGGCGCCCGCGTCGGTCGTGCTGCTGCGCGCCTGGTTCCGCTACCTGCGCCAGGCGGGGATGACGTTCGGCATGGCGACCGTGGTCGATGCGCTGCGCCGCGCGCCGGAGCTTGCCGCCGCGCTGATCGACCGGTTCGCCGCGGCGCACGATCCGGCGGCCGAGGTCTCGATCGAGGCGGCCGACGCGGCGATCGCGACGGCACTCGACGCGGTCGTGGCGCTCGACGACGATCGCGTGCTGCGCGCCTATCGCGACGTCGTCCGCGCGACGCTGCGCACCAACGCGTTCGTCGCCGCCGGCCGCGAGGCGCTGGCGTTCAAGCTCGACAGCCACCTCGTCCCCGGCCTGCCCGCCCCCGTGCCGTGGCGCGAGGTGTGGGTCTATTCGCCCCGCGTCGAGGGCATCCACCTGCGCGCCGGCCCCGTCGCGCGCGGCGGGCTGCGCTGGTCCGACCGGCGCGACGATTTCCGGACCGAGATCCTGGGGCTGATGAAGGCGCAGCGCGTCAAGAACGCGGTGATCGTGCCGACGGGCGCCAAGGGCGGATTCTACCCCAAGCAGCTACCCCCGGTCGCGCAGCGCGACGCCTGGATGACGGAGGGGACCGACAGCTACCGCGTATTCATCCGCGCCCTGCTGTCGATCACGGACAACATCGTCGACGGCCGGGTCGTGCACCCGGCCGGCGTCACGATCCTCGACGGCGAGGACCCGTATTTCGTCGTCGCCGCCGACAAGGGCACCGCGACCTTCTCCGACATCGCCAACGCGCTCGCGATCGAGCACGGCTTCTGGCTGGGCGACGCCTTCGCCAGCGGCGGCAGCCATGGTTACGACCACAAGGCGATGGCGATCACCGCGCGCGGCGCCTGGGTGTCGGTCCAACGCCACTTCGCGGAGGCGGGCGTCGACGTTCAGGTCGATCCGATCAGCGTGGTGGGCTGCGGCGACATGTCGGGCGACGTGTTCGGCAACGGCATGCTGCTGTCGAAGGCGCTGCGGCTGGTCGCCGTGTTCGATCACCGCCACATCTTTCTCGATCCCGCACCCGACCCGGCCGTCAGCTGGCAGGAGCGCGCGCGGCTGTTCGCGCTCCCGCGCTCGTCCTGGGCCGACTACGACGCCACGCTGATCTCGCCCGGCGGCGGCGTCTGGGCACGATCCGAGAAGTCGATCCCGCTGTCGCCCGAGGTGCGCGTCATGCTGGGCGTCACCGCGGCGCAGATGGAGCCGACGGCGCTGATCGCCGCGATCCTGCGCGCGCCCGCCGACCTCCTCTGGTTCGGCGGCATCGGCACCTATGTGAAGGCGGCGGGCGAGAACAACGCCAGCGTCGGCGATCCCGCCAACGACCGGCTGCGCGTCGATGCCGAGCAACTGCGCGTGCGCGCCGTCGGCGAGGGTGCGAACCTCGGCCTCACTCAGGCGGCACGCATCGCCTTCGCCAGCCGTGGCGGCCGGATCAACACCGACTTCATCGACAATTCGGCGGGCGTCGACTGTTCGGACAACGAGGTCAACATCAAGATCGCGCTGAACCGCGGGGTCGCGGAAGGCCGGCTCGGCTGGGACGCGCGCAACGACCTGCTCGCCAGCATGACCGACGACGTCGCGCATCTGGTGCTGGAGGACAATCGCCTGCAGACGCTGGCGCTGTCGATCGCGCAGGCCGAGGGCGCGAGCGCGGTGCCGAGCTACGTCCGCGCGATCGAGGTGTTCGAGGCGTCGGGTCGGCTCGACCGCGCGGTGGAGGGGCTGGCGGGCAACGAGGAGTTGCTGCGCCGCGCCGCCGACGGAGCCGGCCTGACCCGGCCCGAACTCGCCGTGCTGCTCGCCACCGCCAAGCTGGCGCTTCAGGAGGCGATCGAGTCCGCGGGCGACCTCGGCTATGATGGCGCGCTGTTGCCCGATCTGCATGCCGCGTTCCCGGCGGCGATGCGCGATCGCTACGCCGCCGCGATCGACGCGCACCGGCTGCGGCGGGAGATCGTCGCGACCAAACTCGCCAACCGGATGGTCAACCGGATCGGGCTGCTGCGTCCGTTCGAGCTGGCCGAGGAAGAGGGCGCGGCGCTGGGCGACATCGCGGCGATGTTCGTCGTCGCCGAACGCCTGCTGGGCCTCGATGACCTGTGGAGCGCGATCGAGGCGACCGCGATGCCCGAGGCGGCGCGGATCGCATTGTTCGACGAGGTCGCCTCCGCCACTCGCGGCCATGTCGCCGACCTGCTGCGCGTGACGCGGCCGGGCAGCGGGCCGACGGCGGTGCTGGCGCGGCTGGAGCGCGGCGTCGAGGTGCTGGACCGCGCGACGCCGGAACTGCTGCTGGAAGAGACGCGCGCGCATGGCGACCGGATCTCCGCGGCGTTGCAGGCGGCGGGCGCGCCGCCCGCGCTCGCGACCAAGGTCGTGCGCCTGTTCGAGCTGGACGGCGCGGTCGGCCTCGCCGACCTGGGCGAGCGGCTCGGCCTCGACGAGGCGGCGCTGACCCGCGCGTTCACGCGGCTGGGTCAGGCGCTGGGGCTCGACTGGGCGCAGGCGACGGCGGCGCGGATCGCGTCGAGCGATCCGTGGGAGCGGTTGCTGATCGCCAGCCTGGCGCGCGATTTCCAGCAGCTGCGGCTGGAGTTCCTGGGCCGTGGCGGTGGCGCGGACCGGCTGGTGATGGTCGACGACTGGCTCGCCGCCAACGCCGCGCGCGTGGCGCAGTTCAGGGCGGTGGTCGACCGCGCGCGCCAGTCGGGCGCGCCCAACGCGGCGATGCTGGCGCAGATCGCGGGTCAGGCGCGGGTGCTGCTCGGCCGGCCGTGACATTCCGGGTCCACGCGGCCGCGTGGACCCGGGGCTTCTACTCCGCCGCCACCGCCCGGACCGACGCCCGCCGGGTCGCGACGTCATGCCGCCAGCGGCGCGCGCGCCACCACATGATGATGCCGGTGACGGCCAGGATCGCGGGGATGATCCCGGCGGCGAAGATGACGACCTGCCAGACGATCCCCATCCCCTCGCCGTCGTGGATGCGGCGCATCAGCCGGGCGAGGCCGCCCTGGTCGCGTGCCGGAGCCGGGCTGGCGCTGCCGCTGTCGTCGGCGACCTTGACGCTGGCCGGCGGGCCGCCGCGCCGCGCGAAGCCGAGCGTCCAGTCGGGTTGTCCCTCCAGTGGCCAGGTGACCGAGCGTAGCGTGCCCCCACGCGCGAGCGCCGATCCGGTCTCGACGACCCGATCCACCGCGCGGGCGGGACGATCCATCGGCCGCGTCGGGCCGCCGGGTCCGCGCCCGCCGCCCATGCCGCCCGGCCGCCCTCCGCCGAACACGCCGGGAAAGGATATCCACATCCCCGTCACCGACAGCACCAACAGCGGCAGCGCGATCCAGAAGCCGAGCAGGTGGTGCAGGTTGCCGTCGACGTTGCGCTGGCGCTTCCAGCGGAACCCGCGCCGGACGCTGCCCGTCACCGGCCACCACAGCCACAGGCCGGTGACGCTCGACAGCGCCATCGCGACGCCGATCCAGCCGACGATGCTGCGCCCGACGCCCGGCACCTGAAGGCTGCCGTGCAGCACGTGGATGAAGCGTATCGCGCCCGCGTTGCTCGCCGCCACTTCCAGCACGCGCGCGGTCGGCGGATCGAGATAGACGTTGGTGCGCATCGGCGGCCCCGGGCGCCGCGGTGCCCTCGCCGGGGCGCCCGCGACGATCACCGGGCCACCACCGTCGGGCATCGTCAACATCGCGACGCGGTCCCCCGGCTTCAGCACCGCGCGCGCCGCCGCGACGTAGCGGCCGAGCGGCAGGAGCGTCCGCCCGCTGACGGCGTAGCGGGCGGGGTTGAGCGCACGGTCGAGCGGCTCGTGCCAGACCAGCGCCGCGCCCGACAGCGACAGCGGGATGACGAGCACCGCCAGCACCAGCCCGAGCCATTTGTGCACCTGAAACCAGGCGCGCCGAAGCGCCAGCTTGTTCGTGCCCCCGCCCGTCCGTCGTGCCTCCGTCATGCGTCGCCCCACCTTCTCAACAGGTTGTGATAGACGCCGGTCAGCGCGATGACCGGCGGATCGTCGTGGCCGGAGCGGCCCGCGATCTGCTGCACCGCACCGTCGAGGTCGAACAGGATACGACGCCGGCCCTCGTCGCGCACCATCGACTGAATCCAGAAGAAGCAGGCGGTGCGCGTGCCCCGCGTCACCGGCGCGACCCGGTGCAGGCTGGTCGCGGGATAGACGACCATGTGCCCGGCCGGCAGCTTCACCGCGCGCTCCCCGAACCGGTCCTCGATCACCAGCTCGCCGCCGTCATAGGCCTCTGGCTCTTCGAGGAACAGCGTCGCGGACAGGTCGCTGCGGATGCGGAAGTCGCTCCCCCGCCTGATCCGCACCGCCGCGTCGACATGCGTCCCGAACGCATCGCCGCCGGTATAGCGGCTGAAGAGCGGCGGGAAGACCTTGAACGGCAGCGCGGCGGCGACGAACAGCGGCGCAGCGGCGAGCGCGTCCAGGACGATCGCGCCGGCCTGTCGCGCGGCGGGCGAGTCCTCGGGCAATTGCTCGTTGCGCTTGGCCAGCGCCGACTGGTGTCCGGACGTCGCATTGCCGTCAGCCCAGGGCCCGTCGTCGATGAGGCCGCGCACCCGCGCCACGCCCGACGTGTCGAGCAGATCGGGGATCGCGATCAGCACGCGGTCGCCTCGCCCCGGATCGCCGCCACGCCCGCCGGGCCCAGCGGCGATCGCGCCAGCCAGGCCGCCGCCTTGGCGACGAACGCGGCGTTGCCGGCGCGACCTGCCCGGGCGACCCAGCGGAGCGCGTCGCCGGTGCGACCGGCGTCCGTCAGCATGCGGGCGTGATTGAACATCGCGCGGAAATCACCGGCATTGGCGGCCCGCGCATAGCAGGACGCCGCCTTGCGCAGGTCACGCGCCACCACCCATCCGTCCTCGTGGAACGAGCCGACGAAGTTGAGCGCCTTGGCATTGCCCAGCCCCGCCGCGCGCTCCAGCCAGCCGAGCGCCGCCGCCCGATCCTGCGCCACACCCTCGCCCAGCGCGAGCAGCGTCGCGTAATTGTACATCGCCCAGTCCGACCCGCGCTCGGCGGCGATACGGAACGCCTGCGCCGCGCGCGCCTTGTCGACCCGCGTTCCCCAGCCTTGGTCGTAGCAGCGGCCGACCATGTTGAGCGCGAGGACATGCCCCTGCCCCGCCGCCCGGACGAACCAGCCGAGCGCCGCGCGCTCGTCGCGCTCCACGCCGGCGCCGTCGAGCAGCATCTGGCCATAGACCAGTTGCGCCTCGGCGATGCCGATCTCCGCCGCGCCACTCAGGAACGCCGCCCGCCCGGGTCCCGACAGCAGGCCCTCGACCTCCGCCGGCGTCAGCGCGTCGAGCTCGGCGCCGGTCATCAGAAGCGGACCTGCACGGTGCCGAACACGGTGCGCCCGGCGGCGATCGTCGCATAATGCGAGGCATAGACCTGGCTGAAGTACACCTTGTCCGTCAGGTTCTGCGCATTGACGCTCAGCACGACGTGCCGATCGAGCGTGAGGCTCGCATTGGCGTCGAACCGCCAATATCCGGGGATCTCGCGCTCCAGCAGCTTGGTGGCCGGCTGCACCGTCACCACGCCCGCCGCCGTCTGGGTGGCGAGGCGGTTGTCGGCATAGCCACCGAACTGCCGGTCCATGTAGATCGCGGTGCCGCCGATCCTCAGCCGCTTGGTGACGTCGACGCTGGTCGTGCCGGTCAGGCTATTGCGCGCGGTCTGCGGGATCTGGTGCCCGGTGTTGACCGAGGGTACGTAGATCACCTGCGCCGCCTGCGGGCCGACCGCGGCCGCCGTCAGCGTCGACGTGCCGCCGTCGACGATCACCGGATCGAGGAAGGTGTAACCGCCGAACACCGTCCACCCGGGCAGGATCGTGCCGCTGGCGGAAAACTCGATGCCGCGGATCCTGCTGCGGCCGATGAACGAGACGGTGTTGGCGTCCGTCTGCACCCGGGCATTGTCGATCTGGGTCTGGAAGCCCGCAAGCTGCAGGTTCAGCCGCTCATGGAACAGGCTGGCCTTGGCGCCGACCTCGTAGGATTTGGTCTTGGTGGGCTTGAGCTGGTCGAGCGTCGACAGCGCGAGCGCGGTGCTGGTGGTGGGAAGCGCGTTGGTTTCGCTGCCCTCCCCCAGCAGGCTGTTGGGCGGTGTCGCGGACGTCGCGTAGCTCGCGTACAGGCTGGTCTCCTTCATAGGCTTGAACACCAGCCCGGCCTGCCAGTTGAACAGCTCGTCGGTGCGCGACAGCCGGATCTGGACGGCGCCGGGCGGCGTGATCGTGGAGGTGAAGCGGTCGTAACGGACTCCCACGTTCAACAGCAGGCTGGGCACCAGCGTGATCGAGTCGAACGCATAGACGGCCTGGGTCGAGGCGTCGTTCTGCGTCTCCGCGCTCGGCGCGCCCTTCACGATCGGCGTCGGCGAGGTGGAGGTATCGCTCGTGTAGTTGACGTACGGATCGGTCGGGTTGGGCGCGAACAGGCTGGTGCAGTAATAGCGCGCGATCGCGGCGGTGCTGCACCGCGGGTTGATCGTGGCGCCGGTGGCGAGGACAAAGGTGCCGCGCCGATCCTTCTCCCACGAGAACTCGGCGCCAGCGGCGAAGCTGTGCTTGATCGGCCCGGTCGCGACCGTGCCGAAGAGGTCGATCTGGTCGATGATGCTCTTGCTGTAGCCATAGCGCGTGTTGGCGCGCCGCCACACCTCGCCGCCCGTGGTCACGTTGCCGCCCGTGTTGACGAGCGTCGTCCCGTACACGTTGCCTTGGCTGTCGTCGGGCTGGGTGTAGATATACGCCTGAGTGTCGTGGTTGAAGCGGGCGGTGTTGCGCAGCGTCACGCCGCCGAAGTTATGCTCGACCCGGACCGTCGCCTGCTGCGTCGTCTGGTCGCGGAAGTCGCGGTCGGTGAGGCCGTAGAAGGTCGACCGGGCGACGGTTCCAGTCGTGCCGGCGATCGTCGTGAACGATCCGATCGCCGGCTGCGACAGGATCGTGCCGGTGCCGGGCGCGTTGCAGATCGCCGCCGAACAGACGTACCGATAGGGGATGCCGCTGTCGGGAAGCTCGTGGCTTTCGAGATAGTAATAGCTGGCGGTCAGCCGCGTGTCGGTGCCGAGGCCGACGCTGACGGACGGCGCGAAGCCCCAGCGGCGCTGGTAGATCGAGTCGCGCCCCGCGACGTCCTGGTCGTGCCACAAGCCCTCCAGCCGGACCGCGACCGTCGGCGCGACGACGAGGTTGACGTCGCCGGTCACGCGCTTGAAATCCGCCTCGCCATAGCTGGCGCTCAGCGTCGCGAAATCATGAAGCTCGGGCATCTTGGAGATGATGTTGATCGTGCCGCCGGGCGACCCGCGGCCGCCCAGCGTCGAATCCGACCCGCGCACGATCTGGATCGACTCGGTCGCGAAGATCTCGCGCGTCTGGCTGGCGAGATCGCGGACGCCGTCGACGTAGATGCTGCCCTGGCTGTCGAAGCCGCGGATGAACGGCCGGTCGCCGATCGGGTTGCCGCCCTCCGCCGCGCCGAAGGTGATGCCCGGCACCGTGCGCAGCGCATCCTGCAGCGTCGTCGAGCCGGTCTGCTCGATCACCTCCCTGGGCAGCACCACCACCGATCGCGGCGTGTTGACCAGCGGTGCTACCTGCTTGGGATCAGCCTCCCGTCGTTCGCGCGCGCCGTTCACCACCACGTCGCCAGGACGCGCCTGCTGATCGTCGGTCGGGTCGCCGGTCGCGGCGGGATCGACGCGGTCGCCGTCGAGCAGCGGGTCCGCATACGCCGCCGAAGCGAAGCCGCCGATACACGACAAGGCGAGAAACGCCGGCGCGGCACCGCGCGAGCGGGTGTTGGTCATCATCGGCTTGAGAACCCCTTCGGGAGCTCAGCTATTGAGAGTCGTTCGCACTGTCAACGATGTTGCGAGCGATTATCATTCGCGTGTCGCCATCAACCAGCTCCGCACCGCGCTGGCGAGATTGGCGGGATGCGGGTCGAGGATGCGGAGCGCGTCGATCTCCGCCACCAGCGCGTTGAGCGGCAGGTCGTGACGCCGTGCCGCCGCCTCCAGCGCGCGCCAGAAGACGGGCTCCAGGCTGATCGAGGTCTCGTGGCCCGCGATCGTGATCGACCGCTTGACCGGTCCCGCGAAGCCGCCGGGCGGCGCGGCGATGTCAGCCATTCGGGAAACAGCCGTCGACCCGGTTAGCGCCGGCGAAGTCACGCGGCAGCGGGATGCCCGCCGCGTCGCGAAGCGCGAGGTCGACGTTGCAATACCGCTTGGAAGTGCGCACCGACCCGATCGGCTCGAAGGCGTCCGGGGCACCTCCGATCTCGTCTTCGCGGTGGACCAGTTCGAGCCACTGGATCGTGGCCGTCGCATGATCGGCGATGACGCCGCTCGGCGCTTCGTCGAGATCGCCTCGGATCGCGAGCGACACCGGCTTGCCGCCGATCCGCGCAGTCGCGAACCGCACGTCGCCGGTCACCCGCTCGCCGTCGAATGGGCTGGCGCCGATCGTGTCACCGGGCGACGACCCCCGGATGCCGCCGTCGAACTCGACGAGGGCGGCGGGCTCGCCCTTCCCGTGCCCCGCCAGCACCATCCAGACCAAATAGCCGTGCGCGTTGCCGTTGTCGCGCCACGCCTGGACGATTGTCGCCGTGCCGCCGCCGCGAACAAAACCGGGCACGCGATTGACGCCACCGTGCAGGGTGATCGCGCGAAGACCGGTGACCTGCGGCGGCGGGACCATGGCGGTTCCGGCTCCGACCAAGCTCCACGCGACCCCCGCCAGAACCACCCGACCCCACCCCATACCGCCTCCTCAGTCCGTGTCGAACAGCGCCGCCAGTTGCTCGATGATCGTGCCGCCCAATTGCTCGGCGTCCATGATCGTCACGGCGCGCGCGTAATAGCGGGTGACGTCATGGCCGATGCCGATCGCGACCAGCTCGACCGGCGACTTGTCCTCGATCCAGCCGATCACCTGGCGCAGGTGCCGCTCCAGATACGAGCCCGAGTTCACCGACAACGTCGAATCGTCCACCGGCGCGCCGTCGGAGATCACCATCAGGATACGGCGCTCCTCGGGCCGTGCCATCAGCCGGCCGTGCGCCCACAACAGCGCCTCGCCGTCGATGTTCTCCTTGAGCAGCCCTTCGCGCATCATCAGGCCCAGGTTGGCGCGCGCGCGCCGCCAGGGATCGTCCGCCCGCTTGTACACGATGTGGCGCACGTCGTTCAGCCGACCGGGCTGAGGCGGGCGCCCGGCCGCCAGCCACGCCTCGCGCGATTGCCCACCCTTCCACGCCCGCGTCGTGAAGCCCAGGATCTCGGTCTTGACGCCGCACCGCTCCAGCGTGCGCGCCAGGATGTCCGCGCTGATCGCCGCGATCGAGATCGGCCGGCCGCGCATCGATCCCGAATTGTCGATCAGCAACGTGACGATCGTGTCGCGGAAATCCGTGTCGCGCTCGATCTTGTAGCTGAGCGAACTGCCCGGACTGGTCACGACCCGCGCCAGCCGGGCGGCGTCGAGCATCCCTTCTTCCTGGTCGAAGTCCCACGACCGGTTCTGCTGCGCCATCAGCCGCCGCTGGAGACGGTTGGCGAGCTTGGACACCGTCGACTGCAGGTGAACGAGCTGCTGGTCCAGGTAGGATCGCAGCCGGACCAGCTCGTCCGCATCGGCCAGCTCGCCCGCGGCCACCACCTCGTCGAACCGTGTCGTCCAGGGCTTGTAGTCGAATTGCGGCCCGACGTCCGCCGGCGGACGGTTGGGGCGGGTCGGCTGCATCCCCTCCTCGCCCTCGTCGCCGGGTTCGCCGTCCAGGTCGTCGGGGCCGTCCTCGCCCTCCTCGCTCTGCTCGCCGTCCTGCTCCTCGCCCTGGGTCTGCTCGCCGCGCGCATCGACCTGCGCCTCGCCTTCGGCGCCCTGATCCTGGCCTTCCTTTGCCTCGTCCTCCGACGGCTCGTCGCTGTCCTGCTCGTCCGCGCCGCCCTCGTCCGCCTCGTCGGGGAGCATCTCGCCCTCCACGAGTTCCAGATCCTCGAGCAGCCGGGTGGCGAGCCCCTGGAACGCGCGCTGGTCGTCGATCGCCAGCGCAAGCGCGTCGAGGTCGGCGCCGCCCCTGTCCTCCACCCAGTCGCGGACCAGCGCCACGCCCATCGTCGCAGCCGCAGGCGGCGCCTCGCCGGTCAGCCGTTCGCGGACCATGAGAGCCAGCGCGGTGCCCAGCGGCACCTCGTCGCGGCTGCGGGCGCGCGTGATCGGGTCGGACCGCAGCCGCACGTCGAGCGCGACGGCGAGGTTGTCGGTGATGCCGAGATAGCCACGGCTGCCCAGCGCCTCGACCCGCGCGCCCTCGATCGCGTCGAACACCGATCGCGCGACCGCCTCGGCGGGTGCGGCACGATTGTGGAGCGCGACGTCGTGGTGCCGCAACCTGAGCGCGAAGCCGTCCGCGAAGCCCCGCGCCTCCGCCACCTGATCCGCCGGCAACTGACGCGCGGGCATGGGCACCTTCAGATGCTTGCCCGACTGCGCCGGGGCGTCGGCGGTGAAGGCGAGCTCCACTTCCGGCTCCGCGGCGATCGCGCGCGCGGTGCCCGCGAGGACCGCCTTGAACCGATCGAGGGGAGTGTCGGTCGCCATTACCAGAGCACCTTGCAGCCGAAGGCGGCGATCGCACGGTCGCGGGTGATGACCGTCAGATCCTCGACCAGCGCTTGCGCCGCGATGAACCTGTCGAACGGGTCGCGATGACGACCGACGAGGAGCCCGGCATCGTGCGCATGATCCATCGTTACCGTCAGCGAGGCGAATCCGTCGCTCGTCAGTACGTCGCGATACGCGGCGAGAACGCCGGTCAACGCCGGTAGCTTGCCGAGCCGGACCTTGTTCGCGATTTCGTAGATGCTGATGGGACTTACCATGATGTCGCCGTCGGTGATCGCCGCCGAAGCGGTGGGAGACAGCTTCGGGTCCTCGAGCCACCACCAGACCAGCGCGTGCGTATCCAGCAGATAGACACTCATCGTCGCCTCGGATCGATGTCGGCGTTCTCGAAGGCGTCCAGCTCCTCGTCCGAGAAGGTCGGCTCGAACCATATGTCGCTCGGCACGTCCTTCAGCAGGTGCTTGAATCGCCCTGGCTTGCGCTTCGGCCTTTCCACCGGCACGATCGGCACTAGCCTCACCTTCGGTTCGCCCGCCTTTGCGAGGACTATATCCTCGCCGGCGCTCGCGCGGTCGATCAGCCGCGACAGGTGCGTCTTGGCTTCATGGACGTTGAACGTCGTTTGTGGATCGGCCTCGGCCATTCTCACCTCCTGAGAAGATGGACTAACTACCTTAGTCCACCCCGATCCTCAAGCCTTGCCCACCACGCTCTCGGGCAGGTCCTTGCCAAAGACGCGCTGATAATATTCGGCGACCAGCGGCCGTTCCGCCTCGTCGCACTTGTTGAGGAAGCTCAGCCGGAAGGCGAAGCCCGCATCGCCGAAGATCAGCGTGTTCTGCGCCCAGGTGATGACGGTGCGAGGGCTCATCACCGTCGAGATGTCGCCGTTGACGAAGCCCTTGCGGGTCAGGTCGGCGACCTTCACCATCTGGTCGACCTGCTTCTTGCCCTCGGGCTTGTCGTACTCCCCCGATTTCGCCAGCACGATCCGCGCCTCGACCGCGGCGGGCAGGTAGTTGAGGGTGACGACGATGTTCCAGCGGTCCATCTGGCCCTGGTTGATCTGCTGCGTCCCGTGATACAGCCCGCTCGTGTCGCCCAGCCCGACCGTGTTGGCGGTGGCGAACAGGCGGAACCACGGGCTCGGGCGGATCACGCGATTCTGGTCGAGCAGCGTCAGCTTGCCCTCCGTCTCTAGCACGCGCTGGATCACGAACATCACGTCCGGGCGGCCGGCGTCGTACTCGTCGAACACCAGCGCGGTCGGCGTCTGCAGCGCCCAGGGGAGCAGGCCCTCGCGGAACTCGGTCACCTGCTGCCCGTCGCGCAGCACGATCGCGTCGCGACCGACTAGGTCGATGCGGCTGATATGCGCGTCGAGGTTGATGCGGATGCACGGCCATTTGAGCCGCGCCGCCACCTGCTCGATATGCGTCGACTTGCCGGTGCCGTGATAGCCCTGCACCATCACGCGCCGATTGTGCGCGAACCCCGCCAGCACCGCCAGCGTCGTGTCGGGATCGAACACATAGGCGGGATCGAGGTCGGGCACGCGCTCGTCCGCCACGCTGAACGCGGGCACTTCCATGTCGATGTCGAGCCCGAACAGGTCGCGGACGTTTGCCATCTTGTCGGGCGCGTCGAGGATGGTGGTCGCGCTCGGGTCGCGGGTTTCGGTATCGGTCATCGGTGCCTCGTATTGCGTCATGGCCGCCGGGCCAAGCCGTGCGGTGCGTAAATCGGTGCCGGCGGCACGGTCAGGCGAAGGCCGGTGCCTGGCGGAGCTGTTGATAGGCGCCGATCACCTTCTGCAGTTGCGCCTCGTGCGCGCGATCGCCGCCGTTGCGGTCGGGATGATAGCGGCGGACGAGCTCGCTGTACCGACGGCGTAGCGCCATCCGGTCCGCGTCGGCGGCGAGGCCCAGCACCTTGAGGCTCTCGCGGTCCTGTCCCGACAGCGGCTTGCCGTCCGGCCGATCGGCGGCGGGCTCCCGGCGATAGCGCGCCGCCAGCGCATCGAGCGGATCGGCGAAGTCGGCCCAACGCGGGCGGGGGTCGCCGCCCGCCGCCGCGAACGTACGCGATTCGCGCTCCCAGCCCGCGATCGGGCTTTGCGCGCGGTGGATCTCGTCCGCCGTCATCCCGTCGAAGAAATTATAGCCGGCGTTGAACGCACGGACGTGATCGAGGCAGAACCAGCGGAACGCGGGCGGCCCACGGTCGCCGCCGACGCCTGCGCCCTCCGGCGGCGGCGCGCGGAACTCGCCCGCCTCGCCGCATCCGGCATGCGCGCAGGGCCGGTCACTCCCTTCTACCCGACCGTGAAACCGGCTAACCGGTCGTTCCTTCCTGTCCGTCGCCCGCGCCACACGGCTCCTTTCACGCCAATTTCGAGGATATAGGCGTCATGTCCGATACCGCCACCGTCGCCGGCACCGTCGAAGCCGCGATCCGCGACCGGCTCGCCGCCGACCTCGCGCCGACCTCGCTCGCCGTCGTCAACGAGAGCGCACTGCACGCCGGGCACAGCGGCGACGACGGGTCGGGCGCGACGCACTTCCGCGTCGAGATCGAGGCACGGGCCTTCGCCGGCCTGTCGCGGGTCGCGCGCCAGCGGCTCGTCAACCGCGCGCTCGCCGAGCTGCTCGCCGGCCCCGTCCACGCGCTCGCCATCCGCGCCCGCGCCCCGGGAGAGCCGGCGTGACCTATCGCCTGTGGTACTGGCCCGGCCTTCAGGGACGCGGAGAATTCGTGCGGCTCGCGCTCGAGGCCGCGGGCATCGAGTATGAGGATTGCGCGCGGACCCGCGACGCCAACGCCCTGCTGGCCGACATGGCCGCCCGCACCGGCCGCGCGCCGTTCGCGCCGCCATATCTGGAACTGGACGGCCTCGCGATCGCGCAGGTCGCCAACATCCTCGCCTATCTCGGCGCGCAGCATGATCTGGCGCCGAGCGCGATGGCGGATCGTTACTGGCTCCATCAGCTGCAGCTGACGATAACCGACCTCGTGGCCGAGGTGCACGACGTCCATCACCCGGTCGACCCCGGCGCCTATTACGCCGAGCAGCGTCCCGAAGCCGCCCGTGCCGCGCGCCAGTTCCGCGCCGAGCGCCTGCCGAAGTTCCTCGATCATTTCGAGGCGGCGATCGAGGCCAGCCCGGGCGACTGGCTGATCGATCATCGCTGGACCTATGTCGACACGTCGCTGTTCCAGCTGATCGAGGGCCTGCGCTACATGTTCCCGCGCCGCATGGCCGTGCTGGAGGGCCGGTATCCGAACCTCGTCCGCATCCACGACCAGGTCGCCGGCCTGCCCGGCATCCGCGACTATCTGACGAGCGGCCGGCGTCAGGCGTTCAACGAGGACGGCATCTTCCGT
>JBPBQW010000005.1:0-23737 GCA_050955125.1 Janthinobacterium lividum
TTGTCATCCTCGGGCCGGCCGCCTGTTCGATCAAGGACGCGTTCATCGACGGCGGGCACTGACGGCCGCAAGCGCGTCGGGAGCAGCCGACGGCGCCGATGCGCGCAGCGCAGCGGCCGGCGCGGTCAGCGGGGCCGCGCAGCGGAACCCGTCTGACGTCACGCGGCGGCTTCGCCGTCGCGCTCCTTGGCCCCGCCCCACGCCCTCTGCCCGCACCGGGCAACCCGAACGCCGGCAGATCGTTATCCTGCCGTAACAGGAGGCGCCCGCAATGCTGTTTTCGACCCCGACGCAATACATCGTCCTCGCCCTCGCGCTCGTCGGCGGCTGGCTGCTCGGGCTCGCCAGCCATCCCGGCGGCCGCCGGTGGCGCGAGCGGTACGCGACCGAGCGCGACGCCCATGCCGCGACCCGGCGCGATGCGGACGCCAAGGTGGCGGAGGCCAACCGGCTGACCGCCGATGCACGGCGCGGCACCGACGATCGGCTGATCCAGGCCAATGCCCGCGTCACCGAGCTGGAACGCGAGAACGCCCGCTTGGCAAAGACCGCCGCCGCGCCGGTCGGGACGGCGCCTCGCACCCAGGCGGCCGAGCTGCCCGGCGACACGCCTGTCTATCCCGCGACCGCAGCGCGCCCCGCGTACGGTCGCCCCACCGGCAGCGCGCGCGGCTGGTTCGACTGGCGTTGACCCCTCAGCGGCGCATCGCGGCCTGCGCCGCCGCCAGCCGGGCGATCGGTACGCGATAGGGTGAGGCGCTGACGTAATCGAGGCCGACGCTCTCGCAGAACGCGATGCTGGCCGGATCGCCGCCGTGCTCGCCGCAGATGCCAAGCTTGATGTCGGGCCGCGTCGCGCGCCCGCGCTCGGCGGCCAGGCTGACCAGCTCGCCGACCCCGTCGACGTCCAGGCTGACGAACGGGTCCTTGGCGTAGATGCCCTGCTCGACATAGGCGCCCAGGAAGCGCGCGGCGTCGTCGCGGCTGACACCCAGCGTCGTCTGCGTCAGGTCGTTGGTGCCGAACGAGAAGAACTCCGCCTGCTCGGCGATCTCGCCCGCCTTCAGCGCGGCGCGCGGCAGCTCGATCATCGTGCCGACCAGATACTCTATCGTCCGCCCGCGCTCGGCGAACACCTCCTGCGCGGTGCGGTCGACCAGCGCCTTCATCAGCTCCACCTCGCGCCGGGTCGCGACCAGCGGGATCATCACCTCTGGCACCGGCGCGTCCCCGCGTTCGGCAACGTCGATCGCCGCCTCGAAGATCGCGCGCGCCTGCATCTCGTAGATTTCGGGATAGGTCACGCCCAGCCGGCAGCCGCGATGGCCCAGCATCGGGTTGAACTCGTGCAGCTCCGCCGCCCGGCGCTTCAGCGCGTCGACTTCCAGCCCGGTCGCGCGGGCGACCTCCGCGAACTCCGCCTCCTCGTGCGGCAGGAACTCGTGCAGCGGCGGGTCGAGCAGGCGGATCGTCACCGGCAGCCCCGCCATCACCTCGAGGATCGCGACGAAGTCCGCGCGCTGCTCGGGCAGAAGTTTGGCGAGCGCGGCCCGCCTACCCGCCTCGTCGCTCGCCAGGATCATCTGGCGGACGGCGGTGATGCGCGCGGCGTCGAAGAACATGTGCTCGGTCCGGCACAGGCCCACGCCCTCCGCGCCGAAATCGCGCGCGACTTGGCAGTCGGCGGGCGTTTCCGCGTTGGCGCGCACCTTCAGGCGACGCGACGCGTCCGCCCAAGCCATGAGCGTCTGGAAATCGCCCGACAGCTCGGGCAGCACCGTCGGCACCTCGCCCACCATGACCTCGCCGGTCGCGCCGTCGATGGTCAGCAGGTCGCCCTCGCGCACCTCGCGCCCGCCACAGCGCGCGACCCGTGCCTTGAGGTCGATCGACAGCGATCCCGCTCCCGACACGCACGGCCGCCCCATGCCCCGCGCCACGACCGCGGCGTGGCTGGTCATCCCGCCGCGCGCGGTCAGGATGCCGCGCGCGGCATGCATGCCATGGATGTCCTCGGGGCTCGTCTCGGTGCGCACCAAGATCACCGCCTTGCCATCGGCGGCCCATTTCTCCGCGGTGTCGGCGTCGAACACCGCCGCGCCCGCCGCCGCGCCGGGCGACGCGGGCAGGCCCTTGGTCAGCACGTCGCGCTTGGCCTTGGGATCGAGCGTCGGGTGCAGCAATTGATCGAGGCTAGCGGGGTCGATCCGGCCGATCGCCTCCTCGCGGGTGATGAGCCCCTCGTTCGCCATGTCGACCGCGATCTTGAGCGCCGCCTTCGCAGTGCGCTTGCCCGACCGCGTCTGGAGCATCCACAGCTTCGCGCGCTCTACCGTGAACTCGATGTCCTGCATGTCGCGATAATGCGTCTCGAGCCGGTCGAAGACGGCGGCGAGTTCGCCGTACACCGCCGGCATCGCCTCTTCCATCGACGCGGCCTTGGCGCCCGCTTCCTCGCGCGCGGCCCTGGTCAGATATTGCGGCGTGCGGATGCCGGCGACGACGTCCTCACCCTGCGCATTGATGAGGAACTCGCCGTAATAGGCGTGGGCGCCCTTCGCGGGATCGCGCGTGAAGGCGACGCCGGTCGCCGACGTGTCGCCCATGTTGCCGAAGACCATCGCTTGGACGTTGACCGCGGTGCCCCAGTCGGCGGGAATGTCGTTCAGCCGGCGATAGACCTTGGCGCGATCGGACTGCCACGACCCGAACACCGCGCCCACCGCGCCCCACAGCTGGTCGTGGACGTCCTGCGGGAACGGCCTGCCCCATTGCGCCTCGACCAGCGCCTTGTACTCGGCCACCAGCTCCTTCAGGTCGGCGGGCGACAGCTCGGTGTCGAGCGTCAGGCCGCGGTCCTCCTTGGCGACCTCCAGCGCCTCCTCGAACGCGCCGTGATCGAGTTCCAGCACCACGTCGGCATACATCTGGACGAAGCGGCGATAGCTGTCCCACGCGAACCGCTCGTCGCCCGATCCGCGCGCGAGGCCCTCGACCGTCTCGTCGTTGAGGCCGAGGTTGAGGACGGTGTCCATCATGCCCGGCATCGACACCCGCGCGCCCGAGCGGACGGACACGAGCAGCGGGTCGGCCGCGTCGCCAAACCGGTGCCCGGTGATCCCCTCGATGTGCGCGATCCCGGCGGCGACCTCGTCGCGCAGGCTGTCGGGGAAGCGCTCGCCCTCCTGGTAATAACGCGCGCACATCGCCGTCGAGATCGTGAAGCCGGGCGGCACGGGCAAGCCGATCGATGCCATCTCGGCCAGGTTCGCGCCCTTGCCGCCGAGCAGGTTGCGGTTGCCCGCCTCGCCGTCCGACGCGCCGCCGCCGAAGCGGAAGACGTAGCGCTCATCCGCGCCCGCTTCGGACGACGCGCCGCCGGGCCGCTCGTTCACCACAGACGCCATGCCTAATCCTCCTGACCGATTTGACCGGATCAGTGCACCGCGCCACCCACGGCGGCAAGCAAGGTAACGCTACCACCCGATCCGGCACCGGGACGGCGCGATCGGCGGCGGCTCACCCCTCGATCCGCGAGAAATCCGCCACCGCGTGAACGGCATCGCGCACCCGCGCGAGCAGCGCCAGCCGAACGGCACGGATGGCGGGATCGGGATCGTTGACCGTCACGGTCTCGAAGAACGCGTCGATCGGTGCGCGCAGCGACGCGAGCACGGTCATCGCGGCCGCGAAATCCTCGCGCGCGATCGCGGCCGCGGCGGCGGGCTCGGCCGCGTCCAGCGCGGCGACGAGGGCGGATTGGGCGGGCACCGCCAGATTCGTTTCGTCTCCATTCGTCATCCCAGCGGCAGCTGGGATCGCTTCATGGGCAGCCCCTTTTTCCGCGACGACCCCAGCCTCCGCTGGGGTGACGATCTGAGGGTCGGTGACCCACCCCTCCTTCTTCAGGATGTTCGCCGCGCGCTTGTACCCCGCGAGCAGGTTTGCTCCGTCGGGCGTCGTGACGAATGCTTGAAGGGCACGGACGCGGGCGAGGAGGCGGACGAGGTCGTCCTCGCCACTCAGTGCGAACACCGCATCGATCAGGTCGTGTCGGACGCCGGCCTCGCGCTGCTGGACTTTCAGCCGATCAGCAAAGAAGTCGACGACCTTGGCGTTTGCCGCCGCGCCACGAGCTTCGAACCGGTCGAGCTCACCCCCCGTAGTTGCTCGCGTGGTGAGTTCGGCACGATGGCGCTCAATCTCCTGAGAAGACATCGCCTCCCCGGCCGCGGTTCGTGCCCGGATCAGATCGTCCAGACGATGAACCCATTCGTAGCCAGAAACCTGACCCGCCACGCGGGCGATGCCGAACGCGATGGGATCGCGCAAGCCGAGCCGAAGCTGGTTGCTCTGGATCAGCTCGATGACGCCCAGGGCCGCCCGCCGCAGCGCAAACGGATCCCGTGACCCCGTGGGCGGCATCTCGCCCATGAAGAAGGCGCTCAGCGTATCCAGCTTGTCCGCCAAACTTACCGCCACCGTCACCGGCGCAGTGGGCACCTCGTCGCCTTGCCCGACCGGCTTGTAATGGTCGCGGATCGCGGCGGCGACGCGGGGGTCCTCGCCTTGGGCGGCGGCGTAATAGCCGCCCATCACGCCCTGCAATTCCGGGAACTCGCCGACCATGCCGGTGACGAGGTCCGCCTTGGCGAGCCGCGCCGCGCGTTCGGCGAGGGTGGCCAGCTCGATGGTAGCGGCGGAGGGACTTGAACCCCCAACGACCCCCTCCTCGATCAGCCAGCGGGCGAGCTTCGCCACGCGCTCGACCTTGTCCGCGACGGTGCCCAGCTTCTCGTGGAACACGATCCGGTCGAGCTTCGCCGCCTGCGCGTCGAGCGGCACCTTGAGGTCCGTCTCGTAGAAGAATCGCGCGTCGGCCAGCCGCGCGGCGAGCACCTTGCGGTTGCCCTCGACGATCGCGGCGCCGCCGTCGAGCGCGTCGATGTTGGCGGTGCAGACAAAGGCATTGGCGAGCGCGCCGTCGGGCGTCCGGCACACGAAATACTTCTGGTTCACCCGCGCGGTCAGCTGGATCACTTCAGGCGGGACGCTGAGGAAGCCAGGGTCGAAGCGGCCGAGCAGCGGCACCGGCCATTCGGTCAGCCCCGCATTCTCCGCGACCAGTCCCTCGTCGGGGATCAGCTCCAGCCCGGCCTCGACGGCCAGCGCGGCGGCACGGCCGCGGATCAGTGCCTCGCGCTCGGCGGGATCGATCAGCACATGGCAGGCGCGCAGCTTGGCGGCGTAGTCATGCGCGGAGCCGATCGTGATCGGTCCTGGATGATGGAAGCGGTGGCCGAGCGTCGTCGCGCCCGCCACGATGCCGGCGATCTCGACCGGCACGACGTCCTCACCCAGCAGCGCGACGATGCCGTGCAGCGGGCGGACCCAGCGGAGCGATTCGGTCGAGGTGGAGGCGGCACCCCAGCGCATCGACTTGGGCCAGGGAAAGCCGCGGATCACCGCCAGGATCGCCTCGGCCAGCACGTCGACCGTCGGCCGCCCGGGCCGCTCGACGACCGCGAAGAACACGCCGTCGCGCTCCACGAGCTGCTCGCGTGCGAGGCCGGTCTTGCGCAGGAACCCATCGAGCGCCTGCGGCGGTGCTGAGGCGCGCGGACCCTTGGTCTCCTCGCGCGTCGCGGGCGTCGTCTCGGGAAGGTCGCGGACGATCAGCGCGAGGCGGCGCGGGGTGGCGTAGGTGATCGTCTCGGTGGCGGCGATGCCGCCCTTCGCCAGCTCGGCGAGGAACGACCGGGCGAGATCGGCGCGGGCCTTCGCCTGCATCCGCGCGGGGATCTCCTCCGAGCGGAGTTCGAGGAGGAAGTCGGTCATGCAGCTATCGCCGACGCCGTCATCCCCGCAAAAGCGGTGACCCAGCTCCTAAGCTCGGGAAAAGCAAGGCAGTCGAGCTCATCGCGATCAGCGGGAGATGGGTCCCCGCTTTCGCGGGGATGACTGAAGAGAGAAGGGAGACAGCGCCCAAGGATCACGACGCCCACCCGTTCTTCTCCATCCACGCGGCGCACGCGCCCTTCGCCAGGTCGCGGACGCGGCCGATATACGCCTGCCGCTCCGCGACCGAGATCACGCCACGTGCCTGGAGCGTGTTGAAGACGTGGCTCGCCTTGATCGCCTGTTCGTAGGCGGCGATCGGCAGCACCGCGCCACCGTCGCGGGGCGCGAGGCAATTCTCGCACTCCGCCGCCGCTTTGCGGAACGCGTCGAACAGCGAGTCCGTGTCCGCGACCTCGAAATTCCAGCGGCTCATCTCGCGCTCGTTCTCCAGGAACACGTCGCCATAGGAAACGCCGGCATCGTTGAACGCCAGGTCGTACACGTTGTCGACGTCCTGGATGTACATCGCCAGCCGCTCGAGCCCATAGGTCAGCTCGCCCGCGACCGGTTTGCAGTCGAACCCGCCCATCTGCTGGAAATAGGTGAACTGCGTCACCTCCATCCCGTCGCACCAGACCTCCCAGCCCAGTCCCCAGGCGCCGAGCGTCGGGCTCTCCCAGTCGTCCTCCACGAAGCGGATATCGTGCCGGGTCGTGTCGACGCCGATCGCAGCGAGGCTGCCCAGGTACAGCTCCTGCAGGTCCGGCGGGCTGGGCTTCAGGATCACCTGATATTGGTAATAGGCGCCCAGGCGGTTGGGGTTCTCGCCATAGCGGCCGTCGGTCGGCCGGCGGCAGGGCTGGACGAAGGCGGCGTTCCACGGGTTCGGCCCGAGCGCGCGCAGCGTCGTGGCGGGATGGAAGGTGCCCGCCCCCATTTCCATGTCATAGGGCTGGAGGATCGCGCAGCCCCGCTCGCTCCAGTAATCGTGGAGCCTGAGGATCATGCGCTGAAAGGAGAGCGGCCGCGCCGTCGGGGATGCCATGGCCGTGCGCTCTGCCGGATGCCTCCTGCGTAATCAAGCAAGTGGCGCGCCGCCGCCGGACCGCCTAGGAACGGCCGACCGATCGAGAAAGGCCGTTGCCCCTGTGTCCCTGTTGCGTCGTCTGGCCACCCTCTTCCTCGCTTTCGCCGCGGTGCCCGCGTGTGCGCAGACCCCGCCCAAGGTCCAGGACGCCGATCCCGCCCTGTGGGTGGTCAAGGGCCGTACCGCGACGGTCTATCTGTTCGGCACGATCCATGTCCTCAAACCCGGCCTGACGTGGTTCGACGAGGCAGTGCGCCAGGCGTTCGACAAGTCGGATCAGGTCGTCCTCGAACTCGTGATGCCCGATCCTGCGAAGATGCAGGCGATCGTCGCCGCGGATGCGGCGCAAGCCAGCGGCCCGACGCTGACCGACCGCCTGCCGCCCGCGCGGCGCAAGCAGTTCGCCGACGCGCTGACCGGCCTGGGGCTCCCGATCGCTGCGTTCGACCGGGTGAAGCCGTGGTTCGCCGCCACCAACCTGTCGATCCTGCCGCTGATGAAGCTCGGCTACGATCCCGCCAACGGCCCCGAATCGATCATCACCGCGGAGGCCAAGGCGCAGAACAAACCGGTGATCGGGCTGGAGACAGCGGAGCAGCAGCTCGGCTATTTCGGCGCGCTGAGCGACAAGGCGCAGATCAGCTTCCTCGACTCCACGTTGGACGAACTGCCCAAGGTCGGGTCGCAGATGGCGACGATGGTCGACGAATGGGCGAAGGGTCAGCCCGACGCGCTGGCGCGCGAGATGAACGACAGCCTGAAGGACTCGCCCGAGGTCGCCAAGGTGCTGCTGGTCGACCGCAACAAGCGCTGGGCGGGATGGATCCGGAACCGGCTCGCGACGCCGGGTACGGTGTTCATCGCGGTGGGTGCCGGGCATCTGGCGGGGCCGCAGAGCGTGCAACGGCAACTGGCGCGGCTCGGCATCCGGGCGGAGCGGGTGAACTACTGATTGCTAGGCTCTGCGATGCCTAGCCTAGGCGGCACCGGCTCCGCGTGAGCGGATCAGGCCGACATTGCCTTCGCACCCCATTTGCGCTACCCGCGCCCGCTTCCGGCCATGGTCATCCCTGGAGGCGTGGGCGGAAGCATCACCGTCTAGAGGAATACCGCAATGAGCGACCAATTGACGCTCGCGGCCGAGACGCGCGAGCGGGTGGGCAAGGGAGCCTCCCGCGCGCTTCGTCGTTCGGGCCGCGTCCCCGCCGTGATCTATGGCCAGAAGCAGGCCCCGACCTCGATCCACCTGGAGGAGAAGGCGCTGACCCGCGCGCTCGCCACCGGGCATTTCATGAACTCCGTTGTCGTCGTCGCCGGCACGCGCACGCTGCCCAAGGACGTCGCGTTCGATCCGGTCACCGATCGGCCGGTCCACGTCGACTTCCTGCGCATCGACGAGCATGCGAGCGTCCACGTCTCGGTGCCCGTCGTGTTCACCGACGAGGAGCAGTCGCCGGGCCTGAAGGCCGGCGCGGTGCTCAACATCGTACGCCACGAGCTGGAGCTGGTCGTCGACGCCGCCGAGATCCCCAGTGAGATCAGCATCTCGCTGGCCGGTAAGGAGATCGGCGAGTCCGTCCACATCAGCGACGTGACGCTGCCCGCGGGCGCCGCATCGGCGATCGAGGACCGCGACTTCACCATCGCGACGATCGTCGCCCCGTCGGCCATGCGCTCCGAGGGTGCGGACGCCGAGACGCCGGGCGCCGAGCTCGCGGCGAAGGACGCCGGGATCGAGCCGGGCACGACCGACTCCGAATAACCGCCGCGACCACGCGGATGGTAGCTTGCGGGGCGGAGGGGCGACGACGCCCTTCCGCCCTTCTCGTTGGGAAGACACGCGATGCAAGTGTGGGTGGGGCTGGGCAATCCGGGGGCGCAGTACGTCATGCACCGGCACAACATCGGCTTCATGGCGACCGACGCGGTCGCGTCGGTGCACGGGTTCGGCCCGGTGAAGAAGCAGTTCCAGGGATGGACGCAGGAGGGCCGGATCGGGCCCGCCCGCGTCCTGCTGCTGAAGCCCGCGACGTTCATGAACGACAGCGGTCGCTCGGTCGCCGAGGCGCTGCGCTTCTACAAGCTGGACGTCGACGCGCTGACCGTGTTCCACGACGAGCTCGACCTGGCGCCTTTCAAGATGAAGGTCCGTGTCGGCGGCGGGCTGGCGGGGCACAACGGGCTGCGTTCGATCGACCAGCATTTGGGGCCGGAGTTCCGACGCGTACGGCTCGGTATCGGCCATCCCGGGCACAAGGACCGGGTGACCGGCCACGTCCTGGGCAACTTCGCCAAGGCGGAGATCGAGCCGCTGAGCGACCTGCTCGGCGCGATGGCGGCGGAGGCGGGCTGGCTGGCCGGCGCCGACGACGTCCGGTTCATGAACGAGGTGGCGCTGCGGCTGCAGGACTGACGCGGGCGGTGTCGGCTCATCGGCGCAGGACGTGGTCCTCGGCAAAGCCCAATCGACGCGAGGCCTGCGCGTAGGGGGCCGACGGCAAGTGGATTCGCTCCGCCGCCGCCGCCAGCGCGCGCAGCGCGACGCGCTCGGGCAGGCTGGGCCGGCGCTCTCCCTCCAGCCCCAGCCGGCGGCGGAGATCGGCGGGAAGCAGGTCCACCGCAGCGGCCGCCAGCGCAGGCTGAAGCGGCCGCAACGCGAGCGGCAGGATCGCGGCGGTGCGCAGGATCGCCAGCAGCTCGTGCAGGATCGGCGAGGGTTCGAGGCGCGGTGCGGTGGCGTCGGCGAGCGCCTGCCACTGCGCCATGCTGACGGGCGGATCGACGACGCCGTACAGCGCGGCGCCCGGCGCGCCCTCCACCAGATATCGGTCCGCCGCCGCCGCGCCGACCGGGCGCACCCATCGGCGATAGGCGGCGAGGAACGCCCAGGCCGCGGTCGCCTGTACCCAGCGGAGCAGCTCCGGGTCGGCCGCCGCATAGCGCTCGCCCGCCGGGGTCGTCCCCGTCACCCGCTCGTGCATCCTGGCCACGCGCGCCGCCAGCGCCTCAAACTGCGACCGCGCGCCATACACCGTGACCATCGCCGCGTCGCCGGTGCGGCGGAGGCGCCGGCCGGGGTCGCGGCGAAAGCTCGAATGATCCCATACGCCGTGACGCACCCGCGGCTCGCCCAATTCGAGCAGCACGCCGGCGATCCCGCCGACATACATGCTGACGGGATTGCGGAAGATGCGCCACGAGATCGAACCGGGCCCGGTCAGCCCCGCCTCGCCCGCGGGCACGGCGAAGTCGACCGACGTGGGCGTCATGGCGGCGAGCGCGCGGTCGAGGGCGGGCGGGAGCGTCCAGTACACGCATCGCCGAACGCGCGGGCGCGGCGGTGGTCCCGCCGCTCATCGATCAGCGGCTAGAAATGATAGCCGAACGTCATCCGCGCGATCTGGTTGAGCTGCCCCGCTCCGTCGCCGGCCCCGCGCAGCCGCGGCGGCCGGACGAGCGCGCCGGCCAGCGTGTCGAACTTGCCGAGGATCGCGCCGCCCTCGATCCCGAGCGACAGGCCGCGCTGCACGATCTTGGTATAGCCGAACGTCAGCGCCGGCGTCATCCGACGGGTCGCCCGCATCATCGACGAGCGCGGCGCGTACAGCAAATCCGCGAACCGGGCATCGGCGCCCGAGTGGCCGGTCAGCCGGTTGTAGAAACGGGTGCCGCCCGACAGGTGGAAGCCGTCCGTGCCGTGCGGGAAATAATCCAGCATCGCCGCGCCGAACCCGCGACGCAGCGGCGCCGCCTGATTGTCGAACGTCGCCGCGGGCTGGTCCGTCGCTTGCGCCGTCGCCTGGAGGCGGAAATCGGGACTGGCCGGGGCGACCACGGGCGTGTCGCCCAAGCCGATAATCGGCGCGATCCCGGTCGCGGCGACCAGGTCCCGCCACGACGCCGGAGCGTCCGCCGCCATCGCCGGCTGCGCCGTCACCATTCCCGCCGCCGCGAGCCCCAGGCTGCCGATCAATCGCCGCATCGTCGTATCCACCGTTGCAAGAGGAACCGGCAGCTACCCCCTGCCCGATCCGATGACGGTGCCGGACGCTGAAATCCGCAGCAACCATTCGGACTTTTTTGCGGCATGCCCGGTTCGGCTGCGGTTCGGGCGACCGGGCCCCGGCCGCTCGACGCTGGCGCGGAGGCGAGACAGGCCGTACAGGCGCTTTCATCCTTCCTTATCAGACGAGACACGCATGGGCTTCCGCTGCGGCATCGTCGGCCTGCCCAACGTCGGCAAGTCGACGCTCTTCAATGCGCTGACCGAGACGGCCGCCGCGCAGGCCGCCAACTATCCCTTCTGCACGATCGAGCCCAACGTCGGCCAGGTCGCGGTGCCCGACGAGCGGCTGACCGCACTGGCCGGCATCGCCCATTCGGCGAAGATCGTCGAAACGCAGCTCGGCTTCGTCGACATCGCCGGGCTGGTGCGCGGCGCTAGCAAGGGCGAGGGTCTCGGCAACCAGTTCCTCGGCAACATCCGCGAGGTCGACGCGATCGTCCATGTGCTGCGCTGTTTCGAGGACGGCGACGTGACCCACGTCGAGGGCCGCGTCGATCCGGTCGCGGACGCCGAGACGGTCGAGACCGAGCTGATGCTGTCCGACCTCGAAAGCCTGGAGAAGCGCGTCCCCAATCTCGCCAAGAAGGCAACGCAGGGCGACAAGGAGGCGAAGATCGGCGCCGCCGTGCTCGGCCAGGCACTCGACCTGCTGCGCGAGGGCAAGCCCGCCCGGCTGACCAAGCCCAAGGACGAGGAGGAGGCGCGTGTGTTCGCACAGGCGCAGCTGCTCACCGCCAAGCCAGTGCTGTACGTCTGCAACGTCGACGAGAGTGATGCGGCGAACGGCAACGCGCTGTCGGCGCGGGTGTTCGAGAAGGCCAAGGCGGAGGGCGCGGAGGCGGTGGTCGTGTCGGCGGCGATCGAGGCGGAGATCGCGACGATGCCCGCCGACGAGCGTGCGGAGTTCCTCGCCGAACTGGGGCTGGAGGAGACCGGCCTCGCCCGCGTGATCCGCGCCGGATACCGCCTGCTGCACCTCATCACCTTCTTCACCGTGGGGCCGAAGGAGGCGCGCGCGTGGACGGTGCCGGTGGGCGCGAAGGCTCCCCAGGCGGCCGGCGCGATCCACTCCGATTTCGAGCGCGGCTTCATCCGCGCCGAGACGACCGCGTTCGACGATTACGTGTCGCTGGGCGGCGAGGCCGGCGCGCGCGACGCGGGCAAGCTGCGCCAGGAGGGCAAGGAGTATGTCGTCCACGATGGCGACGTGATGCTGTTCCGCTTCAACGTGTGAGGGCGGTGTGTCTGCGGGTCGATTAAGTCGAAGAGGCTGTGTGGCCCGCGCGGTTCCACGCCTCCTCCGCAGCTCGTGGCGTGCCCGCAAAAGCGGGTCGGAGCTGGGAGGCTGCTCCAGCCTCGTAGAAAGTCTCGCTGACGTTTCGAATCCGTTCCATCACAGAGGCTGACGGACCTCAGCTGGCGACGGCGATCGTCCGATGAAGCCCAGCAACAGGGTGTTCGCGACGGCGCGTGCGTCGCGGCTGAGCCCATCGTCCGGCAGTTCGCCCGCGGTCCAGAAGGACAAGGCACCACGAAAGGCCAGGGCGAGCTGCCTCGGCAGACATTGCAACGCCAAGTCCCGACGGTCTTCCGGAATGCCTTCGCCTGCCCCGAGCGCCACCGTCCACAATGCGATGGAACGGACCCAGGCCTGACCAGGCCGTCCACCGCCCGTGCCGATCCAGCTCATGACGGCGCGGTTCACGCCCGGCTCCTCCAACATCACCGCGACCGCAGTATCGACGGCCAGCATCACGCGTGATGCCGCATCCGGCGGCTGCCGCGCCTCGGCGAAGCGAGTCGCCATGGTGTCCGTGCGGCGCTCGGACAGTGCGTGCATGATCGCGCCCTTGCTCCCGAACTGGTTGAACGGCGTTGCGAAACTGACGGCAGCCTCGGCGGCGAGGTCGCGCATCGAGAAGTCGGCGTTGCCGTCTCGCAGCAGCCGCTCCGCCGCGTCGATCACACGCTCGCGTACCGATTCGCCTCGGCCACCGATCTTGTCTCGCGTCTTGTGCTGTACCATACCAATATTATATCATGATATACTCAAGTGACATGACGGAGGTAGCGCATGGCGACGACGGACCCCAAGACCTTCCTCATCACCGGCGTCAGTTCGGGGCTCGGCCGTGCGTTTGCCCAAGGCGCCCTCGATGCCGGCCACCGGGTGATCGGTACGGTGCGGCGGGAGGGTGACGCCGACATCTTCGGCGCGCTCGCTCCCGGCCGCGCGCACCCGTTGATCCTGGACGTAACCGATTACTACGCAATTCCGGCCGCCGTGGCGCAAGTCGAACGGCACGCCGGTCCGGTTGAGGTGTTGGTGAACAATGCCGGGTACGGTCACGAAGGCGTGTTGGAAGAGTCCTCGATCGACGATCTCCAGCGTCAGTTCGCCGCCAACGTGTACGGGCCGGTGGCGATGATGAAGGCGGTGCTGCCCGGTATGCGCGACCGACGTGCCGGTCACATCGTCAACGTGACCTCCATGGGCGGGTTCATCACCATGCCTGGGATCAGCTTCTACTGCGGCAGCAAGTTCGCGTTGGAAGGCATCTCGGAAGCGCTCGGCAAGGAGGTATCGCGCTTCGGCATCCGGGTGACCTCCTTGGCACCCGGTCAATTCCGCACTGAGTGGGCCGGGCGTTCGATGGATCGCACCCCGCGCAGCATTCCCGACTACGACGCCGTGATGGATCCGATACGCGCAGCGCGCCGAGCCAAGAGTGGCAATCAGCCGGGCAGTCCGGTCAAGGCAGCACAGGCACTGCTCGCGTTGGTCGGGACGCAGAACCCGCCGGTGCGTCTGTTCCTCGGGGAAGACGCGCTCGATCTGGTCGATCAGAAGCTAGGCACGATGAAAGCCGAAATCGTCACATGGCACGCGCTCTCCCGTTCCACCGATTTCATCTCCTGATGGCCTGACGCTCCGCTCGTTAATGCCGGTGTCGCTCGCTCCCGCTCCGCGGCGGCGCCGTCATCTCGGGAATGCCCGAGAACGACCGTCCGATGAGGAATGTGAGACGAAGGCCGTTCTAATCCGCGCCGGCGGGATAACCCGTCGCACTCGACCGTTCAGCCCCCGCTTTCCAAGCCGATCTCCCGAACCCGAGGACCATCCATGCCCACCCCCACCCACGGTTACGCCGCCCACGCGGCCACCACTCCGCTCGCGCCCTTCTCGTTCGAGCGGCGCGATCCGTTGCCGAACGACGTCGCGATCGACATCCTGTTCTGCGGCGTCTGCCATTCGGACCTCCACACCGCGCGCGGCGAGTGGGGCGGCACGCAATACCCCTGCGTTCCCGGTCACGAGATCGTCGGCCGCGTCACCGCGGTCGGCAGTGACGTGACCGACTTCACGGTCGGTGACCTCGCCGGCGTCGGCTGCATGGTCGACAGCTGCGGCCACTGCCCGTCGTGCACCGACGGCGAGGAGCAATATTGCGAGACGACGGGCTTCGTCGGCACCTATAACGGGCCGGACAAGAACAGCCCCGACGGCACCGGCTACACGTTGGGCGGCTACAGCGACCATATCGTCGTCGACCGCGGCTTCGTCCTCAGGATCAGCCACGACGAGGGCGCGCTGGCGGCCGTGGCGCCGCTGCTGTGCGCCGGCATCACCACCTACTCGCCGCTGCGCCACTGGAAGGTCGGGCCGGGCAGCAAGGTCGGCATCGTCGGCCTGGGTGGTCTGGGTCACATGGGCGTCAAGATCGCCGCGGCGATGGGCGCGGAGGTGTATGTGTTCAGCACCTCGCCCTCCAAGCGCGACGACGCGATCCGGCTGGGCGCCAAGGAGCTGATCGTGTCCAAAGATGCCGACGCGATGGCGGAACACGCCAACAGCTTCGACTTCATCCTCAACACCGTCGCGGCGGCGCACGACCTCGACCCGTTCCTGGTGCTGCTAAAGCGCGACGGGACGATGACGCTCGTGGGCGTGCCCGAGACGCCGCATCCCTCGCCGTCGGTCGGCAACCTCGTCTTCCGCCGTCGCCAGCTCGCGGGATCGCTGATCGGCGGGATCCGGGAGACTCAGGAGATGCTCGACTTCTGCAGCGAGCACGGCCTAACGGCGGACGTCGAGATGATCCGGATGGACGAGATCGACACCGCCTACGACCGCATGGTGAAGAGCGACGTGAAGTATCGCTTCGTCATCGACATGGCCACGATCGCGGCGTGACCTGAGGTCCCGTTCCCCCGCGCAGGCGGGGGAACGGGACCCGACTTTCTGCATTTGATCCTCCCCCGCCAGCGGGAAGTGGCCCGCGCGGCCAGACGTAGGGGGAGGAATCCGAAACGGTCGCCATCCCTCCCCCTCCACCAGCTTCGCCGGTCCCCTCCCCCTGGCGGGGGAGGATGGCTTGACGGACGGAAGCCGACTCTTTCGCGCGGCGCTTACCTGCGTCAAAGACGCGTCGATGATCCGGCCCGGTATCCTCGTCGCGTTCGCCGCCGTACTGCTGCCGGGCGGTGCCGGCGCGCAGAGCATGGGCGGCATGCTCGGGATGACCATGCCCGCCGGGTCGTCCTCTCCCGCCGCCGGGCCCCCTCCATCGATGCCCGCCATGACGATGGGCGTCGGCGGCGGCGCGTATCAGCAAGGGTCGGGCACCGCGCGACTGCCCGCCGACGAGGGCGCGATGCGCGGCTATATGGTCGAGGCCGGCGACTGGATGCTGATGGCGCACGGCTATGCCTGGGCGACGCTGACGCATCAGGCGGGGCCGCGCGGCGACGACGGGCATTTCGTCACCTCGATGGCGATGCTGATGGCCGACCGGGACCTCACGCCGCGCCTCCACCTGCAGCTCAAGGGGATGATGAGCCTCGATCCCGCACTGGGGCCACGCGGCTATCCCGACCTGTTCGCCAGCGGCGAGACGGCGCATGGGGTGCCGTTGATCGATCGCCAGCATCCGCACGACCTGTTCATGGAGCTATCCGCGCGCGCCGACTATCGATTCGGCGGCGATGCCAGCGTGTTCGTCTATGGCGGCCCGGTCGCGGAGCCGGCGCTGGGTCCGTCGGCGTTCATGCACCGCGGCTCGGCGGCGCTGCTGCCGCTCGCGCCGATCAGCCACCACTGGTTCGATTCGACGCACATCAGCTACGGCGTCGTCACCGGTGGGATCGCCACCGGCCACTGGCAGCTGGAGAGCAGCGCGTTCCGCGGCCGCGAGCCCGACGAGCATCGCTGGGACGTCGAGACGCCCGCGCTCGATTCGTGGAGCGTGCGCGCGACCTGGACGCCGTCGCCGCACTGGGCGGTGCAGGCCAGCACCGGCTTCCTCCACTCGCCCGAGGCGCAGGAGCCCGACGCCGACGAGCGGCGGACGACCGCCAGCGTGAACTACGCCACGCGCCAGGCAAACGGCGGCGGGCTCGCGACGACGCTCGGCTGGGCGGTGAAGGACAAGCGGCCCGGCCGCGCGCTCGCTGCCTGGCTCGCGGAGGCGAACTGGAGCATCGACCGCCACCACAGCCTGTTCGGCCGGATCGAAAGCGTCCGCAACGACGAGTTCTTCCCCAATCCCGCCAGCCCGCTTCACGACCGGCCGTTCCGCGTCGCCAAGGCGGAAGGGGGCTATGCCTATCGCATGGCGATCACGGGGCCGCTCGGCGTCGCCTTGGGTGGCACGCTGGCGGGCTATGCCAAGCCGGCCACGCTCGATCCGGTCTATGGCGACGCGCCGGTCAGTTGGACGCTGTTCGCCAAGTTCGCGCTCGGGCTATAGGCGCGCGACGACGATCGGAAGGACGGGTGATGACGGCATACCGCAGGACGACACGCAGCTGGCTGGCGGCGGTCGGCGCATCGCTGCTGCTGGCGGGATGCTTCGCGTACACCCCGGCCGAGTTGCGGCCCCCGGCCGACGCGCCCGCTCCGCCCCGGTCGTCGGCGATGCCGTTCCCGTCGACGGCGAGCGGCATGGCGGCACCGGCGCCGGCCTCGACGGACGCGCCCGTCACCATCCTGGTATCCATCGACGGGTTCCGGCCCGATTACCTTAACCGAGGCGTGACGCCGGTGCTGTCCGGCCTCGCCGCGCGCGGGGTCAGCGCGTCGATGCGGCCGTCGTTTCCGTCGATCACCTTCCCCAACCACTGGACGCTCGTCACCGGTCTGCGCCCCGATCGCACCGGCGTCGTCGGCAACCGGATCGAGCGGCCCGCGGCGGACCCGACGCGCCCGCCCGAGGTCTTCACGATGCAGACCGACGACGCCTCGTGGTGGAACGGGGCCGAACCGATCTGGGTCAGCGCCGAGCGGGCGGGCATCCGCACCGCGACGATGTTCTGGCCCGGCTCCAACGTCGCCTGGGGATCGACGGCCAAGGGGGACCACGGCGTCGCGATCGGCGGCGTGCGGCCGGAGGACTGGGCGCAGTTCAACCAGGCGGTGACCGGGCCGCAGCGGGTCGCGACGGTGATCGACTGGCTGCGCCGGCCCGCCGTGACGCGGCCGCGGTTCGTGACGCTCTATTTCGACACGGTCGACAGCGCCGGCCACGCCCATGGCCCCCAGTCGCCGGCGGTAACGGCCGCGGTCGCCGACGTCGACCGGTCGATCGGCCAGCTCGTCGACGGCCTGGCGCACCTCGGCCAGTCCGCGAACCTGGTGATCGTCGCCGACCACGGCATGGCCGCGACGTCGAGCGAGCGGACCGTGGCGCTCGACCGGATCGCCGACCCGGCGGACTATCGCGTGTCGCAGACCGGCCCCTACGCCGGCCTCGCCGCCGTCCCGGGGCACGAGGCGACGCTGGAGGCGCGGCTGCTCGCGCCGCATCCGCACGTCCGGTGCTGGCGCAAGGCGGCGATCCCGGCGCGGTTCCACTTCGGCGCCAACCCGCTCGTCGATCCGTACCTGTGCCTCGCGGAAACGGGCTGGCTGATCGACCGCACGACGCCGACGAAGCCGGCGACCGGCGGCACCCACGGCTATGACAACATGGCGCCCGAGATGGCGGCGCTGTTCATCGCCGAGGGTCCGGCCTTCGCCGCCGGCCGCCGCCTGCCGCCGTTCGACAACGTCGACGTGGCGCCGCTGATCCGCGACCTCCTCGGCCTGCCTGCGGGACATGCACTTGACGGCAGTCCGCTAGACGGCACGGATGCGCCGTTCCGCCGCGTGCTGGTGGCGCCGCGATGACGGGCGGCGCGGCAGGTCGCTGGTACGAGGATCTGGTGATCGGCGAGTGTGCCAGTTTCGGCGCGTATCGCGTCACGCGGGACGAGGCCGTCGCCTTTTCCCGCGCCTATGATCCGCAACCGTTCCACCTGTCGGACGAAGCGGCAGCGCAGACGCATTTCGGACGGTTGGCGGCGAGCGGCTGGCATACCGCGGCGATGACGATGGCGATGCTGGTCGCGCATTTCGCCGAGACGGGACAGCAGAGCCTGGGTTCGCCGGGCATCGACGAGCTACGCTGGCTGACCCCCGTGTACCCGGGCGACACGCTGCGCTGCGAGACCGAGCTGCTCGACGCGCGCCGCTCCGCCAGTCGCCCGGAGATGGGCATCACGCGAAGCCGGACGACCGTATTCAACCAGCACGACGTCGCGGTGATGTCGTTCCTGGCCAGCGGCATGATCCGGACCCGAAGCCCGGAACGCAAAGGGGCGCCCGTCGAAACGAGCGCCCCCGGATAGCCGGGCGGGCCGCCGCCCGCGGATCAGCGGTGACCGCCCGAATGGCCTCCGCCGCCACGGCCGCCACCGCCACCGCCATGGAAGCCGCCGTGGAAGCCGCCGCTCCGCACGCCTCCGCCGCCCGGGCCACGCGCGCCCTGGAAGCCGGGCTGGCCACCGAAGCCGCCTCGTCCGAACCCGCCCGACGTGCCCTGGCCGCGATAACCATAGGAGCCACCGCCGCCGCCGCCGCGGGTGAACCCACCCCAGTTCGCGCCGCCGCGCTGACCACGCCAGCCGCTCTGGCGACCTTGCCAGTACCGCTGCTGATTGCCGTTCCAGCGGAAGGGCCGGCGATACTGATCGTACACGTAGATGCCGGATCCAGGGTAATAGAAGCCGTCGTTCCATCCCCAGTACGGCGAGCCATAAACGCCGCCGTAATAGTCGCCATAGCCGTAACCGGCGCCATATCCGTCGTCGTACGCGCCATAGCCGGCGTCACCATACCCATATCCGCCAGCGTAACCATAACCCACGGCCGGTCCGCCATAGCCGTAATCGCCGGCACAGCCCGACAGTCCGGCACCCGCCGCGACCAACGTCACAGCGATCATTGCAATTTTCATGAGCGTGTCTCCCGATACGCGGAGAACGGCACAACTCGCCGTCACGAGACAGTATAACCTGCCTCGGCGATATCAGTTCCCGCAACGTTCCGTTCAACCGCCGTCGACGACCGGTCGACGCTCAACCCTTCAGCTTCGTGTTGCAGGCGCTGTAGTATTTGGGCCAGCTTTGCCCGGCCAGCTTGTTCGCGGCCTTATCGGCCTGGTAATTCTGCGAGCATTGCTTCTGTCGCGAGTGGGCGGCGATCTGTGCCGTGCTTGGCTGGCCGGTCGGCGTTCTCGCCGCCGCGGTCTTGCCCGGCGCCGACGTCACGCCCTTCACCGGCGTCGTCGCGGTCTTGGGCAGCGACGCGCGGCACTGGGCCAGGAACTGCGGCCAGGTCTGGCCTGCCGGCAGCGACTTGCCCGCCTTGGCCGCCTGGTAGCGGGCGCCGCACGTCTGCATGGCGTTGTCCGCCGCCAGCGCCGGGGCCGCCGCGCCCACGCCCGTCAACCCTGCCGCCAGCCCGGCCGCCATCATCAATCCGCGCATCGAATCCTCCTCTGCCCATCCCGTCGGGCGAACATATCACGCGCGCGGACAGACGCCAGCCGGCGGCGTCAGCGGGTCGGCACGGGCTCCGCGCCCGAGTAATCGTAGAAGCCGCGGCCCGACTTGCGGCCGTACCAGCCCGCCTCGACGTATTTGACCAGCAGCGGCGCCGGGCGGAACTTCGGGTCGCCCGTGCCCTCGAACAGCACGCGCGTGATCTCGAGGCAGGTGTCGAGGCCGATGAAGTCCGCGAGCGTGAACGGCCCCATGGGGTGGTTGAGCCCCAGCGTGATCGCCGCGTCGATGTCCGGAATCGTCGCCACCCCCTCGCCCAGCGCGAAACACGCCTCGTTGAGGAACGGCATCAGCACCCGGTTGACGATGAACCCCGGCGCGTCGTTGGCGTGCACCACCCGCTTGCCGAGCGTCTGCGCAAAGGCCTCGACGCTCGCCACCGTCGCGTCGCTGGTCGCGAGCCCGCGGATCAGCTCGATCAGCCCCATGATGGGCACGGGGTTGAAGAAGTGGACGCCGACGAACCGCGCTGGATCGGGCGACGCCTGCGCCAGCCGCGTGATCGGGATCGACGAGGTGTTGGAGGCGAGCACCGCGTCCGCCGCCAGCACCCGGCCGACGTCCGCAAAGATCTGCCGCTTGATCGCCTCGCGCTCGGTCGCGGCCTCGATCACCAGCGAACAGGCGCTCATCGCGGCGAAGTCGCCGACCGGTTCGATCAGGTCCAGCGCGGCGTCGCGCGCCGCGCCCGTGATCTTCTCCTTGGCCACGGCGCGGTCGAGCAGCCGCGCGATGCCGGCCCTGCCCTTCTCCGCCTGCGCGAGGCCGACGTCGGCCAGCAGCACGCGGTGCCCGGCCAGTGCCGACACCTGCGCGATCCCTGCGCCCATCTGTCCCGCCCCGATGACACCGATCGTCTGCATCGTCTCTCTCCTCGCCCCGCCTCTACTGCCCGACGCACCGGGCCGCCAGTGACGGCGCAAGACGATGCGCCTCGCGGTCGCCCCGGCAAGCACGCCGTTTTCGCGCCTCTTGCGGAGAAATCCGCCGCATCTGCGTTTACGCACCGTCCGGCCGGTGCCGGACGGGTATAGGATCGAGAGTAGAATGAGGATCATGTTGATGGCGGCACTGGCCGCCGGCACGATGATGGCGGCGTCCGCCCCGGCTGACGCGGCGCAGGGCTGCGGCCCAGGCTTCCATCGTGGCCCGTACGGCCGCTGCTTCCCAAACGGACGCGGCTACGGCCCGCGTGGTCCGCTCATCGTCGATCGGTTCTACCCCGGCCAGGGTTACTGGGACGGTCACCGCTACTGGCACAACCGCGATCGGTTCCGTGGCGGCTGGCGGTATCGCTGATCCGGGAGGGGCGGGCTAACCCCGTCCCGCCACACAGGAGGGGGGAGCGGCCCGATCGGCCGCTCCCCATGAGTCACGGCGCGGGTCGCTCCGGTTGAGCCTCGGCTAGGATGACGGCGAAGCGATCGTCCGCGTCGGTCCATTGGTGGATCGGCGTCCACCCGCCGCCGCGCAGCAGGATGCGGGCATCACGGGACCCGTATTTGTGGCTGTTCTCGGTGTGGATCGTGTCGCCCGCCGCCATGGTGAACGGCCGGCCATCGACGGTGAAATCCGCATCGCGCGACGCTTCCAGATGCATCTCGATCCGGGCCCGATCGTCGTTCCAGATCGCGCGATGGCGAAACGCGTCGACCGGGACGGTGCCCGCAAGCTCGCGGTTGATCCGCGCCAGCAGGTTCATGTTGAACGCCGCCGTCACCCCCGCCGCATCGTCATAGGCCGGGACCAGCACGTCCTCGCCCTTGATCCGGTCCATCCCGATCAGCAGCATTGCGCCTTCTCCCAGCGATGCGCGCATCGCCCGCAGCAGGTCTATCGCGGCGAGCGGCGCCATGTTGCCGATCGTCGAGCCGGGGAAGAACCCGAGCTTGGGCACGTCCGCGATCGTACGCGGCAGGTCGAGTGGCCGCATGAAGTCCGCCTCCATCGGCAGCACCAGCAGCTCGGGGAACTCCGCGCACAACGCGCGTGTCGACGCGCGCAGGAACTCGCCCGAGATGTCGATCGGCACATAGGCGGACGGCGCGACCGCGCGCAGCAGCAGCGGCGTCTTAGCGGACGATCCCGATCCGAACTCCACCACCGCGCGGCCGGGGCCGACGAGCGCGGCAAGCTCCGCGCCGATACTGCCCAGAATGGCCGCCTCGGTGCGGGTCGGGTAATATTCGGGCAGCGCGGTGATCGCCTCGAACAGCTCGGACCCACGCCGGTCGTAGAACCAGCGCGCGGGGATCGCGCGCGGCCGCCGTTCCAGCCCCGCCAGCACGTCGGCGCGGAACTGCGGATCGGCGAGCGATTGCTGGCCGTCCTCGATCTCCGGCTTCAGCATGTCAGATATCCTTGGCGAGCCGTACGCCGGTGAACTGCCAGCGCTGGTGGGGATAGAAGAAGTTGCGATAGCTCGCGCGCAGGTGGCCGCGCGGCGTGGCGCACGACCCGCCGCGCAGCACGAACTGGCCGCTCATGAACTTGCCGTTGTACTCACCGACCGCGCCCTCGACTGCGCGGAAGCCGGGATAGGGACGATAGGCGCTGCCCGTCCATTCCCACACGTTGCCGAAGAACGCCGGGCCGCCGGGCGAGGGACGCGGCTCGACCGGGCCGGCGGCGTCCGTCTGATTGCCACCCACGGGGTCGAAGCCTTGCGCGGCCGCTTCCCACTCGGCCTCGGTCGGAAGGCGTGCACCCGCCCAGGCGGCATAGGCGTCCGCCTCGTAGAAGCTGACATGGGTGACGGGGGCGGCGGGATCGATCGCGCGCCGACCGTCGAGGCCGAACCGGGTCCAGCCGCCGTCCGCGGCCTTCCAGTACATCGGCGCGGCGATCCCCTCGGCCTGGACCCACGCCCAACCGTCGGCGAGCCAGTGGCGGGGCTCGCGATAGCCGCCGTCGGCGATGAATGCCGCCCACTCGCCGTTCGTCACCGTGCGATCGGCGAGCGCGTGCGGATGCAGCAGCTCGGCATGGCGCGGCCCTTCGCAATCGAATGCGAACCGATCGCCGGCATGCCCGGTGTCGGCCAGGCCACCGTCATGATCGATCCAGCCGATCGGGCCCGGCATCGCGACCGGCACCTTGCGCTCCGCCGGCCACAGCGCGGGCTCCAGCGGATTTTCGGACAACAGGTGGAGGACGTCGGTGACGAGCAGTTCCTGATGCTGCTGCTCATGATGGCAGCCCAACTTCACCAGCTCGAGCGCGGCCGGCGACAGCTGCGGCAACGCCTCAGCCAGCGCGGCGTCGACATGCGCGCGATAGTCGCGAACCTCGTCCAGCGTCGGCCGGGTGATCATCCCGCGACGGCCGCGCGCGTGGCGCCGCCCCTCCGCCTCGTAATAGCTGTTGAACAGGAACGGCCAGCGCTCGTCGTGGCGCCGATATCCCGCGACATGGTCGCGCAGGACGAACGTCTCGAAGAACCACGTCGTGTGCGCCAGATGCCATTTGGCGGGCGAGGCGTCGTCCATCGACTGGACGGTCGCATCGGCATCCGACAGCGGCCGGGCGAGCGCGAGGCTGAGCGCGCGGGTGCGTCCGAACCGGTCGAGCAGCGCGGGCGCAGCCTCGCCCGGGTCCGCGATCGAGCGGTCGGCCATGGTCCCGTGAACGATCATCGCGCCCTCCTTCATCGTCGAACGGACTCGCCCGACGTCAGCGCTCGCCGCCCGGAACCCATAGAACGTCCTCGCCCGCCGATCGGTTCACCACCCGCGCGGCGACGAACAGCCAGTCGGACAGGCGGTTGACATAGGCCCGCGCGGGCATCGACGCCTCGTCTCCCAGTGCCACGACCGACCGCTCCGCCCGCCGCACGATCGCGCGCGCGAGGTGCAGCGGTG
>JBPBQW010000006.1:0-21749 GCA_050955125.1 Janthinobacterium lividum
GATCGCCGGCCCGAACGACCGGACGTGGGTCATCGATGTCGGCGATCAACTCTCCAGCCCGAACCGCACCGCCCGTTTCGCGACGGCCGGGTTGATCGCCAACGCCGCCCGGCGGTCGGCCTCCGCCGCATCCTGCTTGCCCGCCCGTTTCTCCGCGATGGCGCGGGTATAGAGCGACCAGGCGTTCCGGGGATCGGCCTTCACCGCTGCATCGTAATCCGCGAGCGCGACGTCGACTTTGCCGAGACGCAGCTGCACGAGCGCTCGGCTGTCCAGGTAGGGCGCATAGCCGGGGCGGAGTTTGAGGGCGGTGTCGCAGTCGGACAGGGCGCGGTCGAGGTCGCGATTGAGCAGTGCGCGTGCCCAGCAACGGCCGTTGAAGGCGGTGGCGCGATCGGCATCCTCGCCATGTATCTTCAGCCAGGCGTCGTAGTTGGTGATGGCGGCCTCGGGCTGGTCGAGGCTGTCGTACAGGCCGGCGATCTGAAGCCGACGGTCGGAGCCGGTCGGCAGGCTGTGGTCGGCTGCCCGCACATCCTCTGCCGCGCCTTGCGGATCACGGCTCGTCAGCCGGAGCCGCGCCCGCGCGAGGTGGACGTCGGCATCGTTCGGCGTCAGGATCGCGGCCTTGTCGAGATCGGCCGCCGCGAGCAGGAGCTGGCCGTTGGCGAGATGCGCCTGCGCGCGAAGATAGACGTAGCGCCCCTCGTCGGGCGCCATCGTCACGGCCCGGTCGAAGGCCGCCAGTCCCTCGGCGAACCTGCGCCTCGACATCAGCACGGCGCCGCGGCGGCTGAAACCTTCGGCGGTGGTCGGCTCGGGCTCGGTATCGGTCAGATCGAGCTTCTCGCCCGTCGCGGTCACGGCGCCTTGCGGCGTCAGGCCGAACAACGGGCCGCCTTCATAGGTCATGGACAACTGGTGGTTCGCGTTGGACACGACCATGCGGTGGGTGAGGAAGAAGTCGAACCCGACCAGCATGTCGCCGTCGATCTGGATGGCGGCGATGCGGAACTTGGGATGCGAGACGATCTCGCCGCCCAGATCGATCCTGTCGAACGGCGCGAGCCAGGTCGCGATCTGCTTCGAGCCGATGCCGCTGTTGTACCCCACCGACGTAACGCCGGGGCTCGTCGGGGTGACGCCGGCCCGCTTGGCGGCGGCGAGGGTCATGATCGTCGTCTGCGCGCCTGAATCGAACACCGCGCGCATCTTCACGCCGTTGACCAGCACGGTGCCGACCGTGTGCGGCTTCCAGGGACCCCCATCGCCGCGGTCGAGGTCGATGACCGAAACCGGCCTTTTCCCGGCCCAATAGGCCAGCATCTTGCCGCATCCGTCGGCCCGCATCAGCCGCACCATGCCATGGGGCAGGTCATATTCGACGTCCGCCAGTCCGAGGATGTTCTGGCCGAGCAGCCCGGCCGTGCCCGTGTCGCTGCCGCCGACGATGAAGTCGACACTGCGGAACGGGATGCCGGCGAGCGAGAAGTCCTTGGCCTTGGCGGCCGATGCGGACGTGTCGCCGTTGACCCCTCGCAGCCGGAACCAGGACGGCAGGGACTCGGCCGACAGCCCGAACTCGGCGGCGGACGCGCGTGACAGGGTGCTGTAGAACGCACCGCTGTCGACGATGAAGCGCGCGTCATGCCCACCGAACTTCGCATCGACCATCGCGCGCCGCCCGGTCAACGTCACCGGCAGCTCGGCCGCGGCCACCTTGCAGGCGGCCGTCGCCGAGGAGGCGGACATCAACCCCGACAGGCAAAGCGCCACGGCTCGAACCTGTGCCCAGTCGCGCATGCAATCCCTCCACTTGCGAGTATCCCTACCGCTGCGACGCTACCCCGGCGGCCATGTAGCGCAAGAGGCGTCTCGACGGGCCGGCACGAACGGACTTCCAGTGTCGGACCCCATCATATCGCACTCGGGGGCGGGTATCTGACGATCGTTCGACTAGATCGCCGCCATTCGAGTTTGACCTATGTGTGGGCCACGGCGCGTCGGGCCAGCGTCGCGGCCCGACAGGCTGCGGCGCTGCACGTCAGCGGATCGCGACATCGGCTGTGGTCAGGAGGATCGGCGGCTCTCCTCCCAACCGCTTGACGAACTCCAGCTGAGCGATCCGGTGGATGTCACTCTCGAACTCGATGAAGACCTCGATCGCCGTTTCACTGTCGATCCCGTCGAGGTTCGGGTCGAGCATCTCCGCCAGCGCCTCGCTGGTGATCAGGAACTCGACCGGGCCGAGGTCCGTCATCCCGGTGAAACCGACGCATTCGCGTTCGGCCACCCAGTAGCCGTCGCCGCCTTCGAACCAGACGCTGGGCTTCGCCATGCCGCTAAGCGTCCGACGACCGAAGCGAAGGCAGATGTTCCGCCAGTGCGGTGATGGCCGCGCCGGTGAACGACATGCTGGAGGCGCCACCGATCTGCACCGCATGCTCGGTCGTCAGCGCCGCAGCGACCCGATGGCCTGCGTCGAGCGCAAGCCAATCGCGCACCGCCCGTTCGAGATTGGTGACCTCGGCGACCTCGCTCTCGCCCCGCGGAACGTTCTGGAGCGATGCACTCATCCGCCAGTCGATCGTCGGCATCGTGACGCCTTCACCCTAGGTCGCTTCGGTCATTTCGGCTCACCTTGCACGGTCCGTGATCACTTCGGCTTGATGAACTTCAGCGTCATCCGGTCGCTCTCGCCGATGGCAGCGTACCGCGCCCGATCGTGATCGCCGTCCGCGAAGCCCGGCGGCAGTGTCCACACCCCCTTGGGATAGTCGTGCGTGTCCCGGAGATTGGCGTTGATCGGGCTCTCGCCGGCCAGCCTGAAGCCGGCCTTGGTCGCATAGGCGAGGACGGACGACCGTTTCATGTACCCGCTGCGCGCTTCCTCGATCGTGCCGGACGCCTCGGGCAGATGGTGCTCGACCACGCCCAGCGTGCCGCCGGGTTTCAGCATCGCGAACATCTGGTCGAACGCCGCCTGCGTCTGGTCGGTCGCGCCGAAGCGCCAATTATGGACATTGCGAAAGGTCAGGACGACGTCGGCGGTGCCGGCTGGCACCGGGGTCGCGCCCGGCCCGGCCGGGAAGGTCGCGAACCTCACGGAGCGGTACGCAGCCGGCGCGGCAGACTGCTTGGCCTTGACGGCAGCGAGCCCTTTCTCATCCGGCCCGGCCGCATACAGCGTCCCGTGCGCGGCCAGATAGGGGCCGAGGATTTCGGTGTACCACCCGCCGCTCGGCCAGATCTCGACCACCGTGTCCGTGGGCTTCACGCCGAAGAAGCCCAGCGTCTCGACGGGATGGCGATAGCGATCGCGCGCGAGATTGGCAGGAGAGCGCGTCGACGCCGTCGCCGCTGCTTTCAGGGCTGGGGTCGATGCTGGTCGGGCGGCAGCGACGGAGCCGGCGGCGAGCACCAAGGCGAGGAGGGCAGGGCCAGGATGCATGAGGTGCCTTTCGCGAGGAAGGTGCAGCGGTACCCGGTCGCGGCCCGGAACAGAAGTCGGGTTATCTGGTCACTTCCGCATCGTCCTTCGAAATGTTCGAACGGCGTGTCAGCGCCGGCTTCGGCCAGAGCATCATCGAATCGAACCGACGGCGGATCGATCGGCGCCCGGGAGGACCGGATCGGTAGGCGCCTGCCTCGCCGTCAGGTCGCCGTCGCGCCATCCGCCGCCCAGCGCCTGAATCAGTGCGACCGCGGCGTTTTGGCGGTCGAGTTGGGCTTGGAGTAGCGCTCGCCGGGCGGCCAGGGCGGTCGCCTGCGCGGTCACGACGTCGGTGTAGATCGCGATGCCGGCGGTATATTGGTTACGCAGCGACGCCTCCGACCGATCCGCCGCGATCGACGCCGTCCGCAGCAGCGCCTCCTGCCGCCCCAGCACCTCCGCCGCCACCAGATCGTCCTGCACTTCCTGGAAGCCGGTCAGCGTCACCTGGCGATAGTTGGCGACGGCGGCGTCGTAGGCGGCGCGTGCCTGTGCCACCCGCGCCTTGCGCGCGCCGAAGTCGAGCAGCGTCTGCGCCGCCTGCGCACCCACCGACCACAGCGTCGAGGCGGCGTCGAACAGCCCCGACAGCGCGTCGGTCTCGAAACCGCCGCTGCCCGAGAGCGTCACGCTGGGGAAGAAGGCGGCGCGCTGCACGCCGATCTGCGCGTTGGCGGCCGCCACCTGGCGCTCGGCGGACGCGATGTCGGGGCGCCGTTCGAGCAGCGCGGAGGGCAGGGCCACGGGCACGGCGGGCATCACCGGCGTCCAGGCGGTACCGAGCGACGCGATGCGGAAGCCGGCGGGGTTGACGCCGATCAGCACCGCGATCGCGTCCTCGTATTGCGCGCGGGTGCGCGCGCCGCCTTCGAGGTCCGATTGGGCGGAGGCGAGCTGCGACTGCGCCTGAAACACGTCCGTCCGCGCGACGACGCCGGCATTGTAACGGTTGGTCGCGATGGTGAGCGAGCGCTGGTAGGCGGCGACCGTCGCCGCGAGGCTGGCGATGTCGGCGTCCGTCTCGCGCAGCGACAGGTAATCGGTGACGAGCTCGCCGTGCAGCACCAGCCGCGTGTTGGCGAGGTCGGCCAGCCGCGCCTGCTGCGTGTAGCGGGCGTTGCGCACCGTGTTGGTGACCCGGCCGAAGAAATCGGGCTGCCAGCTCGCCTGGAGCGTCAGGCGGTAGTTGTTCGACGAGCTGCCGTTGCTGACGAGGCCGGTGGTCGTGCCGCCGGTGGTGCCGCCGGTGGTGCCGCCGGTCGTCCCCGTCGTGCCGGTGCCCGTCCCCGTCCCGGCGGTGCCCGTGCCGCCGGTCCCCGTGCCGGTGCCGGTCCCCGACGTGCCGGTGCCGGAGCCCGTGCCGCCGATGATGTCGCCGGTGATGACCCGGCCCGATCCCGAATAGCTGTGGGTCACGCCGCCGTTGGCGGTGACGGTCGGGAACAGGCTCGCCCGCGCCTCGCGCGTGGTGGCGACCGCCTGGCGATAGGTGGCGAGCGCCTGCGCCAGAGTCTGGTTGTGGGCGTCGCCGCGCGCGACGAGGTCGCCCAGCATCGGATCGCCGAACCCCGTCCACCAGTCGCCGCGCGGCGCCTCGTCGGACGGGTTGGCGGGCCGCCAGCCGGCGACGGTCTTCCACGCCGGCGCGGTGTCGCCGACGACGAGCGGACGGTGATAGGCGGGCGCGAGCGAGCATCCGGCCAGGGTCGCGCACGCCAGGGTGACGGGCGCCAGCAGCGCGGGGAAAGGGCGGTTCATGCGGGCATCTCTTGCAAGCGGCCCCGACGGGCGGCGATCCGGGCGGTCCGGGCGGCACGTCGCGCGGCGCGGCGCCGACGCCGGCGGGCGGCGAGCCGGTCGAGCGCGACGTACACGACCGGGGTGGTGATGAGGGTGAGGAGCTGGCTGGCGATCAGCCCCCCGATGATGGCGACGCCCAGCGGCCGGCGCAGCTCCGCCCCCTCGCCGAAGCCGATCGCCAGCGGCAGCGCGCCGAGCGCGGCGGCGAGCGTTGTCATCAGGATCGGGCGGAAGCGCAGCAGGCTCGCCTCGCGCGCCGCCTGCTCCGCCGTCAGCCCGCGATCGCGCTGCGCGGCGAGCGCGAAGTCGATGATGAGGATCGCGTTCTTCTTCACGATGCCCAGCAGCAGGAAGACGCCGATGAGCGCGATGATGTCGAACTCCATCTTGAACGCCATCAGCGCCAGCACCGCGCCGACGCCCGCCGCCGGCAGCGTCGAGAGCACGGTCAGCGGATGGATCAGATTCTCGTACAGGATGCCCAGCACGATATAGATCGTGACGAGCGCGGCGAGGATCAGCAGCGGCTGCGATCCCTGGTTCTGCTGATACTGGAGCGCGGTGCCCGAGAAGGTGCCGTGGACGGTCGTCGGCATCGCGATCCGCGCCTCGGCCGCGTCGATCTGCGTCGCCGCCTGCGACAGCGTGTGGCCGGGCGTCAGGTCGAACGAGATCGTCGCCGACACTTCGGTGCCCTGGTGGTTGACGCTGGCGGCGGTCGCGGCCTGCGCGGTCGAGGCGATCGTGGTCAGCGGCACCATCTGGCGCGCCGTCGTGCTGAGCGCCGATCCGGTGGACGGATCGCGCAGCGCCGGGTTGGTCGCGATCGTCGCGGTGGCGCTGCCGCCCGTCGCCACCGTCGACGACGACGTGCCCGACGCGCTGCCGGTGCCCAGCGTCGTCGTGCCGGTCGCGCTGGTCGCGGCCGTGACACCGCTGCTGGCGGCGCCCGTCGCGCTCGCGCCGTTGGCGGCGCCGGTGCTCGACAGGCCGGAGCTCAGGCTGCTGGCGCTGCCGCCCGCGCTGCCCGACGTCGCGTTGGCGCCCGTCGTGGCGGCCGCCGCGGCGCCGGCGGGGACGCGGACGTCGGCCAGGTCCTGTGGCCCCTGCGTCTGGTTGGGGTGCCAGCCCAGGATGACGCTATACTGGTTGATGTCCTCGTAGATGGTGGCGACGTTGCGCTGGCCGAACGCGTCGTACAGCGCATTGTCGACGTCACGCGGGCTGATCCCGATCCGGCTGGCGGCGTCGCGGTCGATCGTCACGAAGCTCTCGACGCCGTTTTCCGCCAGGTCGCTGTCGACGTTGGTGAACGTCTTGTCCGCGGTCATCGCCGTGTTGAGCTTCTGCGCCCACAGTTTCAGATTGGCCGTCGAGTCCGCCATCAACGTGTACTGATAGGTCGCATTGCCCTGCCGCCCGCCGGCGCGCAGGTCCTGCAGCGGGGACAGGAACAGGCGGATGCCCGCGACCGGCTGCAGCCGCCGCTGCAGCCGCTGGATGACGACGGTGCTGGGCTGGCCCGGACGTTGCGCGACGGGTTTGAGCGAGATGAGGATGAACGCCCCGCCCGCGCGGCTGCCGCCGGTGAAGCCGACCACGTCCTGCACCGCGCGGTCGGCATGGATGATCCCGACGATCTGCGCCAGCTTGCGCTGCATCGACTGGAACGACACGCTCTCGTCCGCGCGCGCGCCGGCGAAGATCAGCGGGCTTTCCTGCTGCGGGAAGAAACCCTTGGGCGCCGCGACATAGAGATACACGGTCAGGCAGATCACCGCGGCGAGCAGCAGCAGCACCAGCCGCTTCATCGACAGTGCCCAGTCGAGCGACCGCTCGTACACCCGCTCCACCCGCTGATAGCCGCGCTCGAACAGCCGGCCGACACGGCCCTCGGGCGCGCGCTCCTGCTTCGCGTCACCGGGCCGCAGGAACCAGGCGCACAGCATCGGCGTGGTGGTGAGCGACAGGACGAGCGAGATCAGCACCGCGACGCACAGCGTGACCGAGAACTCGCGAAACAGTCGCCCGACGATGCCGCCCAGGAACAGCAGCGGGATGAATACCGCGACGAGACTGAGCGAGATCGACAGCACGGTGAACCCGACCTCGCGCGCGCCCAGCAGCGCCGCCTGGAACCGGTCCATCCCCGATTCCAAGTGCCGGGTCGTGTTCTCCAGCACCACGATCGCGTCGTCGACGACGAAGCCGGTCGCGACCGTGATCGCCATCAGCGACAGGTTGTTGAGCGAGAATCCGATCAGGTACATCACCCCGAACGTGCCGAGCAGCGACACGATCGTCGCGACCGCCGGGATCATCGTCGCGCGCAGATCGCGCAGGAAGGCGAGCACGACGAGAACGACGAGGATCAGCGAGATGAGCACCGTCAGCTCGATCTCGTGGATCGACGCGCGGATCGAGCTCGTGCGGTCCATCGCGACGTCGAGTTTCACGTCCGCGGGGATCGACGCCTGGATGCCGGGCAGTTCCGCGCGGATCGCATCCACCATCTTGATGAGGTTGGCACCCGGCTGCTGCGTAATGTTGACCACCACCGCGCGCTTGCCGTCGAACAGCCCCAGCGTGTGGAGGTCCGCCACGCTGTCCGACACGGTCGCGATGTCGCCCAGCCGCACCGCCGCATCGTCGCGCCACGCGATCACCAGCGGGCGATAGTCGACCGCGGTGCGCCCGGCGGCGTTGGTGTAGATCTGCCACGCGCGGCCGCCGGTGCCCTGGACGAGGCCCTTGGGCCGGTTGGCGTTCGCCGCCTCGATCGCGGCGCGCACGTCCTCCATCGCGATGCCATAGCTCGACAGGCGATAGGGGTTCACGTCGACGCGCACCGCGGGCAGCGAACCGCCGCCGACCTCGACGTCGCCGACGCCCGGGATCTGCAGCATCCGCTGCTGCACGATGTTCGACACCGCGTCGTAGATCTGCCCGGCGGTCTTGGTGTCCGACGTCAGCGCCAGCGTCACGACCGGCTGGTTGGCCGGGTTGACCTTGCGATAGGTGGGGTTCTGTTTGAGCGTCGCGGGCAGGTCGATGCGACTGGCGTTGATCGCCGCCTGAACCTCGCGCGCGGCGCCGTCGATGTTCTTCGAGATGTCGAACTGGAGCGTGATGCGCGTCGAGCCGAGCGAGCTCGACGACGTCATCTCCGTCACGCCCGCGATGCTCGACAACCGCCGCTCGAGCGGCGTCGCGACGCTTTGCGCCATCGTGTCGGGGCTGGCGCCCGACAGGTTGGCGCTGACGCTGATCGTCGGAAAATCGACCTGCGGCAGGGGCGCGACGGGCAGGCTGAAGAAGCCCGCGATCCCCGCCAGCGCCAGCCCGATCGTCAGCAGGATGGTGCCGATCGGTCGCCGGATGAAGGGCGCCGACAGGTTCACGCGGGCGCGCCTTCGCCGTGGCCGTGGTCATGGCCGGGGGCGACGAGGCCGCCGGGACGCGCGTCGGGCGGGGTGTCGCGTGCTTCGGGGCCGATGTCCGGGCTGGCCTTCACGCCCCAGCCGCGCCGCGCCAGCCGCTGCTGCGCGCGATCGAAATACAGGTACACGATCGGCGTGGTGAAGATCGTGAGCAGCTGGCTGACCATGAGGCCGCCGAAGATCGCGATGCCCAGCGGCCGGCGCAGCTCCGCGCCCTCGCCGGTGCCCAGCATCAGCGGGACGGCGGCGAACAGCGCGGCGAGCGTCGTCATCAGGATCGGGCGGAAGCGCAGGATCGCCGCCTGGCGGATCGCGGCGACGGGGGCGAGGCCCTCGTCGCGCTCCGCGGCGATCGCGAAGTCGATCATCATGATCGCGTTCTTCTTCACAATACCGATCAGCAGGACGATGCCGATGATGCCGATGATGTCGAGGTCATGCCCCGTGATCCACAGCGCGAACAGCGCGCCGACCGCGGCCGACGGCAGCGTCGACAGGATGGTGACGGGGTGGATGAAGCTTTCGTACAGGACGCCCAGCACGATGTAGACGCACACGATCGCGGCCAGGATCAGGTAGAGCTGGTTGTTGAGCGACGAGGCGAACGCGCCCGACGCGCCCAGGAACACGGTGGTGATCCCGCGCTTCACCTGGAGATGAGCGAGCTCCTTGGTGATCGCGTCGGTGGCGGTGCCGAGCGACACGCCGGGCGCGGTGTCGAAGTTGACGGTGGCGGCCGGGAACTGGCCGACGTGCGTGATCGTCAGCGGCGACTGGCCCTGCGTGATCCGCGCGAACGCGCTCAGCGGCGTCGCTCCGCCCGAGGCGGGCAAATGGAGCAGGCCGAGCGAGGCGGGATCGTCGACTAGGCCCGGCGTCGCCTCCAGGATCACGCGATACTGCGTCGTCTCGGTGAAGATCGTCGACACGATCCGCTGCCCGAATGCGGAATACAGCGTATCGTCGACGCTCGACGCGGTGATGTTCAGCCGCGCGGCGGTGTCGCGGTCGATGGTGACGATCGCCGACGCGCCGGTCGCGCCAGCGTCGGTGGAGACGTTGCGCACCTGCGACAGGCGGGCGACGCCGGCCGCGATCCGCCTGGCCTCCGCGGTCACGTCGGCGGTGTTCGATCCCTGGACGGCAAAGCGATATTGCGTCGGGCCGCCCTCGGCGTCGATCGTCAGGTCCTGCGTCGGTTGCAGGTACAGCGTCAGTCCCGGGATCTGCGCGATGTCGTCCTTCAGCCGCGCCATCACCCTCGCCTGCGCGGCGTGACGTTCCTTCAGGTTGACGAGCATCGTGCCCGAGTTGAGCGACGCGTTGTTTGATCCGTCGACCCCGACGAACGCCGACAGCGACTCGACGTCGGGGTCGCGCAGGATCGCGTCCGCGGCCTTGGCCTGGAGCTGCGCCATCCGCTCGTAGGACACGCCGTTGGCCGCGATCAGCCGCGCCTGGAGCTGGCCGGTGTCCTGCGTCGGGAACAGCCCCTTGGGGATGACGAGGTACAATAGCACCGTCAGCACCAGCGTCCCGATCGCGACCACCAATGTGGCGAACCGGCGCGTCAGCACGAAGTCGAGCCCGCGCTCGTACCGTCCCTCGACCCAACCGAACACCGCCGCCGATCGCTCGGCGACCCGGCTCGGCTTCTCGTCGTGCGCCGCCTTCAGCCAGCGCGCGGACAGCATCGGCGTCAACGTCAGCGACACGACGGCGGAGATCAGGATGGTGACGGCGAGCGTGACCGCGAACTCGCGGAACAGCCGCCCGACGATGTCGCCCATGAACAACAGCGGGATCAGCACCGCGATCAGCGACACGGTCAGCGAGATGATCGTGAAGCCGATCTCCTGCGCGCCCTTCAGCGCCGCCTCGAACGGGGGGATGCCCTCCTCGATGTGGCGCTGGATGTTCTCGATCATCACGATCGCGTCGTCGACGACGAAGCCAGTCGCGATCGTCAGCGCCATGAGGCTGAGGTTGTCGAGGCTGTAGCCCAACAGGTACATGACACCGAACGTGCCGATGAGGCTGATCGGCACCGCCAGCCCCGCGACCAGCGTCGCGCGGCCCGAATGCAGGAAGAAGAAGATCACCAGCACGACGAGGAGAACGGCGAGCACCAGCTCGAACTCGACGTCGTGCACGCTCGCGCGGATGCCGGTAGTGCGGTCGGTCAGTACGGTGGCGTGCAGCCCGGCGGGCAGGCTCTTCAACAGCTCGGGCAGTTGCGCCTTGATCGCGTCGGTGGTCGCGATGACGTTGGCGCCGGGCTGGCGCTGGACGTTGAGGATGATCGCGGGCGTCCGGTTGGCGAGCGCGCCCAGCCGGCTGTTCTCCGCGCCCTCCGCCACGTCGGCGACGTCGCGCAGCCGCACCGGCGCGCCGTTCTGGAAGGTGACGATCAGGCTCTTGTAGTCGTCGACGCTTTCGAGCTGGTCGTTGGCGTTGATCTGGTACGACCGCGCCGTGCCGTCGAAGCTGCCCTTGGCCGAATTGGCGTTGGCGTTGTCGATCGCGGTGCGCACCTGCGCGAGGCTGAGGCCATAGCTCGCCATCTTCTGCGTATCGGCGCGGATGCGCATCGCCGGCTTCTGCCCGCCCGCCAGGCCGACGAGGCCGACGCCGCCGATCTGGCTGATCTTCTGCGCCAGCCGCGTGTCCACCAGCGACTGCACCTGCGTCAGCGGCATCGTGTCGCTCGTCACCGCGATCGTCAGCACCGGCGCGTCGGCGGGGTTGACCTTGGCATAGACCGGCGGCGCGGGCAGGTCCGCGGGCAGCAGCGCCGACGACGCGTTGATCGCCGCCTGGACCTCCTGCTCGGCGACGTCGAGCCCCTCGGACAGCGTGAACTGCAGCGTGATGACCGACGCGCCCGACGAGCTGGTCGACTCCATCCGCGCGAGGCCGGGCATCTGGCCGAAATTGCGCTCCAGCGGCGCGGTCACCGTCTGGCTCATCACCTCCGGGCTGCCGCCGGGGTAGAGGGTGGTGATCTGGATCGTGGGATAGTCGACCTCGGGCAGCGCCGAGAGCGACAGCAGGCGAAAGCCGACGAGCCCTGCCAGCACGATCGCGACCATGAACAGCGCGGTCGCGACCGGGCGCAGGATGAAGAGGCGGGAGGGACCCACGGGGGTGCTCAGCCCGCCCGGGCGGCGGCGGTGGTGCCGGCGCCGCCGGCTCCCCCGCTGCCCGTGCCTCCGCCAGCACCCCGGCCGCCACGATGCCCGCCGCGCCCGCCCGGACCCGCCGGCCGGTCACCCGGCAGCGCGACTTTCATGCCCTCGTTCAGCCGATCGCCGCCGTCGGTCACGACCGTGTCGCCGATCGCGAGGCCCGCCGTCACCTGGACCTTGTCGGCGGTGGCGGTGCCGGTCGTCACCTTGCGCTGCGTCACCGTCCGGTCGGGTTTCAGCAGCCACACGAAGCTGCCGTCCGGGCCGGAGCGCACCGCGCCCGGCGGGATCGTCACCGCGCCGCGCACGGTGTCGATCGTCAGCCGCACGTTGACGAACTGGCTGGGGAACAGCTGATAGCCGGCGTTGGGGAACCGCGCCTTGCCGCGGATCGTGCCGGTCGTGGTGTCGACCTGATTGTTCAGCGTCGAGAACTGGCCATGGTCGAGCGTCTGCGTGCGCGTGCTGTCGAGCGCCAGCGCGGGGATGCGCGCGTCGGCGGCGATCCGCTGCTGGATCGCGGGCGCTTGTTGTTGCGGGATCGCGAACTCGACGTCGATCGGCTGGAGCGTCGTGACGACGACGATGCCGTTGGCGTCGCCCGCGCCGATGTAGTTGCCGACGTCGACCACCTTCAGCCCGACGCGCCCCGAGACGGGCGAGACGATGCGCGTATAGCCCAGGTTGATCTGTGCCTGCTGCACCGCGCCGCGATCGACCGCGATCGTGCCCTCGAGCTGGCGCGCGGTCGAGGCTTGGGTGTCGACGTCCTGCCGCGCGATCGAATCCTGCGACAGCAACGTCTGATAGCGCGAAAGCTGGATGCGCGCGTTGGCGAGCGTCGCCTGATCGCGGGTCAGCGCGCCCTGCGCCTGGAGCAGCGCGGCCCGATAGGGGCGGGGGTCGATGATCGCCAGCGCCTGGCCTTTGCTCACCCGCTGGCCCTCGCGGTACAGCAATTGCGTGATGACGCCCGACACCTGCGGGCGGACGGTGACGACCGTGGCGGGCGTGACGGTGCCCAGCGCCTCGACCTCGATCGGCAGGTCGGCGGTGACCGCCCTGGCGGTGCCGACGGTGGTCGGCTGCGCGCCGCCCGGACCGCCGCGTCCGCCGCCGCCCCGACGTCCGCCGCCGCCGCCACGTCCCCGGCCGCCGCCCTGGCCACCCTGATCGCTGCCGCTTTGTGCGCGATGCGTCAGGAAGACCGCCAGCGCGACGAGCAGCGCCAGGCCGATCAGCCCGGCGACCCAGCTCAGCGCGCGGCTGCGCCCCGTCAGCCGCGGGGCGGGTGTCGCGGAGCGGTTCTGCTCGTCCAGGGGATAGGCGTCGGTCGGGTCATGCTCGTTCATGCTGGCTCGAACCGTCTCGCTCTGGTCTCGTCGCAGCGGGCGTCATGACAAGCAGGCCCGGCGCTGTCACCCGATATCGGCCGCCCGAGTGCCGTGAATGTGTCGCAAGATGTCGCGGGCGCTCAGGCGCGGATGCGGGGCCTGGGCTGCGCGGCCGCGGTGGCCGCATCGCTGGCGAGCCGATCGGCGCGCTCGTTCTCCGGGTGGCCGGCGTGACCCTTCACCCATTGCCACTCGATCGTGTGCGCCTGCGTCAGCGCGAACAGCTTCTGCCACAGCTCGACGTTCTTGACCGGCTTCTTGTCCGCCGTCTTCCAGCCGTTGCGCTGCCACCCTTTGATCCAGCGGGTCAGCCCGTCCATCACGTATTTGCTGTCGGTGTGCAGCCTGACCGCGCATGGCCGGGTGAGGAGCGACAGCGCCTCGATCGCGGCGGTCAGCTCCATGCGGTTGTTGGTGGTGTGCGGGTCGCCGCCCGACAGCTCCTTCTCGGCTCCGCCAAACCGCATGACCGCGCCCCAGCCGCCCGGGCCGGGATTGCCCTTGCAGGCGCCGTCGGTGAAGATCTCGACCGCCATCGGAGCGGTCGCAGGCGTATCGGTAACATCGGCGGTCATCGGCGGCTCCGCAGCATCTCGGGATCGTAGTGCTTTGCACGGTGCCAGTAGCCCATCGGGTCTTTCCGGGTCACTAAGGCATTGGCGGGCGTGTTGAGCCAGTCCCAGGCGCGCGACAGGGTGAAGCGGATGCACGCGCCCACCGCCAGCGTGTTGAACTGCGCCCGCTCGAAAGGCGACAGCGGGAAATGCCGCTCGTACCCCGCGACCAGCGCGTCCCCGATCGCGGCGTCGTACCGCCTGCCGCCGGCATCGAAGCCCCAGGCGGTATGCGCGACCGCCAGATCGTAGACGCGGATGTCGGTGCACGCGAAATAGACGTCGATCAGCCCGGAAACCGCATCGCCACGCATCAGCACGTTGTCGGGGAACAGGTCGGCATGGATCGCGCAGTGGTCGAAGTCGTCGCCGAACCAACCGGAGGTCGTGTCGTCGATCGCCCAGGCCAGCTGGTCGTGGAGACCCGGCGCGATCTCGTCCAAGCTCCGCCCGCAGCGCTCGAACAGCGGTCCCCAGCTGTCGACGCCCATCGTGTTGCGGCGACATGGCACGAAGTCGGCGGTCGAGGCGTGCATCCGCCCCAGCGCCGCGCCCGCGTTCCGCGCCTGCGCCGCGGTCGGCCGCGTCGCCGACACGCCGGGCAGGAATTCGATCAGGCACGCCGGCCGCCCCTCCAGCTCGTGCAGCCACGCGCCGTCGCGGTCCGCGATCATCCGTGGCACGGGATTGCCCTTGGCCGCGAGATGGTCGGTCAATGCGCGGAAGAACGGCAGGTCGCCCGTCGCCACCCGCTTTTCGTACAGCGTCAGGATGAAGCAACCGCCGCCCCCGTCCTTCCCGGTGGTGTCGACGAGGTAGTTGGAGTTCTCGACCCCCTCGGCGATGCCCTTGGCCGACACGAGCTCGCCGACGTCGAAGCGACGCAGGAAGGCGGCCAGCACCTCCGCCGGAACCTGCGTGTACACCGCCATGCGGGCGGCTCAGGCCATCAGTTCGAGCGCGCGGGGCAGCTTGAACGCGATCGTCTCGCGCATCGTCTCGACCTCGGTCTCGTGCACCGTGTAGCGGGTGGCGAGCGCGTCGATCAGCCCCCGCACCAGCAGCTCGGGCGCCGACGCCCCGGCGGTCAGCCCCAGCGTCGCGACGCCCGCCAGCCAGTCCCAGTCGAGCTCCGCCGCGCTCTGCACCAGCCGGGCGCGCGTGCCCTCGCGGTCCGCCACCTCGACCAGCCTGACCGAGTTAGAGGAATTAGGCGCGCCGATCACCAGCATCGCGTCGCAGCGCGCGGCGATCGCCTTCACCGCCGCCTGGCGGTTGGACGTGGCATAGCAGATGTCCTCGCCGCGCGGGCCCTCGATCGCGGGGAACCGGCGACGCAGCGTCGCCACAACCAGCGCCGTGTCGTCCACCGACAGCGTCGTCTGCGTCAGGAAGGCGAGGGCATCCGGATCGGCGGGCACGACCGTCTCGGCATTCGCCACCGTCTCGATCAGCGTCATCGCGCCCGGCGGCACCTGGCCCAGCGTGCCGATCACCTCCGGGTGGCCGGCGTGGCCGATGAACAGGATGTGGCGCCCCTGCGCGACCAGCCGCTCGGCCTGGCGGTGCACCTTGCTGACCAGCGGGCAGGTGGCGTCGAGATAGTCGAGCCCGCGCCCGATCGCTTCGGCTGGAACCGCCTTGGGAACGCCGTGCGCGCTGAACACCACCGGCGCGCCGGCGGGAACCGCGTCCAGCTCCTCGACGAACACCGCGCCCTTGGCGCGCAGCGCGTCGACGACGTGCGCGTTGTGGACGATCTCGTGGCGCACATAGACGGGGGCGCCGTGTTTCTCGATCGCCAGTTCGACGATGCGGATCGCGCGATCGACGCCGGCACAGAACCCGCGCGGCGCGGCGATCAGCAGCTCCAGCGGCGGAAGAACGGCGAGTGCCATGGCGGAGCTGCGTCTACGCGATTGCTTGCGCCGACGATAGCCGGTTCCTATGACGCGGGGGAGCGCCGGTGTCCCAGCGTGCGCCAGTGTCAAAGGTTTCCCCGCGTGTCCCCATCCCGCTTGCCGTCGTCTCGCCTGGTGGCCGTCCCGCTGGCCCTCGCGCTCCTGGCCGGCGGTTGCGCACACAAGGGCGACATCGACGTGACGAGCGGCATCGGCATCACCGCGGTCCGCTCCGCCTGCCCGCAGGTCGAGGTGGCGGCGGGCACCGGCGACGTCACGCTGTTCGACCCGGCCGGCGCGCAGACCGCGGACGCGATCGACGTCGTCGCGGTCATCACCCACGTGCGCGGGACCTGCGTGGACGCGGGCGATCCGATCGCCAGCACCGTGACGTTCGACGTCAACGCCCGTCGCCGGGACACGACCGCGCCGCGCGACCTGACGCTGCCCTTCTATCTGGCCATGGTGCAGGGCGGCGACGCGGTCGTGGCCAAGCGGATCGGCCATGTCGCGCTGCACTTCGACGCCGGACAGGCGCGCGCGCATGCGACCGGGACCGCCGGCGCCACCGTCAGCCGCGCCGCCGCCACCCTGCCGCCCGAGGTGCGCCGCCGGCTGACCGAGAAGCGCAAGGCCGGGCAGGAGGATGCCGCGGTCGACCCGCTGACCCGTCCCGAAGTGCGATCCGCGGTGCTGCGCGCGACGTTCGAGGCGATGGTGGGCTTTCAGCTGACGCAGGATCAGTTGAAGTACAACGCGACCCGTTAGGTCGTGGAACATCCCTGTCGGTTCCGGCGCTTGAGCGTGCCGAACGCCGACAGGAGACAAGACATGGCCGAGGACCGGGCAAGCATCGACGGATCGACGATCCTCGACAACGTCGACGAGCGGCGGATCGAGTTCAGCGCGGAAGTCGGCGGCGACTGGTATGATTTCGCGCTGTCCTATTCCGTCCTGGAAGCGCTCGGCGGGGCGCAGATCGGCGCGGACGACGACGTGATCGCGCTGTTCGACGACCATCGCGACGAGGCGGAGGAGGCGGCGGCCAAGGCGCTGGCGCGCGGGTCGGGCGAGGAGCCGGTCATCGTCGACGAGGCGGACATCCTCTGACCGCGCGGGCTCGCCACCAAGGACGCCGGGCGTGACGGAGCGCGTCATCAGCCCGAGCGGTCCCGGCGCCTGCGAGGCGGGGTTGCTGATCGACGAAACGGGCGAGCGCTTCGTCGTGCTGACGTTCCGCGAGCCTGACGCCGATCCGGTGATCGTGACCTTCACCGCGCCCTTGTTCAACCAGTATATGACCTACCTCGAGCGTACTGCCGCCGCCGCGAAGGTGGAGGCGAACTGGGCGATCGGCCGCTGAGCCGGCGGCGCTTCAGTGTGCTTCCAGTCCCCACCGACCATAGGAATAGGACCGCTCGCCCAGTCGGAAGCGGGCACCTTCCGGTCCGTCTCCCTCGACCACCGGCTGCTCGTCCGCCGGGACCGACCGGAGCATCCAGTGCGGGATCGCGATCCGTTCCACCGCCGCACCGAATGGGCCGGTCATCGGCGGAAAGAAGTCGACCAGCAGTTGCTGTTCGCCGAGCCGCGTGGCGACCTTCTGGTGGTTGTTCGGAAAGCTCAGCACGCGGAACTGCGTGCCCAGGTCCAACGACAGTTCCTCCGCCGTGCTGCGGTCGCCATAGGCGATCGTGTCGCACCGCGCGGCATGGTTGATCCAGGCGGTGCCCGACGTCGCGGCGAGCTCGTCGAGCACCGCGGGATGCAACGCGTTCTCGACCAGGCGGCGGTTGTCGGCCGGGATCGTCACCGCCGGGTTCCGTTCCAGCAGCCGCAGCGTCGCCTCGATCTGGCGCAGGTCGGGATAGACGCCGCCACCGTCGCTCATCGGCCCGAGGCCGTGACGGTCGCGGGCGGGGACCTTGCCCAGCAGCCGGGTGAGGTCGCGCTCGGCGGGACGCAGCACGACGACGCGCGCCGCGGCGAATGCGCCCCGATCGTCGCGGTCGTGCCGGTGCAGGCGCCCGATCCGCTGGAGCAGGACGTCCATCGGCGCGAGATCGGTGAAGAGCAGGTCCGCATCGATGTCGAGCGACTGTTCCAGCGTCTGCGTGCCGACCAGGATACGGCCCGTCGCGGTACGGCGCTTGCCGAACGCCTGCTCCACCGCCGCATCGAGCAGCCGGCGATCGGAGGGGGCGAAGCGGCCGTGGTGCAGCGTCGCGACGCCGTCAACGCGAAAGGCGAGGTCGGGCGCCGCCGCCTCCACCGCCTGCGCCACCGCGACCGCGCGGCGCACGCTGTTGCGCACCACCAGCACCGACGCGCCCGCACGGGCCGCCTCGATCGCGCGCGCGGCAATGGCGGCGCGGTCCTCGATCAGGCCCGCGGTCTCGATCCGGACGCGTTTCTCGCGCGTGCCCGCCGACGACGCCTGACGCGGCAGCGCGGCGCGGCCCGACAGGGCGGGATAAGGCTGCGCCAGCGCCTCGTCCAACGCGGGCGCGGGCTGGCGCAGGAAACGCGCGCGCGCCGCGGCGCCCAACGTCGCCGACAGCAGCAGCGCGCGCCCACCCGCCGCGACATGGTTGTCGAGCAACCCCACAAGCAGCTGGGCCATGTACGCGTCCGACGCATGGACCTCGTCCACCACCAGCAGGCTGCGCGACAGCGCGGCGGCACGCACCGGTGCGTGCTTGACGCGCAGCGCGCCGAGCAGCGCCTGATCGATCGTGCCGACCGCCACGCGCGCGGCGAGGAAGCGGTTGGTCCGCTCCGCCGCCCAGCGGCTGTCGTCGCCTTGCCCGCGCGGCTGGTCGTCCCAGCGGACCTCGTAGCCCGGCAGCGGCTGGCCTTCGACATCGCCAACGCGCAGATAGCCCGGCACCGCCAGCACCGCGCGCGGTGCGTCGGGGTCCCAGACGCGAGTCAACATTGCGTCGACGCGCCGATGGAGCTGAACCGCCGCCGTTCGCGTCGGCAGCGCGAAGAACAGCCCGTCGACCTCGCCCCGCCGCCGCAGCTCCAGCCAGCGCCATAGCGCCGCCTCCGTCTTGCCCGATCCCGTCTCCGCCTCGATCAGCGCGACCGGGCCCAGGTCGTCCGCGGCCGCCTCGCCTTGGACGCCGCGCGGCTCGAACCCGAACGCCGCGGCGAAGCCGGCGTCGGGGGTCTCGAGCGACATGAGACCGCGCGTGGAGACGGCGGCCCCGGCCTCGCGCGATCGCCACGCGTCCCGGTCGGCGCCGTACGGGCCCTCGACCGGGAACCGCGCCGTGTCGGAGCCGAGCCAGTCGGCCAGCGTCATCAGGCCGGCGAACAACGACACGAACCGCGGCTCGGTGGGCAGCTTGGCGCCCGGCTCCCACGCGAGCGGCCAGCGCGCGCGAACCCGGTCGATCAGCCGCATCGCCTCCGCCGCGGGATCGTACCCGTCGTGCGGCAGCCAGTGCTTCACGTGCTTCTCCCAGGGCGGGATCCCGGACTGCTGCGGCGCGAACTCCTCGCGCGGACGGCCGTGATGCGCCATCAAAGCCGCCAGATAGGATGTCGCGCCCCACTCCCGCAGCGTCGTAGCGAGCGTCGTCGCCGCCGGTGTCTTCATCAGCGCCGCGTCCTTGAACAGCGCCGCCACCTGACCTTCGTGGCCGATCCTGTCCGCCTTCGGATTCCACCGCGCCTGGAAACCCCAGTTCGCCTTGCCGATGTCATGAAGCGCGGCCAGCACCACGATCCGCGCCCGATCCTGCGCCGTGAGCGCACGCCCGGCCGTTCGCGTCAGCGCCCGGTCCCAGCCACCGCCCGCCAGCACCGCCTCCATTGCCGCCGCGACGTCCAGCGCGTGCTCGACGAGCGGCAGGGCGGCGATGACGGTGCGATCCGCGTCGCGCGCGAGCTTGGCCCAGGGCTGGTCGGCGAACGGCGGCATCATGGTGTCCTCTGGCGTTGGATGCCGGCGTTCTGCCCGGCCGGGTCCTCAAACGGAAGCCGGCAACGGTCCGGAACGAACCATGATCGGTCGGAAATGGACTATTTCCGACATGAACGAGAAGCGAACCTCCGGTGAACTTCATGGCATCGCCGCAGAAATGGATGGATCGGTGGATGGCTCCGACCCGCATCAGGCGACACGCTGCCCCGGCATGAGGGAGCACGCCGGCCATGACGTTTCTGTCTGACGCGATAGAGTGGCGGCTGGTCGCGGCGTCTACGCGCGACACGGCACCGTAGTCGAACCGCCGCTTCGCATGTCGCCGCAGCCCCGCATCGGTCAGTTCGTGTCGCTGCGTGGCCGGCTGTGGCTGGTGGAGGGGGAAGGCGTGCGCCACGTGGACCGCGGCGTCGGTGTTCGCGCGCGTGTCGCTCGTCACCATGCGGCCGAACAGCGCCGCCTCGAGGCTGGCGCTCAGCGCCGCCTGATCGCGAAGCTGGTTGAGGTTATTCTTTTCCTCCTTGGCCCAGATCTCGGCCGCGGCCTTCGCGGCGGTGGCGGTGCCGCTCTCGGCGAGCAGTCGCTCGGCCTCGCTCCGCATCCAGGCGATCTCGGGCCGGCCGAACAGCAGCGCCTGGCGCTGTTGCTTGTCCTTGGCGTTCTTGCCGTAGAACTTGGCGAGGAACGCATCCTGCACCGCATCCACCGCGGCGCCGTCGAAGCGCGCGCGGAGCGGCCCGGTGACCTCGCGCTCGATCGCGATCTTGGAGCGGACGCCCTCGACGCCCGTTTCCTTGGCCAGCTCGTGCAGGGCGCGGGGATCGTCCGCCTTGCGCCAGTGCCGCTTGAGGCATTGCGACGAGATGCGGGTGCGGGTGGCGTCGCCGAACGGCAGGCGTTTGGCGAGCCCCGCGTCGTCGCGGTTGAGCAGCGCGCCCGGCCAGGCGGCAAGGAAATGGATCTGGATGAACTTGGGCGTCACTTGGGGTCCCCTTCTATTTCAAGTCTTCCGCGGCGAAGTAAGCGCGGGCGATAGTACGCCTTGCCTTGTCTGCAGTTCTGACATCAGGATGAGCCAAGTCACGTAGTTCCGCCAAGTTTACAGGTATAGCATCGCCATTACCTGCTAAGAGGTACGCTGCACGTCGGATTTGGTCAGCAAGAGTAGGTCCTCGAGATGTAAGCAAGCGATTAATTGAGTTACTCTTTACACCAACTACGCTGAAAGCGCGCCCAAGAGGACGCTTGCTTGAGTGCGCCATTCGCGAACCGGTGCCAGATATGACTGAAGCTGCGTGCACCACCAAACGCCACATCTCAAAGCCGAGATCATCATCAGGATGAATAATCACTCCCGAACGTCTAAGCAGTTTTTCTACAATGCCGTCTGCTTCAGGCGCTTTGGTAAGCTCCATTCTACGGAGTGCCGCCCGCTCTCCGGAAGAGAGGTGCTTGATCTGATTACAAACTGACCATACTTCTCGGTTCTCTGCATCCTCTTTAGGCGTGCTCACCACTAGTAACCTCTCTCAACCAGGCGTTCATGTCTGACTCGAACTTGTTTTCCGCGCGTGCTTGCGCTTGATCACGACGCATTTGACTTCTGGGAGCCTCTTCAACTGCTTGAGCAAAGATATCAGCTGCGATGCGCCGTAACCGCTGTCGCCAAGCGAGCTTATGACTGCCTGACCCTGTGGCTGCTTCGGCCCACAAATCATCGTCAAAGAATGACTGGTCAACAACCAAGTCGAAGCGTGAAATCCAAGGATCTACCTTCTTTTTGGAGGCATTATCATCCTGACGCGGTTTTTGAGGGCCGCCCTGAACCAGTGAGACAAGCGCACGTCGAAGCCGAAGACTAGGCCACGTGGACAAAGGGCAGCCATAGGGTAACTGAGGCAAGCGCGACGAAGCCGAGGTACGACTCAGCGGTCTTGTCATAGCGGGTGGCGACCCGGCGCCAGTTCTTGAGCTTGTTGAACAAG
>JBPBQW010000007.1:0-20967 GCA_050955125.1 Janthinobacterium lividum
GGGTTCCGTCACCACGCTCAGCTGGAACGATCGCGCGCAGAAGCTAGGCTTTACGGGACCGTGGCGTCCTGCCGACCCTTCCGTCGTCAAGATCATAGGTCGCTGAAACGGCGTCGAGACAGCCGGCGGACAGGGCGACTTATCGCCTTGCCTGCTGGCAAGTACGACCCAAATGCGGTCATTCATGACCGCATTGCTGGCGCCCAACTTCAGACATTCATTCATCCGTCAAAACGAGGCATCGCCAGGGCACGGCCCGGTCGGCATCTTTACCCGCCCGGCGCATGGCTTACTCGATCTTGAAAGCGCGGAACGAGTGCGGCTTCAGCACCGACGTGAAGGAGATCTTGCCCGCGTCGCTTGACGCCCAGCCGCGGCGTCGTGCCGGCTCGTCGCCGAGCGTCGTGCCGGTGAGCACCTCGCCCGTCTGCAGATCGCGAAGTCGCTTGAAGCGACCCGCTGCGATCAGTGTGATGTCGACCGGCTCGTCACGAAACGACTCCACCACCAACGTGTCGTTGTCATATGCGAACAGCGATACCTTGGACGGCCCCACCAACCGGACCGGCATATCCGCCGCCACCGTCTGGCGGATCCGGTTGAGGATCGCCGGCGGCAGATCGTACAGGTTGGCCGGATTATCGGGCACCGTCAGCACGACGAGATGACCCTTCGAGTAATCGGCATCGTGCAGCATCGGCCAGCCCATCCAGCCGTCGACCGCCGAGGCATCCTCCCAACTGTCGTTGGTGAGGTAATGGACTTGCGGAATCAGCATCGGCTCGGCCGAATGGTGGAGCGTATCAAAGCCGACGGTGAAGTCCTTTACCAGCGCCTTTTCGTCACCGACCTTGACCTCGGCGATGTCGCCCAGCCCCTTGTCCTGAAGCGCGCGGAGCAGTCCGGTGGTGATCACCACCGTCTTGCCGGCGACAAGCTGGCGCTTGATCTTGGCAACGAGATCGGGATCGGCCTTGGCGTCTTCGGTAAGCAAGATCACGTTCGCGTCGGCGGGAAAGCTGGTGCGGATGTCGGTCGTCAGGCCGATCGTGCCCAGAAAGTTGTGCAGGAAGTCCTCGCCGGTCGAGTGGAACGGCCGATAGCTGGCGATCGCCACCGGCTGGCCGAGCTGCCGGATCACGGGATCGAGCATGGCGAAGGTCCGCCCTGCCGGGGTCGCGATCGTCAGGCCGGGGTTCATCCAGCCGTCGGGGTTGCGGTACCCGGCGGTCAGCGTGTCGAATCGTAGCTCGTCCCGGTGCCTTGCCACGCACCGCGATCGGCGCCGGTGATCGGCCGATCAAGCTGCCGGAAATCGAATAGCGTGATCTCCGGCGCCTTAGCGAACAGCGTCAGCGCGAGCTGCTCGGCATAGCGGTCATAGCTTGTCATGCCGCCCGGATCGACCCAGCCACCGCCATTGCGACCCGGTGCGACGTTGTCGAAATAGCGCACGATGCCGTAACTCTCATAAGGCTGCAGATGCTGCGCGCTCATCACCGGATCGCGCGTCTCGGTACCGGTGTAGATGCCATCGAACAGCTTGGGCTCGGTTTCCAGATTGAACCCCGCACCCTGAAAGTGCTCGTACCAGTTCGGGTATTTGATGATGACCTTGACCCGCGGGTTGACGGCCCGCGCCGACGCCAACACGAGGTCGCGTGCCGCAGCCGTCATCTCCGCCAGCCGGAACTCGGTCCAGCTGCGCTTGCCCTTTGCTGCGATCTCGACGTCCGACTTGCAGCTGGTGAAGAAGAAATCGTCGAGGATGATCTCGTCAAAGTGACGGGCGGTGTGTTCGACGACGTGCTTGATCCAGGCGCGGTCCTTAGGATCGCTATAGCAGAAGGTCTGGAAGCGGTCCGCTTCGTTCACCGTCCAGGTGATTCCGCCCGACACGCGGACGCCACGATCCTCGAAAAAGTTCTTAGCGCTTTCCAGAGTCGCATCGTCGACGAGGATCATGTCCCGGTGCGACTCCAGGTAGATGTGATCGACATGGAGATCGCGGCTGATCCGGTCCCAATGCGCCTGAAGCCAGGCCGGGTCGGCCATTTGCCGCACCTCGTAGGCGCGCGTGTATACCGCGACCTTGAAGCTCTGGTACGAGGTCGGTGCCGAAGGGGCCGGCGCCGCGACGACACCGGTGCTCGATGCCGCGACCATCAGAGCCAGCCAGATCCGCTTCGTTTTCACGTGCCTCTCCCCGCGCGGCCTTTGACGAGCACGGCCGCGATCTTTTCAGCATGGGTTGTGGCCTCGGCAACGGTCGCGGCGCAACCCCGACCTTTGGCGCATCGCGATCTGGCGATCGACTCTTGGCACGCATTGCTGGCGGGCTCGCGAGGAGAATGACCCATACCCGGCCATTCAAACTGCCTTCTCTGCATTCCAAGTTCGGTCGTTCGTTCACCAGCTTGCCACGCTGGCACCAGTCCAGTCGTCGCCACTCGCAAGGCCAAGTCTCACTCCGACGCATGTCAGCCTGGCAGCTTCGACGCACTCAAAGCTTCGGCTGGATGCCCGCACCTCGGTCTCGGCGCGGAGGTCAACACCTCCCTCTGGAACCGGACCAAGCGGCTGGCGGTCTTCGCGACCTACGCGCCCAAGCTCGTCTCAAGAGGCATCCTGATCAGCCGCGACGTCACGTTCCACGACCTGTCCATCGGAGCGGGGAGGACCTTCAGCGCCGGCGGGCTGAGCGTGGCCGTGTACGCGGCGGTGACCCGCCAACTGGCGCCGGGAGGGTTCAGGCAGACCCAGCGAACGGCGTTCGTCACGCTGAAGCTGCCCGTCGGCGAGGTGGGGCTGTCGTCCAGGCAGCAGGTTCAGTGCCGCATCTAGACGGGCGCCGAAGGCGGCGGGCGCAGGGACTGGAACCTCCCGTCGCTCCTCGAAGCCAGCTATGAGCTTGCTCGCGACGTCACGCTGCAGGGCGCCGTAAGCTTAGAGCGAAACGACTCCAATACCCCCGGCAAGAGCTTCTCCGGCTTCGACATCGGTCCGAAGGTCGGCTTCGGAATGAAGTTCTGAACGCGTCTTCCGCCCTGCAGGCGGCGATCGGGTCTTCCGCCATGTGCGAGGCTGATGCGGCGAAACTCCTGCAGCCCGGCTCCACGATCCGATCGGCGCACGCCGGGCCGGCGACGCGCACGGCCGCAGCGGGGATGGCGACCCGTTCCCGCGCCCGTGGCCTGACCGGGCTGTGCCGCGCCGGCGATCCGGCGGAGGCGAACGGACCGGCGCGCCTGCGCCGAACGCCGCACCGTGGCTGAGCACCGCGCCCGAGCCTTAGCGCGCAGCCGCCCTGCGGGGCTCGACCCAGTCGGCCGCTTCGCGTTCCGCGTCCCAGCGCCGGTCGATAGCCGGCCCCGCATTGATGATCGCGACGCGCGTGGCCTGGACGGCCTCCTCGAGCTCGGCCGGGAGCTTCTGCCGCTGGCGCAGCGCGCCGAAGACGTCGTCGACGGTTCCCAATATTCTCGGCGGTGCCTTGGCAAGCATCAGCAGGACCATCCTGTAGAAGGGCGCGCGAAGATCCTCTGGCATGGGTCCGCGGAGCTCAAGGACCGCCACGATGCAGGTGGCTAGCAGCGTGTCCTCACCCAGGCGGGCCCAAACCTCGGCAGCCAGGGCTGGTTCGGGGAAGAGCTCGTCCACGTCGCGGCGCTCCTCGAAAATCCGGCTGGCGGCGTCGCGGACCTCGTCCAGCCAGCGCTCGCGGTCCGCCTCGGACGGCGCGTGGGCGAGGAGATACCTCCACCCTCCGGCGAGATGCGGCAGGTCCCGGTGCATCGTCTCGGCCATTAGCAGCCTGAAGGTCGCCTCGGGATCGTGGCGCATGCCGGCGGCCACCATCGTCGTCACCTTCGCCTCGTCATGCTCCGCGGCAACATGCCCGAACACGGTTGCGAGCATCGGCTGCCTTCCGTCCATCGCGACGAGGGCCACCACCGCCTCCCACACCGACTCCCTGTCCCGGAGGGAGACCTCGTGCAGCCGCCCCGGGCAGGCGCAGTGCACCGCCAGGCAGGCTTCCAGCACCGGCACGGGTAGGCTGGTCAGGAGAGCCGAAGCGCCGTCGGCGAGCCTCGTGCCGACCGGCATCAGGGCAACCTCCAGCGCCGGCGGCACTCTCCGTCGCGTGAGCGCAACCGCGCGGCGCCAGCGCGCATCCCGCGCCGGTGCGGCGATAGCCCCGGCAAGCGCCTCCCGCTCGTCCGCGCGTAGCAGGTCCCAATCGTCCACCGCGTCCGCCGCGAGCCGGAGGAACGCGCCCGTCTCACGCAGTGCGAGAGCGCGCTCGAGCAGATCGCCGCGGACGGCCGGAGCCAAGCGCGTGCCCGCCACAAGGATCGTGACGACCCCGGTCGCGAAGCTGCCGAGATGCCGACCGGCGGTGGACGACCGTTCCAACCACCCGATCCACTCGCGCGCGATCGCGGCCACGTTGCGCGGCGGCATGCGGCGCCAGGCCCAGTCCATCACGTTGTAGAGCCGCGCCTTGTCGAAGCTGGTCTCCGCTGGAAGGCTCCGCATCGCGGCGGCCATGACCGGCGCGAACAGGCGCGAAGCCGCACCCCTGTCAGCATGGCCATGGCGCTCGAACACCGTCAGCCGGTCCATCAGCGCCAGCGCGAGCGCCGGCGTGCCGGCCAGCCGCACCAGCAGCGACGCGAGTTCCCCACGGCGGTGGGCGGCGCGATGGGCCAGCGCCTCCTCCACCCCGCGGAGGCAGCCGAGCGCGACTAGGGGGTGCCGGTCGCGCGCCAGACGCGCCAGCACCGACCCATCCCCCAATCGCGGCTCGGAGAGCCAGCGCCGCGCGGCGGCGCCCCGGAGGACTCCCTCCTCGTAAGACAGCAGGCGCTCTGCGTGCAGCATGGTCATGCGCCCGGGATACCGCGCGAGGTGCCTCAGCGCCGTGGCTGAGTCCTGAGGCGAGGGAAGCGGCCCGCTGCCGTCGAGCGCTGTCAGCGTCGCGGCCACCGCCGAGCGGCGTGGAGCGCTCGCCAGGAACCGCCAGACGCCACGGTCGTCGATCTCGCCGTCTACCGGGAGCGTCGCCTCCCCACCATGCCACTGCAGCTCGTCCAGATCGACGTGGGTGACGCGGTGAAGCCACTCGACCTCCCGCTGCCCTGCCCGCCCAGGCGCAGACCGACGTCGATCCGGGCGACTACACCGCGCTGCCGGCGGGCACCAACCTGGCGCTGGTCTATGGCCAGTTCATCAACCGCGACGAGCTGAAGCTGCCCGGCGGCGGCACGCTCCGGGACAACACCAATCTCGACACGTCGGTCGCGCTGCTGCGCTTCGTCCATTTCACCAAGCTCGGGCCGTTCGTGGTCGACCCGCAGATCATCCTGCCGATCGGCGCGGTGCACGACGCCCATGTCGCCGGCCAGAATCTGGGCTCGTCGACCGGCGTCGGCGACGCGCTGATCTTCGCGACGATCTGGTTGGTCAACAAGCCGACGCCCGATCATTCGACCTATCTCGGCTTTTCCCCGATCGTGCAGTTTCCGACCGGCACCTATGACCACAACAACGCCGTCAATTTCGGCAACAACCGCTGGTCGTTCGATCCGCAGCTCGGCTTCATCCAGGGCTTGGGCAAGAACGTCACTTTCGACATCTATGGCGACGTCAACTGGTTCGGGGTCAACGACGATGCGGGGCCGCTCAGCCAGCGCCTGGTCAAGAAGGCGGTCAGCCACGTCCAGACGTATCTGCGCTATGCCCTGCCGGACAAGGCGACGGTGGCGCTGGGCTATGCCGGCTATTGGGGCGGCAAGGAATATCTCGACGGCATCTATACGGGGACGCGGACCGAGCATCAGCAGATCCGCGTCGCTTGGCAGAAGTTCGTCGCGCCCAAATGGCAGCTCGAGCTGATCGGCGCCCGCGACGTCCAGGCGCGCGAGGGCTTCCGCGAGGCGGCGCGCGTCCAGGTCCGCGTGCTCAAGATCCTGTGACGCCGGACGAGGCGCCGCCCGCCCGGCGGCGCCTCGTCCGTCCATCGGCCCACGGTTCCGCGACGCCTTCCTCCTCGGCGATCCCGGCCTCGAGCGGTCGCCCCGCCTCCGATCACCGGATGCGCGGGCGACCGCCTTTTTTTGGCTGTCGTCCGGTGAAGGCTAGACGCGCTCCAGCATGAGCGCGATCCCCTGACCCACGCCGATGCACATGAACGCCAGCGCGTAGCGACCGCCGGTACGGTGCAGTTCCTCGACCGCGCTCATCACGATCCGCGCGCCCGACATGCCGAGCGGATGGCCCAGCGCGATGGCGCCGCCGTTGCGGTTCACGCGCGGATCGTCGGCGGCGATCCCGAGATCGCGCAGCGTGGCGATCGCCTGGCTCGCAAACGCCTCGTTGAGCTCGATCACGTCCAGCTGCTCGGTCGCGATCCCGGTGATGCGGCCGATCCTGCGCGCCGCCTCGATCGGGCCGACCCCCATGATCCGCGGCGGGACGCCGGCCGCCGCCATGCCCAGCACGCGCGCGCGCGGGATCAGGCCGTGGCGCGCCGCCGCGCCCTCCGACGCCACGAGCATCGCCGCGGCGCCGTCGTTCAGGCCGGAAGCGTTGCCGGCGGTGACGGTGCCGTCGTGCCGCACCACCGGCCTCAGTCGGGCGAGCGCCTCGAGGCTGGTCGCGCGGGGGTGCTCGTCCTGGGCGAACGCGATCGGGTCGCCCTTCTTCTGCGCAACCATGACTGGCACGATCTCGGCCGCCATGCGCCCGCCGTCGATCGCCGCCGCCGCCTTTTGCTGGCTGGCGAGCGCGAACGCGTCCTGGTCCTCGCGGCTGACGTGCCACGCGTCGGCGACGTTCTCGCCGGTCTCGGGCATCGAGTCGACCCCATAGGCGTGGCGCATCGCCGGATTGACGAACCGCCAGCCCAGCGTCGTGTCCTCGATCCGCTGCGCCCGGTCGAACGGTGCGCCCGCCTTGCCGAGCACATAGGGCGCGCGCGTCATGCTCTCGACGCCGCCGGCGATCATCAGTTCGGCGTCGCCGCTGCGGATCGCCTGCGCGGCCGAGCCGACCGCATTGAGTCCCGAGCCGCACAGCCGGTTGACGGTCGCGCCCGGCACCACGTCCGGCAGTCCCGCCAGCAGCACGGCCATCCGCGCGACGTTGCGATTGTCCTCCCCCGCCTGGTTGGCGCAGCCCAGGATCGTGTCGTCCACCGCCGCCCAGTCGACATCGGGATTGCGCTCGACGAGCGCCCTGATCGGGATCGCGGCCAGATCGTCCGCGCGGATCGAGGACAGGCTGCCGTTCAGCTTGCCGATGGGTGTGCGGATGGCGTCGCAGATGAAGGCGTCGGGCATGGATGAACCTCAGGCAAGAAAATCGATGAGCGCCGCCGCGAGTGGATCGGGCGCTTCGAGCGGAGCGAGATGGGCCGCGTCGAGCGCGACATGCCGGGCATTCGGGATGCGGGCCAGCAGGTGCTCGCCATGACCGTCGTACGGCGTCGAGGTGTCGCGCGTCCCGGTGACGACGAGCGTCCGGCAGCCGATCCCGCCCAGCCGATCCGCCAGCGCCATGTCGCGGATCGCGGCGCCGCAGCCCGCATAGCCCGAAGGGTCGATCGCCAGCAGCCCGCGCCGCACCGTCGCGGCGACCTCCGGACGTTCGGCCACGAACGCGGGGGACAGGAACCGTCCCATGGCGAGGTCGACGATGCCGGCCATGCCGTCGTCCCGCACCGTCGCGACCCGCCCCGACCACGCATCGCGGTCCATCGTCGCCGAGGTACACACGAGCGCCAGCGCCGACACGCGCGCGGGCGCGTCGAGCGCGGCTTGCATCGCGATCATCCCGCCGAGCGAGACGCCCGCCACCGCCGCCGAGGCGACCCCGGCCGCCTCCATCGCCGCGCCGACGTCCGCGGCCAGGCCGGCCATGTCGTAATCGCCCGGCGGCGCATCGGAGGCGCCGTGCCCGCGCGTGTCGATGCGCAGCAACCCAAAGCGACGGCGCAACGCGGGCAGCGCGGGCGCCCACAGGTCCATGTCGGTGCCGATCGAATTGAGCAGCACGAGAGCCGGGCTCGTCGCCTCGCCTTCGACCTTCCAGTAGATGCGGTTCCCGCCGGACCGGACGAAAGGCATCAGCCCGCCTGCGCCGGCACCGCATCGACCGCGAACGGGGCGCCGGTCTTCGCACGCACCTCGTCGAGCGTCACGCCGGGCGCCAGTTCGACGAGCCGCAGTCCCGGCTTGTCGCACGCCAGCACGCACAGATCGGTGACGATCAGGTCGACGCACGCCCGGCCGGTCAGCGGCAGCGTGCATTCGGGCAGGATCTTGGGCTCGCCCGCCTTGTTGGCGTGGTCCATCACCACCACCACGCGCTTGACGCCCGCGACCAGGTCCATCGCGCCGCCCATGCCCTTCACCATCTTGCCCGGGATCGTCCAGTTGGCGATGTCGCCGCCGACCGAGACCTCCATCGCCCCGAGCACCGCCATGTCGATATGGCCGCCGCGGATCATCGCGAAACTGTCGGCCGACGAGAAGAAGCTCGACGTCGGCAGCGCCGTGATCGTCTGTTTGCCCGCGTTGATGAGGTCGGGATCCTGTTCTCCCCGGTACGGGAACGGCCCGATGCCCAGCATCCCGTTCTCCGATTGCAGCGTCACGTCGAGGCCTGGTGGAACGTGGTTCGCTACCAGCGTCGGGATACCGATGCCGAGGTTGACGTAGAAACCGTCCTGCAGTTCTTTGGCCGCGCGCGCCGCCATCTGGTCGCGGGTCCAGCCCGTGTCCCGGTCCATCAGGCGTCCTCCCGCTCGCGGACCGTCAGCTTCTCGATCCGCTTTTCGTTGATCGTGGACAGCACAACGCGGTCGACGAAGATGCCGGGCGTGTGGATCGCATCCGGGTCGAAGCTGCCCGCCGGCACGATCTCCTCCACCTCGACGACCGTCACCCTGCCCGCCGTCGCCATGGTCGGATTGAAGTTGCGCGCGGTCTTGCGGAACATCAGGTTGCCGGCCGGGTCGGCACGCCATGCCTTGATGATCGACAGGTCGGCGCGCAGCCACGTCTCGCGCACGTATTCCTCGCCCTCGAACGTCTCGACCGGCTTGCCCTCGGCGACCAGCGTACCGACGCCCGTCTTGGTGTAGAAGGCCGGGATGCCCGCGCCGCCCGCCCGGATGCGCTCCGCCAACGTGCCCTGTGGGGTCAGTTCGAGCTCGAGGTCGCCCGACAGATACTGCTGCTCGAACAGCTTGTTCTCCCCCACGTACGAGGAGATCATCTTGGCGATCTGGCGGCTCTCCAGCAGCATCCACAGGCCGAAACCATCCGCCCCGGCGTTGTTCGAGATGACGGTCAGGCCCCCGACCCCGCTCGCGCGTATCTCGGGGATCAGGCTCTCGGGATTGCCCGACAGCCCGAACCCGCCCGACATGATCGTCATCCCGTCGAACAGCACTCCCTCGAGCGCCGCGCCCGGACTGTCGTAGACCTTGCTCTTCATGAGCTTCCTTCAGCCAAGATCGCCGCCGGCAACCGGCAGCACCGAACCCGTTATATAGGATGCCTCGTCCGAAGCGAGAAACAGGATCGGCGCGATCTGTTCGTCGAGCGTGCCGTAGCGCTTGGCGAAGGTGGAGGCCGTTACCTGCTCCACCGCTTCCGCCATCCAGGCCTGCTCGCGCGCGTCGTCGCCGTCCGGATTGCGCGGCACCGTCCGCGCCGGCGCGCTGGTGCCGCCCGGCGCGGTGGCGACGACCCGGATGCCGGCCCCGGCATATTCCATCGCAAGGCTCTGCGTCAGCGCGTTGATCCCGCCCTTCGCCGCCGAATAGGGGACGCGCCGGATGCCCCGCGTGGCGTTGGAGGACACGTTGACGATCGTGCCTCCCCCTTGCCGCAGCATCGCGGGCAGCACGGCATGGCAGCACCATAGCGTCGGCATCAGCGAGCGGCGGATCTCCGCCTCGATCTGCGCGGGCTCGAACTCGGCATAAGGGCGCATCCGGATCGCGCCGCCGACGTTGTTCACCAGGATGTCGATGCGCCCGAACGCCGTGACGGCCTCGCGCATCGCCGCCGTCGCACCCTCGTGCGTCTCCAGATCACACAGGAAGGCGCGCGCCTGCTCGCCACCTTCCTGCGCGGTGAGATGCACGAAGGGAGCCTTGTCGACGAACAGTACCTGCGCGCCTTCCGCCACCGCACGCAGCGCCACGCCGCGCCCGATCCCCTGCGCCGCGCCGGTGACGACCATCACCTTGTCGCGGAATCGTCCCTCGAAGATCATGCCGCCACGCGCACGGTCTCGCTGGGCGCGAACTTCTCGTAATGGAAGTGCTTCGGCTCGACGCCCCTGTCCTTCAGGAAAGTGCGCACCGCCTCCACCATCGGCGGCGGGCCGCACAGATAGATGTCGCAGTCGCCGGCGTTGAGATGCTCGTCGGAGAGATGCTCGGTGACATAGCCCTTGAGCGGCTGGGCGGTCTGGGGATCGGCGACGCACACCGCCCAGGTGAGCGTCGGCAACCGAGTGGCGAGCGCCTCGACGCGCGCGAGTTCGACCATATCGCCGTCCTTGGTGACGCCATAGATCAGGTGCACCGGCTGATCGGTTCCCCACTCCGCCAGCACTTCGAGCATCGACAGGATCGGCGCCAGCCCCGTCCCCCCCGCCAGGAGCAGGGTCGGCCGATCAACAGACCGCAGGAAAAAGCTGCCCTGCGGCCCCACGAAGCTGACCGGCGTGCCGGGCGCGGCCTCGTTGGCCAGCCAGCCGCTCATCAGGCCACCGGGAATGTTGCGGACGAGGAAGCTCGCCTCGGCGGCGCCCGGCCCGGAGCTGAAGGAGTAGGCGCGGTGCTGGCCCGATCCGGGGACGGCGATGTTGACGTACTGGCCGGGCAGGAAGCCGAGCGCGGCGGGATCGTCGGGACGCACCGCCAGGATGATCGTGCTGTCGGACACGAATTCGACGCGCGACACCGTGCCACCGTGCACCGCCGGCGTGACCTTGCACGCGGACGATGGCACCGGCACCGCGATCACGCAATCGGACGCGACCTGCATCTGGCAGGTGAGGACGAGGCCTTCCTCCGCCTCGTCCGCGGTCAGCGCTTCGTCGATATAGTCGTCGCCCAGGTCGTAATCGCCCTGCTCGCAGCGGCACTTGCACGTGCCGCAGACGCCATCCGAACAGTCCATCGGCAGGTTGATCTTCTGACGAAAGGCGGCGTCGAGCACCTTCTCGCCCGCGTTGCAGTCGATGAAGCGCGTGGCGCCGTCCTCGAAGTTCAGTGCGATGCGGTAGCCCATAAATCCTCTCGGGGTCCGATGCGTGTCAGACGTGATAGACGTCGATCACCTGGCGGATGTAGTCGTTCTTGAGGACGATCTTTTTGCTGGTGATGAGCGGCAGATCGCCGGTCGTGTCGAGCGTGTAGTAGGAGGTGCCGAAGAAGTTCAGCGTCTCCTTGTAGCGATGGCTGAGCGTGTGCCAGTTGAACCGGACATCCATCGTGCCGCCCTCGTCGCGCAGGATCTCGACGTTGGTGATCTGATGGTTGGTCCGGGGCTCGGGCATGCTCGCGCCCGAGCGCTCGGTCTTGATGCGGAACACGCGATCCTCGAGCCCGTCGCGGCTGGGATAATAGATCAACGAGATCTCGCGCTGCGGATCCTGGGTCAGCCGATCGTCGTCGTCCCATGCCGGCATCCAGTAGACCGCCTGGGCCGCGTAGCAGGTCAGCCACTCGTCCCACTGGCGATCGTCGAGCAGCCGCGCCTCGCGATAGAGAAAGGCGACGACCTGTTGATAGGCCAGCGTCATGCCGCGACCCGGAGCCGGTCGATCGGTCGCACCGCGGCGCCGCCATTCCCGCCGTTGTCCTCGTCGAGCGCGGCGATCAGCGTCTTCGCCCAGTAATCGTGCTGGCGCACGAACAGGCCCTCGTCCTCGCTCCGCTCGCCGCTCAGGATCGGCTCGAATCCTTGCGCCGTAGCATTCGCGTCGGGGCCCGCGATCCAGTGCGTGGCACCGCGGCTCAGGTCGTTCCAGAGCTCGCTTCCGCCTTCATATGCCTGCTGGCACGAGCGGAACTCCTCCAGATCGTCGGGCGTGCCCATGCCGCTGACGTTGAAGAAGTCCTCGTACTGGCGGATGCGCAGGGCCCGCTCGGCATCTGCCTCGCCCTTGGGCGCGAAGCAATAGATCGTGACCTCGGTGCGGTCGACGCTGATCGGCCGGACGACGCGGATCTGGGTCGAGAACTGGTCCATCAGATACACGTTGGGATACAGGCACAGGTTGCGCGTCTGGTCGACGATATGACCCGCGCGCTCGGCGCCGAGCCGCTCCACCAGCGCCTCGCGATGCGCATAGACCGGGCGCACTTCGGGGTTGAGCAGCCGCGTCCACAGCAGGATGTGGCCGTGCTCGAACCCGTACACGCCGCCCACGCTCTTGGACCAGCCATCGGGATCGACCGCCTTGGTGGCCTCTTCCTTGCGGCGCCCGGTCGTCGCCGAATAATTCCAGTGCACCGCGCTGACATGATAGCCGTCGGCGCCATTCTCGATCTGGAGCTTCCAGTTGCCGTCATAGACGTAGGAGGAATTGCCGCGCAGCACCTCCAGCCCCTCGGGTGCCTGGTCGACCATCTGGTCGATCACGAGCCGGGTGGAGCCCAGATGCTCGGCGAGCGGCAGGACGTCGGGATTGAGGCTGCCGAACAGGAAGCCACGATAATTCTCGAACCGCGCCACCTTCGTCAAGTCGTGCGAGCCGTCGGTGTTGAACGCCGCGGGATAATCGCCGGTCTTGCCGTCCTTCACCTTCAGCAGCTTGCCCGCGTTGCTGAACGTCCAGCCGTGGAACTGGCAGGTGAAGCTGCCCTTGTTACCGTGCTTGCGCCGGCACAGCATCGCGCCGCGGTGCGCGCAGGCGTTGATGACGGCGTTGAGCTGGCCGGTCTTGTCGCGCGTGATGATGATCGGCTGGCGACCGATCGTGGTGGTGAAATAATCGTTCGGCTCGGGGATCTGGCTCTCGTGCGCCAGATAGACCCAGTTGCCCTCGAAGATGTGCGTCATCTCGAGCTCGAACAGCTCGGGATCGGTGAAGACGTCCCGGCGACACCGGAAGATGCCAGCCTCGGCGTCGTCGACGACGGCGGTTTCGAGGCGCTCGCGAAGTGCGGTCATGGCTTGGTTCCCTCGATGGTTGGTCAGGCGACGGCGAGGCGCTTGCGCTGCGAGAAGCTTGCCTCGCTCTCCTCGTCGGCGGCCTGCAGCGTGAAATCGAACGCGATATGGGCGGTGTCGCCTTGGCGATTGGGCACGGGCAACAGTCCCTCGCGGGTCGCGAAGGCGAAATCGTCCGCCGCGAACGGATCGTCGCCGAAGTTGATCTGCGTCGTCAGCACACGGTAGCCGGGCGCCTCGATGAAGAAATGGACGTGCGCGGGCCGGTTGCCGTGCCGGCCGAGCGCCCGCATCAACTGGTCGGTGGCGCCGCCGAGCGGGACGCTGTAGCCGTTGGGCATCTTGGAATGGAACGCGTAGCGCCCGTCGTCGCCCAGCTTGATGCGGCGGCGATTGTTGAACGGCGTCTGCTCGTGCGTCGGATCGAAATGCGAATAGAAGCCCTTGGAGTTCGCGTGCCAGACGTGGAGGACCGCGTTCGGCACGGGCTCTCCGTCGGGCCCGGTCACCCGACCGGCCATGTACAGCGTGCCCGTATCGTCGGGGTCGTCGGTCAGGTTCGCGTCGTTTGCGACCAGCGGCGCGCCCTCGACGTAGAGCGGGCCCTCGATCGTGCGCGGTGTGCCGCCCGTCCTGCCCGCCTCGGCATCCTTGGCGTCCATGTACAGGTCGATGAAATGCTCGATGCCGACGCCGGGCATCAGCAGGCCATACTCGGCCGCGCCGGCCTGCAGGAAATTGACCGCGGACCACATTTCGCTTTCCGAGACGTCGTGCTTGACGATCAGCCCCATGAGCGACTCGATCAGGTCGCGGGTGATCGCCTTGAGCCGCGGATCGCCCGTCGGCGACTCCACGCCCGCCACGCGATCGAGCAGCTCCTGGATCGGCTGCGTCCGTACGAAACTCACGTCCATCACACTCTCCTAGGGTATCGGTCGGGGCGCCGCCTTGAGACGGTCGGTTGTTGGACCGCGCGTCAGCGGTCGTCGTCGTGCAGCGATGAGGGGTGTCGGCACAGCGCGGTCACCCGCATCGTCATGAACGGATAGAGCGGCAAGCTCATCAGGATGTCGTGCAGCTCGGCGTTGGAGCCGACGTCGAAGACGCTGACGTTGGCGTATTGGCCGACGACCCGCCAGATGTGCCGCCAGGTCCCGGCATGCTGCAGTTCCTGGAACCGCGCCTTTTCCGCCGCCTTCAGCCGTGCCGCCTCGACGGCATCAAAGCCGAGCGGGATGTTCACGTCCATTTCGACCTGGAACAGCATGGTTCAGCCCCTCTCGGCGACGACGTGGAGGCGCGTCGCGGTGCGGTCGCGACGATGGAAGGCGACTCGATCCTCGTCGAGCACGACACCCAGACCCGGGCCGGTCGGCACCTCGAGTTCGAAATCGGCATAGACCAGCGGCTCGGCGAGGATCTCCTGCGTCAGCAACAGCGGACCGAACAGCTCGGTCCCCCAGGCGAGCGACGGCAGGGTGGCGCACAGATGAGCCGACGCGGCGGTGCCGACCCCGGCTTCCAGCATCGTGCCGCCGTACAGGCCGACACCCGCCGCCTGCGCGATCGTCGCGACCGCGTGCGCCGGGAGCAGCCCGCCCGACTGCGCGATCTTGACGGCGAACACCTTGGCGCCCGCGCACGCGGCGATGCCGAAGGCGTCGGCGGGCCCGTGCACCGCCTCGTCCGCCATCACCGGTACCAGATGCTTGGCCGAGAGCCGGCCCATGGCGGCGCGGTCGTGCCGGGCGACCGGCTGCTCGACCAGATCGACGCCGGCATCCTCCAGCAGACGCATGCCGATGTCGGCCTGCGCCTCGTCCCAATGCTGGTTCACGTCGACCCTGACGCTACCGCGGTCGCCGACGGCACGCTTGATCGCGGCGACATGCGCGACGTCGTCGCGCACCGCTCGCTTGCCGATCTTGAGCTTGAAGATGTTGTGGCGACGCGCCGCCAGCACCTGCTCGGCTTCCTCGATGTCCCGGCCCGTGTCGCCGCTCGCCAGCGTCCAGGCGACCGGCAGCCGATCGCGCACCCGCCCGCCGCCGATCAGTTCCGACAGAGGAACGCCGAGCCGCCGGCCCGCCATGTCGAGCAGCGCCGTCTCCACCGCGCATTTGGCGATGTGATTGCCGAACACGCTCGCGGCGACCGTCGCCATCGCCGCACCGATGCGAGACGCGTCGCAGGTCCTGAGGATCGGGGCGATGTAGGCGTCGATCGCCAGCTTGATGCTCTCGGGGCTTTCCTCGCCATAGCTGAGGCCACCGATCGTGGTGCCCTCGCCGATCCCCTCGACACCGTCGGCATCGCGCATCCGCACCAGCACGATCGACTGGTGACGCATCGTCGCCATGGCGAGCACGTGCGGGCGGATCGTCGGGATATCGACGATGAAGGTATCGATCTCGGCGATCGCAACCATGGCCCGGGCGCATCCTCACATTCTGGTTTCTGAACGATAGATACGGTTGGAGCGCTGGACCCGCCAAGATCATTGTGGTGTGTACCACATACTCAGAGGGTATCTTGGCATGGACCTGCGCCAACTTCGCTATTTCGTCGCCGTCGCGGCCGAACGGAACTTCAACAAGGCCGCCGAGCGGCTGCACATGGCGCAACCGCCGCTCAGCCGATCGATCCAGCAGCTCGAGGCGGAGCTCGGCGTCGAGCTGATCGACCGCTCCAGCCGTCCGCTCTCGCTGACGCCGATCGGCACGTTCTTCCACGACCAGGCCGTCCAGGTCCTACGCCGGATGGATGACATGCGGTCGATGATGCAGACCGCGATCGCGGCGGACGTGCGGCGCTTCACCATCGGCTTCGTCGCCTCCGTCATCTACGCGCGCCTGCCGGCGCTGATCCGCGAGTTCCGCGCCGAGATGCCCGACGTGGAGCTCACCCTCGTCGAGAGCACAACCCTCGATCAGATCGCCGCATTGAAGGAGAACAGGATCGACATCGGCTTCGGCCGCATCCGCTTCGACGATCCGGCCGTCAGACGGACGGTCCTGCGCCAGGAGCCCCTCATCGCCGCCGTCCCGCTCGCCAGCGACCTGGGCCGGGACGGCGCGGCGATCTCGCTGGCCACGTTGGTGCGGGAGAAGATGATCCTGTATCCGAGCTCGCCCCGGCCGAGCTACGCCGATCAGGTCCTTTCCCTCTTCCGCGACAATGGCCTGGTCCCCGACGTGATCCATGAAGCGCGGGAACTGCAGATCGCGATCGGGCTGGTGGCGGCCGAGGAGGGCGTCGCGGTGATCCCCGAATCGGTGCGTCGCGCGAGGACCGACGACGTCCGCTACCTCGAATTGGTGGAGCCTGCCCATTCGCCGATCATCATGAGCCATCGTGTGGGCGACCATTCTCCCGAGGTGGTCGCGTTGATGAGGATCATCGCCAGGAAATACCGTGACTGGGGTTATGCGGTGCCCGAAGCGCTGCTCGCGCCCGACACCCGATAGGGCGGGATCGGAGCCGTTCCGGCGCAAGCCCGCGCGGAACGCGCCGGTGCCGCTAGGCGGCGGTCTCGACGGATCGGCCGAGCCAATTGCCACCCTAGCCTGAGCGGAGCTCATCGGTGCGTCAACGCCGCGGAGCGTTGGCGACCCTGCCGGCCAGGACTAGCTTGGCCGACCGGTCGTCGCCCGTCGTGGTCCGCGGTCGAGAATCGTCTCAGACAGCATGGAGAACCCTGATGGCCGGTGCCGCGACGCCCGCGAACGTCCCCGACGCCCCGGACACGCCGCGGTGGAGCGCCGTCTACGCGCTGGGCCTGTGCAGCTTCGCGCTCATCACGTCGGAGTTCCTGCCGGTCAGCCTGCTCAGCCCGATCGCGGAGACCCTGCACCTGACCGAGGGTCAGGCCGGGCAGGCGATCTCGATCTCGGGTCTGTTCGCGGTCCTCACCAGCCTTTCGGTCACCCGGCTGATCGGCGACCTCGACCGCAAGCACGTGCTGATCGGGCTGGCCGCGTCGATGATCGTCTCGGGCGTCATCGTCGCGGTCGCACCGTCCTATCTGGTGCTGATGGTCGGGCGAGCGCTGCTCGGCTGCACGATCGGCGGCTTCTGGTCGATGTCGGCCGCCAATGCGATGCGGCTGGTGCCGGCGGCGTCGGTCGCGACCGCGCTGGCGATCGTCAACGGCGGCAATGCCATCGCGTCCACGGTCGCGGCCCCGCTCGGCAGCTTCATGGGCGGGCTGATCGGATGGCGGGGCACCTTCTTCTGCGTCGTGCCGATCGCACTGGCGGCGACTATCTGGCAGCTGGTGTCGCTGCCCAGCCTGCCCGCCCGGCGGACCGGCGCCGATGCCGGCGTGCTGTCGCTGCTACGCCGCGGCCCGGTCCGTATCGGGATGCTGGCGGTAGGGCTGCTGTTCGCCGGCCAGTTCGCGCTGTTCACCTATCTGCGCCCCTTCCTCGAGCAGGTGACGCACGTCGGCGTGCCGATGCTGTCGATCATGCTGCTGGTCGTCGGGCTCGCCGGGTTCGCCGCGACCTTCGTGATCGGGGGCATCGCCGATCGCCGGCTCGAGCCCACGCTGATCGTGCTGCCCGCGGTCATGGCGGCGGTGGCGGTCGCGCTGTCGGTGTTCGGCACGTCGCAGCCGATGACGATCGTGCTGCTCGCGATCTGGGGCTTCGCCGGTACGTCGGCTCCCGTCGCCTGGTGGACCTGGCTGTCGCGCACAGTCCCCGATGCGGCCGAGGCGGGGGGTGGCCTGTTCGTCGCCGTGGTCCAGCTCGCCATCACGCTGGGCGCGACGGTCGGCGGCGTAATGTTCGACGCCGCGGGCGCCGCGCCCGAGTTCCTGGCCAGCGGCGGGATTCTTGTCGCCGCGACGGCGACGGGGGTCTTCGCATCGCGCGCCTATGTCCGGCCGGTCACGGCCTGAAGCATCCGGCAGGTCGCGATGAGGGGCCAAGCCACTCGTGGCCGTCGCCGCGACGACGACGGATCGGCTTGCGGCCACCGCCCCGCCGTTTCCGTGACCCGAACGCCGGCGCTGGCCGCCGTAATTGTCCGGGGTCGAGCCGCCCATCGGCAGGCACGTCAGGCCCAGTTGCTCGTCCGCACTGATCGGCGCCCAGCTGTTGGGCTAGGACGGCGTGTAGATCTGCCCGGACGGCGGCGCACCGATCTCCTCGAGTTGGCCGGGATCATAACACTCGCGGACGATTTGATCCTTCGGGGAGCGTCGTTCAGGACTCGTGCCGCTTGCGATCGGGAGACGGCGCGCAGGTGGGTGGTGCCTATGGCGCGTTCCATGAGCGATGCTCATCACGGCATCAACCGGCACCTGGCTGATGTTTCGCGTAACAAGCTGCTATATGGACGCTTGGTCGTCCTCGCCGAAGCTGCCCGAACGGTGCACATGCTCGGCGGAAATGTGCCAGCAGTCGATTTCAGGAAGCCGCCATGCCGACCACGAATGACCTCGAAATATCACGACGCGGCGTCCTGGTCGGCAGTGCGGCCGGCGCCGCGCTCGCTGCCGCGCCCGTGATCTCTGCCGAGGCGGCGCCTCTTGCCCCGGCGCCGGCTCCCGTACCCATGCCCGTCCGCTTCGAGGTCAACGGCACGGCGCGCGAGCTGTCGCTGGACCCGCGCACGACGCTGCTCGATGCGTTGCGGGAGCACCTGCACCTGACCGGCACCAAGAAGGGCTGCGACCATGGTCAGTGCGGGGCGTGCACGGTGATGGTCGACGGGGTGCGGATCAATTCCTGTCTCAGCCTCGCGGTCATGCACCAGGGCGATAAGATCACCACGATCGAAGGGCTCGGCACGCCCGAGAAACTGCACCCGATGCAGGCGGCGTTCATCAAGCACGACGGCTATCAATGCGGCTATTGCACGCCTGGCCAGATCTGCTCGGCGGTGGCGGTGCTCGACGAGATCAAGCACGGCGTTCCCAGTCACGTGCAGGCGGACCTGATGGCGCGCCCGCAGGCCACCAACATGGAGATGCGCGAGCGGATGAGCGGCAACATCTGCCGCTGCGGCGCCTATTCCAACATCGCCGAGGCGATGGCCGACGTGGCGGGAGCGAAAGCATGAAGGCCTTTACCTACGAGCGCGCCAAGGATCCCGTGGCCGCCGCGCGTGCCGCGGCGCAGCCCGGTGCCAAGTTCATCGCCGGCGGCACCAACCTGCTCGACCTCATGAAAATCGAGGTCGAGACGCCGACCCACCTGATCGACGTCCAGGATCTCGGCTTCGACAAGATCGAGAAGACGTCCGACGGCGGGCTGCGCATCGGTGCGCTGGTGACGAACACCAACCTCGCCGCCGACGAGCGCGTCCGGCGCGACTATGGCGTGCTGACCCGCTCGATCGTTGCGGGCGCCAGCGGCCAATTGCGCAACAAGGCGTCGACGGCGGGCAACCTGCTCCAGCGGACACGGTGCCCATATTTCTACGACACCAACATGCCGTGCAACAAGCGCGCGCCCGGCTCGGGCTGCGCGGCGATCGGCGGCGTCTCGCGCCAGCTCGGCGTGATCGGCGTGTCCGACAAGTGCATCGCGACCTTCCCCGGCGACATGGCGGTTGCGATGCGTGTGCTCGATGCGGTGATCGAGACGGTGGACGCGCAGGGCCAACGCCGCTCGATCCCGATCGCCGACTTCCATCGGCTGTGGGGCGACCACCCGGAAGTTGACACCAATCTGCGCAGTGGCGAGCTCATCACGGCCGTCACCCTGCCCCGCCCGCTCGGCGGCAGGCACCTGTACGAGAAGGTGCGCGATCGCGCCTCCTACGCCTATGCGCTGGTGTCGGTGGCGGCGGTGATCCAGCCCGACGGCACCGGCCGCGTGGCGTTCGGTGGCGTGGCGCCCAAGCCCTGGCGGGTCGAGGCGGCCGAGGCGCTGTTGCCGCAGGGCGCCGCGGCGGTGACCGCCCGTGCCTTCCAGGGCGCGACGCCGACTCACGACAACGCCTTCAAGTTGCCGCTGGCCACCCGCGCGCTGGCCTCCGTCATCGCGCAATCGAAGGCCTGAAGCCATGAAGTTCGACACGCCCGCAGGTCCCAACCCGATCGACCGGATGACGGTGGTCGGCCGCGCGCACGACCGCATCGACGGACCGCTCAAGACGACAGGCACCGCGCCCTACGCCTATGAGCACCACGCCGAGGTCGCCGACCCCGCCTATGGCTATGTCGTCGCCTCATCGATCGGCCACGGCAGCATCCGGTCGATGGACCTGGCGGCGGCGAAGGCCGCGCCCGGCGTGCTCGCGATCGTCACGGCCGCCGACGCGGGCCCACTCGGCAAGGGCAAGTTCAACACGGTGAAGCTGCTCGGCGGCCCGCAGGTCGATCATTACCACCAGGCGCTGGCCGTCGTGGTCGCCGAAACGTTCGAACAGGCACGCGCCGCCGCCGCACTGGTGCGGATCGACTATGCCCGCACGCCCGGCCGCTACGATCTGGACGAGGCGCTCAAGACCGCGCCGCTGACCGGCGGCAGCAGCAAGGAGGGCAGCAGTTCGCCGCCGATCGACCGGGTCGGCAAGTTCGAGGAGGCGTTCGCCGCAGCACCTGTCACGCTCGATGCGCACTACAGCACGCCCGATCACAGCCACGCGATGATGGAGCCGTTCGCGTCGATCGCGGCGTGGAGCGGCGACCACCTGACGGTGTGGACCTCCAATCAGATGATCGACTGGAGCCGGACCGATCTGGCGACGACGCTCGGCATCCCGAAGGAGAAGATCACGCTCCTGTCGCCCTATATCGGCGGCGGTT
>JBPBQW010000008.1:0-20402 GCA_050955125.1 Janthinobacterium lividum
TGACCGGGCACGGCCACGGCCGGGGCGGCTCCGCAACCGAGCGCCGCGACCAATCCGAGAACGCGCTTCATTTCACTTCCCCATCACCGTCCCGGCCGCCACCGGCGGCCGGGACTCGCTCGTCACTCGATCAGTGCGCCCGGCATCCGACGATCAGAAGTTATACCGGATGCCGAAGCGATACAGCCGCCCCAGCGTGTCATACAGCGCCTGATTGATGTCGATGCCCGTGTTGGTCTGCGGCGAGGGCACCGGATCCTTGTCGAACAGGTTGTCGATCTTGAAGTAAGCGGTCAGCTTCTTGGTCAGGTTGTACGAGCCGCCGACGTCGATGTAGAGCGCACCGGGCATTGAGTTGTTGTCGATCGTCGGGTTGTTGGTCGTCGACACCGGGCAGTTGCCGGTGCTGCACACCACATATTGCGTGCCGTACGAGCCGTCGCTGAACCAGCGCTGCTGCAACGTCAGGGCGAACCGATCCGTGTCGTACGTCTCGACGCCCAGCAGCTTCCAGCTGGGCGTATTGCCCGAGTTCACGCCCGCGCTCTGCACGGGAACCGTACCGGGGATGCCCGGATCGGTAATGAAGTTGCGGACGTTGGTGGCGAGTGCCCGGATCGTGAAATTGCCGGGAAGGCCGACACCCGACAGACCCATGCGATAGCTCGCCTCGATGTCGAAGCCGTCGGTGAAGATCGACGCCAGATTGAACGACTGGATGTTGACGAACGGCGTCCCCGTCGCGGGCGACAGGTTGAAGGTGCTGCACAACTCGGCCGTCCCGGACTGGCAGAGGTTCACTTCCTGCTGCGCGCCCAGCGTCGAGATGACGCCGTCGAGCTTGATCCGATAATAGTCGAACGACGCGCTGAAGCCCGGCAGCCAGTGCGGGCGCGTCAGGACGATCCCGGCCTCGGTGTTGCGCGCGACTTCGGGGCGGAGGTTGGGATTGCCGATCGTGTTCTGCAGGATCGTCAGCGAGGTGTTGTTGAACGGATTGGTGAAGTTGGGCACCGTCACCGTGATCGGCGCCGCGAACAGCTCCGACAAGTTGGGCGCACGGACGTCGCGCGAGGTGACGGCGCGGATCCGCACGCCGTCGATCGGCGTCTCCCACGTGCCGCCGATCTTCCAGGTATAGACGCTGCCCGACGTGCTGTACTTCGTCGAACGTCCCGCCGCGTTCAGGTTCGCGGAGCCGAGCGCCCGCGACTTGAACAGCGGCACGTTCACCTCGAGGAAACTCTCGAGCACGTGGTAGCTGCCGCGACCGTCGTGGTAGTTGCCCGCATACCAATTGGCGCCGTTGGTGCTCAGCAGCGGATCGGCGGGATAGGCGGTGCTGTACGGGCTCTCGGCGCTGACGCCGTTGCCGTACGGATCCGCCGTCACGTGGTAGAACTCGCGGCGATACTCGGCGCCGGTCGCGACCGAGACCGCGCCCGCGGGCAGGTGGAACGGTTCGCCGCTGATGCTGGCGCTCGCCACGTCCTGCGTTTGACGCGTGTGCTGGAACGGGCCGATCGCGGGCTCGACATAGGCCAGCGCCGCCGCGCTCGCGTTGGTGCCGCCAAAGATGTCGAGCGGGGCGCAACCCGCGGCGCGGGCCACGGCGCTGGCGCAGACGATCTGGCCGTTCAGGCTGATCGCCTGGATCGCGGCATTGTACCGCGGCGTCAGCGAGATGTTGGTGACGTGGATGTCGGTGATGTTCTCGCCATGCTCGTAATAGGCGTCGTACGTCCAGTTCGTGCCCAGCGCGTTGATCTTGCCGTCGGCGCCGATGACGGCCCGGTATTGCGACCGCGTCGGCTGGACGTTGATGTTGGGCAATTCGGCGTTGCTGCTGCCGAACTGGAAGCTGGTGATGCCCGCCGCCGCGCATTGCGCCATCACCGTCGCGGGCACGAACGGGTTCGAACACTGGATCGTCAGCCCGGTCTTGGTCGCACCGGGATTGGGCGTGTTGTTGGTGATGACGCGCGCGATGTTGACCGTCGCGTAGATCTCGTTGTTCGCATCGACGTCGTAGCCGATCCGGCCATAGCCGTCCCAGCGCTTGAGCGAGGATTGGAGCGACGTGCCGATGCCGACGTTGCCCGACGTGTCGCCACCCGGGCAGAAGCCGCCCGCGGGGTAGCAGCCGCCCACCGTGCCGGCGGCGTTCTTGGCCGCGACGCCTGTGCCGCCATACTGGAATTGCGTCGGGTTGCCGTTGACGTCGAACGCGGTCCCCTGGAGCGGGCCCGCGCTGATCAGGCCGTATTTGGCGTATTGATACGCCTGAACGTTGTTGCGGACGAGATATTGCGGCGAGCCGTCGTTGGTCACGCCGCGGTTGAGGAAGGTGCTGGCGCTGTACCACTGGCGGCCGTTGGGTGCGTTGTTGCCGAACCCGCCACCCGGGACCCCGTTCTCGTGGTCGTACTCGCCACTGACCTCGACGTGGAGACGGTTGTCCAGGAAGGCATGCCCCGCCGCCGCCTGGAGCAGATACTGGCCGTCGTCGCCATAGGTGGTGATGCCACCCGAGGCATTGGCCTTGAACCCTTCGAAATGCTTGTTGGTGATGAAGTTGACGACGCCGCCGACCGCGTCCGATCCATAGGACGCCGAGGCGCCGCCGGTCACGACGTCGACGCGCTGCAACAGCAGCTGAGGGAACAGGCTGATGTCGGGAACGCCCGTCACGTTCGCACCCACCACGCGCTGTCCGTCGAGCAGCGTCAGCGTGCGGATCGTGCCGAGGCCCCGCAGCGAGAACGAGCTCAGCCCCTGCATGCCGCTCGACGTGCTGTTGGTGCCCGTCGTCGTACCGGACGATCCCTGCAGCGACGGCAGCTGCGCGATGGTGGTGAAGACGTTGGGCTCGGCGTTCTTCGCGATTTCCGCCGCGCCCAGGACCTGCGTCGGGGTCGGGGCGCTGAACCCGCTGGATCGGATGCGCGAGCCGGTGACGACGACGTCGCGCGATGGATCCTGTGCCTGCGCGGCGTCGGCCTGCTGCGTCGAGGGCGCGGTCAGCGTGTCGGGCGCGGCGGGATCGGCCGACTGCGTCGTGCTGGGCACCGCGCCCGGTGCCACCTGAGCCGGCGGCAATGCGGCCGGAGCCGTCTGCGCCCAAGCCGGCAACGCCGTCGCCAGCGCCAGCGCCGCGACGCCGCCCGCCAGTACCGACTTGTTGAAGTGCGCGATGCCCGCCTTGTCGTTCAGTCTCGTCATGCCCCGTCCCTTTGTCGTTCGTTGTTCTTGTCGGTCGCCGTCAGATCGCGACCGCGTAAAGTGCGTGATGCGTCAGGATGAACAGCGTGCGCCCGCCTTCGCCGCCTACGACGAGCTGGATCGGGCGCTCGGGCACGTCGATGCGGCCGATCGTCGCTCCGGCGGCGTCGAACACGAACACCTGGCCGTTGGCGACGTACACCCGGCCTTGCGCGTCCGTCGCGACGCTCTCGCCGCCGCGGTCCGCGAACGGGCGCAGGTCGCCGATCGCGCCGTCTGCAGCCACCAGCGCGCTGTAGGTGCGATCCTCCGACTCGTTCGTCACGAACACGCGCTTGCCCGGCACGGCGCCGACCAGCCCCAGGGCGTCGAGCGTGTCGGAGAAACGCCAGCCGGTGTGGTCGGGCGCGCCCTGCTGCCACGTGCGGAACGCCGGGATCGCCAGGCTGCCGTCGGGCGACACGTACTGCCGCGGCTTGGGCGTGCCCGCCTCGCGGGCGAACATCTCGTGGAGCGTCATGAAATGGTCGGCGGCGGGATCGTACTGATCGCGGAACTCGCCGTTGTTCCACCAATTGCCCGGCAGCAGCGTCGTCGCATGCGGATGCGAGCCGGCCGGCGTCGGCGCGATGACCGTCAACTGGTCTTTCGGGCCATTCGGATCGACGCTGTACACCGTCGATTGCGCGCCCAGCGACGACAGCACGAGCAGATGGCCCGACCGGTCGACGCCCAAGTTCACGGGATCGAGCGGATTGTCGCGGACGATCTCCAGTCCTTTGGCCTGAGTCCAGCGATAGATGCGCTGCATCCGGTGCTCGACGAAATACAGCGCGCCCTTGGCATCGGTCGCGGCGCCGGAGATCGACCAGAAGCCGTCCTCGAGCTTGCGAACCGGCCCGGCGCCGGGCAGCGTCGCGGGCGCGACCGGCGCGGGATCGGCAGGCACGTCGAGGCTGGCGAACTCGCGCTCGCGCACCGCCAGGTGGTGCGTCCTGTCCTCGATCGCGTCCTCGAACGGGAACTTGCTCGCGCGCAGATAGGTGCCGCAGCCGTCCTGCTGGCAGCTCGCAAAGCCGCTCTCCGCGTTCGTGTGCAGGTTGCGGAACCGAATGTCGCCCGAGTTGAACAGCCGCACGGCGGTGGTTGCAGGATGAAACTGCCGCGTCACGCGATAGGCGTGGTAATTGGCGAACAGCAGGTTGCGCGAGTTGCGGACCTCCAGGCTGACCTCATCGATGCCCTCGGCGACCTCCTGCTCGGTCTGCGGCGCCAGGAACTCCCAGTTCTCGACGCCGTCGAGCACGATCTCGTTGCGGACGTGATGCTCGTTGGACAGCTCGTACACATGCCCCGGCGTCTTGGTGTCGGTGACATAGAAGCCGGCCTGAGCGAAGGTGTTGGGCATCCAGTTGTCGGCGAACGTGCCGCCGCCGCCGTCCGTCACCCAGACGCTGGGATATTGCGCGTCGAAGCGGTTGTCGGCGACCGGATCGCCGCTGTGGCCGTTCATCGTGCCCAGCGGCTTGCCGTCCGCCGTCGGCGTCCCACCGCCGCCCATGATCTTGACGTCGTCCATCAGCGAGTCTTCGCCCGACCGCCACACGACGTTGCCGGCGCGCGGGTTCACGCGGCCGGTGAACAGGCCGATCCCCTGGACGATGTTGTGCCCGCCCCGCGGGGTCTCGATGATCGGCATCACCGGCCCGACGCCGGCATGGCCGGGCTCGTTGTCGGGGATGTAGAGCTGCGTCATCGCCGGATGCAGCCCGATCAGCACCGTGTCGCCACGCAGCCTGAGCGTCGAGTCGACGCGATAGAAGCCGGCCGGGAAATAGAGCACGCGGTGCGTGTCGATCGCGCGCTGGATCGCGGCGGTGTCGTCGCTGCGCCCGTCGCCCGACACGCCCAGCGAGCGGACGTCGGCCCATTGCGCGACCGGCGGCAGCGACCGGATCGCAGGCGGTCGCGGCGCCGGCATCGCCGGGATCGCGCTGGCCTTCACGTCCGTCGCGATGTGGCCCATCTGGCCAAGGCCGGGCACGGCCAGGCCGTGACTGAAGCTCGCCACGCGATAGCTGCGCGCCGGTCCCGCGACCGTCTTTCCGCTTTGCCGGAAACGCGCGAACACCGGCGTGTCGCTTGCGAGCGCGTTCTCGAACCCGATCTGGGTAAAGGCGCTGTTCTCTTCGGAGATCACGACGGCGGCGCGCGACACGCGCTCGAACCGCACGTCCTTGCCCCACAGCGAGTCGCTGTAGCCCTCGTCGATGTCGATGCCGACCGGCACGTCGCGGATCGCGACGTTGACCAGCGTCAGGTCCGCCTCATGCTCGCGGATCGCGGCGTCGCGCTGACCGTCAAACGACGAATCGATTAGCGTGAACTGCCAGGCCGGGGACGTCTTTTCCGTGACGATGCCATAGCGGCCACCGTGGAAGTGGACGTCCTCCATCTCGTTGCCGGCCTGATAGACACCCGCGAACCCCGAGCCGATCCGGAAATCCATATGGGTCAGGAACGCATGCTGGGCGAGGCGGAAACGCACGGCGGCGGCGGCCGGGTTACCCTGCCCGAGCTCGACGTCGATGTTGCTCATGGCCGAGTAGAAGGTGCCCGAGTTGGCATCGCGCACGACGCGGCTGGCCGGCACCACCGTCGGCACCGGGACCGGGACGGCGCCCACCTGATATTGATCGCCGCCGGTGAACACGATCAGCGTCGCCACCCCGGTCTGGAACCCCGGCGTCGCGTCGCCCAGCACCAGCACCGGCCGGGTCGGACCGACGCCGAACAGCCGGACGCCCGGCGGCACCAGGATGCTGCGGCTCAGCCGGTAGCGGCCCGACGGCAGGAACACGATGCCGCCGCCGTCGCGCGGGCCGGCCTTGCCGGTGCCGGCGGGGCCGGCCGCGGCATCGATCGCGGTCTGGAGCGCGGCGGTGTCGTCCGCCCGGCCGTCGCCGACACCGGCCACGGTCACCGCCCGGGAATCACGAGGCGCGGTCAGCAGCGTGGAACGGCCGGCTTGCGGTCGCGCCGGAACCGCCCAGACGGATAAGGGCGCCACTAACGCGATCGCCGCCACACCGGACCAAATCCCTTTCGCGCGCGCCGATCGCATCTGACCTGGTTCTCCTGAGTCGTCCCGGGTCGTTGCCCCTGGTCGACGTACGATAGGCGGACGCGACCGCGCAGCCACCCGCGACCATGGTCGTATTGCCTTTGTCGCGCAGACCGGTTCACGGTGCGGCCGTCCGTTTGCGGCGCGCCGATCGCCGAACCCTGTAGGAAACGTCTAGTCTTGCCAGCCTCCACGACATCGAACGAGACCGGCGATCCCGGCTCGCGCATCGCTCGGGGACGCGTGCACCTGCCCCACCCTGTCGCGGTGGTCGTCATGGGCGTCAGCGGCAGCGGCAAGTCGACGATCGGGGCGCTTCTTGCCCGCGCGCTGGGATGCCGCTTTCTGGAAGGAGACTCGTTCCACGACGCCGCCGCCGTCGCGCGCATGAAGGCGGGCCATGCGTTGACCGACGAGGATCGCTGGCCTTGGCTCGACCGCCTCGGCGTCGCGATCGGGGAGGCGGTGGCCGCCGACGGTGTCTCGGTGGCAGCCTGTTCGGCACTGAAGCGCTCGTATCGACAGCGGCTGGCCGACAGGATCGGCATGGGCGCTCGTTTCGTGCTGCTCGATCCCGGCACCGACAAGCTGCGGCATCGGATGGTCAATCGCCCGCATCACTACATGCCTGCCAGCCTGCTCGGGAGCCAGCTTGCGACGCTGGAGCGTCCGGGTCCGGAGGAGCCCGCGCTGACGCTCGACGGCGACCTGTCGCCGACGGCGCTCTGCCGCAAGGCGCTCCACTGGTTGAGGACGGGCGCATGATCGGCGCGCTGCTGCTGCTCGCCGCCGGCCCAATCGGGGCTGCCGCGCCCGCCACGGTGTCGCAGACGATCGTCGCACCTGCTGCGATCCCGCTCTGGCCGGATGGTGCGCCGGGGTCGGAGCGCCGCCGCGCTGAGCCCGAGGTCGTCGAGGACAGCTACGTCCACAACGTCCATGCTCCCTCGCTCACCGTGCTCCGGGCCGATCCGGCCCACGCCAACGGCGTCGGCATCGTCGTCGTGCCCGGCGGCGGGCACCGGATGCTGGTGTGGGTGAACGAGGGACTGGCGCCCGGCCGCGTGCTCAACCGGTTCGGTATCACCGCCTTCGTGCTCAAATACCGCCTCGCCCGGGAGCTTGGGTCGCCCTACCGGATCGAGCGCGACGCGGCGGCGGACGCACGGCGCGCGATCCGCTGGGTTCGCGCGCATGCCGCGCAATACGGCGTCGATCCGCACCGGGTCGGGCTGATGGGCTTTTCCGCCGGCGGTGAGCTTGTCTCGCTGGTCGCCGACAATCCCGCGCCCGCCCCGGTCGTCCGGCCCGACGCGGTCGATCGGGAAAGCGCCCGACCCGACTTCCAGGTCCTCGTCTATCCCGGCCCGCTCGGCATTCCGGCGCGCAGTGTCGTCGGTGCGCCGCCCGCCTTTCTGGCGGCCGGCACGCTCGACCAATGTTGCGCTGCGCCGACACTGATCCTGTACCAACAGCTGCGCGCGGCCGGGGTGTCGGTGGAACTGCACCTGTTCGCGGACACCGATCACGGCTTCAACGTCGCCGCGCATTCCGAGCGGGTGTCGCTCCAGCATTGGCCCGACCGGTTGGCCGACTGGCTCGGCGACGGTGGCTGGCTCGTGCCCGGCGGCCCGCATTCGACCGCGAGCAGCTGGCCCACGCCGCCGGAGTCGAAATCCCGGTGACGTGATTCCTCGCGGCCGGTCGCCCTTCCCGCTTGCCCACGCCCTCGTGGTAGCGCTAGCATCGAATGGTACCGCGGGACGAACGGCGGTGCGATGCGGGCGGTATCATCGGCATAGATCGACGAGGCCCGCGACACAGGCTGCACGGCAGCGGGGAGGTGACATGAACGGCAAGATGCTCGTGCTCGCGGCCGCCGGCCTGCTTTCCGCCGCAGGCGCGCCACCCTCTGCCGATCACTGGGTCGCGACCTGGAGCGCGGCGCAGATGGTTCCCGGCACCGCGGATCGGCTCGCGTCCACCGGCATCGACGTCACGCTCCGCCAGATCGTGCACCTATCGCTGGGCGGAGGGCGGATGCGGGTCCGCCTGAGCAACGCGTTCGGGACGCAACCGCTGACGGTCACCGCCGCGGCGGTCGCACCCGGCACGCCGGGCAGTGCCCGCATCGATCCGGCCCAGTCGGTCGCGCTGACCTTCGCCGGTCGAGCCCAGGTGACGATCCCCGCGGGCGCCGAGGCGTACAGCGACCCCGCCGCTTTCCCGACCCGCGACGGGGCGGACATCGCGGTGACGATGGTGATGCCCGCGCCGCCGACGACGCAGACAAGCCACCCGGGCGCGCGCGCCACCGCCTTTGCCGCGTCCGCCGAGCCGGCCGATGCCGCCGACCTGCCCGGCGCGGCCAGCGTCCAGCACTGGTACCAGCTCGCGGACGTCGAGGTCACGGCGCCGCACGGTGCGGGCGCGGTCGTCGCGATCGGCGACTCGATCACCGACGGCCATGGCGCGGTGCTGGACGGCAACACGCGCTGGACGGACCGGCTGGCCCAGCGCCTGCGGACGACGCGCAGTCCCGATCGGTGGGGCATCGTCAACGCAGGGATCGGCGGCAATCGCATGCTGCTCGACGGGCTCGGGCCCAATCTGGTCGCCCGGTTCGACCGCGACGTGATCGCGCGTGCGGGCGTTCGAACCACGATCGTGCTGGAGGGGGTCAACGACCTCGGCACGCTGACCCGCGACGCCCCGGTCGATCCGGCGGCCCATGCAGCGCTCGTGGCGGCGCTCACCGGCGCCTATCGCCAGGTGGTCGCCCGCGCCCACGCGCATGGGATCGCCGTCATCGGGGGCACGATCATGCCGTTCGCCGGCAACGACTATTACCATCCGGGCCCGGCGACGGAGGCGGACCGGCAGGCGGTGAACCGCTTCATCCGGACATCGGCCACGTTCGACGCAGTCATCGATTTCGACCGGGTGATGCGCGATCCGGCGCGTCCCGACCGGCTGGCGCCGGCGCTGGACCTGGGCGATCACCTTCATCCCTCGCCCGCCGGCTATCGCGCGATGGGCGATGCGGTCCCGCTCGCGCTGCTGAGCGTCCGTCCGCGTGCGGTCACGCCGATCGTGGCGGCCGCGGCCGCGGTACCGGTCGTGGATGATCCGGCCGCCGGGCCGGCGATCGCGCTGACCTTCGACGACCTGCCCGCCCACGGCCCGCTGCCACCGGGCGGAAGTCGGCTCGCCGTCACCCGGGCGCTGATCGCCGCCTTGCGGGCGCAGGACGCGCCGGCGTTCGGCTTCGTGAACGGCAGCTTCGGCGCGGACGACCCGCAATCGCCCGAAGTCCTGCGCGCCTGGCGCGCGGCGGGCCTGCCGCTCGGCAACCACAGCTTCTCGCACGGCAATCTCGCGCAGATGAGCGCCGCGGCGTTCGAGTCGGACGTCGCCCGCAACGAGCCGGTGATCGCGCCGTTGATGCGGGGCGCGGACTGGCACTGGTTCCGCTACCCCTTCCTGTCGGAGGGCGACACCGCCACCAAGCGCGACGCGGTACGCGGGTTCCTGCGCCGGCGTGGGTACAAGGTCGCCGCCGTCACCATGAGTTTCGCGGACTATGCCTGGAACGAGCCCTACGCGCGCTGCATGGCCAGGGGCGACGCGGGCGCGGTGACGGCGCTGGAGACGAGCTATCTCGCTGCCGCCGCCTTCGAGTCCGCCCGGCAGCGCAGGCTGGCGCAGGCGAGCGTCGGACGCGACGTTCCGTACGTCCTGCTGATGCACGCGGGCGCGTTCGACGCGCGGATGCTGCCGCGGCTGCTGGCGCAATACCGTGCCGAGGGATTCCGCTTCGTGACGCTTCCCCAGGCCGAGGCGGACCCGTTCTACCGGACCGCCATCGATCCTGCGGCGACGGGCCCCAGCCCCGGTTTCCGCGAAACGACGCCGTCGCCGTCGCCACCTGCCCCGCCCTTGCCGTCCGCGACGCTCTGCCGTTAGCCATCGGGCCGTCGCGACCCGCCGCTCGATTGATGTGATGACCTTGGGAGAACATGCGTGACCCTGCCCGCCTTCGACGCCGCGACGTCCCTGCCCGCCGACTGGCGCGAGGCGACGTTCCTCGGCCGTATCGATCCGGGCGATGGTCCGACGCCGGTCGTCGTCGCGAACGGTGTGGTGCACGACATGAGCGCGGTGGCGCCGACGGTCGCCGATCTCGTCGCGACGGGCACGCCGGACGCCGCCGCCGGACGCGCGCTCGGTCCGCTGGACGAGGTGCTGGCGAGACCGGACGTCACGCTGCTCAGCCCGATCGACCTGCACTGCGTCAAGGCGGCGGGGGTGACGTTCGCCGTCTCCGCGCTGGAACGGGTGATCGAGGAGCGGGCGCGCGGTGACTCGCGCGTCGCCGCGGAGGTCCGCGGCGGGCTGGAGCAGCGGATCGACGGGTCGATCCGCTCGGTCCGCCCGGGCTCGACCGAGGCCGCCACGCTGAAGGCCGCACTGATCGAGGACGGCATGTGGTCGCAATATCTCGAGGTCGCGATCGGGCCGGATGCGGAAGTGTTCACCAAGGCGCCCCCGCTGTCGACCGTCGGCTGGGGCGCGCAGATCGGCGTGCGGTCCGACTCGACGTGGAACAACCCGGAGCCCGAGGTGGTGCTGATCGTCGGCCCCGACGGGCGTGCCGTCGGCGCGACTTTGGGCAACGACGTCAACCTGCGCGATTTTGAGGGCCGGTCGGCGCTGTTGCTGGGCAAGGCGAAGGACAATAACGCGTCCTGCTCGATCGGGCCGCTGATCCGGTTGTTCGATGCCGGGTTCGGGATGGACGACGTGCGCGCGGCCGAGGTGTCGCTGCGCATCGACGGGACGGACGGCTACCGCCTCGACGGCGCGAGCTCGATGCGCGAGATCAGCCGCGATCCCGAGGATCTGGTCCGCCAGACGCTGAGCGAGCATCAATATCCCGACGGCTTCGCCCTGTTCCTGGGCACGCTGTTCGCGCCGACGCAGGATCGCGACGAGCCCGGCCGCGGCTTCACCCACAAGCCGGGCGACACGGTGACGATCGCGAGCGAACGGCTGGGGACGCTCACCAATGTGGTGACGACGTGCCGGGCCGCCGCGCCGTGGACGACGGGCATCGGCGCGCTGATGCGCAACCTGGCCGGCCGTGGCCTCCTCACCGCCTGACCCACCGGAGACGACCGTGCCTGCATCCGACGACACCACCAACCTGCGCGCCATCTATCCCTCGCTTCGCGGCAGGCGGGTCATCGTGACGGGTGGCGGCTCGGGCATCGGCGCCGGGCTGGTGGAGGCGTTCGTGCGTCAGGGCGCGCGCGTCGCGTTCATCGACATCGCCGAGGAGTCCTCGCGCGCGCTCGTAGATCGCCTCGCGCCGGAGGCCGCGCACGTACCGCTGTTCGCACGCGTCGACCTGCGTGACATCGATGCGCTGCGCGGCGCGCTCGCGACGTTCGAGGAGCAGATGGGCGGCGTCGACGTGCTGCTCAACAATGCCGCCAACGACGACCGGCACACGATCGAGGACGTCACGCCCGCCTATTGGGACGAGCGGATGGCGACCAACCTGCGCCACCAGTTCTTCGCGGCGCAGGCGGTGGTGCCGGCGATGCGGCGGGCGGGCGGCGGCGCGATCCTGAACTTCGGGTCGATCAGCTGGCATCTCGCGCTCGGCGATCTGGTCCTCTACCAGACCGCGAAGGCGGCGATCGAGGGCCTGACGCGCGGCCTCGCGCGCGATCTCGGCCGCGACGGCATCCGGGTGAACACGATCGTGCCGGGCAACGTCCAGACGCCGCGGCAGGAGAAATGGTACACGCCCGAGGGCGAAGCGGAGATCATGGCCGCTCAATGCCTCGACGGGCGCATCCAGCCGACGGACGTGGCCGCGCTGGCGCTGTTCCTCGCGTCCGACGACGCCAGGATGTGCACCGGCCACGAATATTGGATCGACGCCGGCTGGCGCTGACGGAGCGGCGACCCGCCCCGGAAACGAAGAGGGCCGCTCCCGCGCGATGCGAGAGCGGCCCTTCTTGCGTGCGGCGGCCCACCGGCGAGCGGTGGGCCATCCGGATCAGCCGAGCATGTCCTCCAGCTCGCGTCCCTTCGTCTCGTGCACCATCGCCCGGGTGAAGAAGAACGACAGCAGCGCGAAGAACGCATAACCGTAATAGGCGGCTGACAGTCCCGGCCAGACGAGCAGCACCGGAAAGCTGACCGAGATCGCCGCATTCGCGATCCACTGCGCGAAGCCGGCCACCGCCAGGCCCGAACCGCGGATCTGGTTGGGGAACATTTCGCCCAGCATCACCCACATCACCGGACCCCAGCTGGCGTTGAAGAACAGCGTGTAGGCGAGTGCGGAGACGAACAGGATCATCCCCCACGACCCGGGCAGCACGACCGTCCCGTTGACCAGGCTTCCCGTCGAGAAAGCGAAGCCGACGATCGCGAGCGTCACCGTCATGCCGACCGAGCCGATCAGCAGCAGCGGCTTGCGCCCCACCCGATCGACCAGGAACAGCGACAGGAAACAGGCCGGGATCGACAGGAAACCGGTGATCCCGTTCATGAACAGCGAGGTCTGTTCGGTGAAGCCCGCCGCCTGCCACACCTTGGCGCCGTAATAGAAGATCACGTTGATGCCGACGAGCTGCTGGAACACGGCCAGCCCGATGCCGGCCCACAGGATCGGGCGGACGCGGCCGGTCTGCTTGTCGATCAGGTCGGACAGCTTGGGCTTGTGGTGATCGGACGCGAAGCTCGCGCGGATGTCGGCCACTTTCTGCCGGGCCGCGATCGGCCCGATCAGCCGGCTCAGCACTCCCTGCGCCCGGTCCTCATGCCCCCTGGCCACCAGGAAGCGCGGGCTTTCGGGGATGAACAGCAGCGCGACGAAATACACGGTCGCCGGGATCACCTGCAGCCAGTACATCCACCGCCACGCAGGGTAGCCGGCCCACAGGGTGCCGATCGCCGAGCCGCCGGCGGCCTTGGCGAGGAAATAGTTGGCGATGAACGCGCCGGTCAGGCCGCTGATGATCATCACCTGCTGCACGGACGTCAGCCGCCCGCGGACGCTGGCCGGCACGACTTCGGAGATGTAGACCGGCGACGTCACCGAGGCCGCACCGACGCCCAGCCCGCCCAGGATGCGCGCGAGGACGAACATGTGCGCCGAATTGGCGGCGCCGGCCAGCAGGCCGGAGATGATGAACAGCACGGCGGCTAGCATCATGGTGCTGCGCCGGCCGATGATGTCGGACAGGCGGCCGGCGAAGAACGCGCCGAACGACGACCCGATCAGGATGGCCGCCACCACGCCGCCCAGCGCCAGCGGATCGAGCTGGAACGCCTGCTTCAATCCGTCGGTGGTGCCGTTCACCACGCCCGAGTCATAGCCGAACATGAAACCGCCGATCGTCGCGGCGGCGACGATGCCGCCGATCAGGCGGTAGTTCACGCGTTCGATCGGTGGTGCTGCCGTTGCCATTCCATCCCTCCCCTGCCGGTTTCCGGCCGTTGTTCTGATGCCGTGACTCGTAGCGCCAGGATATCTGGTGCCAAGGTGTCTAGTGGTCGCGCCGCGGCGCACCGTCCGCCCCACCGACGATCGGCCGCCCCGAGCGAAGCTCGTCCAGGGTGATGCCGTCATTCAGGAACCACCGTACCCGACGCTGTGAGCGGTACCAGAGCCGCGGCCCGGTGGGATGTCAAGACTGGGGCGGCTGCGGTCCGGGCGGCCGCGGCGGCGCATCGGACTGGCGGCGGACCAGCGTGAAATCCAGCACCCGCCGCCCATCCTCGCCGCGCTGATCGGGCGGTTGGCGGGCCGCGCGGACCAGCATCTCGATTGCCGTGCGCGCCATGTCGGCGATCGGCTGGCGGATCGTGGTGAGCTCGGGCCAGATCGCGGTCGACAGGCTGGTGTCGTCGAACCCGCAGACGGTGAGGTCCCCGGGCACCGACACTCCGCGGCGATGCGCGACCGCCACGCTCGCGGCGGCCATGTCGTCGTTTGACGCGAAGATGGCCGTCGGCGGCTCGGCCAGCCCCAGCAGCGCCTCCGCCGCATCGAGCCCGGAGCGATAGGTGTACAGGCCCGGGACGATCAACGCCGGGTCGGGCGCGATGCCCGCCTCTGCCAGCGCGGCGCGATGGCCGGCCAGCCGATGGCGGCTCGCGCCGAATGTCGGATCGCCGCCGATGAAGCCGATCCGACGATGGCCCAGCGCCATGATGTGGCGGGTCATCATCGCCGCGGCGGCGTGGTCGTCGATGCCGGTGGCGAGCACGCCCGCCTCTCCCGCCCCCTCTCCCGCTCCGGCGGCGACGCGCACCGCCGGCACCCCCGCCGCCGCCAGCACCGCCAGCACCGATGCCGCCTCGCACAGCGGCGGCGGCAGGACCACGCCGTCGATGCCCTGTTCCACCAGATGCCGCGCGACCTGGACCTCGTGGTCGCCGATCTCGCATTTCTCGACGACGATCTGCACGTCGGATCGTGCCGCCTGGTCGAGGCTGCCGACCAGGAACTCGCTCAGGAAGCCCGCGCTGGGATTGCTGTACAGCAGGCCGATGCGGATCCGCCCAGCGCCCGCCAGCGTCCGCGCCGCCGTGTTGGGCTGGTAGCGCAGTTCGCCGATCGCGACGTTGACGAGCTCGCGCGTCTGCGGCCGGACGTTCGCCTCGCCGTTGATGACGCGGGACACCGTCATCGGTGACACTCCCGCCCGACGCGCGACGTCCATGATGGTCGGCGCGCGGCGTTGCTGGCGCGATGGTTGTTGCGTCAAGCGGCATGGCTCCGGATCACGGGAGCGCCCTTGTATGCGCGAAGGCAGGCAGTGCAAGGCACGCACACGGATGCCGCCCCGGCCCGGTCGACAACCACCGCAAAGAGAGCGAACCGGGCTACGGTCGCTGAGCGATCACGTGAGCGCATCAGCTTGCTTGCCGGACGCGTCGTCTCGCCATATGGTAGCGCTATCGCGGGAGTCGGCACGGGCCGGCTCCAAGCCTCATCAGAAGGCGCCGCACGAGGAGAGTGGGTCATGGCTTCGCGGATTGGTTTCCATCGGGCGCTCACCGGCGCGGCGCTGGCGGCGCTCGCCGCGGTCGCACTGCCCGCGCAGGATTCGCACGTGCCGACGACGACGCCGGACGGCCACCATTATCTGTCGCAGCCGCTCGTCACCTCGATCTACACCGCCGATCCCTCTGCACACGTGTTCGACGGCCGGATCTACGTCTATCCCAGCCACGACGTGCCGACGAAGATCGCCGATGACGATCTGGGCAACGAATATGCGATGCACGACTACCAGGTGCTGTCGATGGACCGCATCGGCGGGCCGGTGACGGTCAATCCCGTCGCGCTCGACGTCGCGCAGGTGCCGTGGGCGTCGAAGCAGATGTGGGCGCCCGACGCCGCCTATCGCAACGGCACCTATTATCTGTACTTCCCCGCGCGCGACAAGGTGCTCGACAAGAACGGTCTGGGCACGTTCCGGATCGGCGTCGCCACCTCCAGGAGCCCGGTCGGCCCGTTCAAGGCAGAGCCCACGCCGATCGCGGGCAGCTTCTCGATGGACCCCGCGGTCTTCATCGACACCGACGGCACGCCGTACATGTACTTCGGCGGGATCTGGGGCGGGCAGCTCCAGCGTTGGGCGACGGGCACGTTCGATCCCGACGGCTCCGACACCGACCTGCACCAGGACAATGCGCCCGCGCTGTCGGGCAAGGTCGTGCGGCTGAACCCCGACATGAAGAGCTTCGCCGAGAAGCCGCACGACGCGCAGATCCTCGACGCGTCGGGCAAGCCGATCCTGGGCGGGGACCATGAGCATCGCTTCTTCGAGGCGTCGTGGATGTTCAAGCGCGGTGGCAAATATTACTACACCTACTCGACCGGCGACACGCATTTCCTGAACTACGCGATCGGGACCAGCCCCTATGGTCCGTTCACCTATAAGGGACACATTCTCAAGCCGGTGCAGGGCTGGACGACGCATCACTCGATCGTCGAGTGGAACGGCAAGTGGTGGCTGTTCTATGCCGACACGCAGATGTCGAACAAGAACCACCTCCGCAACGTCAAGGTGACGGAACTGAAGTTCGCGCCCGACGGCTCGATCCCCACCATCGACCCGTTCACGAAGTAGGCGCCGCATGTTTCTGGGCATCGATATCGGTACCTCCGGGGTAAAGGCGGTGGCGCTCGACGAGGCGGGCGTGGTTGTCGGCCAGGGTACCGCCGCACTGACCGTGCAGCGGCCGCATCCGCTCTGGTCCGAACAGGATCCCGACGCCTGGTGGCTCGCCACGACCGCCGCGGTGCAGGCGATCGACCCCGCGGTGCGCCGGTCGGTGCGCGGGATCGGCGTCGCGGGGCAGATGCATGGGGCGACGTTGCTGGGCGACGACGACCGGTCGCTGCGCCCTGCCATCCTGTGGAACGACGGCCGTTCCGCCGCGCAGTGCGCGGCGCTGGAGGCGGCCGCTGACTTCCGTGGCATCGGCGGCAACATCGTCATGCCGGGCTTCACCGCGCCCAAGCTCGCCTGGGTGCGCGACCATGAACCGGACGTCTTCGCGCAGGTGAAGACCGTGCTGCTGCCCAAGGATTACGTCCGGCTGCGCATGACCGGGGACAAGGCGTCCGACCTGTCGGACTCCGCCGGCACGCTATGGCTCGACGTCGCCGGCCGCCGCTGGAGCGAGACGCTATTGGCGGCGACCGGGCTGACCGAGGCGCAGATGCCCCGGCTTTACGAGGGTACTCAGCCTACCGGACGGCTGCGGGCGGAGGTGGCGGACGCGTGGGGCATGCCCTGCGTGCCCGTCGCGGCGGGCGGTAGCGACAATGCCGCGGGCGCGGCGGGCGTCGGCGTGGTGCGCGACGGCGACGCGCTGCTGTCGCTCGGCACGTCGGGAGTCATTTTCGTCGCGACAAAGGAGTTTCGGTCCAATCCGGCCGGCGCCGTCCACGCCTTCTGTCACTGCCTGCCCGGCCTGTGGCACCAGATGAGCGTCCATCTGTCCGCCGCCTCGTGCATCGACTGGGTCGCGCGGATCACCGGCGCGGCCGGGGCCGCCGACCTGTTCGCCCGCGCGGAACTCGCCGGCCCCGCGAGCGGCCCGGAGCTGTTCCTGCCCTATCTGTCGGGTGAGCGGACGCCGCACAACGACCCGCTCGTGCGCGGCGCGTTCCTGCACCTCGACAACGAGACGACGCCCGAACGGCTGGCGCAATCGGTGCTGGAAGGCGTCGCCTTTGCGCTCGCCGACGGGCTGTCGGCGCTGAAGGACGCGGGCACGCGCGTCGACAAGCTGGCCGTGATCGGCGGCGGCGCGCGATCGGGCTATTGGGGGCGAATCATCGCCGCCGCGCTCGACACGCCGCTCGTCTATCTGAAGGGCGGAGAGGTCGGTCCCGCGCTCGGCGGCGCGCGGCTGGCGCAGGTCGCGGTGGACGGCGGCGATCCGGCGGAGGTCTGCACCGCGCCGCCGGTCAGCCATGTCGTCGATCCCGAGCCCGAGCTGGTCGACCGCCTTGCCGCCAAGGCCGCGCTGTTCCGCGCCGCCTATCCGCAGATCACTTCCCAGACCCCGAAGAAAGGCTCCTGATGCCCTCCGCTTCCGACTATTTCGCCGACATCCCCGCCGTCACCTTCCAGGGTCCCGACGCGACCGACGACCTCGCGTACCGCTATTACGACAAGAACCGCATCGTCACGGGCAAGACGATGGAGGAGCAGCTGCGCTTCACCGTCTGCATGTGGCACACCTTCTGCTGGCAGGGTTCGGACGTGTTCGGTCCCGGCACGTTCCACCGCCCGTGGCAGGCGCACGCCCACTCGACCGAGGCCGCGGCGATGAAGCGCGAGGTCGCGTTCGACTTCATCAAGAAGCTCGACGTGCCGTTCTACGCGTTCCACGACGTCGACGTGATGGAGGCGGCGAGCACCGTCGCCGAATACGGCCGCAACTTCGGCACCGCCGTCGACCATCTGGAAAAGCTGCAGGGCGACAGCGGCATCAAGCTGCTGTGGGGCACCGCGAACCTGTTCTCCGACCCGCGCTACGCCGCCGGCGGCGCGACGAACCCGAACCCCGAAGTCTATGCCTGGGGTGCGATGCAGGTGCGCGCGGCGCTCGAGGCGACGCATCGCCTGGGCGGCGCCAACTACGTGCTGTGGGGCGGCCGTGAGGGCTACGAGACGCTGCTCAACACCGACATGAAGCGCGAGCTCGATAATTTCGGCCGTTTCCTGAGCCTCGTCGTCGAGCACAAGCACAAGATCGGCTTCACCGGCACGATCCTGATCGAGCCCAAGCCGTTCGAGCCAACCAAGCACCAGTATGATTTCGACACCGCGACCGTTTTCGGCTTCCTCAAGCGGTTCGGGCTCGAGAACGAGGTCAAGGTCAACATCGAGGCCAACCACGCCACGCTCGCCAGCCACACGTTCGAGCATGAGATCGCGACCGCGGCAGCACTCGGCATCTTCGGCTCGATCGATGCCAATCGCGGCGATCCGCAGAACGGCTGGGACACCGATCAATTCCCCAACTCGGTCGAGGAGCTGACGCTCGCGACGCTCGAAATCATCCGCGCGGGCGGCTTCACCACCGGTGGCTTCAACTTCGACGCGAAGGTGCGCCGCCAGTCGGTCGACGCGGCCGACCTGTTCCACGGCCATGTCGGCGCGATCGACGTCGTCGCGCGCTCGCTGCTGAAGGCGGAGGCGATCATCGCCGACGGCCGGCTGGATGGGTTCAAGAAGCAGCGCTACGCGGGCTGGGACGGCGAGTTCGGCCGGCTGGTCGGCTCCAAGGACCTCGCCGGCATCGCCGACCTCGCGATCGAGCGCGACCTGAACCCGCAGCATGCGTCGGGCCGTCAGGAATATCTCGAGAACCTGCTCAATCGCTTCTGATCGCGCTTCCGGTGTCGGACATCTTCCGGCACCGGCGGCCGAATGGCGGCCAGGATGCACTGGGAGAGCTTCGATGACGAGCTACACACGTCGCCAGCTGCTCGGTTCGGGGGCCGCCGCCGCTGCCGGAACGCTGCTGGCGGGTCGGCTGGCCGGTGCCGCCCCCGACCCCGGATCGCTCGACGCGATCGCTCGGACGAAGGGGATGCGGTTCGGGTCCGCCGTGTCGGCGGGCTTGCCGGGCGCGGATCGCGGATCCTTTGCCAACCCGGCCTATGCCGCCCTGCTGGAGCGCGACTGCCGACTCCTCGTCGCCGAGAACGAGATGAAGTGGAAGGCGCTCCGCCCTTCCCCCACCGTGTTTCGCTTCGAGCGGTTCGACGCGATCATGGACTATGCGCAGCGTCACGCGATGGCGGTTCGCGGCCACAATTTGTTGTGGCATCAGCCCAGATGGCTTCCCGACTGGCTCAATGCCTATGACTTTGGCCCCCAGCCGCATGCCGAAGCCGAACGGCTGCTCGTCACCCACATCACCACCGTCCTGCGCCGCTACGGATCGCGCATCCGCCAGTACGATGTGGTCAACGAGGCGGTGCGGCCTTCGGACGGCGTCCTGTACGACACGTCGCTGTCGCGCGCGCTGGGCGGGCCGGAGCCGACGCTCGACCTCGCGTTCCGGACCGCGCGGGCGGAGGCGCCGCATGCGCAGCTGGTCTACAACGACTATATGAGCTGGGAGCCGGGCAATGCACCGCATCGTGCGGGTGTGCTCCGCCTGCTCGAAGGGTTCCGCCGCCGCGGCGTTCCGGTCGATGCGCTCGGCCTGCAATCGCACCTCGTGACGCAAGGCCCCGACGTCGGCGCCAGTGTCTCTCGTCTGCAGGGTGAATGGCGCCGCTTCCTCGATGCGGTGACGCAGATGGGCTATGGCCTCGTCGTCACCGAGCTCGACGTGCGCGACAACGGCCTGCCGGCGGACATCGCGGTCAGGGATCGTGGTGTCGCCGACTTCACCCGCGGCTACCTCGACGTGACGCTGAGTTATCCGCAGGTGCGCGACGTGCTCGCCTGGGGACTGTGCGATCGCTACAACTGGATCGAGGGGTTCGAGC
>JBPBQW010000009.1:0-15374 GCA_050955125.1 Janthinobacterium lividum
GCGAGCATGTGACCGACACGTCGCGGACGGCGCTCGACACGATCATGAACGAGGTCGAGGAACTCAGTCGGGACCGCTGAGGTCGGGACAATTCTCGACATGATCGAGCCGTGCGAGGTTGAGCGCAATGTCGGACGGCAACCAGGCGCCAGCCGAATAGGCACAGGCAAGCGCCTGCCCAATCGCATCGATCGCCTGCGAACGCAGCACGACACCTTGCGTGAAAGTCACGTTTCGCTGGAGCGGAGGGGAGTGACTGGGCAGGTCCATGGCCGTGATAACCATCCAGGTGACGAAAAGTTTCGAGCTTTGGTGTTTGTCAAGGCAAATCGTTCGGACCTGGCCTCGTGATCGTCCGGGTTCCGGCATCGTCCGCGGTCGCGGCGCTCGATCGTGCAATCGCCGAGGCGCCGTTCCTCGCCGGGGTGGCAGCGCGGGAGCCTGCGCTCGCGATCCGGCTGGGGGAGGGGGTGTTCGACCCGGCCGAGGCGATGATGGTAGGCGACGGCCTGCCGGTCGCGCGTAGGCTGCGACTGCAACGCCGCCGCCTCGCCTTGCTCGTCGCGGTGGCGGACCTCGCGGGCGCGCTGGACCTGACGGGCGTAACGCGGTGGCTCAGCGATTTTGCCGACCAGGCGCTGGATCTGGCGATCGGCACCGCCATCGCTGAGCGGACGCCCGGCGAACGGCCGTCGGGCTTCGTGGCGCTGGCGCTGGGGAAGCAGGGCAGCCGCGAGCTCAACTATTCGTCCGACATCGATCCCATCCTGCTGTTCGATCCCGAGACGCTGCCGCGCCGCCCACGCGAGGAGCCTCAGGAAGCCGCGGTGCGGATCGGCCGGCGGGTGATCGACCTGCTCCAGACGCGCGACGCCGACGGCTACGTCCTTCGCGTCGACCTGCGGCTGCGGCCCGCGCCGGAGGTGACCCCGATCGTGCTGCCGATCAGCGCCGCGACCGCCTATTACGAGGGCCAGGCGTTGCCGTGGGAACGCGCCGCGTTCATCCGCGCCCGCGCCGCGGCGGGCGACGTCCCGCTGGGTGAGCGGTTCCTGGCGGCGATCCGACCGTTCGTGTGGCGTCGCGGCCTCGATTTCGGCGCGATCGGCGAGTTGCGGGCGATGTCGCAGCGCATCCGCGACCATTACGCCGCCGGTCAGCGGCTCGGTGCGGGCTATGACCTCAAGCGCGGCCGGGGCGGGATCCGCGAGATCGAGTTCTTCGCGCAAATCCACCAGCTGATCCACGGCGGCCGCGATCCCGCGCTGCGCGCGCCGGCCACCCGCGACGCCTTGGCCCGGCTGGCGGAGGCTGGCTGGATCGGCGGCGACGAGGCGCGTGACCTCATCCACGGCTACGAACTGCTGCGCCGGATCGAGCATCGGGTGCAGATGATCGACGATCGCCAGACGCATGTCCTGCCCGCGGGTGCGGCGCTCGACCGCGTCGCACGGCTGGACGGATTGACCGACGGGGCACAGCTCCTCGCGTCGCTCGAGCCGGTCGTGACACGGGTGGGCGCGGTGTACGACTCGCTCGGGCCCGCCGCCGACGCCGGCGTGCCGATCGATCACGAGCGGCTGGCCGAGGCCATGGTCGCATACGGCTTCCCGGCGGACGCGGCGCGCGTCGTCGAGCGCTGGCGGGCGGGTGTGTTCCCGGCGCTGCGTGGCGCCACGGCGCTGGCGGCGCTGGAGGCGGTGCTGCCGGCCTTGCTGTCGGCGCTGGGTGGCGGGCCGGGCCCGGCCGCCTCGCTGGCGCGGCTCGACGCGATGATCGGTCGATTGCCGAGCGCGATCAACCTGTTCCGGCTGCTGGAGGCGCGTCCGCCGCTCGCGCGGTTGCTGGCCGCGGTGCTCAGCCATGCCGGCCCGCTCGCCGACGAACTCGCACGGCGCCCCGCGCTGCTCGACGGACTGATCGATGCGTCCGCGCTCGATCCGGTGCCTGCCGTCACCGTGCTCGCGGCGGACATGGCGGCAGTGGAGCCCGACGCCGACTATCAGGCGCGGCTCGACCGGGTCCGTCAGATCGTCGGCGAGCGCCGGTTCGCGCTCGGCGTCCAGATCGTCGCGGGCAGCGCCGATCCGCTCGCCGTCGCCGCAGGCTATGCGCGCGTCGCGCAAGCGGCGATCGCGACGCTGGCGGATGCCGCCGTCGCCGCCTTCGCGACCGGCCATGGCCGGGTGCCGGAAAGCGAACTGGTCATCCTCGCGCTGGGGCGGATGGGGGGCGGGGCGATGACCCATGCGTCGGACCTCGACCTGATCTACCTGTTCACCGGCGATTTCGCGACGCAGTCCGACGGCGCCAGGCCGCTCGGGGCGACGCTCTACTACAATCGCCTCGCGAGCCGGATCACCGCCGCGTTGTCCGTTCCGACCGCGGCCGGCCCGCTCTATGCGGTCGACACGCGGTTGCGGCCGTCGGGCGCGCAGGGCCCGATCGCGATCTCGGTCACCTCGTTCGAGCGGTACCAGCGCGAGGATGCGTGGACGTGGGAGCATATGGCGCTGGCGCGGGCCCGGCCGGTGTACGGTTCCGCCGCCGCGCGCGCGCGGGTGGCGGGCGTCGTGGCGCGCGTGCTGGGCGGCGAGCGGCCGGTCCGCGACGTCGCGGAGGAGGCGCGGGCAATGCGGGCGGACATGGCGCGGCACAAGCCTGCCGCCGGGCCGCTCGACGCCAAGCTGTCGCCCGGCGGGCTGGTCGACCTCGAGTTCGCGGTGCACGTCGCGCAACTGCGGGATCGTGCGGGCCTCGACCCCGATCTTGGTCGCGCCATCGACCTGCTCGGCCCACGCCTGCCGCCCACGGCGCGACCGGCGTACGACTTTCTGACCCGGCTGCTCGTCACCGCGCGCCTGCTCGCCCCCGACGCGCAGGAGCCACCGGCGGCGACACGGGCCGTGATCGCGCGGGCGATGGCGCTGCCCGACTGGGACGCGGTGGTTGCCGAGTTCGCGCGCACCCGGCAGGAGGTGGCCGCAATCTGGGCCGAGGAGAGCCGCGATGGATGAACTGCCCGAGCTTACCCTGACCGCCGCGGACGGATCGCCGCTGCCGCTCGCCGCGCTGCGCGGACGGCCGTCGGTGGTGTATTTCTATCCCAGGGACGACACGTCGGGGTGCACCAAGGAGGCGCAGGACTTCTCGCGCCTCGCGGCCGACTTCGCCACCGCGGGCGTGCGGGTGATCGGCGTGTCGAAGGACACGCCCGCCAGCCACCAGCGCTTCACCGGCAAGCACCAGCTCGAGGTCGCGCTGGCCAGCGACGAGAGCGGCGCGGTGTGCGAGGCGTTCGGCGCCTGGGTGGAGAAGAGCATGTACGGCAGGAAGTACATGGGCATCGACCGCTCCACCTTCCTGTTCGACGGTGGCGGCAAGCTCGTCCGCGCGTGGCGCAAGGTGAAGGTGCCGGGCCATGCGGACGAGGTGCTGGCCGCCGCCCGGGCGATCTGAGTCGCCCTCGGCACACAACGATCGTCTCGCCGATCGGTTCACCGCACCATCCTGCCGGTCCGACGCGCAGGCGGCGCGGGGCCCTTGCTCCCGCCGCCGCCCCTGCGTCAGGTAACCATGTGCCCGCAAGCGCCCCAGGCGCCCGGGACGCGACAGGTACCGGGCGGAGCGATCGCGCGGTCAGAGGTGGGACGTTGATGACGACTTTCTCGATGGCGTGTGGTGTTCGGGTTCTGGCGGTGATCGCCGGGTTGACGGCAGGCGGCGCGGCTTGCGCCGAGCCGGGTGCGCCGGGCGGGGCGACCGCGATGGTCGCGGCGGCGAGTGCGGGCCCGGCGATGGTGGCCGGCGTGGCCGCCGTGGCGGACGTCGTCGCCGAGACGCGGATGAAGTCGCTGTTCGACACCTGGCAGCATGCCGACACCGGCGCCGCGCCGATGCACGCAGGGATCGCCATCCCGTCGGTCCACCCGGTCCAGCAGCTGGAGTACACCAGCAACTTCGGCATCCGCTCCGATCCGTTCAACCACACCGCCCGCATGCACGCCGGCGTCGACATCCGCGGCCCGGTGGGAACGCCGATCTATGCCACCGCCGACGGCACCGTCGATCGCGCCGAGCGCGCCGGTGGCTACGGCAACCTGCTCGAGCTCGACCACGGCAAGGGCATCCAGACCCGCTATGGCCACCTGTCCAAGATCCTCGTCGAGCCGGGCACGCCGGTGAAGCGCGGCCAGCTGATCGCGCTGATGGGTTCCACCGGCCGCTCGACCGGATCGCACCTCCATTACGAGGTCCGCATCGATGGCAAGGCGGTCAATCCGGCGCCCTTCCTGACGACCGCCGATTACATGACGGCCGCCCAGTCCGCGTCGGTGAACGCGATCCCGGTGGTGATGAACGGCCCCGCGCCGCAGGATTGATCCCGTGCGCATCCCGGCGAAGGCCGGGGTCCAGTGACGCAACGCCGGGATGGCGCGAGCGCACCCTAGCAGCTCGTGCCTGGGCCCCGGCATTCGCCGGCTAGTGCGGCGATGCCAAAGCGAAGCGCACTTCCCTGACTGGTCGTCCGTTGCCCTCGCGGCCCACACGGACTATCTCCCGTCCATGGCAACCTTGGCACCCGACATCGCGCTGACCCCTTCCGCCGCCGCGCGTGTCGCGGCGGTCGCGGGGCGGCAAGGCAAGCCTGCGATCCTGCGGCTGTCGGTCGACGGCGGCGGCTGTTCCGGCTTTCAGTACAAGTTCGGATTTGCCGACGCGGCCGAGGCGGAGGATACCGTCGCGGAGACCGACGGCGTCCGGCTGGTGGTCGACCCCATGAGCCTCGACCTCGTCCGCGGATGCGCCGTCGACTATGTCGAGTCGCTCGGCGGCGCCGCGTTCCGGGTCGAGAACCCCAATGCCGCGTCCGGGTGCGGCTGCGGCTCGTCGTTCGCGATCTGACGGGTGCCGCGCAAGGTCGTCACCTACAACGTCAACGGCATCAAGGCGCGCCTCCCTCGTGTCGTCGAGTATCTGACCGAGGCGCAACCCGACGTCGTCTGCCTCCAGGAACTCAAGGCCAGCGACGACAGCTTCCCGATCGCGGAGATCGAGGGGGCGGGCTACGGCGCGCTGTGGCACGGTCAGAAGAGCTGGAACGGCGTCGCCGTCCTCGCGCGCGGTGTGCAGCCCGTTGAGCGCCTGCGCGGCCTGCCCGGCGAGCCGGAGGACGAGCACAGCCGCTATCTGGAGTGCGCGATCCCGGGCACGGACGGCGACGATCTGGTCGTCGCGTCGCTGTACCTGCCCAACGGCAACCCGCGGCCGGGGCCCAAGTTCGACTACAAGCTGCGGTGGATCGAACGGCTCGCCGATCGCGCCCGGGCGCTGCTCGCGGAGGAAGTGCCCGCGATCCTGGCGGGCGACTACAACGTCATCGCCAACGACGACGACACCTATTCGGTGCGCGCGATGGCGGAAGACGCGTTGATGCAGCCGGAAACCCGCGCGGGCTATCGCGCCATCCTCGCACAAGGCTGGACCGATGCGCTGCGGACGCGCCAACCCAAGGGTGGCGTATGGACGTTCTGGGACTATCAGGCCGGTGCCTGGCCGCGCGACGCCGGCTTCCGGATCGACCACCTGCTGCTCAGCCCAGTGGCGGCGGACCGGCTGGTCGATGCCGGCGTCGACAAGGCGTACCGAGGGCGTGAAAAGGCGAGCGACCATGCGCCGACCTGGGTGACGCTGGCATGATCCGCCGTCTCGCCTGCGCGGCCGGGCTGGTGATGATCGCGGCGCCGGCGATGGCGCAGGATCAGGACAAGTCCGACGAGCCGCGCTTCTGCCCGACGCGGCCGAGCCTGGGCGGATCGAGCTGCACCACCGACCCCGGCCACGTCCAGTTCGAGGCGTCGACGCTCGACTGGCAGCGCGTCGACACCAGCGACTCGCGGGAAGACAGGATCGTCACCGCCGACCTGCTCGCCCGCGTCGGCGTCGGATCGAAGACCGAGATCCAGCTGGGATGGACGGGGTTCGGCCATGATCGCACCCGTGACCGGGCGACGGGCGCGATCGACACGGTGAACGGGACCGGCGACGTCACGATCGCACTGCGCCAGCATCTGGCGGGGGAGGAGGGCAAGCCGTTCTCGCTCGGTCTCCAGCCGTTCGTCACCGTGCCCACCGGTCGCTATCCGATCGGCGCCGGCGACTGGGCGGCCGGCGCGATCGTGCCCGTGCAATACGATCTCACGGAAAAGCTCGCCGTCGACTTCACCGGCGAGGTGGATGCCGCGACGAACGAGTCGGGCGACGGGCGGCATCTGGCGTACAGCGGCATCTGGGGGCTGCGGTACAAGCTGACCCCGGCGGTGAACGTCTATGGCGAGCTGTCGGTCGAGCGGGACGACGATCCCTCCGGTCACCAGACGCAGTCGCTCGCCGCCTTCTCGGTCGCGTGGCGGCCGGCCAGGCGTTTCCAGCTTGACGCCCAGGCGATCGCCGGGCTGAATGCGACGTCGCCGGATATCCGGCTGGTGACGGGCGGCGCGATCCTGTTCTGATGCCGTCCGCTCATTTGCCGGGTCGGGAGGCGACGACGTGATCCCCTTCGCGCTGATGATCGTCCAGACCGGCGTCTCGGCGGCGCCCGAGCCCGGCTCCGCGCTATCCTCGATTTCCCGGCCATGCGCCGCCGGCCCCAACCTCGACGGCGACGTGGTGGTCTGCGCCCGCGCCCGCGATGCCGATCGGCTGAAGCCGCCGGCTCCGCTGGACGGCGAGCAGACCAAGCGGTTCGATCCTCTGCTCGTCCGTCTGCCGGGCGGTTCGACGGCGCGGCTGCATGCGTTTCAACGTGAGCTGCCGGGCGCCACCAGCCAGGGCGCGGCGGTGACGTTCACCGTGCCGCTCGGGACCAGGAAGTAGCGGGCCTTCCGCAGGAGGCCCGCCGGCCGGGCAGGCTTGTCTACAGATCGCGTCCGTAGACGTCGTAGATCTTGTTGACGCGGCCGCCGAGCGTAGTCGCGATCGAGTGCATCCCCTGGTTGTCCTCCAGGATCCAGCCGATCTCGCTACGCGTCGCGCCGTACCGGGCCACCGACGCGCGCCGGATGTACTCGATCATCATGAAGGCGAGCTGGCTCGCGATCCGCGACGCCTGCAAGTCCTTGACGACGCCCATCAGCGGCACGCGCATCGTGCGCACCTTGGGCGCGCGCAGCCACAGCAGCAGCTTGGCCCAGCCGAACGGCAGCAACGATCCGCCCAGCGGCTTCAGCGGCTCGTTGAGGTCGGGCAGGGTGATCATGAACGCGACCGGCCGGCCGTCCAGTTCGGCGATGCGGATCAGGTCGTTGAACACGATCGGTTTCAGCTTGACGCCGACGTCCTTGATCTCGGGCGGGGTGAGGGGGACGAACCCCCAATTGTCCGACCAGGCGTCGTTGAGGATCGCCAGGATGATCGCCGCCTCTTCCTCGAACTTCTTCTTGTTCACCTCGCGGATGCGGATCCGCGGGTTCTTCTCGCCCGACGCGATGATCCGCTGGACGAGCGGCGGAAACGGCTTGGTGATGTCGAGGTCATAGGTCTGCAGCCGCTTGGCGACCGTGTAGCCGGCGCGTTCGATCCAGCCCTGATATTCGGGCTTGGCATGACCCATCATGATCGTGGGCGGATGATCGAAGCCATGGACGAGCAGGCCCGGCTCTTCCCAGATCGACTGCGAGATCGGGCCGAGCGCGCGCGTCATGCCCTGCGCGCGCAGCCACTCTTCGGCCCGCGCCAGCAGCGCGCCGAACGTCGCCTCGTCCTCCGCCTCCATCAGCCCCCATTGCCCGACCCCGGGGCCGAAGCCCTGCGCGGCGGGCATGGTGAGCGCCAGCGTGTCGATATGCGCCGAGATGCGCCCGACCACCCGGCCGCCCCGCTCGGCGAGGAAAAGCTGGGCCCTGGCATGGCTGTACCACCCGTTCTTCTCGGGCGTGATGAGGCCCAGCGCCTCGCCTTTCAGCGGCGGCACCCACTCGGGATCGTCGCGGTACAGCCGGAACGGCAGGTCGACGAACGCCTTGCGGTCGCGCTTGGTGTCGATCGGGCGGATCGTCGGTCCATCGGTGACGCGATCGTGGGTATTGGGCAGGGTCGCCATGCGCGAGCTCTCCGGGAGGCTGGATCGTCGCGACCGCTTATCGCGCCGCGGTGCCGCTGGCGAGACGTTCGGTGCGGTCGATCAGCGTGATCGGAACAGATCGCCGCCGTGCGCCGTCCCGCCCCTGTCATCGCCATCACGCGGCCATTATCTATCGTCAATGGAGACAGCCATGGACACCTCGATCGGCCTCGCGCGCGACCGCGCCTTTGCTCCTGCCGCGCGGGGCGCGTCGGCGACGCACCGCGCGCCCGACGACAAGGCGATGCTGCGCGCGGCCGCGGACCTGACCCGCGACCTCGTCGCGCCACGGCCGGCGATCTACTGGGCGGACCTCGGCGCATCGGCGGCGATCGGCTATGGCGCACTGGCCGTCGCCGTGACCGCCCATGCGACCGGTTGGATGATCGCGGCCGGCGTCGTCGCGGTGCTGGCGCTGTATCGCGCGATGAGCTTCATCCACGAGGTCAGCCATGTGAAGCATGCGGGCCTGCCGCGCTTCCGGCTCGGCTGGAACATGCTCGTCGGCGTGCCGCTGCTGATCCCGTCGTTCATGTACGAGGGCGTGCACAACCTTCACCACGCCAAGACCCGCTACGGCACCAGCGAGGATCCGGAGTATCTGCCGCTCGCCTTGATGAAGCCGTGGACGCTGCCGGTGTTCGTCGTCGTCTCCGCGCTGGCGCCGGTCGCGTTGCTGATCCGCTACGGCGTCCTGTCGCCGCTGTCGGTGATCGTGCCCGGTCTGCGCCGCGTCGTGATGGAGCGCTATTCGGCGCTGGCGATCAATCCCGCGTTTCGCCGTCGTGCGCCCGAAGGCGCGGCGCTGGCGCAGTGGAACCGGCTGGAGACGGCCGCGAGCATCTGGGCAATCGCGTTGATCGCGTCGGTGGCGACCGGGGTCGTGCCGTGGCGCGGGTTCGCCATCGCGATGGCCGTCGCCGCCGCCGTCGCGGTGCTCAACCAGGTTCGCACGCTGGTCGCGCATCTGTGGGAGAACGAGGGCGAGGCGATGAGCGTCACCGCGCAATATCTCGACTCGGTCAACGTGCCGCCGCCGGCGCTGCTGCCGATGCTGTGGGCGCCGGTCGGCCTGCGCTACCATGCGCTCCACCACCTGTTGCCGGGCCTGCCGTATCACGCGCTGGGCGAGGCGCACCGTCGGCTGACGGCGGCGCTGGACGAGGCATCGCCGTTCCACAAGGCCAGCTACACCGGGCTGCCGCATCTGGCGGCCAAGATCATGCGGAGCACCTGGCGCGCGGCGTGATCCGCTACTCCTCGCTCCGGATCAGCACCGCCTCGCCGATCAGGAAGAACAGCAGGAACGGCGCCCAGGCGGCGAGGAACGGTGGATAGGCGCCGAGACTGCCCATCGCGAGCGCGAAATTGTCGGCGACGAAATAGGCGAAGCCCAGCGCCATGCCCGCGACCGCGCGGACGAACAGCTTTCCCGACCGCGCGATGCCGAATGCCGCCACGGCCCCCAGCAACGGCATCAGCAGCGCCGACAGCGGCCCGGACAGCTTGTGCCACTCCGCGCCCTCCAGTCCCTTGGTCGGGCGGCCGGCGTCCGACAGGTCGGTGATCGCCGCGCGCAGGGCGCCGAACGACAGCGCATCGGCGTCGACGGTGGCGACCATGAACTGATCCGGCCGGACGCCGTCGCCGATGTGAATCGCCGGCATCTGAGTCAGTTTGCCGCTGACCACGTCGAAACGGCGGGCCGGGAACAGGCGCCAGCCCTTGCCCTCGCGCACCCCGTGCGGCGCGGTGATGAGGGAGACCAGCTTGCCACCTTCCCGGTCGTAGTCGGTGACGCCGGCCAGCCGCGCCGCGTCGCCGCGCCCTCGGATCCGGTCGACCTCGATCAGGTCGTCGCGGTCGCGGACCCAGACGTTGGTGCGCTCGCCCCGGTCGACCGGCAGCGGACCGTATTCCACCGCCTGCCACTGGCTGAGCGTCGCGGTGGCGCGGCTGACGATCCGGTCGTTGAACGCGAACGACAGCGCGGCGACGCCGACGCTGGCGACGAGCAGCGGCGCGAGCACCTGATGTGCCGACAGGCCGGTCGCCTTCAGCGCGATGATCTCGCTGTTCTGGTTCATCGTGATGAGCGTCAGGATCGTGCCGAGCAGCACCGAGAACGGCAGGATGAACGAGATGATCTGCGGCGCGCGCAGCCCCAGGTATCGCCAAACCTGCGCGTCGCCATTGCCCTTGTACGCCAGGATGTGACCCGACTCGCCCAGCACGTTGAGCACCAGCAGCACCATCGACACCGCCGCCATGATCGCGAACGTCCGGGTCAGGAACATGCGCGCCATGTAGATCGCGACGGTTGGGGAGGGGAACGGGCTCGCCATCATGCCGTCACCGTCCCGCCCGCCGCCGGGCGACGGCGCACGAACCGTCGCCGGATCACGGCCCAGCTCTTGGAGAATACGCGTTCCAGCGCACCGATCGGCTGGCCGCCCGGCACATAGGCGATGGTATAGTACATCCAGATCACCAGCCCCGCGAAGATCGTGAACGGCACCCACAGCGCGACCAGCGGATCGACCTGGCCCAGCGTGCCCAGCGTCTCGGCATATTGGTTAACCTTGAAATAGGTGACGATCATGATGATCGAGACGAGTACGCCCAGCGCGGAGCTGGACCGTTTGGGCGGTACGCCGAGCGCGAGCGCCAAGAGCGGCAGCAGGAACATCGAGATCACCTCGGTCACGCGGAAGTGGAACTCGGCCCGGCTCGGGTCGCGTTCCTGCACCGGCTTGCCGCGCGCGTGGCCCTGGCGCGCCAATTCGAGCAGCGTCGATTCGCGGTTGTCCGCGCCGCCGCGCTGGCGGAAGCTTTCGAGCTTGGGCAGGTTGATCGGCAGGTCGTGCGAGTTGAACGTGAGCACGCGCGGCGTCACGAACCCGGCGCGATTGTGGATGAGCGTGCCGTTCGTCAGCCGGAAGATGATGACGTCGGGGTCGTCGGTGGCGAGGAAGCGGCCGTGCTCGGCGGTGACGCCCACCCAGTCGCCCTTGGGCGTGTCCGCGTGGACGAAGATGCCCGACAGGCGCCGCCCCTCGTCGCGGCTCTGCTCGATGCGCAACGTCATCCGGCTGCCCAGATGGGTGAACTCGCCGACCTTGATCGACGCGCCCAGCGCGCCGGTGCGCAGCTCGAATCGCAGCCGCTCGTACCCGTAGCGCGCCCGCGGCTGGACGTAGCCGACGATCGCGAGGTTGAGCAGCGCCAGCGCGACCGCGTACATGTAGGGCACCCGCAGCAGCCGCGCGTAGCTCATCCCCACGCCGCGCATCACGTCGAGCTCAGACGAGGTTGCGAGCCGGCGAAAGGCGAGCAGCACGCCGAGCATCAGACCGATCGGGATGCCGAGCCCCAGATATTCGGGCAGCAGGTTGGCCAGCATCTTCCACACGACGCTGATCGGGCCGCCTTCCGTCGCGACGAACTCGAACAGCCGAAGCATGCGGTCGAGCACCAGCAGCATCGATGCGATCACCAGGGTGGAGATCAGCGGCACCGCGATCAGCCGCGCCATGTAACGATCGATCGATTTCATGGGGCGGTCGGTGGCTCGCGAAACGGGCGGAGACGCCGCTATAGGCGGGTGTGCGCGAGCCGTCAGCCGGTTTCGTGCGGCGCCGCCCCGCTCCGTCACTCGGCCGCGAGCGGCACGGCGGCCGGTGGCGCGATCATGGGCGCCAAACCCGGCCGACGTGTCGCTGCCGCCGCCACGGCCCGTTCCAATGCGGCGAGCGTGAACGGCTTGCGAAGGACGTCATGATTGCCGAACGCCGCGCCATCGGCCGCATCGCCGGCATAGCCGGTGACGTACAGCACGGCGAGATCGGGGCGGCGGGCGAGCAATCCCGCTACCATCTCCGGCCCGTTCTGTCCCGGCATCAGCACGTCGGACACCACCAGGTCGATCGCGCCGTCCCCCTCGAGCAGAGCAGGCGCCGCGAGCGGGTCGCCGCACGCGACGCCGCGATGGCCGAGTTCCTCGATCGCACCCATCGTCGCCGCCAGCACGCGCGGATCGTCCTCCACCACCAGGATGCCGAGCGACCGGTCGACGATGCCGGCGCGATGCTCCTCGCTCGGACGGTCGTCCGTCGCGTCGGCCGCCGGAGCATGCCGGCGCGGAACGTAGAGCGTCACCGCCGTGCCTTCGCCGGGGCGGGACGCGATCGCCACGCCGCCGCACAGTTGCTGCATCAGACCGAAGACCTGGCTGAGGCCCAGGCCCGTTCCCTTGCCCACCGGCTTGGTGGTGAAGAACGGCTCGTACACCCGCTCCAGCAGGTCGGGCGTCATCCCGCAGCCGTCGTCGGCGATGACCAAGGTGACGTGGTCGCCCGCATCGCAATTGCCGACCTCGCCGGCCGCCAGCGTCGCCGTCCCGGTGGCGATGCGCAGCCGGCCGCGCCCCTCCATCGCATCGCGCGCGTTCACGGCGAGGTTGAGGACGGCGTTCTCCAGCGCGACCCGGTCGCCCAGCACCATCCATCCGTTCGTGGCGGTCGTCACCTCGACCGTGATGCCGTCGCCCAGCGTCCGGTCGAGCAGGTCGCGCATCCCGTCGATCAGGATGGCGGAATCGATCGGCTCGGGCCGCAATGCTTCCTCGCGGCTGAACGCGAGCAACTGGCGCGTCAGGGCGGCGGCGCGCCGGGCACCCTCCGCGGCGGCGTCGAGATGACGGGCGAGCGGGCCGTCGTCGCCGGGGACCTGCCGCCGGGCAAGCTCCAGCCCGCCCAGCACGACCGCCAGCATGTTGTTGAAGTCGTGGGCGATGCCGCCAGTCAACTGGCCGACCGCGTCCATCTTCTGGGCCTGGCGCAGTTTCGCTTCCTGGGCGCGCAACTCGTCGGTGGCCGCGGTCACCGCCGCTTCCAGTTCGGCGGCGCGGCGGCGCTCGCCATCGGCCTCGTCGCGCGCCGACGCCCGCTCCGCCTGCGCCTGGACGACGAGCCAGCCCAGCGCGACGGCGCCGATCGCGAGCGCCACCCCGATGATGGTTAGCCCACGCGCCTTGCCGCTCGACCGCTGGACCGACTCGGCCGCGGCGGTGGTCCGCTCATCGAGCAGGGCGCGCTCGGTCGCGATCACGTCTTCGAGGCCGGTATCGATCTGCTCGAGCGACCGCGCCTGTCGGGCATGGTAATAGCGCGACAGGGCCTGGGGATAGCGTTTGTACGCGGTGGCGAGCGCGATCAGCGACAATTCGCCGCCGCGGGCTTCATAGGCACGGCGCAGCGCGTCGATGCGGGGCTGCTGGGCGCCGTTGTCGTCGGTTATCCTGTCGAGCCGGTCGATCTGGCGTCCGGCCGCCTGCCATTGTTCGTAGTATTGCTGGCCGAGGTCGTGGTCGCCGCTGATGACGTAGCGGCCGAGCGTCGCCTCCGACCGGGCGATCGTGCCCGACAGCGATCGGGCGAGGATCATCACCTCGAAACTATGCTGTTGCAGCGCCAGCGCACGATCCCGCTGCCGGTTCGCCTCGCCGAGGCTCAGGATCAACGCGGCCAGAACGCCGGCGCCGACCAGCGTGACCGCGACCAGCAGGACGGTCCGCCATGCCGCCGTCATCCCTTTAAGGCGGTCCAAACTGCCGATGCCGATCACCGTGGTTCTATAACCAAGCCGTTCGGGCACGAAAAGATCGGCTAAGCGGCGGCTGTGGCCAATGCGCCGGTCGCTCGCCCGGCGGCATCGAACATCGCGATGATCGCCTCCACCTGATCGGCGGTGTGGTCGGCGCAGAGCGAGCAGCGAAGGAGGAACGTGCCCGCCGGCGTCGCGGGCGGACGCGCCATGTTGACGTAGAGGCCGCCGTCGAGCAGCGCCTGCCACATCGCGACCGCCTGACGCTGATCTTCCAGGATCACCGCGATGATCGCCGATTGCGGCGTGTCGGTGCCGAGCCGGAAGCCCAGGTCCTTCAGCCCGCCGTGGAGCCGGCGCGAGTTGCGCCACAGGTGCGCGCGCTTGTTGCCGGCGTGCATCAGCTTGCGGATCGACGTCGCGGCGGTCGCGACGACCGACGGCGGCAGGCTGGCGGTGAAGACGTAGGGGCGGCAGACGAGGCGCATCACCTCGAACTTGGGATGGTTCGACACGCAGAAGCCGCCGACGGTGCCAACGGACTTGGAAAAGGTGCCGACGACGAAATCGACGTCGTCGGCGACGCCCTGTTCCTCGTACACGCCGCGGCCGTGCTCACCGAAGAAGCCCATGCCGTGCGCCTCGTCGACCAGCACCATCGCGCCGTGCTTGCGCGCGACCGCGACCATCTCGGGTAGCGGCGCGACGTCGCCCAGCATCGAGTACACGCCCTCGAGCACCACCAGCTTGCCCGGCTCGCGCGGCAGGCGGCCGAGCCGCTTGTCGAGGTCCTCGACCGAATTATGGCGGAAGCGCACGATCTCGGCGTTGCCCATCGCGCAGCCGTCGTAGATCGAGGCGTGGCTGTCGGCGTCGAGGATGACGTACTCGCCCTTGCCCGCCAGCGTCGAGATGACGCCGAGATTCGCCTGATAGCCGGTCGAGAAGACCATGGCATGGTCCATGCCATAGAAGGTCTTCAGCGCCTCCTCGCAGTCGCGGTGCGGCGAATAGGTGCCGTTGAGCACGCGGCTGCCCGTCGTGCCGGCGCCGAACGTGTCGAGCGCCGCCTTGCCCGCGGCGATCACGTCCGGGTCGAACGTCATGCCCATGTAGTTGTACGTGCCCAGCAGGATCGTCTCGCGGCCCTTGATGACGGCGAGGGTGGGGGATCGCACCTCGTCCATCACGATCGAGAACGGGTCGCGCACCCCGGTCGCGAGCAGCGCCTCGCGCTCCGCGATCAGGGGATCGAACTTGCTGAGCAGATCGCGCCCGGAACCAGGAGGGGCCGGCGCGACGTCGACGGGATCGATGGGTAGCTGGTGCGAGGTGGCGGCGGCTTCGGTCATGTCAGGCGGCCTTCAGTCCGTCCACCGCGGCGACCAGTTGCCCGATCGTCTCGATCTCCGCCTGCATGTTCATGGTGATGACGATGTCGAACTCGTCCTCCACCGCCGCGACGAAGTCCATGACCGTCAGCGAATCCCATTCCAGATCGCCCTGGAAGGTCGTGGCCGGCGACAGTGCGACGCCCTTCTTGTCGAACGGCGCGATCAGCCGGACGACGGTGTCGTAGGTCGTCTCGTTCGCGGGGGTCGTGTCGCTCATGCCCTGGTCCTGATGGTCGATTGCGGCGCGGGTGCGG
>JBPBQW010000010.1:0-14784 GCA_050955125.1 Janthinobacterium lividum
AGCCTGGGAAGCGAGCTGGCCAGCGCCGCGCCCGCCAAGGCGCCGCGCTTCTTCGCCGCCGATCTTCAGCCCGAGGACGCTCCGGCCTTTCGTGCCGCCGTCGCCCGCGCCGCGCCCGGTGCCCGGATCGAGGCGGTGCCGTCGCTGCGCGGCGCGATCGTCGCACTGAAGGGCGTGCGGGTCGAGGACATGACGCACCCGCCCGACAGCTGGGTGCTGCGCGGCGATCGCACGATCACCTGGGCGGCCGCGCTGCCGCCGCGCAACCGGGTGGTCGCGGGCCGCTGGTGGCCGGCCGATTACCATGGACCACCGCTGGTGTCGCTGGAGGCGAGCGCGGCGACCTCGCTCGGCCTGCGCGTCGGCGATCGGATCACGGTCGCGGTGCTGGGCGTCGACGTGCCCGCGCGGATCGCCGCGCTGCGCGAGGTCGACTGGGGCGGTCTCGGGCTCAATTTCGCGGTCGTCTTCTCGCCCGGCTACATCGAGGAGGCGCCGCACAGTCTGGTCGCCAGCGTCTATGCGCCGCCCGCCAGCGACGGCGCGATCGCACGCGATGTCGCCCGTGCGCTCCCGGCGCTCACGATGGTGCGCGTCGGCGACGTGATCGGCCAGCTGGGCGAGGTGATCGGCCGGGTGACGGTGGCGGTGCGCGCCGCGGCGGCGGTGACGGTCGCGGCGGGGATCGCGGTGCTGATCGGCGCGGTCGCCGCTTCGGCGCGGGCGCGACGCTATGACGCGGTGATCCTGAAGCTGCTCGGCGCCACGAGGGCGCAGGTCCTGGGCGCGCAGGCGATCGAGTACGCGCTGCTCGCGGCGTTGCTGTCGCTCGTCGCGCTGGCGGTCGGCGGCGGGGCGGGGTGGTACGTCGTCCGCCATGTCTTTGCGCTTGCCTGGGCACCCGATTGGCGCGTCGTGGGTTTGACGCTGGCCACGGCGACGGTGGCGACGCTCGGCATCGGCCTGCTCGGCAGCCTGCCGGCGTTGCGGGCACGTCCCGCCGCGGCGCTTCGTTCGGAATAGGAGTAACGCAATGCCCACGGTTCTGGTCACTGGTGCAACCTCCGGGATCGGCGAGGCGACGGTGCGCGAGTTCGCCGGCGCGGGCTGGCACGTCGTCGCGACCGGCCGCCGCGCCGACCGGCTGGACGCGCTCGCCTCCGAGGTCGGCCGCGACCTCGTCACTACCAGTGCGTTCGACGTCACCGACGCCGCCGCGCGCGACGCCGCGGTCGCGCAGTTGCCGCCGGTCGACCTGCTGGTCAACAACGCCGGCCTGGCGCGCGGCACCGCGCCCGCGCAGGAGGCGGACCTCGACGACTGGATGGTGATGATCGACACCAACATCACCGCGCTGGTGGCGATGACGCGCGCGCTGCTGCCCGGCCTCGTCGAGCGGCGCGGCGCGATCATCAACCTGTCCTCCGTCGCCGCGACCTATCCGTACAGCGGCGGCAACGTGTACGGCGGCACCAAGGCGTTCGTGCGCCAGTTCTCGCTCGGTTTGCGGTCCGATCTCGCGGGCACCGGCGTTCGCGTCACCTCGATCGAGCCCGGCATGGTCGAGACCGAGTTCACGCTGGTGCGCACCGGCGATCAGGCGAAGTCCGACGCACTGTACAAGGGGGCGAACCCGATGACGGCGGAGGATATCGCGGGCACCTTGCTGTGGGTCGCGACGCTGCCGCCGCATCTCAACATCAACGCGCTGGAGCTGATGCCCGTCAGCCAGAGCTTCGCGGGCTTCGCCGTCGCACGGGAGGGGCAGGCATGAACACCGACGACTATGAAAAGGAACTGGCCAAGCTCCAGGTCGCACTCGTCCGGACGCAGCAGGCGGCGGTCGGGTCGGGCGAGCGGATCGTGCTCGTGCTCGAGGGACGCGACGGCGCGGGTAAGGACGGCACGATCAAGCGCATCGTCGAGCATCTGTCGATCCGCGACACCCGCGTCGTCGCACTGCCCAAGCCGTCCGACCGCGAGCGGACGCAATGGTATTTTCAGCGCTACGCCACCCACTTGCCCGCTGCGGGCGAGCTCGTGATCTTCAACCGCTCCTGGTACAATCGCGCGGGCGTCGAGGTGGTGATGGGCTTCTCCACGCCGCCCGGACAGGCCGAGTTCCTGCGCGATGCGCCCGATTTCGAGCGGATGCTGGTCGAAAGCGGCATTCGGCTGGTGAAGATCTGGCTCGACATCAGCAAGGACGAGCAGGCGGAGCGGCTGCAGGCGCGGCGCGACGATCCGTTGAAAGCACTCAAGACCAGCGACATGGACGCGGTCGCGCAATCGAAGTGGGACGAGTACACCGCGGCGCGCGACACGATGCTGACGCGCACGCACTCGCCGCTCGCGCCATGGCATTGCGTCCGCGCGGACAAGAAGAAGCCTGCGCGCCTCGCCATCATCCGCCACCTCCTGCGCCAGGTCGCCCCCGTCGAGATCGCGCGCGAGGTGAAGGCGCCGGACCCGGATCTGCTGTTCGCGTTCGATGCGGCGGCGGTCGAGGACGGTCGCCTGCACCGGTGATCCCGTGGCCGAGCGGGCGGCCCCCAAGATTTTCTACGGCATAGTAGATATTTGGCAGGGCGACGGCCGTCCCGCCGCGGCATAGCTGCGCCCCTCCCGGCACCAGACCGGAGCCAAAGGGGTCTTGCTCGTGATCGTCCGTTCCTTCCTCGTCGCCGCCACGTCCGTGCTCGCGCTCTCGGCCGCCGCGCAGGCCGCCGCGCAGGCGGTGCCCGCCCAGCCGGGCCAGACCGCCTCGACCCAGGCGGGTCCCGACAACGAGCAGGGGGCCGCCGGCCCGGCGCAGGAGCGCGACGACATCGTCGTGACCGGCACGCGCACCGCGGGCCGCTCGCGGCTGGATAGCGCATCGCCGGTCGACGTGCTGAGCGCCACGACCTTGCGCCAGCAGGGCACGACCGAGCTTGCCGCCGCGTTGCAGGCGGTCGCGCCGTCGATCGACTTCCCGCGCGCGTCGGCGACCGACGGCACCGACGCGATCCGCCCGGTGACGCTGCGCGGCCTGTCGCCCGACGAGACGCTGGTCCTCGTCAACGGCCTGCGTGCACATCCGTCCGCGCTCCTCAACATCAACGGCTCGGTCGGCCGCGGCGCGGCGGCGGTGGACTTGAACACCATCCCGACGGTGGCGCTCGACCGGATCGAGGTGCTGCGCGATGGCGCGTCGGCGCAATACGGGTCGGACGCGATCGCCGGCGTCGTCAACATCCGGCTGCGCGAGGCGCGGTCGGGTGGCGGCGCGCAGGTCAACTACGGCTTTTATAACACCGACATCGACACCGCGCGCGGCAGCCGCAGCACGACGGGCGAGCATACCGTCACCGTGTCGGGCTGGCAGGGCGTGAGCCTGGGCGACGATGGCTTCCTGACGCTGTCGGGCGAGTATCTGCACCGCGATCCCACGAACCGCGCCGACTTCGATCCGCGGACTACGCCGTTGCAGGTGACGGGTCGGTTCGGCGATCCACAAGTCGAGCAGTACAGCCTGTGGGCGAATGCGGGGAAGGGGATCGGCGGCGACTGGCGGGTCTACGGCTGGTTTGGCTACACCGATCGCGACACGCACAGTGCGGCGTTCCCGCGGCTGGCGTCCGCCACGACGACGCTCGCCGGATTTCCGAGCGGCTTCCTGCCGATCATCAACACCAACTCGCGCGACATCAACTCCGCGTTGGGCGTCAAGGGCACGCTGTCAGGCTGGAACATCGACCTGTCGGTCAGCTACGGCCGTAACACGATCGACTTCGCAACCCAGAACTCGGCCAATTACGCCTACGGCAGCGCGACGCCGCACGACTTCTACGACGGCAAGCTGACCTACGACCAGCTCGTCGGCGACCTGAACGTCAGCCGCAAGTTCGACGTGTTCCAGTCGCTCAACGTCGCGTTCGGCGTCGAGGGCCGGCGTGAGAGCTTCGCGATCGGTGCGGGCGACCTTGCCTCCTATGACTATCCCGCGACGGGTGCGGTGCTGACCCAGTCGCCAGGCGCGCAAGGATTCGGCGGCTTCTCGCCCGCCAACGTCGTCGACCGCAACCGCGGCAACGGCTCGATCTACCTCGACGTCGAGGCGCAGGTGACGGACAAGCTGCTCGTCGGACTGGCGGGACGTGGCGAGGATTATTCAGACTTCGGTGCGACGGGCACGGGCAAGGCGTCGATCCGCTACGATTTCACGCGCTGGTTCGCGCTGCGCGGCGCGGTGTCGACCGGCTTCCGCGCGCCCGCGCTTCAACAGCAGTATTTCACCTCGATCGCCTCGGTCATCCAGAACGGCGCGCCGATCCTGACCGGCACCTTCCCGTCAACCAGCCCGATCGCGGGCGCGCTCGGCGGCGTCCCGCTCCAGCCCGAGCGGTCGACAAACTTCTCCGCCGGTACCGTCATTCGCGCGGGCGGCATCGACCTGACGGTCGACGGCTATCTCATCAAACTGCGCGACCAGCTCGGCCTGTCGGAGAACATCCAGGCGAGCACCAGCCCGCAAGTCGCGGCACTGCTCGCGCCCTATGGCGTCAGCGCGGCACGCTTCTTCATCAACGGTCTCGCGTCCACGACCAAGGGCATCGACGCGGTCGCGCATTACCGGGCGCACACGGGCGGCGCGGGAACGTTCGACCTGACGCTGGCAGGCAACGTCAACCACGTCGACGTGACGCGCGTGCCCACCAGCACGTCCGCGCTCAATCCCGCGCCGGTGCTGTTCGCGCGGTCGCGCATCCTGACACTGGAGCAGGGCACCCCGGGCGAGAAGCTGACCGGCAGCGTCGACTGGTCGCTCCAGCAGCTCGGCGCGACCGCGCGCGTCACCTATTACGGCAACGTCAACCAACCGGGGACGACGCCGGCGGCGGACATCTTCACCGGCCGGCACGCGATCACCGATCTCGAGTTCCGGTACAGCGTGCCCAAGGGACCCAATTTCGGGGTGGGCGTCAGCAACCTGTTCGACGTCTATCCCGACCGGACGATCCCGGCGAACAACACGACCGGCGTCGTCGGCTTCCCCTATTACTCGCCGTTCGGCTTCAACGGCCGGTACCTCTACGCGCGCGCGGGCGTGAACTGGTAGGCTGCCCGGCCGGGCGAGGTGGAGTTCAGGCCATTCCCGCCCGGCTCGCCATCAGCGGCTGGATGCGCGTGCCGAACGCCTCCACCCCGGCCTCGAAATCGTCGAACGTCAGCAGTACGCCGCCCGTGCCCGGCACCGCCGCCATCTCGTCCAGCATCCGAGCCACGTGTTCGTAGCTGCCGACCAGGGTGCCCATGTTGATGTTGACGGCGCCTTCGGCGGCGGCGAGCTGGCGGACGTTCGTGTCCTTGTTCACCGTGTCTTTCGCGCCCTGTCGCGTCAGCCAGGCGATCGCTTCGGTGTCGACGCCGTCGTTATAGTGTTTCCACCTGGCCATCGCGGCCTCGTCCGTCTCGTCGGCGATCACCATCACCAGCACGAACACCTGGACGTCACGCCCCGTCTTCGCCGTCGCCGCCGCCAGCCGCTGGTTGTTGCCCGCAAAGGCGGTGGGCGTGTTGACGCCCTTGCCGAGGCAAAAGGCATAGTCCGCCCACTTGGCGGAAAAGGCGAGGCCCTCGTCGGACGAGCCCGCGCAGATGATCTTCATGTCGCCTTGCGGCCGCGGCCACACGCGGCAGTCGTCCATCTGGTAATATGTCCCCTTGAGATCCGAGCCGCCCGTGTCCCACAGCTCGCGCAGGACCTGCGCGTACTCGTCGAGCATCCGGTAGCGATCGCGGAAATGCTCGTCGCCCGGCCACATCCCCATCTGGGTATATTCGGGCGGCTGCCACCCGGTGATGAGGTTGAGCCCGAAGCGACCGCCGCTGATCGAATCGATGGTGTTGCCCATCCGCGCCGCAAAGGCGGGCGGCACCAGCAGCGTCGGGCAGGTGGCATAGATACCGATCCGCTCCGTGACCGCGGCGAGCCCCGCCATCAGCGTGAAGCTTTCCAGGCCATAGTCCCAGAACTCGGTGGCGCCGCCGAACCCGCGCAGCTTGATCATCGACAGCAGGAAATCGAGCCCGTGCTTCTCGGCGGCGATCGCGATGCGTTTGTTCATCGCGAAGCTCGGCATGTACTGCGGCGCATTTCTGGAGATCAGCCAGCCGTTGTTGTTGATGGGCATGAACACGCCGACCTGCATGGGATGTGCCTCCGCTTGGGCGTTCAGCCGTCGAGCCAATCGAGCAGCCACAGGTTGAAATGCTCGGCGCGCGTGACGGTACAGGCATGGCCGCCGTGCGCCATCCGCGCCAGCTGCACGTGCTCGCCCGTCGCCGCCCGCATCCGCTCCGAGCAGGACGGCGGGACGAGCGTGTCGTCGTCGCTGGCGACGAGCAGCGTCGGCACCGCCAGATGGCGAAGCCTGTCTATCGCACCGAAGCGACGCGCCGCGGCGATGCGGCGTTCGATCATGTCGGGCGGGGGCATGTGCGCGAGCTGCGCCTCGACCTCGCCCTCCATCGCGTCGTCATGGTCGGAGATCCATTGCGGCGGGTACAGGAAGATCGGCTGCGCGCGCAGATAGGCGCGTGCGCCCGCGGCGCGAAGCAGCGTCAGCCGGGTGTCGAAACAGCGCGCGGTCGCAGGATCGAGTGCCGCCCAGCCGTTGACGACGACCAGCCGCTCGATCCGGTCGGGACGCGCCAGCGCCGCCGACAATCCCGCCATGCCGCCGATCGCGTGACCGATGACGGTCGCGCGCTCGATGTCGAGGGCGTCCATCAGCGCCAGCAGGTCGTCGCCCATGTCCTCGATGGTCAGGACGCCGGGCACGTCGCGCGCCGAGCGGCCCGTGCCGCGGTGATCATAGGCGATCACGTCGTGCCGTTCGGCGAGGGCGGCGAGATTGGGTCGCCAGTAGGTGGCCGAGCCGCCGAGCCCGGCGGACAGGATCAATGGCGTGCCGCCCCGCGGCCCCGCCCGCTCGACGAAGAGCCCGGCCGCCTGCGCCATCAGCCCGGATGCGCCACGGACGCGATCTCGACGAGGCAATCGGGTTTCACCAGCTCCGCGACGATGCAGTAGCGCGCGGGCTTGGCACCGGGGAAATACTCCGCATACACCTCGTTGAATGCGGCATAGTCGCCGAGATATCTGAGGAAGATGTGGTTCATCGCCACGTCCTCCAGCGTCGCACCGGCGGCGGCGAGCGTCACCTTGATCGTCTCGAGCACGTGCCGCGTCTGGAGGCGGACGTTGCCGGGGTTGAGCACCGTGCCTCCTTCGCCCAACGCCAGCACGCCCGAGACATAGACGGTGCCGCCCGCCTTCGCCGCCGCAGAATACGGGGCGACCGGCGCGGGAAACTCGGGCGGGTTGATCGGCTCGAAGGGCATCAGGCGTCCTTTTCGGGTTGCTGGCGGACCGCGCCGCAGAAGTCGGCGACGGTGGAGACCCAGCCAAAGAACTTCTCGACGTTGTACACGGTCGCCGCCTGGATGAAGTCGGGACCCAGATGATGGGTCGCATCCTCCAGCATCACGCCGAAATATTCGAGGTGGAAGCCGTCGCGCAGCGTCGATTCGACGCACACGTTGCTGGCGATGCCGACGAACACGAGCGTACGGATGCCGCGCGCGCGCAGGATCGAGTCGAGTTGCGAGTTGAAGAAGGCGGAATAGCGCGTCTTGTGGACGCGGATGTCGCCGGGCTTGGGCGTGAGCGCGTCGACCAGCTCGTAATCCCACCCACCGCGCGCCAGCAGTTCCCCGGCGAGCTCTGGCCGCGCGCGCATGGTCTTCAGGGCGTTGGACTTGTGCCAGTTGGGCGAGGCAGGCGTGCCCGCCTCGACATAGTCGGGATCCCAGCCGTTCTGGAGGAACACAACCGGCATTCCCGCGGCGCGGGCGGTGTCGAGCACCTGTGCGATCCGCCCGATCACGCCCGCCGCGCCGGCGATGTCGAACCCGGCGAGGTCGACGTATCCGCCCTCGCTGGCGTAGGCGTTCTGCATGTCGATCACAACCACCGCGGTATCGGTGGCGGACAGGCGGATGGGTTCGGGACGCGCCGGCAGTACGATCGTGCCGGCCGCATCGACGGGGCGGTGATCGACGACGCCGTCCGGGGCGCTTGCGGCGACGGGATTAGCCATGCGCCACTTGTTCCGCACCGCAGATCGAAGCGCAAGCCCCGCTCCCGCGGCGATCAATGATGGCGGGGCGGATCCTGACGGCGGGCGGCGGCGATGCTGTCGACCAGCAGCTCGTATTGGTCGGCCGAATAGCCCGCGTCGCGAAAGGCCCGGACCTCGTGCGGAGCGACGGTGTACCCGCGGCGCCAGGTCAGCACCGCCATCCGGCGCAGCGCCTCCAGCCTGGGATCCGCCAGGCGCGGGTTGTGGCCGCCGAACAGGCCGCCCATCATCCGGGCGATGCGGCCGGGACGACGCAGGGACGACAGCCGATCGCTCCACGCGATCGCGACGACCGACCATTCGAGCGCGGTCAATCGCACGGCCGGCGCCTGCGGGACGATTGCTGGCGGGGCGATCGTGGACGGGAGAGGGCGATCGATGACGTCACCGCCACCAAGCTCGGAGAATGCGAGATAGGCCATGGGAACCTCCGGACACCGAAGGCACCTCCTTCGATACCGGTCGGTATGGAAGGGCGGGCCACGTCAGTCAACCACTTTTCTGTACTGACTGGTAAGTTTGATGTCGGTCAGCGTCCCGGCCATGTCGCGATGCTCGTCGCGACCACCTGCGCCAGCTCGTCGCGCGTCGCGCCCGCGCCGGCCTGAACCGCCATCCCCTGCATGATCGTCAGCAGGAAGCGCGCGAGCCCCGCCGGATCGGCACCGGCGGGCAGGTCCCCTTCCGCCAGTGCGCGCTCCATGCGGGCGACGAGGGCGGCATGGGCGGAGGCACGGCGCGTGATGACCTCCGCGCGCACGCCTTCGGCCTCGCTGCCGCACGCCATCGATCCGATCACGCCCAGGCAGCCGCGCGGCTCGCAGGCGCTGGTCTGGCTGTCGAGCGCGCCGCCGAGCAACCGCTCTGCAACCTCGCGCGACGTGGGGGCGGACAGGGCGAGCGAGATGTAGCCGAGCTTTTCCTGCTCGTAGAGGTCGAGCGCGCGGCGGAACAGCGCCTCCTTGTTGCCGAAGGCGGCGTAGAGGCTGGGCCGGGCAATCCCCATCGCCTCCGTCAGCTCGGTCAGGCTCGCGCCCTCATACCCCTTGCTCCAGAACACGCGCAGCGCCGCCGCCAGCGCGGCATCGACGTCGAACTCGCGGGGACGACCCTTGACGGGCGCGGAGCAGCAGGTCGCGGTTTCCATATCGCCCGGTATATAAGATGTCCGCGACCCCGCGTCCATGCCCGCCGTCAGTCGGTGGTCACGAGGACGCCGTCGACGATCCCGACCGGCCAGGGCGTCAGCCGCTGACCGACGCACGGGCCACCGACGCACGTCCCGTCCGCGACGTCGAACAGGGCCGAATGCCAGCTGCAGGCGATGAGGGCACCGCCCGGCGTCAGATAGTCGTCGAGCACCTGTGCGAGCGGCAGGCCCATGTGCGGGCAACGGTCGACATAGCCGAACACCTCGCCGCCGCGCCGTACGACGAAGCCGTGGAAACGCCCGGCGCGCAGCTGGAGGACGTAATTGCGCGCGCCGCCGTCCGCGATGGCATCCGGCGAGCCGAGCGCGACGCCGGCCGGCGTCGCGAACAGCCGGTCCGCCTCGCTCATGCCGCGAACACCGGCGACGGCCGGACGGTCGCGCGACAGTCGCCGAAGCCGATCGGGGCGAATCCATCGGCGCGCGACCGCGCCGACAGGATCACCTCGTCGCCGTCCTGCAGGAAGGTGCGCTCCTCGCCGGTGTGGAGCGTCAACGCGGTACGCCCGCCATCGGTGATCTCCAGCAGGCTGCCGCGCCCCTCGTCTCGCGTCGACGAGATCGTCCCGGTGCCCAGCAGGTCGCCGGCGCCCAGATCGCATCCGTTCGACGCGTGGTGCGCCACCAGTTGCGCGACGGTCCAGTACAGGCTGGTGGCAGGCCCGACACTCAGCCGTTGCGGCGCGTCGCCGGCGGCCCGCATGGCGGGCGTGGACAGCAGCACCGCCAGCTCGATTGCGAACGCGCCCGTCTCCTGATCGGCGTCGTTCCACAGATAGGGGAGCGGCCGGGGATCGCCCGCCGGCCGCGCAGGCTGCGCGACCCGGAACGGCGCCAGTGCCTCCACCGTCACCACCCAGGGCGAGACGCTGGTGTGGAAGCTCTTGGCGAGGAACGGCCCGAGCGGCTGATACTCCCACGCCTGGACGTCGCGCGCGGACCAGTCGTTGAGCAGGCACAGCCCCGCGACATGCTCGTGCGCCCGGCCGATCGGGATCGGCCGTCCCAGCGCGGTGCCGCCGGCAAGCCAGACGCCGAGTTCCAGCTCGTAGTCCAGCCGCTCGGTCGGGCCGAAGGTCGGCGCGTCGGCGTCGCCCCTGCGCTGGCCGTTGGGTCGCACGACCGGAACGCCGCCGACCCGCACCGACGAGGCGCGACCATGATAGCCGATCGGCACGTGCTTGTAGTTGGGGAGCAGCGGCGCGTCGGGGCGGAACAATCGGCCGACGTTCTCGGCATGGTGGATGCCGGCGTAGAAATCGGTGTAGTCGCGCACCGCGCAGGGCAGGTGCATCGTGCAGTCGCCGGCGGCGTGCAGCATCGGCTCGACCAGCGGCCGGTGGGCCGGGTCGGACAGGAGGGCGGACAGCCGGCGGCGCAGGCCCAGCCGCTCTGACGGGGGCAGCGCGAAAAGCGCGTTCAGCGTCGGATGCGACAGCGCGCCGGCCACGCCCGGTGGCAGCAGCGAGGCGACGCCGGACAGGTCGAGGATGTGCCCGCCGATCGCCGTCCCGATGCGCGGCACCGCGCCAGCCGGGGAGAACACGCCGAGCGGCAGGTTCTGGACGGGGAAATCCGGATGCCCGTCCGCCCCCGGGACCCAGCTCGTGCGCGCGGGATCGTGGGTGTCGTCGATCATCCCGGCAGGCGCGCCTTGGCGAAGCCGTTCCACACCGCGTCGTAATCGAGCTGCATCGTCGGCGCCTCGCTTGCCCAGCGGGTGGGGCGGACGACGTGGCGGGTCTCGAACATGAACGCCATCGTGTTCTCGATCTTCACCGGCTTCAGATCCGCCGCGACCGCCTTTTCGTAGCTGGCCTGATCGGGGCCGTGGCCGTTCATCTGATTGTGCAGGCTGGCGCCGCCCGGCGCGAAGCCGCCCTCCTTGGCATCATAGGCACCGGTCAGCAGCCCCATGAACTCGCTCATCACGTTGCGGTGGAACCAGGGCGGCCGGAACGTGCCCTCCGCCACCATCCAGCGCGGGGGGAAGATCACGAAGTCGCAATTGGCGGTGCCCGGCGTGTCGCTGGGCGAGGTCAGCACGGTGAAGATCGACGGGTCGGGATGGTCGAAGCTGACGGTGTTGATCGTCATGAACCGGGTCAGGTCGTAGCGGCAGGGGGCAAGGTTGCCGTGCCAGGCGACGACGTCGAACGGCGAGTGGTCGAGCGTGGTGGCCCACAGACCGCCCTGGAACTTCTGAACCACCGCGCAAGGCTCGTCGCGGTCCTCGAACCAGGCGAACGGCGTCTCGAAGTCGCGCGGGTTGGCCAGGCCGTTGGCGCCGATCGGGCCGAGATCGGGAAGCCGGAACAGCGCGCCGTAATTCTCGAGCACATAGCCGCACGCCTGACCATCGGGCAGCGCGACCCGGAACCGCACGCCGCGGGGGATCAGCGCGATCTGCAGCGGGGCGACGTCGATCCGGCCCATCTCGGTGTCGATCACCAGCCGGCCGTGTTGCGGCACAATCAGCAGTTCGCCGTCGGCACTGAAGAACACGCGCTCCATGCCGGCGTTGGCGGCGTAGAGGTGGATGCCGACCCCCGTCTGCTCGGCGACGTTGCCCGTGCCGCCGTAGCTGACGAGGCCGTCGAGCCAGTCGGTCGGCGCGTCCGGCATCGGCAGCGGATCCCACCGCAGCCGGTTGGGGGACGGCGGCACCTCGTCGAACGGCGCGGACCGGAACAGCGGCGCGCCGTCGTAGCGGGTGAACGCGCCGTGGTTGGCGGTGGGGCGCAGACGATACAGCCACGTCCGCCGGTTCTCGGACCGCGGCGCGGTGAAGGCGGTGCCCGACAGTTGCTCGGCGTAGAGGCCGAAGGGAACGTGCTGCGGCGAGTTGCGGCCGACCGGCAGCGCGCCGGCGACGGCCTCGGTCGCGAAATGGTTGGCGAAGCCGGTGAGATAGGGGGTGGGATCGATCGAGCTCGTCATCGTCTCTCCTTCGTCGCCGCGGTCTTCGGCCGGCGTCCCGTTTGCTTCCGTCCCCCGGATGCCGGCGAAATCGCGCCCGAAAGTTCCGAAGGTTCCGGGAAAGCGACCGGAGCCGCCCCCCTTTCCAGCCGGTCCGGTCGATCGAGGGCGGTGCGAGAGAGGGCGGACTGGGCCATGCGGACCCTCTGCCATCGTCAGGCCCTTGTAGGACAGCCCTTTTCCGGCCCGCCGATACTCGGGCCCCGCCCGAGCGTGCCGGCCGGGCGCGGCACCCGCTATGCGTCGACCGTGATGACGCCGCGCCTGATCTGGTCCAGCTCGATCGACTCGTACAGCGCCTGGAAGTTGCCGTTGCCGAACCCCTCGTTGCCCTTGCGCTGGATGATTTCGAAGAAGATCGGCCCGAACATGTTCTCGGTGAAGATCTGGAGCAGCAGCCCTTCCTCGCCGACGTTGCCGTCGATCAGGATGCGGTTGCGGCGCAGGCGCTCCAGGTCGTGGCCGTGGCCCGGAACGCGCTTGTCGACCAGCTCGTAATAGGTCTCGATCGTGTCCTGCAGCTTCACGCCGCGGCCGCGCAGTTTCTCGACCGTCTCGAAGATGTCGGCCGTGGTCAGCGCCAGATGCTGGATGCCCTCGCCGTTGTAGGTGCGGATGAACTCCTCGATCTGGCTGTGGTCGTCCTGGCTCTCGTTCAGCGGGATGCGGATCGCGCGGTCGGGCGCGATCATCGCCTGGCTGAACAGCCCGGTCGCCTTGCCCTTGATGTCGAAATACTTCTGCTCCTCGAAGCCGAAGATCTGGCCGTAGAACTCCGCCCAGGTGCGCATCTGGCCGCGGCGGACGTTGTGGGTCAGGTGATCGAGCAGGTCGAGGCCGACGTTGTTGGCCGCTTCCGCCTCGGCGGCGCCGGGCACCTGGTGCCAGTCGTCGTAGATCGAGCCGGCCGCGCCGTGGCGGTCGACGAGGTACAGGATCGAGCCGCCGATCCCCTCCAGCGCCGGAATGCCGTCGAGCGCCGCACCGGCGGGAGCCGCCTTCGCGCCGCGCGCGATCGCCGCCTCGTACGCCGCGGCCGCGTCCTGCACCCGGAACGCCATCGCGCTGGCCGACGGGCCGTGATCGGCGTGGAACGCGGTCGCGTGGCTGCCCGGTTCGCGGTTGAGCAGCAGGTTGATCCGACCCTGCTTGTACCGCGTCACCGCCTTGGTCGGGTGGGTGGACGCGGGCACGAAGCCGAACTGTTCGAGTTGCGCCGCCATGCGATCGGGGTCGGGCGAGGTGAACTCGCAAAACTCGAACCCGTCGAGGCCCATCGGGTTGACGTCCATTTCCATCGCGCCGCTCCTGTACCGGGGAACCGGTATCTTTCGATACCAACGTGATGCTTTCCCGATCCGGTGTCAACGGTTACCGGTGCCGCATGCTCCCGACGCTCCTCCTCGACGAGTTCATCCCGTTCCGCCTGTCGTTCACGTCCAACCTGGTCAGCGAGCGCGTAGCGCGCACCTATGAGGCGCTGTTCGGCCTTTCGATCCCCGAATGGCGCATCGTCGCCGTGGTGGCGGAGGCCGGCGGCGTGACGCAGGCGGCGATCGGCACGCGGACGCGGATGGACAAGGTGACGGTCAGCCGCGCCGCCATCGGCCTAGTCGAGCGCGGGCTGCTCGCGCGCGCGCGCAACCCCGGCGACGGCCGGTCGCACCTGCTCGACCTGTCGCCGGCGGGGCGGGACCTGTACGCGCAGGTCGCGCCCAAGGCGCTGGAACTCGAACGCCGCATCTTCGACCGGCTCGATCCCGTGGAGGTGGAGCGGTTCGTCGCCACCCTGCGGCGGATCGACGAGATCGCCGGGGAGCTCGGCTGATGCCGCGTTACGCCATCGGCGGCCACGAGCCCGTGGTGCCGACCGACAGCTGGATCGCGCCGTCGGCGGACCTGATTGGTGACGTCCGCCTGGGGCACGACGTCGGCGTGTGGTTCGGGGCGGTGATCCGGGCGGACAACACCGCGATCCTGGTCGGCGACCGGACCAACATCCAGGAAGGCGCGACCCTGCACTCCGATCCTGGCGCGCCGCTGACGGTCGGGCAGGGGTGCACGATCGGACACCATGCGATCCTCCACGGCTGCACGATCGGCGACAACGTGCTCGTCGGCATGGGCGCGACGGTGCTTAACCGCGCGACGATCGGCGACGATTGCCTGGTCGGCGCCGGCGCGCTGGTGACCGAGGGCAAGGCGTTCCCGCCCGGCAGCCTGATCGTCGGTGCGCCCGCGCGGGTGGCGCGCGCGCTGTCCGCCGGCGAGATCGCCGGGCTCAGGGTGTCGGCGGCAAGCTATGTGGCGCGGCAGCGGGACTATGCGACGACGCTGCGGCGGCTCGATGACCGACTATGACGTGGTGATCGTCGGCGCGGGCCATGCCGGCGCGCAGGCGGCGAT
>JBPBQW010000011.1:0-13998 GCA_050955125.1 Janthinobacterium lividum
GTTTTCTTCGAGGCCGGCCTGATCCCGATGTTCCTCATCATCGGCATCTGGGGCGGGGCGAACAGGATCTACGCCAGCTACAAGTTCTTCCTGTACACGCTGCTCGGGTCGATCGTGATGCTCGTCGCGATGCTGTACATGGCGCACGACGCGGGGACGACGAGCATCCCGCTGCTGATGGCGCACGATTTCCCACGCGGCGTTCAGATTTGGCTGTGGTTCGCGTTCTTCGCCTCGTTCGCGGTGAAGATGCCGATGTGGCCGGTGCACACGTGGCTGCCCGACGCACACGTCCAGGCGCCGACCGCGGGTTCGGTCATCCTGGCGGGCGTGCTGCTGAAGCTCGGCGGCTACGGCTTCCTGCGCTTCTCGCTGCCGATGTTCCCGGATGCGTCGGCACAGCTGTTCCCCCTGATCTTCGTCCTGTCCGCGATCGCGGTGGTGTATACCAGCCTCGTCGCGCTGGTGCAGAACGACATGAAGAAGCTGATCGCCTATTCGTCGGTCGCGCACATGGCGATCGTGACCATCGGCCTGTTCGCGTTCAACCGTCAGGGCCTCGACGGCGCGATGATGATGATGCTGTCGCACGGTCTCGTCTCGGGCGCGCTGTTCCTGTGCGTCGGCGTGATCTACGACCGGCTGCACACGCGCGAGATCGCGCGCTACGGCGGACTGTCGATCAACATGCCGCGCTATGCGATCTTCTTTCTGCTGTTCACCATGGCGTCGATCGGCCTGCCGGGCACCAGTGGCTTTGTCGCCGAGTTCCTGTCGCTGATGGGCAGCTATCAGCTGTCGACCTGGGCGGCGTTCCTGTGCACCACCAGCATCATCCTGGGTGCGGGCTATATGCTCTACCTCTATCGCCGGGTCGTATTCGGTGAGATCAAATCGGAGGATGTGCGCGCGATGGCGGACGTGTCGCCGCGGGAGCTGGCCTTGCTGATCCCGATCGCGGCGGTGGTGATGTGGATGGGCGTCTATCCGGAAAGCTTCATGGCGCCGATGCGCAAGGACAGCGCGACGTTGATGGCTCGGCTCGATCGCAGCCGCCCGACGGGAGACGCGTCACCGACCGGGCGCCCGGTCCAGACCGCGGCCCTGGCCCGGCCCGTGACCGGCGGGGAGGCACACTGATGACCATGACGACCCAATTCGCGATGGTCCTGCCGGAGGAGGTGCTGTCGCTCGGCGCGATCGCGCTGATGCTGGTCAGCGCCTGGGGTGGTCAGGCGTCGACGCGGCTCGTGTCCTGGGCCGCGGTGGCGGTGTTGGCGGGCGCGGGCGTCGCGTTGCTCGGCCCCGCGACCGGCGGCGGCGCGGCGTTCGGTGGCCTGATGCGCGCGGACGCCTTTGCCGGGTTCGCCAAGGTGGTGATCTTTCTCGCGTCGGCGGCGGCGATCCTGATGGCGCCCGACTTCTTCGCGCGCTCGGCGGGTGACGACCTGCGGCCGGAATATCCGGTGCTGATCCTGCTGTCCGCCGCCGGCATGGCGATCATGGTGTCGGCGGGCGACCTGCTGACGCTGTATGTCGGTCTGGAGCTGCAGAGCCTCGCCGCCTACGTGCTGGCGAGCTTCATGCGCCGCGATCGTCGGTCGGCGGAGGCGGGGCTCAAGTATTTCGTGCTCGGCTCGCTTGCCAGCGGTATCTTGCTGTACGGCGTCAGCCTCGTATACGGCTTTGCCGGTTCGACGCTGTTCGAGCAGATCGCGCAATCGTTCGCCGGCGCGCCGCACGGCAGCACCGCGGCGCTGGGGCTGACGTTCGGGCTGGTGTTCGTGTTCGCGGGCCTCGCGTTCAAGATGGCGGTGGTGCCGTTCCACATGTGGACGCCCGACGTGTACGAGGGCGCGCCGACGCCGGTGTCCGCCTTCTTCGCGTCCGCGCCCAAGGTGGCGGCGATGGCGCTGTCGATCCGCGTGGCGATGGTCGCCATGGGACCGGCGGCGGGCGAGTGGCGACAAATCGTGATCTTCGCCAGCCTCGCCTCGATCCTGTTGGGAGCGGTCGCGGCGATCGGGCAGACCAACGTCAAGCGGCTGCTCGCCTATTCGTCGATCAACAACGTCGGCTTCGCGCTGATCGGCCTCGCTGCGGGGACGCCGGAAGGCGTGTCGGCGGTGCTGCTGTACCTCGCCGTGTACATCTTCATGACGCTGGGCGCGTTCCTGGTCGTGTTGCAGATGCGTGGACCTGACGGCGAGCCGATCGAGGACATCGCCAGCCTGTCGGGCCTGTCGCGGACGCGGCCGGGTCTCGCGGCGGCGATGGCGATGTTCATGTTCTCGCTGGCGGGCATCCCGCCGCTGCTAGGGTTCATGCCCAAGTTCGCGGTGTTCCAGGCGGCGACCAACGCGGGGCTGCTCGGGCTGGCCGTCGCGGGCGCGGTGTCGTCGGTGATCGGTGCTTATTACTATTTGCGCATGGTGAAGACGATGTACTTCGACGATCCCGCGCCCGCCTATGCGCCGTCGCACAGCGCGGTCGAGGGCGGGATGCTCGCGATCTGCGCGGTGGTCATCTCGCCGGTCGGCTATCTCGCGCTGCCGCTGCTTTATGGATGGAGCGCGGTGGCGGCGCAGTCGCTGTTCCGGATCTAGCCGCTGGACGTCGTCCGCACCGTCCCGGTCACGGGATCGACCAACGCCGACCTGCTCGACCTAGCCCGCGCCGGCGCAGTCGAAGGAGTCTGGTTGCGCGCGGAGCGACAGGAGAGCGGGCGAGGGCGGCAGGGTCGTGCCTGGTCGTCGCCGCCGGGCAATCTCTACGCCAGCTCGATCGTCCGCCTGCGTCCGACCGACCCGCCAGCGCCCTCGCTGGCGCTCGCCGCGGCGGTGGCCCTGGCAGAGGCGGTCGTGGTGGCGAGCGGTGGGTCGCTCCCCGCCGGTCGCGGCGGCCTCGTCGTCCGCTGGCCCAACGACCTGCTCGTGGACGGCGCCAAACTGTCCGGCATCCTGCTCGAACGGGCGGAGGATGCGGTGGTGATCGGGTTCGGCGTCAACGTCACCAGCCACCCCGACCTGCCCGACCGCGCGACGACGGACCTGCGCGCGCTTGCCGTCGCCACGTCCTCGTCCGAGCTTCTGGCGCTGCTCGTCGAGCGGATGGCGTCGTGGCTCGCGCGCTGGCGGGGGGAGGGGGTCGCCGCGATCCGCGACCGCTGGCTCGAACTGGCGCAGCCGATCGGTACGCCGATGTCCGCTCGGTTGCCCGACGGCCGGGTCGTCGACGGCCTGTTCGACGGGCTCTCGTCCGACGGCGCGCTGCGGCTCGACTTGGCGGACGGATCGAGCCGTGTCATCCACGCCGCGGACCTGACCACGCCGTGACGAAGGACGCCGCCATGCTGCTCGCGATCGATGCCGGCAACACCAACATCGTCTTCGCGCTGGTGGACGGGGAGGCGATCAAGGCGCGCTGGCGGATCGCGACCGACGCGCGCCGCACGGCGGACGAATATGCGGTGTGGCTGAACCAGCTGCTCCAGCTCGAGCGCTTCGACCGCGGCGTCGTCGGGAGCGTCATCATCGCCACCGTCGTTCCGCGCGCACTGCACAATCTCCAGACGCTCGCCCGCAAGTATTTCGGTACCGAGCCGCTGATCGCGGGCGTCGCGCCGGCGGACTGGGGCATCGCGCTCGAGATCGACGAGCCGCAGAGCCTGGGCGCCGACCGTGCCGTCACCGCGATCGCGGCGCACGCCCGTCATGCGGGCGACCTGATCGTGATCGATTTCGGCACCGCGACCACGATCGACTGGATCGACTATCGCGGCGCGTACAAGGGCGGGATCATCGCGCCGGGCATCAACCTGTCGCTCGACGCGCTCGTCAGCGCCGCGGCGAAACTGCCGCGGATCGCGATCGAGGCGCCCGCGACGGCATCGGTGATCGGCCGCAACACCGTCGATCAGATGCATATCGGCATCTACTGGGGCTATGTCGCGTTGATCGAGGGGCTGGTCGGGCGGATGCGCTCGGAGATCGGCCGGCCGGTGTCGGTGGTCGCGACGGGCGGCCTCGCCACGCTGTTCGAGGCCCATACGGCCGTGTTCGACGTCGTCGAGCCGGACCTCACCATCACGGGGCTGGCGATCCTGGCCGCGCGCGCCCATATATAGCTTCTGTTTCTTGCGGACGCCGTGTCGCCACGGCTCCGCCTTCCCGCATCCCTCCGCCCATTCGGGGCTCCATGTTCCGCCTGTCGGGACGATCACGCTAGGATATCAATGACTACCAAGAACGACCTGCTCTTCTGTGCCCTCGGTGGCTCGGGTGAGATCGGCATGAACGTCAACCTGTACGGCTATGGCGGCAAGTGGGTGATGGTGGATTGCGGCATCACCTTCGCCGACGCCGCCTATCCCGGCATCGACGTGATCCTGCCCGACCTGCAATTCATCGAGGAGCGGCTGGACGACCTCGTCGGTATCGTGCTGACCCACGGGCATGAGGATCATATCGGCGCGTTGCCGTATCTGGCCGAGGACCTGGGCGTGCCGCTATACGCTTCGCCGTTCACCGCCGGCCTCATCCGCGGGAAGCTGGAAGAGGAGCGGATCGCCGATCGCGTGAAGCTCAGGATCGTCGAGCAGGGCAAGCCGTTCAAGGTCGGGCCGTTCGACTTCACCATGATCGCGATGTCGCACTCGATCCCGGAGGCGAGCGCGCTGCTGATCGAGACGCCGGCCGGCAAGGTGTTCCATTCGGGCGACTGGAAGCTCGACGCGGCGCCGCTGCTAGGCGATCCTGCCAACGAGGCGGAGCTGACCGCGATCGGCGACACCGGCATCGACGTGCTGATGTGCGATTCGACCAACATCTTCAACACCAAGGCGTCGGGATCCGAGTCCGACGTGCGGCAAGGGTTGTACGACGTCGTCACCGCGGCACGCGGACGCGTGGTCGTCACCAGCTTCGCGTCCAACGCGGCTCGGCTGTCGACGCTGGGCCAGGTGGCGCGCGACACCGGCCGCGCGATCTGCGTCACCGGCCGGTCGCTCGACCGCATTCTGAAGGTTGCCAAGGCCACCGGCTATCTCAAGGATTTTCCGGAGACGGTCGATCCCGATGCGGCGATGCGGATGTCGCCGTCCAAGGTCCTGATCGTCGCCACTGGTGGCCAGGGCGAGGTGCGCGCCGCGCTCGCGCGGATCGCCGACGGCGGGCACACGATCAAGCTGAGCGAGGGCGATTCGGTCGTCTTCTCGTCCAAGGAGATCCCCGGCAACGAGGTGGCGATCGGCCGCATCCAGAACATCCTGGCGGGCAAGGGCGTCCACATCATCACCGAGCGGCAGGCGCCGGTCCATGTGTCCGGCCACCCGGGCCGGCCGGAACTGGCAGCGCTGTACCGCTGGCTCCGCCCCGACCTGCTGATCCCGGTTCATGGCGAGATGCGCCACCTGACCGAGCACGCACGGTTCGCCCGCGCGGAAGGCGTGCCGCAGGCGCTGGTGCAGACCAACGGCGACCTCGTCCGCCTGCTGCCCGGGCCTGCGGAAAAGATCGGCCATGCGCCGGTCGGACGGCTGGTGCTCGACGGCGACGTCATCCTGCCGGCCGATGGCACGACGATCAACGAGCGGCGCAAGCTGGCGCTCAATGGGCAGATTTCGGTGGCGGTCGCGTTCGGTCGCGACGGTCGCACACTTGGGCAGCCGCAGGTGCGGTTGCAGGGCATCCCAGTCGAGGAGGATCGCGATCCGTTCATCGCCGACGTGGTGGAGGCGGTGGCCGAGGCGTCGCGCGGGCGGGATCGCGACCGGGTGCGTGAGAACATCCGTCTGGCGGTGCGCCGCGTCGCGACGCGGTGGACGGGCAAGAAGCCGGTGGTCGACGTGCTGATCGTCGGCGCCTGACGGAGCGATCGCCATGCGTTGGACCTCGATGCTGGCGATCTACTTCCTGTTCTGGTCGCTGTCCGTGTTCCTGGTCCTGCCGTTCGGCGTCCGCACCCACGAAGAGGCGGGCGTCCAGCGGGTACCGGGACAGGCGGACAGCGCTCCTCACGAGTTCCGGCCGTGGCGGATCGCACGGCGGGTGACGATCGTCGCCACCATCCTGTTCGCGCTGTTCCTGGTGAATTACTTCGCCGGGTGGATCACGCCCGAAATGTTCGTCATCGAGAAGATCTGACGTCCACCGCAGGACCGACGCGGCTCAGCGCAGCCGCTCGATCGCCTGCGCCAGCGCGACATACAGCTTGCCCATGTCCGACGACAGCAACGTCACGCCGAGCGGCGAGCCGTCGCGCTGCGCCAGGATGGTGCGCAGCATCGCCTCGAAATCGTGGATGTAGCGGTTCACCTGATCACGGAACGGCGCCTGCGTATCGTACAGCCGCGCGATGTCGCGCGCGTCCCCCGGTTCGAGCAGGCGGACCGCGCGCCGGGTGAAGACGCCGCGGTCGCCCTTGAGGTACGCCGCCCACGCGCTGTCCGACACCTCGGGCGCGAAGCTGCGGGTGATGTCGATCGAGGCGGAGTTCAGCGCCTCGATGAGCAGCGATACCCGGCGCGAGAAATGGTCACGGTCCGCCTCCTCGCGCTCGGCGCGCGCGTCCTCCAGCCGGGTTTCGATCAGCGCGGTCGCGTCATCGATCTCGCGGACGCGTTCGGCCAGGCGCTCGGTCGCCTTGGCCGCCGCGAGCACCGCGCCGTCGGCCGCGGCCGCGACGGCTGCGACCTGTCGCTCGACCGAGCCCCCCGTCGCGCGCCCCAGTGCCGCGGCGGCCTCAGTCTCCAGCCGGTCGACGGCCTGGGGGATGACGGCCGCGATCGTCTCGCGGGCCTTGTCGGCGGCTGCGGTTGCGGTGTCGCGCACGCGCAGCAGCGCGTCGACCAGCCGGGGCGCGGCCTCGTCGGCGAAGCGGTTGGCGCGCGCCACCGACTCGTCGACGACCTGGCCGAGCGCGTCCGCCTTGCTGCGCCCGCTCGTCAGCGTGTCGAGCAGCGTGCCCGACAGCTGATCCACCGTCGCGCGCTGGCCGGCGATGACCTGCGCGATTGCCTCGATCGCGTCTTGCGTGCTTTCCGCCGCGGTGACGAGCGCTAGCAGTTCGGGCTTGGACTGGGCGACGATGCGCTGACTGGCGCCGATCCGCGCGTCCAGCCGTTCGAGCGCGTCGGGCAGCGTCTCGTCGATCTCGCGCGTCGCGGCGTCGAGCGCGGTCAGCAGCGTCTCGGCGGTACCGATCGCGCGGCCGGCCATGGTGTCGCCCGCCTGCAACGCCTCCGTCATCGCGTCTGCCGAGCCGCCCAGCGCGCTGATCGACGCGGCCAGGTGCTGCGAGCGGTCGACGCCTTGCGCGTGCAACCGGTCCAGCCGATCGCCGACCCGGGCGATGCCGTCCTCGAGCCCGCCGACCAGGTCGTCGCCGGCCGCACGCTGCGCGTCCAGCCGATGGGCGATCCGCTCAATGACGAGCTCGATCACCTCGATCCGAGTGGCGAGCGCCTCGGCACTGTCGCGTGCGGCGGCGTCGAGCGTCTGCTGGTGCGCCTCGACAATCGTCAGCATCGTGTCGCCCTGCGCCTCGATCCCGCGGCGCGACGTCTCGACCGCGTCGGCGGTCCGGCCGAGCAGCGCGTCGACCGATGCCGCCGTCGACGCGGTCACGGCTTCCAGCCTGGCGCCCGCGGTCTCGCTGGTCGCCTCCATCCGTTCGAGGTGGTCGGCCAGGCGCCGCGCGGCGCCATCGGCGATGTCCTCCGCCGCCTGCGCCCGGGTCGCCAGCGCCACCACCTGCGCGTCGAGCGCGGCGACCTGCGCGCCGGTGTCGGCGCCGATGCGATCGAGCTGCTCGCCAGCGTCGACGATCTCCGCGCGGGCGCGGGGCAGGGTGGCGATCAGCATGCCGAGCCGGGCCTGCGCCTCGCCGGTCGCGCTGGCGAGCGAGGCGGAATGGGTGTTGGCCTCCGCGATCTCGTCCGCGAACCCGCGACCCACCGCGGCGAGCCGGTCCGCGGCCCCGGCGCCGATCGCGGCCATCGCGTCGGCCTGTTCGGCGAGCTTGATGCGACTGGTGTCGATCGCCGCCGCCAGCGTCGCGACCGTCCGCTCCAGGCTCGCCGCCTCAGAGCGCATCGCCGCCGCGGTCTGCCCGAACCGGCGCGCCTCCGCGGTGCTGTTGCGGCGCAGGAGGAGCCAGCCGATGCCGACGAGCGCCGGGACCGCCGCGAGCGCCGCCGCGAACTCGACCAGCGCGGCGCCGTCCATCCGCACGAGCGCGTCGTGCGCCAACCAGAGCGCGATGCCGATCCAGGCGACCGTGCCGAGCCCGGCCACCAGCGGCATGATCGATCCCGACAGCCCGGTCGGCTCGGCCGCATCGCCCGGCCAGGGAGCCTCGGCCCATGGCGGCTCGGTCGATCCCAGGACCATGTGCTGGCCCAGATCGAGCGACGGCGCGTGCTCTCCCCCGGCTCCCTGTGGCTCCACGCGCCAGCCCCTGATCGACGAACCCCCGTTCATGGCCGCCGGTGTATCACGTTTCCGTCCCGCCGAAAGCCGCAGATCGTAACGGTGTCTTAACCTTCCGCTTCGTAGGTTCGCGCCATGGCCTATGATCCCGGTGCGATCGATGCGACTCTGGCGGCGGCGCTCGGCGACGAGCCCGGCCTCATCGCGGAGCTGCGTCTCGCGTTCGTCGACAGCGCCCATCGCGCGCTGGCGGCGCTCGACGACGCCGGCGACGAGCATGGCTGGCGTGCGGCCGCCGCGCGCCTGAAAGGTCTGGCGGCGAGTTTCGGCGCGGTGCGGCTGATGGCACTGGCGGGGGCGGCGGCCGAGGATGGCCCGTCCGACGAGGCCCGGCGCAAGCTGCGGCGCGCGGTGGAGCGGCTCTGACCGGCTTTCGCGGCGACCCTGCGGGACAGGCTTTGCCAATCACGGCCGGCTTCCCTAAGCCCCGCCGATGCTCGCCGGCCTCCTGTTCGCTACCCATGACGCGCTCGATCGCCCCGGCACGCTGACCGCGACGCTGCCGTTGGGCGGCACGACGCTGATCGAGGCGCAGGCGCGGATGCTCGTGGAGCTCGGCGCGTCGCAGATCGTCGTGCTCGTCGGGCGGGTGACACCGGAACTGCTCGGCGCGCTCGGCCGGATCGGGCGGCGCGGCGTCGCGGTCGATCCCGTCAGGTCGGCCGGCGAGGCGGCGGAGAAGCTCCATCCTCTGTCCCGCGTCCTCGTCCTCGCCGACGGGCTCATCAGTTCCGCCGCGATGATCGCGCCGCTGGCGGCGGAAGGCGGCGACGCGCTGCTGGTCGTGGAGGCGGACGCCGCGCCCGCGGGGTTCGAGCGGGTGGGCGGCAACGCCGCCTGGGCGGGCGTCGCCCGGCTCGATCCCGCCCGGATCGCCGAGGCGGCGGGATTGCCCGCCGATTACGACGTGCAATCCGCGCTGGTCCGCGTCGCGTCGCAGGCGCGGGCGGCGCACATGCTGCTGGCACGCGGCGGCCTGGCCGACGGGCACGGGATCGAGCATCGCGCTGCCGCGATCGGCGCGCACGGCCGCGCGCTCCTCGCCGCGAGCGTCGCACACCGGACCGCCTGGTTCGATCGCTGGCTGGTGGCGCCGCTCGCGCGACGGGCGTTGCCGCTGCTGGTGGAACGCGAGGCGCCGACGATCGCGCTGGTCATCGCCGGCGCGGCCCTCGGCTTGGGCGGGGTGGGCGCGTTGTGGGCCGGATGGCCGACGCTGGGGCTACTGCTGTCGCTGGTCGCGGTGTTCCCGTTCGCGCTCGGCGCGACCCTGTCGCGGCTGCGGGAGGAGGACGGGTTCGCCGTCGGCCAGGAGGGGGCGGTCGCCGTCATGGCCGCGGCGGGCGCGATCCTGCTCGGACGTGGTCTGGCCACTACGACCGGTACGGCAAGCGCGATCGTCGTCGCGCTGGCGCTGATCGTGCTGGCGGCGCTCGGCGAGCGGGCGGCGCTGCCGCGGTCGCGGCGACGCTGGTGGGGGACGCCGGCCGCATATCTCGCGGTGCTGGCCGCGTTCGCGCTCCTCCATCATCCCGCGCTGGGGCTCGTCGTCGATGCGCTCTACGCGACGGCCACGCTCGCCGCGGCGGTCGAGGCGCTGCGGCGTCAGGCTTAGTCCCGTCTTAACGACGACGCGCTAGGGCAGTCGCATGCCGGCCATTCTCCCCACTCTCGCAGCAGGCGTCCCCGACGGTGCCGCCGACGTCCTGCTGCGCGCGGCGACACGCGCGCTGGACCGGGCCAGGCATCATGATCTGGCGACGATGCGGGAGCTGGCGGTTCCCGACGACCATCGGCCCGATGAGCGCCTGCGCGCCATGCTGCGCACCCGGTTCGCCGCGGCGATCGCACCGATCGAGCGCGACCTGCGCCTCGGCGCGGCGGCGCGACTCGCCGCGATGCAGGCCGCCGCCGCCGCCGAGCGCCTGCTCGACGATGCCGAACCGGTCGTGTCCGCGCTGACGACGCTGGCCGCCACCGACGATCCCTCGATCCTCGCCGACCTGCTGGCGGACGTTCGGCTGGAGGCGCTGGCGGAGGCGCTGCCCGCGGGCATGCCGGCCGGCGCGGGGTTGAACGCGGATCAACCGAGCCTGCTCGTCCGGCTCGTCGGATGCCCAGAGCCCGACGTGGCGGCGGCGGCGTCCGAGCTGTTGGCGGTGCAGAGCCGTCGGGGCGCCACGGTCGCACCCGTACTTCCCCCCGCGACGCGCGAGCGGCTCGTCTGGTGGACCGCGGCGCTGCTGCGCGTGCGACTGGGCGACGATCCGCGCGCCGACCATGCGCTGGTCGAGGCAGCGTCGGACCTGCTCGTCGAGACGCCCGGTGCGGTGTCGGTCGCCGCGGCGGCGATGCGGCTCGCCGGGTTGGTGCACGCGCGGCCGGACGAACTGCCGATGCTCCTTCTGGAGGCCCTCGGCGATCGGCAGCCGGTGCTGTTCGTCGCGCTGCTCGCGCAGGCCAGCGGGCTGGATTTCGAGGCGGTCCGTGCCGCGCTGACCGATGTGGCGGGCGACCGGTTGTGGCTGTTGCTGCGCGCGCAGGACATGGACCGGAGCACGATCGCGCGGATCGGCGTCGCGCTGGCGGACGCGGATGCTCGGCGCGACCTCGACCGGTTCGTCGCCGCGCTGGATGCGGCGATGGCGATCGCACCCGAGCGGGCCGCCGCCGTGTTCGCCGCGGCGACGCTTCATCCGGCCTATCGCGCGGCGCTGGCCGCGGTGGCGGCGCTGCGATGAGCCTGGATTCGGATACCCGGGACGTGGTCATCGAGCGCGGCGTCGTGCGCGGCACGATCGACCGCGACGGCCGGCTGGCGAGCGCGGACGAGGCGCTGCTGGGACTGAACGCGCGGGCCGGCGGCGCGGTCGGTCAGCCACTGGCCATCGGTCCGGTCGCCACGATCGCCCGGCTGGCCGGCAGGCTGGGGGTGCTGATCGCGCGCGGCGTCACCGTCGCCGACGGCGAGGCGGACCTCGACCTGTGGATCCGCGCGCAACCGATCCGTGACGGCGTCGCACTGACGATCGGCGACTGGCGCGAGCGTCAGCCCTGGCGCCGGGTACTTCGCGCGCCGACCGGCCTGATCGTCGGTGCGGCTACGGGCGCGGACGGCCGGTTCGACACCGACGCCGCGATGCGGCTGGTCGCGGTGTCGCCCGACGCCGGGGAGCGGTTCGGCTTCGATCCGGCTTCCCTCCTGGGGCGACCGTTCACGCACTTGTTCCGGCTGGCGGAGGACGCCGACGGCGATCTGCCGGTGCTGACGGCGCTGGCGCAGCGTCAGGGGTTCGCCGGGCAGCGCGCCACCGTGCGCGGATCGGATCGGGCGGTGCTGCTCGCCGCGACGGCGCGGCTCGATCCCGCGGGCGGCTTCGCGGGGTTCGCCGGCACGATCGTCGCCGATCCCGCCGGCCCCGACGCCGCCGCGCTGACTCAGGCGTTCAGCAGCCGCCTCGACACCGTCCTGCGCGGGCCGCTCGGACGTATCGTCGCGAACGCGGACTCGATTCACGCCCAGGCGGACGGGCCGTTGCGCGCCGACTATGTCGATTATGCCGCCGACATCGCCAGCGCGGGCCGCCACCTGATCGGGCTGATCGACGACTTGGCCGATCTGCAGGCGATCGAGCGGCCGGACTTCGCGATCGTGACCGAGGTCATCGACTTGGCCGACGTCGCGCGCCGGGCGGCGGGGCTGCTGGGCGTCCGTGCCGCCGACGGGGGCGTGCGGATCGACCGTCCCGCGGCTGAGGAGGCCTTGCCCGCGATCGGCGAGTTCCGCCGCGCGCTGCAGGTACTGGTCAATCTCGTCAGCAACGCGGTGCGTTACTCGTCGGACGGCGGGACGGTGTGGGTCCGTATGGAGCGCGAGGGCGCGCGTGCGATCGTCGTCGTGGCGGACCAGGGCAAGGGCATCGCCGCCGAGGATCAGGCGCGCATCTTCGAAAAGTTCGAGCGGGTCGACCGGTCGGAGCCGGGCGGCAGCGGCATCGGCCTGTACATCGCCCGCCGGCTCGCGCGCGCGATGGGCGGCGACCTGACCGTGGACAGCGCGCCGGGGCAGGGCGCGCGCTTCGTGTTCACGCTGCCGGCAGCCTGAGCCTAGCGGCGGCGGGCCAGTCTTCCGCCCGCCAGCCACAGACCGACGCCGGCCACCGCCAGCAACGCGCCCCGGACCGCCCACGGCCGCACGTCGAGCATGAAGCTCGACGCGGGCCAGTGGACCCATCCCAGACCCTGGCCGATCCACAGTAGCCCCATCGCCACCATCAGCACCGCGACGATGCGGACGGCGGCGGCGAGGGCGTTCATCAGCGCGAGCCGAGCGGCACGAACTCGCGCTTCGTCGGCCCCGTGTAGAGCTGGCGCGGGCGGCCGATCTTCTGGTCGGGGTCGGTGATCATCTCGTTCCATTGCGCCACCCATCCGACGGTACGGGCGAGCGCGAACAGCGCGGTGAACATCGACGTGGGGAAACCCATCGCCGACAGGATCACCCCCGAATAGAAGTCCACGTTCGGGAACAGCTTCTTCTCGCGGAAATAATCGTCGTTGAGCGCCATTTCTTCGAGCTGAAGCGCCACGTCGAAGACGGGATCGGTGACGTTCATCTCCTTGAACACCTCCCGCACCGTCTTCTGCATCACGGTCGCGCGCGGATCGTAATTCTTGTATACGCGATGGCCAAAGCCCATCAGGCGGAACGGATCGTTCTTGTCCTTCGCGCGGGCGATGAACTCCGGAATCCGCTCGGGCCGGCCGATCTCGTGCAGCATGTTGAGCGCCGCCTCGTTGGCGCCGCCGTGCGCCGGGCCCCACAGGCACGCGATGCCGGCCGCGATGCACGCGAACGGGTTGGCCCCCGACGAGCCCGCGAGCCGGACGGTCGAGGTCGACGCGTTCTGCTCGTGATCGGCGTGGAGGATGAAGATACGGTCGAGCGCCTTCTCCACCACCGGGCTGACCTTGTAGGGCTCGGCGGGCACGCCGAACGTCATGCGCAGGAAGTTACCCGTGTAGGAAAGCGAGTTGTCCGGATAGAGGAACGGCTGGCCGACACTGTACTTGTACGCCATCGCCGCGATCGTCGGCATCTTGGCGATCAGGCGGTGCGACGCGATCACGCGCTGCTCGGGATCGTGGATGTCCGTCGAGTCGTGGTAGAACGCACTGAGCGCGCCCACGACGCCGCACATGATCGCCATCGGATGCGCGTCGCGGCGGAAGCCCGAGAAGAAGCTCGCCAGCTGCTCGTGCACCATCGTGTGGCGGGTGATGGTATAGCGGAACTGGTCATACTCCTGCGCCGTCGGCAGTTCGCCGTTGAGCAGCAGGTACGCGACCTCCATGAAGCTCGATCCCTCGGCCAGCTCGCCGATCGGATAGCCGCGGTGGAGGAGCACGCCCTCGTCGCCGTCGATATAGGTGATCGTCGACCGGCAACTGGCGGTCGAGGTGAAGCCCGGATCGTAGGTGAAGGCACCGGTCTGCGCATAGAACTTGC
>JBPBQW010000012.1:0-11290 GCA_050955125.1 Janthinobacterium lividum
GGTTCCCAGACGAATGGATCGTCGGCTGGAGACCGCTTCCTATCCCGCCCGCCGCCCTCCTCGCCAGCCCCACCGATGCGGACGCGGGGGAGGGGAAGTGAGCGGCTGTTCCCATTGCCAGAACGGCTGGTTCAACGGCCGGTTTGGGCAGGACGTGGAGTGCGTCAACGGCGTGCTGATCGACATAGACGAGGCGCACGAAGGTCAGTCGGATACGCTCTATCCGGTCGCGCCATGTCATCCGATGTGGGCCAAGCAATGCGCTGACCCTGATGGCGATTGGCCGAACGACACCGACGAGCGGCTTGCAGAATGGAGGGCTTGCGCATGACCGACGCATCAACCCGCGCTCGCGAGGTGCTGGCATCATGCTTGGACGATCCCGCGAACTTGCATGGCTTGCGGACTGTCGATCTGGCCACCTGTCTTGCCGCCATCGCCCAAGCCCACGCGGCCGGGCGAGCAGAAGGGCTGGAGGAAGCGGCCAAGGTATCGGATCACTATGCCGACGAAGCTGAAACGCACATCGACATGGGCTGGCTAGGCAAACAGACCGCCGCGCGATGGGAAGCCCGCCGCTTAACTGCCAAGCTAATCGGTGCCGTCATTCGCGACCGCGCCCGGATCAACACGCCAGCGGGAGGGGAGAAGCATGGCGACAGCCGCTCGTGACATCGTGTTCGCCGCCGCGCCGCTGACCTACAATCGGCCGGACGCGCTGCGCTACACCGGGCTAAGCGACAAGCTGTTCGGCCAGCTCGAGCGCAACGGCCAGTTGACCGGCCGCCGCATCGGCCGGAACGGTGAGCTGATCTTCCTGCGCGAGCAGCTGGACGCGGTGACGTCCAAGCTGTTCGGTGCGGTCACGACCAGCATCGATGATGAGTTCGAGGGCCTCGGTGGCTAAGGTCATCCTCCCCCGGTATATGCGCCCCAAGCGGCTGCGCAGCGGCCAGACCGGCTATTTCTGGGAGCAGCCCTACTGGTCCCGGCCGCCGGCCGAGCGTTGGGGTCACAAGTGCCCGGTCGCATCGGAAGCGCTGGGGACCGACCTCGCCGCCGCGATCGGCAAGGCCGAGATGTTGAACGCGCACCTCGACGAGTGGCGGCAGGGCGTCGAGGCGAAGCCGGCTGAGGGCACGGTCAAGGCGCTGTTCGCCTGGTATCGTGCGCACGATCGTTTCCGCGAGCTCGGGCACCGTACGCAAATTGGCTACCGGGCCAACATGGCGCGCGTCGAGGCGTTCCCGCTCAAGACGTCGCTGTTCGGCGCGCGCCGCGCCGCGGAGATCGAGGCGCCGCATGCCGACGCAATGTACCGCGCGCTGGTCGCGAAGCACGGGAAGCGCACGGGCGGCTACTGCATGCAGGTCTGCCGGCGCGTCTGGAATGAGGCGATCCGCACGAAGAAGGTGAAGGGGCCGAACCCCTTCGCGAAAATGGGGATCAAGCTCGTCGCGGCGAAGGGGAACCGGCCGACCACGCGGGCCGAGTACGACGCATTCCGCCAGGCGGCGCGCGACATGGGCATGCAATCGATGGCGACTGCCGCAGCGATCAGCTTTGAGCTCCTGCGGCGCGTCACCGACGTGTTCGGCTTCGAGTTTCCCGGCGAGGATTCGGCCGAACGGGGGTTCTTCTGGGAGGACTATGCGCCGGGCGACCGGTTCGCGATGCGGCAGGGAAAGACGGGTGATCGGCAGGTGATCCCGCTACGCGGCGAGATCGACGCCGACAGCGATGATCCCGATACGCGGACGCGCGGCGCGCTGCTCTACCCCGAGCTCGAGGCGGAGCTGGCGCGACTCGGCCGCGGGCAGGGGCACATCGTCGTGCGCGAAGTGGACGGCTTTCGATACGACGAGGGCCAGGCCAAGCGAGCCTTCGCGCGGGTCAAGAAGAAGGCAGGGTTGCCGGCCGAGATGACCTTCACGGGCTTCCGGCATGGCGGCGCGACCGAGTTGGGCGATGCGGGGGTGTACGACATTCGATCGGTGTCCGGTCACCGGACGCTCCACCAGACCATCACCTACAACAAGGCGACCGAGGCGAAGGCGCGCAGCGCCGGCACGGACCGCCAGCGACTCGTGGCCGAGAGGGCGCGAAGGGAGAAAGAACTATGATTTGTCGGAACGCTGTCGGAACAGCATGTCGGAACGCGGAGATTGCGCGCGTGCGTTTCCACCGGAAAAGGCGTTGTAGATCAACGTGGTGCGGACGGCGGGACTCGAACCCGCACTGCCCAGGGCAAGGAGATTTTAAGTCTCCGGCGTCTACCGATTCCGCCACGTCCGCGCACGATGCTCGCGGCGAAAGCGCAAGCGGGACCGATCGTCAAGCGCGTTCCCTCGGACGTTGCGCCCAACCCATCTGGGTCACTCGTTCAGGTTGAGCCGAGCCCGCATTTCCTTGCCCGGCTTGAAATAGGGAACCCGCTTGGCCGTCACGTCGACCGCCTCGCCGGTGCGAGGATTGCGACCGGTCCGGGCGGTCCGGGCGCGGGTGGAGAAAGCACCAAAGCCCCGCAATTCCACCCGCCCGTCGGACGCGAGGCAGGCGGTGATCCGGTCGAAGAAGACCGACACGATGGCGTCGATGTCACGATCGTCGAGGCCCGGGTTCTCGCTGGCCAGCTTCTTGATCAGTTCGGATCGTATCACTGCCCAGCTCCCGTTCGCCGCTTGCCGCTCCACTATCGACCTTTTGCCGAGCAGATCAACCGATCGGCCGACGGCTGGCCGGAGCGACGCAACGCCGCCCCGGCCATCCTTCATCGAAGGCCGATCAGTTGCCGGCCTTCTTGAGCGCCTCGCCCAGGATGTCGCCCAGCGACGCGCCCGAGTCGGACGACCCATATTGCGCCACCGCCTGCTTCTCCTCGGAGATCTGCATCGCCTTGACGGAGAAGGTCGGCTTCTTGGACCGGTCGAACCCGGTGACCATCGCGTCGAACTTCTGCCCGACCTGGAACCGCTCCGGCCGCTGCTCGTCGCGATCGCGGCCGAGGTCGATCCGCTTGATGAAGCCGGTGACGCCGTCGTCGCCCTGCTGCACTTCGAGTCCAGCGTCGCGGACCTCGAGCACCGTCACGGTGACGACCTGGTTCTTGCCGACCGAGCCGCCGGCCGCCGCCGCGCCGCCCGCCACCGGAGCACCGCGCTCCAGCTGCTTCATGCCGAGGCTGATGCGCTCCTTCTCGGCATCGATGTCGAGCACGACCGCCTGGACGGTCTCGCCCTTGCGATGGAGCGCCAGCGCATCCTCGCCCGCCACGCCCCAGGCGATGTCGGACATGTGGACCATGCCGTCGACGTCGTTGTCGAGCCCGATGAACAGGCCGAACTCGGTCGCGTTCTTGACTTCGCCCTCGACGGTCGAGCCGATCGGATGGGCGGACGCGAACGCCTCCCACGGATTGGCCTGCGCCTGCTTGAGGCCGAGGCTGATGCGGCGCTTGTCCTCGTCGACCTCGAGCACCAGCACGTCGACCTCCTGCGAGGTGGAGACGATCTTGCCGGGGTGCACGTTCTTCTTGGTCCAGCTCATCTCGGACACGTGGACCAGGCCCTCGATGCCGGCCTCGAGCTCGACGAACGCGCCGTATTCGGTGATGTTGGTCACGCGGCCGGTCAGCTTGGCGCCGATCGGATACTTGGCCGACGCACCATCCCACGGATCGCTCTCGAGCTGCTTCATGCCGAGGCTGATGCGCTGCGTGTCCTTGTTGATCCGGATGATCTGCACCTTGACGGTGTCACCGATGTTGAGCGCCTCCGACGGATGCGCGACACGCTTGTACGACAGGTCGGTGACGTGGAGCAGGCCATCGATACCGCCCAGGTCGACGAACGCGCCGTAGTCAGTGATGTTCTTGACGACGCCCTCGATGATCTGACCCTCGGCGAGGCTCTGGATCAGGCCCGAGCGCTGCTCGGCGCGAGTCTCTTCCAGGATCGCGCGGCGCGAGACGACGATGTTGCCGCGCTTGCGGTCCATCTTGAGGATCTGGAACGGCTGCGGGATGTCCATCAGCGGGGTCACGTCGCGCACCGGGCGCACGTCGACCTGGCTGCCCGGCAGGAACGCCACGGCCCCGTTGAGGTCGACGGTGAAGCCACCCTTCACGCGGCCGAAGATCACGCCCTCGACGCGTGCCGTCTTGGCGAAATCGCCCTCCAGCTTGTCCCAGGCGGCCTCGCGGCGGGCGCGGTCGCGCGACAGCATCGCCTCGCCGTGCATGTTCTCGACGCGATCGACGTACACCTCGACCTCGTCGCCGATCTTGAGCTCGGCCTTCTGGCCCGGCGCGGCGAACTCGCGCAGCGGCACGCGGCCTTCGGATTTCAGGCCGACGTCGATAACGGCCATGTCGTTCTCGATGCCGGTCACGGTTCCGTGAACGACGCGTCCCTCGAAGCTGTCGGCGCCGCCGAACATGTCGTCGAGCATCGCGGCGAAATCGTCGCGGGTGGGATGGGGCTGGGTAGCCATAAGGTTGGAGTGATCCTCGTCGTCGTTTTCCGGCCGGCCGGTTGGTTCCGGCGGTCTTCTAGCCGTTGGGCCGCGTCGGCCGGATGCCGGACGCGGTGCCCGCCAGAACATACCAGGGAGGAGGCAACATGCCAAAACGGCGCGCGGACCTGTGGTCCACACGCCTTCCTCCGCCAGCATCGCTCGACGGACACCCGCGTCATACGCTTCGGCTCCTCGTCGCGCAAGCCGGGGGTCGGACGGCGCGACCGGCGGAGTGAAGTTGAGGAAGTTGAGGCGATATGCGTGTTTCGGCGCGGTCCGCCCCGCCCGCGATGCTCTCAAGGGCAGGGGACGGCCATCGAAGGAGCCTGGCGGCGACGAGCGGGCGCGCTCGTGTCGCGCCGGCGTCGCGCGCGAGGCGCGCTCCGGTCGCGGTGGAGGCGCGTCGGCGTTGCCCAACCGTCGCGCGTCGGTCGCGCCGCCGTCGCGTGTGCGTAACGCCCGTGTCGCTGCCCTGTCGTCACGGTAGCGCGACCGCGCCGCACCCGTCTCGCGCGCGAGCTGACCGCCGAGGACGCAGAGCGGCAGCGAGGATGGCGGGACGGGGCAGGCGGCGATCGTGGTCACGCAGGATCGGTACCGCAGTCCGGGCCTGTAGGACAGAACGAAAGCGGAACGTCCGGTGCACGATGCACTGGGAGGATCGTCAGCGGGCGGAGAGCCGGGCCTCCACGAACGCCAGCGCCTTCCTGACCGCCGCCTCGATCGACAGCGCGGTGGTGTCGAGCAGCGCGGCGTCCGCCGCCATCACCAATGGCGCGGTCGAGCGTTCGCTGTCGCGCTTGTCGCGGGCGCGGATGTCGGCCAGCACCGTGTCGAACCCGGTGGCGTCGCCGCGCCCCTGCAACTCGGCGAAGCGGCGTTGCGCGCGGACGCGGGCGCTGGCCTGGACGAACAGCTTGGCGTCCGCCTCCGGCGCGATCACCGTGCCGATATCGCGCCCGTCGAGCACCGCGCCGCCGGGCTGGCCCGCGAACCGGCGCTGCCGCTGGAACAGCGCGGAGCGGACGAGCGGATGGGCGGACACGATGGAGGCGACGCGGCCGGTGGCGTCGTCGCGCAGCGCCGGGTCCTCCAACAGCAGCTCGTCGAACCCGCAGGCGGCGACGGCGTCCGCCTCCCGCGTCGGATCGAGCTCCATCCGCATGACGCCGAGCGCTACGGCTCGGTACAGCAGCCCGGTGTCGAGATAGGGCAGGGCGTAATGCCGCGCGATCGCGCGACCGAGCGTGCCCTTGCCCGACGCGGCGGGGCCGTCGACGGCGACGATCATGCCGCCGCGTTCCGAGTGGTGAGCGCGTCGAGCGTCGCGAAGAAGCCGGGATAGCTGGTCGCGACCGGTGACGCATCGTCCAGCGTCACGGGCGCGCGGCAGTTCAGCGCGGCGACCGCCATGCTCATCGCGATCCGGTGATCGAGCAGCGTCGCGACGTGCCCGCCGCCCGCGACCGCCTTGCCGCCGCTGCCCGCCACCGTCATGCCGTCGTCATGCTCTTCCACCGCTACCCCGACTGCGCCGAGTGCGGCGGCCATCGCGGCGATGCGGTCCGACTCCTTGACGCGCAACTCGTGCGCGCCGCGCGCCACCGTTCGGCCGGTGGCAAAGGCGGCGGCGACGAACAGCGCGGGATATTCGTCGATCATGCTGGGGGCGAGCGTCGGTGGAATCTCGATTCCCGACAGGGAGGCATGGCGCACGACGAGGTCCGCCACCGGCTCGCCGCCCACGGTCCGCGGGTCCCGCTCCTGGATGTCGGCGCCCATCAGCCGCAGGCACGCGAGCAGCCCGGCGCGCGTGGGGTTGAGGCCGACGTTCTCGATCGTGACATCACTGCCGGGCACGATGCTGGCCGCGACCATCCAGAACGCCGCCGATGACGGATCGCCGGGTACGACGATGTGCTGCGGCGCGAGCTCCGCCTCGCCGGTCAGCGAGATGACGCGACCCTCGGGCGTCTCCTCCACCGTCAGGTCGGCGCCGAACCCGCGCAGCATCCGCTCGCTGTGGTCGCGCGTGGCGACGGGCTCGACCACGCGGGTGATGCCGGGCGTGTTGAGCCCCGCGAGCAGGACCGCCGATTTCACCTGCGCCGAAACTACCGGCAGCGTGTAGGCGATCGGCACCGCCGGGCAGAGCCCGCGCACGGTGAGCGGCAGCGTGCCGCCGGGGCTGGCGGTAATGTCGGCGCCCATCCGCGACAGGGGCTCGATCACGCGCGCCATCGGCCGGCGCGACAGGGAGGCGTCGCCGACGAACGTCGCCTGGATCGGATGGCTGGCGACCAGGCCCATCAGCAGCCGGGTCGAGGTGCCCGAATTGCCCATGTCGAGCGCCTGGTCGGGCTGGAGCAGCCCGCCGACGCCGACGCCGTGGATCACCCATTCGGCCCCGTTTGCGTCAGGGCGCGCGACACGTTCGATCGTCGCGCCCATCGCGCGCAGCGCGGCGGCGGTGGCGAGAACGTCCTCCCCCTCCAGCAGGCCGGTGACGCGGCTCGTCCCCACCGCCAGCGCGGCGAACATCAGCGCGCGGTGGCTGATCGACTTGTCGCCCGGCACGCGCACGGTGCCCCGCAACGGCCCGCGCGGGCCGATCGTCATTGGCTGGGGTAGGGGGTGCGGCATCGGGGCGGCGCTTTGACAGCCGCCTTGCACCATGGCAAGGCGCCCGCCATCTTGGACCGGTGGCACCCTGCTGCCGCCATCCGATATCCATCACTCGTCGAAAAGGCTTGGAACCGGCATGATCAAGGCCGAATGGGGCACCAAGCGCACGTGCCCGAAATGCGCGACGCGCTTCTACGATCTCGAGAAGGACGACCCCGTCACCTGCATCAACTGCGGGAACACCTGGGCGCCCGAGCCGATCCTGAAGTCGAAGCAGCCGATGCCGTTCGAGGCGGCCAAGACCGCTAAGGCGGAGACGAGCGAAGACCTGGCCGGGCCGGACGAGGAACTGGAGCTGCCGCCCGAGGACGAGGAGCCGAGTGCGGACGACGAGGTCGATCTGGGCGGCGACGAGGATCTGGGCGTCGAGACGCGCGACCAGGACGACGAGCACTGAGACCGAACGCGAGCGGGTCGGTGGTTTCGTCCATCGACCCGCTTGCCAAGGCCGCGGACCCCCGCTAGGGGCGCGGCTTCCCGGGAACAGGTTTGGGGCCGTAGCTCAGCTGGGAGAGCGTCGCGATGGCATTGCGAAGGTCTGGGGTTCGATCCCCCACGGCTCCACCATTCCCGAAGGCCCGGTGATCCGGGCATCTTCCACCGAATGACATGACCTTGGCTCCCCGCGGCGACGGTGCGGGGCGTTTGATACGTCGCGTTTGCGCGGATCGCGTCGGCTTGGGGCTGCACTCCTCGCCGTGTCGACGATCGCCCGTCGGCTGTATCCGATATTGCAAGTCGTTATCATTCGTGGGACTAGCGCCGCCATGGACGCTTCTCCGACCTTCGCGCGCACCGCTCTCATCCTGCTCGCCACCACGGGCCTCGCCACCGCGGCGCCGGCCTTGGCGCAGGACGTGCCGGCGGGCACCGCTGCTTCCGCGGACACCGAGTCGCTGCGCACGGTGACGACCGATGGCGACGTCGTCGTCACCGCGCCGCACTATGTGCCGACCGGCAGCGTGACCGCGACCAAGAGCGACACGCCGCTGGTCGCGACGCCGCAATCTGTGTCGGTCATCACCCGCGACCAGATCGACCTGCTCGACTTCGTCGATGCGCAACAGGCGGTGCGCTATACCGCCGGTGTGTATGGCGAGAACTACGGCCCGGATGCGCGTTACGACTTCTTCACCGTGCGCGGCTTCACGCCCAAACAGTATATCGACGGCCTCGCCGCTCCCGTCACCACCACCATCTCGTCGGTGGGCGTCGACCTGTACGGGTTCGACTCGCTCGAACTGCTCAAGGGGCCGTCGTCGACGCTGTACGGCAACGTGCCGCCGGGCGGCATCTACAACGAGACGAGCCGGCGCGCGTCGTCGACCTTGGGCGGCGAGATCCGGGTGCAGGGCGGGACGGACGCGTTCAAGGAACTGGCCGGCACCGTGACGGGCCCGGTCGCCGACGGGCTCAGCGTGCGGTTCACCGGGCTGTTCCGCGACCGCGATCTGGTGCCGGACCACACCAATACCAGGCGCATCTACGCCGCGCCGACCGCCACGTGGCGCATCGATCCGCGCACCACGCTGACGGCGCTCGTCTACTATCAGTACGACAAGGGCACGGGCGGCAACGGCGGCTTCCTGCCCGCGGTCGGCACGCTGCTGCCCAACCCCGACGGCCGGATCAGCCAGCGCGCGAACCTCGACGACCCGCGCGACGTCTTCGAGCGGCGGCAGTCGGCGGAGGGGTATGAGCTCGTCCACGACTTCTCCGACGCGCTGTCGTTCCGGTCGAACGCCAAGTGGAACCAGTATCGCGAGCGCGCGCCGACCGGCATCTATGCCACCGGGCTGGTGACCGACGCCGCCGGAGTTCCGACCGATTATCGCAGCGTCACCCAGTCGAACTTCAGCTATGCCGAGGACGTGACGAGCTTCGCGACCGACGACCGGCTGTCGGCCAGGGTGACGACGGGGCCGATCGTCAACAAGCTGTTGCTGGGCGTCGACTATCGCCGGGTCGATAACGTCGCCGCCTATGGTTTCGCGGGCGCGGCGGGGACGGACGTGTTCGCGCCGACCTACACGACGCCCGAGACCGCGCTGCTGCCCGGCTATCCCACCCGCTACAACGACCAGGTGCTGAAGCAGACCGGCGTCTATGGCCAGGAGCAGGCGCAGCTCGGCCAGTTGTTCGTGACGCTGGGCGGCCGGTACGACTGGGTGCGCAGCCGATATCTGACGCCGTTCGTCGCCGTCGACACGCCGGGCGACCGGACGCGGGCCGAGCAGGAGCGGTTCACCTGGCGCGCGGGCGCCAATTATGTGACCGCCAGCGGCATCGCGCCCTACCTCAGCTATGCCACCTCGTTCGAGCCGGTGCTGGGCGCAGACTCCGTCACCGGACAGGCGTACAAGCCGACGACCGGGCGACAGTGGGAGGGTGGCATCAAATACGACGCGCGTGGGCTGCCGTCCGACGTCAAGCTGTTCGCGACCGCCGCCGCGTTCGACCTCCATCAGGACAACGTCGTCACCACCGGCGCCAACGGCGCGCTGCCGGTGTTCGGGACGCAGTCGGGCCGGGTCGAGGTGTATGGCGGCGAGGTCGAACTCGTCGCGCGCATCCGCAACCAGCTGTCGATCAACGGATCGTACAGCTACAATCACTCCGAGGTGCTGGCGAGCAACGTGCCCGCGGAGATCGGCCAGCCGCTGCCGACGACGCCCAAGCACAAGGCGTCGGCGTTCGTGAACTACGACCTGCAGCGTGGGCCGCTCGCAGGCGTCGGGGTCGGCGCGGGCGTGCGCTATACCAGCAGCAGCGCAGGGTCGCTGCCCGGCGCGTTCAACCCCGTCGTGCTCTATGGCCAGGCGGCGACGCTGTTCGATGCCATCCTGTCCTACGACCTGCCGGGCTGGCGGGTGTCTGTGAACGGATCCAACCTGTTCGATCGCCGCTACGTCGCGCGCTGCTCGAGCGCGGCCGCCTGTTTCTATGGTGCGCCGCGACAGGTGCTGGCTGCGGTCACGCGCAAGTTCTGACCGGCGTGCGGGCGGCAGGCGCGTGACGCGGCGGACGATCACCGCGTGGCTGCTGGTGCACAAGTGGGCGAGCCTCGTCTGCACTGCGTTCCTGCTCATGCTGTGCGTCACCGGCCTGCCGCTGATCTTCCACGCCGAGATCGACGACTGGCTCGATCCGCCGGCTCCGCTCGCCGCCGTGCCGGTAGGCACCCGGCCGCCGTCGCTCGACACGCTGCTCGCCCGCGCGGTGGCGGGCCATGCGGGCGACGTGCCGCTGTACCTGAGCTTCGACGAGGACCGGCCGGTCGTGAACGTCACGACCGGTCCCGCGCCGGATGCGCCCGCCGCGGCGATGCGGTTCCAGTCGCTGGATGCGCGCACCGGCGCGGTCCTGCCGCCGCGCGGGGTTGGCGTCATGGCATTCGTGCTCAGGCTCCACACCGACCTGCTGCTCGGGCGGTGGGCGGAATGGCTGTTGGGCGCGATGGCGCTGGTGTTCGTCGCTGCGATCGGGTCGGGCATCGTGCTCTACGCGCCCTTCATGGCGCGGCTCGGCTTCGGGACGATCCGGGGCGAGAAGGGGGAGCGGGTGCGCCGGCTCGACCGGCACAACCTGCTCGGCATCGCGACCGCCGCCTGGGCAGTGGTGGTGGGGCTGACGGGGGCGATCAACACGCTCGTCGATCCGGTCACGGAGATGTGGAAGGCGGACCAGCTCGCCGCGATCGCCCGAACCGGACCAGTCGTAACCGGCAGGCTTGCGCCGCTGCAGCCGGCTGTGGAGGCGGCGATGCGCGCAGCGCCGGGCATGCGCGTGCAGTTCGTCGCCTTTCCCGGCGTCGCCTACAGCACCCATCGCCATTACGGCATCTTCCTTCAGGGCACGACGCCGCTCACCCGCCGCCTGCTGACCCCCGCTTTCGTCGACGCAGCGACGGGCCGGCTCGATGCGGTGCGGCCGATGCCCTGGTACATGAAGGCGCTGCTGCTCGCGCAGCCGCTTCATTTCGGCGACTATGCCGGTCTGCCGATGAAGCTGATCTGGGCGGTGCTCGACATCCTGACGATCGCGGTGCTGGTCGGCGGCCTGCGGCTGTGGGTGGATCGCCGACGAACTC
>JBPBQW010000013.1:0-9683 GCA_050955125.1 Janthinobacterium lividum
AGGATTACAACGAACAGCGTCGGCAGGATGAACAGGATCAGCGGGATCGTCATGATCGCAGGAAGGCGCGCGGCCTTTTCCTCCGCGCGCATCATCCGTTCGTTGCGGAACTCGGCGGACAGGACGCGCAGCGCGCTGGCGAGCGGCGTGCCGTATTTCTCCGTCTGCACCATCGTCGTCGTCACGCCCCGCACCGCGTCCAGCGCCACGCGCGTCGCCAGATTCTCGAACGCCGAGCGCCGGTCGGTCAGGAAGCCGAGCTCGATCGCGGTCAGCGCGAACTCGTCGCCGAGCTCGGGATAGGCGCGGCCCAGCTCCTTGGCCACGCGGTGGAACGCCGCGTCGACCGTCAGGCCCGCCTCCGCGCAGATCACCAGCAGGTCGAGTGCGTCGGGCAGGCCCTTGCGGATCGCGTCCGACCGCTTGCTGATCTTGTTCTGGAGGAAGATGTCGGGGGCCTTGTACCCGAGCGCGAGCGCGGCGCACACGAACATCGAATGCTTCCAGGGCGCCCAGGTGGGGAAGGCGCCCATTCCATAGACCCAGAACGCGGCCGCGCCGCCGATCACGACCGGCAGCACCATGCGCCCGAAGATCACGGCGACCGCCCATTCCTTGGACCGGATCCCGGCCTGCATGAGCTTGATCTGCGCGGCCTTGACCTGTTCGTCCTGCAGGACGCGCAGCGACGACAGCGTCGAGCGCATCCGGTCCGCGGTGTCGTTGCGCTGAACCAGCTTGGCCCGGCGCTTCGAGGTCGAGGCGGTGATGCCGGCCTTCAGCTGCTCGCGCCGGTCGTTGAGCGCCTTGACGCGCTTGGCCATCGGGTCGCGCACGCTGGTCGCGGCATAGATCGCCAGCAGGACCATGAACGCGGCGATGCCCGATAACAGGGTCGCAACCCAGAAGACGTCGATGCCGAGCAGCGTGGGATGCGCGAGGGGATCCATCGGCGTCATATCTCGAAGCTCACCATCTTGGCCATGATGAAGGCGCCCATCGCCATCCACACCATCCCGCCGAGACCGGCGACCATCAGCCGCTGGTCGGTGAAGAAGTGCATGAGATAACCAGAGTTCACGAACCAGATCATGACGAAGACGATGAACGGCAGCGATCCGACGATATAGGCCGACGCCTTGGACTCGGACGACATCGCGCGGATCTTCAGTTTCATCTGATGGCGCGAGCGCAGCACGGTCGCGAGGTTGGCGAGCGTTTCCGACAGGTTGCCGCCGGTCTCGCGCTGGATCGCGATCGAGATGACGAAGAACTGGAACTCAGGCGTGCCGAGCCGGTCCGCCGTGTCCTGCAGCGCGGAGTCCATCGTCCGGCCGATCTTCATCTTGTCGGAGACGGCGCGGAACTCCTCGCCGACCGGGCCGGGCAGTTCATGGCCGACCACCGTCATCGTCTCGCTGATCGGCAGGCCGGAGCGCAGGCCGCGCACCAGCAGCTCGATCGCGTCGGGGAACTTGCCCGTGAACTTGGCGATCCGCCGCTTGATCGTGCGCCCCACCCACCAGTGCGGGAACCCTGCGCCGACGAACAGCCCGACCAGGAGGGCGAGCAACAGCGGCAGGCCCTTGAACCACAACACGGCGGCGACGACGAGCAGCGTCCCGGCCGACGCCATGCCGTATTGGCCGACGGACCAGTTCTTGCCCGTCATCGCCAGGCGCTTCTTCAATTGCTCGACGTTGGGCAGCAGCCGGCCCGCGGCGAGATCCATGCGCGTCGCGCGACCGGCGGTGATCCGGCGCAACTGGGCGTCGACGACGGCGGTGGCGGAGGTCGAGTGACGCCCGCGCACCACCGCCAGTCGGCGATTCCCGGCCCGGCCCGCGGACGGACCCGCCAGCGCGAACACCATCATCGCCAGCACGAGCAGCGTGCCCAGCGAGATCACCATGACCGGCATCAGTTGCACGAGGCATCCCTTCCTTCAGCTAGGGTGTCGCGTCGGCGGAGCGGACCCGCCGCCGCGACACGGCATCACTTCTTCGCGCGGCGGGGCATCAGGCCCTTGAGCTCGCCGAACTTGCCCATCAGCGACGTTCCGCCCGCCTTTTTCACGGCAGCTTTGCCGACGACGGGAGCATCGGCGGCCACGCCGTCGGCGAAGGCGATGATCGCGTGCGCCAGGTCGAGCAACGGCGCTGCGGTCTTCGAGCTCTTGCCCGCCTCGACCAACGGCTTGCCGAGCTTCGCGGCCTGGGCGGCTAGCTTCTGGTCGAACGGCACGACGTGATCGATCTTGCGTTCGATCGAGCCCTCGAAATCCTTGCGGCTGATTTCGAGCTGCGCGCCGGGGTGGACGCGGTTCGCCACCACGTACACCTGCGTTCCCGACGCATGCGTCTTGAGCCACGACAGGATGCGGATCGAGTCGCGCGCTGCCGCCAGCGTCAGCTCGGTCACTACCACCACCACCTGCACGTCGGAGATCAGGTGCGGGTGCTGCACCAGCATCGCGCGCGGCAGGTCGACGACGGTCGTCTCGAACGCGGCGCGCATCTCCTCCTGCAATTGGTAGAAAGCGGCGCCGTCGGTGATGACCGGCGAGTTGATCGGCGCTTCGGCGGACAGGACGGCCAGCTTGTCCGACGCGCGCACCATCGCGCGCTCGATGAACAGCCCGTCGATCCGGCTAGGGTTCTCGATCGCGTCAGTCAGTCCGCGGCCGGGCTCGAGGTCGAGCGCCAGCGCACCGGTGCCGAAATGGACGTCGAGGTCGAGCAGCGCGGTCGAGCGCGCTTCCTTCGTCGAGAACAGCCAGGCGAGCGAGGTCGCGACCGTCGACGCGCCCACCCCGCCGCGCGTCCCGATCACCGCCGCCGAGCAATGCGGCCGGTCGATCGAGGCTTCGCTGACCTTGGGCGCGTTGAGCATCGACTGCGCGTGGACGAAGGCGTCGCGCAGCAGGTCGGCGTGGAGCGGCTTGAGGAGATAGTCCTGGATGCCGGACGCGACGAGGTCGCGGTACAGCCGGACGTCGTTGACCTGGCCCACCGCGATCACGACCGTCCCCGGCTCGCAGACTTCGGCCAGCGCGTTGATGTCGTTGAGCGGATCGCCCGATTCGGACAGGTCGACGAACAGGATGTGCGGGCTGGCCGACACCGACAGCGACTGGACGGCGTTGCGCAAGCCGCCCTTGTTGACCTTGTCGGGCGACCAGCCGAGCTCCACCGCGATCGGACGGACGAGCTCGACGGTGGTGTCGTCGCACAGATAGGCGACGAACGGGTCGCGCGTGCTCGCGGCGGCGGGTTTCCAGGGCGCGTTCATCTATTTGCCTCCGCCGGTGGTTTCGGTCTTCACGGTCGCCCCGCCGCTGCCGGTCGGCGCCGCCTTGCGATAGGCTTCGATGGCGCGATAGCTGGTCGCGGGGTCGGTGGTGCCGCTGCCCGGCTGGCCGCGGACCAGATCGGACGGATCGGCGATCATCGCGGCCAGATTGGTGTTGATCGCGCAGCCGAAGTTGGACGAGGTGTTGCTGTTGAACTCGGTGCCGCCCATCCGGCTGTAGTCCGGGCAGTGCGGCACGTGCGCGGTCGTGCGGCTGACGACGACGCGCACCGTGCCGGCCGCGACCGGGGCGCCGGTGACGGGCGCCGTGTCGGCGAGCAGCAGGCCGAACGCCGCGACCTCTCCCGCCACCGCGTCGCGCGCACGGACGTCGCCCGCGGGATCGTCGATCGAGACGCGGTCGCCATAGCCGAGCCGCAGCGAGCCCATCCAGCCGGCGAGCCGCGCCGCCTCCCCGGGCGCGAGGCCCGCGCCGTCGGTCCCGACGTCGAAGCTGTAGTCGGACCGGCTGACGACCGGCTGGTGTACCGATTCGAGGCCGCGGTTCTTGGTCCCCGTACAGCCGGCGAGCGCCAGCGCGGAGAACGTGCAGAGGAGGAGCGAGCGTCCGATCATGATGTGATATCCTCGGGCCGACATCAGTTGCTGGAGAAACCGGGCGCGGCGGGGGCCGGGTTGCGGTCCTTCCTGGCGCGGCGGTCATTCTTGGGGTCGGCGGCCGGCGCGGTGGACGGCGTCGGGAGAACGGGGGCGAGGGCACCGATGCTCGGTTGCACCGGGGAGCCGGGGCCGGCGGGCGCGGGCGCGATCGTCGGCTTGGGCCGCTCGCCGCCCGACTTGCCGCCGCCCAGTGCCCCCAGGAACACGCGTTCCAGGTCGGTCGGCGCCTGATAGCCGTCGGTCGGCAGAACGATGTCGCTGTCGTTGACCGGCTTGACCAGATACGGCGTGATGACGACGACCAGCTCGGTCTCGTTACGCTGGAACGCGTTGGACCGGAACAGCGCGCCCAGCACGGGCACGTCGCCGATTCCGGGCGTCTTGGTGATCGAGTTGTTGTGGTCGTTCTGCAACAGGCCGCCGATGACCAGGCTCTCGCCCGATCCCAGTTCCGCGCTCGTCTCGATCCGGCGCGTCGACAGCGCGGGGATCGTGGTGCCCGAGATCGTCACCGCCCCCGACGAGGTCAGCTGCGACACTTCGGGCCGGACGCGGAGCGAGATGCGGCCGTTGGCCAGCACGGTCGGGGTATAGGCCAGGCTGACGCCATATTGCTTGTACTCGATCGACACCGCGCCCAGCCCCTGGCTGACCGGGATCGGGATCTCGCCGCCGGCGAGGAAGGTAGCGGTCTCGCCCGACAGCGTCGTGACGTTGGGCTCGGCGAGCGTCGACACCTGACCGATCGTCTCGCCGAGATCGAGCGAGCTGAGGATATCGGCCCCCAGCAAATGGCCGGCGATGCCCAGCGTGCTGCCGATGCCGGTGGTCGCCGGCTGAGTGAACAGCGTGGCGCCCGGGTTCAGGCCGCTGGCGGTGATCGGGATCGGGTTGCCCGAGGCGTCGACCGGCGCGCCGTGCACGTAACCGGCGACGGCGTTGCCCGGCACCGTCGAGATCGTGCCCTGGCGTCCCTGGCTGATGCTGAACAGCGTGCTGCCGGTCGCGCGATTGGTCAGGTTGACGCCGATGTTCTTGACGAAACTGCGGCTGACCTCGGCGAAGCGGACGCGCAGGTTGACCTGCAACGGCGTCGCGGTCTTCAGCCGGCTGAGCACCTTGGTGTCCGCGCCGACGAACGCCTGCACCAGCCGCTCCGCCTCGGCCGCGTCCTGCGGGTTGGCGACCGCGCCGGTCAGCAGCACCATGCCGTTCATTGGCGTCGCGACGATCCGCGCGTCAGGCATCGCGAGCCCGAGCATCGAGCCGATCGAGTCGATGTTGTTGCCGACCCGGATCGTCGCGGCATAGACCACCGCGCCGCCCCGCGCCGTAGCCGACAGCGTCGTCTCGCCCGACTTCTTGCCGAATATGTACAGCTGCGTCGGCGAGCGTACCTGGACGTCGGCGATTGTGGGATCCGCGACGAACAGGTCGCTCATCGGCCGGGACAGCGTCACGAGCTTGCCGCGCCCGGTCGGCACCTGGAGCACCGGGGTGGCGACTGCGGTCTGCGAGCGGGCGGGTGCGCCCATCGTGCCGATCGCGGCGGCGGACAATGCGGCGGCGATGACCGGCGCGTGGCGAAGAGTGGTGCGCATGCTGGGGCGCGGGATGGCGATACGCATCTTAGTTATTTCTCCCGACCGGAACGACGGTCACAGTGTTGCCCCGCGCGATCCGGACCGATGGTCCCATCGCCTGTTGCGCCTCGCCGCGGGCAGCGATCGCGTCCTTCACCAAATTCTGCATGGGCCCTGCGGAGGGTGCGCCCAGGCCGGGCGAGCCCATCGATCCGCCGCCGAAGCCCGACACGCCACCGCCGTGCGGGGGCACCGTGCTGCGCTGGAAGCGCGAGACGTCGGCGCCCGTCGAGACCGACGCGCTGCCCGCCTGGGGCTGACGCGCGAGTTCCAGCATCATCGCCTTTTCGGCGTGCGGGTCGGTGCCGTTGGGCACCTTGACCGCGCCCGACGCGATCGCCTGCTCGAGCTCGCCGGGATTGTCCGCGATGGAACGCAGCGACACCGACAGCGAGCCGATCGTCTGCGCCACCGCCAGTTCCTCGGCGATCTTGGGCGTCGCCTCGACGGTGACGGTGCCGAACGTCGTCAGCTTGGTCTTGCCGTCGTCGCCGACCGTGTTGTCGGTCCGCTGGTCGGTCGCCAGGACGCGCAGGTTACGCATCACCGTCTCCGACGCCTTGAGCGGCGGGCCGTCGGCACCCGCGACCGACTGCGTCAGGACCAGGTCGATCCGGTCGCCCGGAAACACGAAGCCCGCGACCGAGCTTTGCGCCGATACGGGAAAGGTGACGGCGCGCATGCCCGGGCCGAGCGCGGCGGCGAGGAAGCCGCGGTCGCCGGGCTTCACCAGCGCGCCCTGCGTCACCGGCTGGCCCGCGGTGATCGCGTTGCGGACCACCGTGCCCTGCAGCGATTTGAGATCCGCGCGGCCCTGGATGAAATAGGCCTTGTCGACCAGTTCCTTGGGCCACGGCTGGAACTTGAGCGCGGTGGCGTCGAGGATCGTGCCGACCGGCAGCGCGCGGGTGGCGACCAGCACCATCGGCCCGTCCACCACCACCGCGGCAGGCGCCAGCGCGCCGGCCTGGGGCACGGAGCTGCCCACCAGCAGGGTGCGGGCGAAGAAGGCGGTGATGCCCGCGACGATCAGCGCGCCGACGATCAGAAGGACCTTGCGACTATCCATGGTGTACTCGTGCCTTTCGTGCGGCGGCAGCGGCCGGAAGCCCGTCGGGTCCGTATCGGCCAGTAATGGTTAAGAAGCTGTTCGTGACAGCGAGAGGAGCGCCGCGATCGCGATCGCCACACCGTACGGAACCTCGATCGGCGCGACGATCGCGCCGGGCACGCCCGCCGCGGCGGTGCGCTTCCACGCGCGCTCCGCCAGCATGGCGAGGGTGAGGGCGCCGCCCGCGATGCTCATCGTCATCAGCATCCAGACGAGCGGTTGCAGCGGCAGCCACAGCGCCAGCGCGCCGATCATCTTGACGTCGCCGCCGCCCATCTGACCGAGCGCGAAGGCGCCCAGGAACAGCGCGAAGACTACCGCCGCCAGCGCGACCTGAGCCGCCACGTCCGGCCAGGGAGCATAGCCGTGCGCCCACCACCAGGCGGGCGCGGCGAGCGCGATGCACGCGTTCTTCCAGTTGGCGATCTCCCGCCGGCGCGCGTCCTCGATCCCGGCCGAGACCAGCATCAGGGCCAGCCCGCCGGCCAGCGCGATCGTCGGATTGATCCACCCCATACAGGCGGAATAGCGGACACGGCTTTCGAAACCGTAACCATGACGGGCCCGGCCGGCGCGGCGCATCTTCCCCGTGCGACGGCGCCACCCATATGACCGACGAGCAATGACCGACCCCCGACATCCCGGCCCCCGATACGACGTCGCCATCGTCGGCGCGGGGATCGCCGGCGCGAGCCTCGCCGCCGCGATCGGCGCGCGCGCGCGCGTCCTGTTGCTGGAGGCCGAGTCGGCGCCCGGCTATCACGCGACCGGGCGGTCGGCGGCGTTCTGGTCGGAGACGTACGGCGGCCCCGCGATCCAGCCGCTGACCAGCCTGTCCGGCCCCGCGCTGCGCACCGGTGTGGCGGACGGCGGCGGCTATCTGGAGCCGCTAGGCTCGCTGCACGTCGGCCGGGCGGGGGACGCTGCCCGCGCGGACGCGTTCCTCGCCGAGTTCGCGGGATCGGGCGTGGTGTTGGAGGCGGTCGATCCCGCCACGGTCCTGCCTGGCCTGCGACCCGACTGGACGATCGGCATCCGCGAGCCGTCCTGCGCCTATATCGACGTCGCCCGGCTCCACGCCGACTATCTGGCGACCGCACGGCGCGGCGGCGCGGTGCTGGTGACGGATGCGGGGGTCGGGTCCGCGACTCGCGACGGCGGCGGCTGGCACGTCGACACGCGGGCGGGGCGCTACCACGCCGACGTGCTCGTCGATGCGGCGGGCGCCTGGGCGGACGCGCTGGCGACGCTCGCCGGCGTCCGGCCGCTCGGCATCCGGCCCTATCGGCGCACGATGGTGCAGTTGCGCACCGATCCGCCCGCACCCCCCGGGCTGCCGCACGTCGCCGATCTCGGCGGGCTGTTCTACTTCAAGCCCGAACCGGGCGGCCGCCTGTGGCTCAGCCCGCACGACGAGATCGCGACCGACGCGTGCGACGCCGCGCCCGAGGAACTGGACGTCGCGACCGCGATCGACCGGTTCGAGCGCGTGGTCGACTGGCAGGTCACGACCGTCGAGCGTCGCTGGGCGGGCCTGCGCAGCTTCGCGCCCGATCGCCGCCCGGTCTATGGCTTCGACGCGCGGGTGCCCGGCTTCTTCTGGTTCGCGGGGCAAGGGGGATTCGGCATCCAGACCGCGCCCGCCGCGGCGGCGCTCGCCGCCGGCTTGTTGCTGGGGGCGGCCGAGTTGCCGCTCGATCCCGCCCCCTATGCCGCCACCCGCTTCGGCTAGCCGTCAGCCACGCGCCAGATACGCTTCGAGCGCGTCGCTGCCGCCGATCCGCTCGCCGTCGATGAACACCTGCGGCGTCGTCTCCACGCCCTCCTGCGCCTCATAGGCGTCGACCTCGTCGCGCGTGCGCAGGATGCGGTCGTCCACCTCGTAGCCCGCGGACTGGAGCAACTGCTTCGCGCGCACCCCGAACGGGCAGGTGTGCTCGGGCAGGACCATGCGGTACAGGGTCGCTTGCGGTTTCGTCGCCATGATCGGGTCCTTCGGCAGTACGGGTTCCGCGCGGACAAGCGCGGCACCGACGGGTTCGTTCCCTTTCCGTTGCGGGTTCGGTCACAAGCCGTCATCTGGGGCGCGATGTCGTCCCCTCACGACCCGCCGAGCGACAATCCGCCACCCCAGCGCAAGATCATCCATGTCGACATGGACGCGTTCTACGCCTCCGTCGAACAGCGCGACGACCCCGCGCTGCGCGGGCGACCGGTGGCGGTGGGCAGCGCGAGCGCGCGCGGCGTGGTCGCGGCGGCGAGCTACGAGGCGCGGGTCGACGGGGTGCGGTCGGCGATGCCGTCGGTGACGGCGCTGCGCCGCTGTCCCGGCCTGGTGTTCGTCAAGCCAAGGTTCGACGTCTATGCCGGCGTGTCGGCGCAGATCCGCGCGATCTTCGCCGACTATACCGACCTCGTCGAGCCGCTGTCGCTCGACGAGGCGTATCTGGACGTGACCGACGATCGCCCGCGACTAGGCTCCGCGCGCGCGATCGCGCAGGCGATCCGCGAGCGCATCCGTGCCGAGACCGGCCTGACCGCGTCGGCGGGCGTGTCGTACAACAAGTTCATCGCCAAGCTCGCGTCCGACCAGAACAAGCCGGACGGGCTGTGCGTCATCCCGCCCGCGCGCGGCGAGGCGTTCGTCGCATCGCTGCCCGTGTCGCGTTTCCACGGCGTCGGCCCGGTGACGGCGGCGAAGATGCAGCGGCTGGGCATCCTGACCGGCGCGGACCTGCGGACCCGCAGCCTGGCGTTCCTGCAGCAGCATTTCGGCAGCGGCGCGGGCTATCTGTACGGTGCCGCGCGGGGCGAGGACCACCGCCCGGTGCGCAGCCACCGCACGGCCAAGTCGATCGGTGCCGAGCGGACGTTCCTCACCGACCTGATCGAGCCGGCCGCGCTGCACGAGGCGCTCGACCGGGTGGTCGATGCGGCCTGGATCCGGATCGAGCGCC
>JBPBQW010000014.1:0-9057 GCA_050955125.1 Janthinobacterium lividum
CGACCGACCTCGCCGTCGCCGCCGCGATCGCGGGCACCGGGGTGATCCACCTGTTCGAAGGCTGGCTGCGCCCGCACCTCGACGCAGGCTCGCTCGAGCCGGTGCTGGAGGACTGGTGGCAGCGGTTCAGCGGCCCCTTCCTCTACTACCCCGGCCGCCGGCATCTACCGGCCCCGCTGCGCGCGTTCGTGGACTTCGTGCGGGCGTGGGGTGAGGGGGAGGGCGGGTGAGCGGGAGGGGACGGCATCGCCTAGTCCCGTCCAATCGCCGACGGCTCCCTTGGGTCTCGGGGCCCGATCTGCGGAAAGATGTTCCGATATCGGTTGACAGAAGCTACCATCCGTTGTGTAAAGACAATGACTTGATGTAAGAATAATAGGTTATGTATAATAGGATTGCGGTCTTTCGCGCGGAACACGGCTTGTCACGCCGGCAGCTCGCCGAGGCGGTGGACGTCAACGCTCAGACGATCGGCTATCTCGAGCGCGGCGACTACAAGCCCAGCCTCGAGTTGGCGCTGAAGGTCGCCGCGGTGTTCGACGTGCCCGTTGAGCTGATCTTCTCGCTGGGACCTTTTGACCCGATCGCAACCAGTCTGCGTCGAATGGGAGTGGATCAATGAGCGACCGGCAGCACCGTTTCCTCGTTTGGCTCGATCGCTCGGTGGCGTGGACGGGCGTGCCCGCGATGGCGTCGGCGACGCAGCGCAAGCGACATCTGCGCTGGCCGCCACTGCTGGCGCTGGGCCTCGCGAGCGCCGGACTGATCTGGTGTTTTTGGCACCCGGGTCCCGGCTACTGGATCGGCTACGCGCTGATCATGTTGGGCTTCTTGATCGCAAATCTGATGCCGATCTGGGGTCCGTTGCGTCGGTTCGGCGAGCGCGCGGACGAGTTCGAGCGGCAGCAGCGGCGCGACTCCTTTCTGGTCGGGCTGACGGCGGTGACCGTCGCGGCGTATGTGGGGGTGTGGATCACCGTCGGAATGATGGCGATGCAGGTGTGGCCGGCACTCGTCGCGCAGCAGGAGCTGATGGCGCTCGCCTTCTACATGATGGCGCTGTTCAGCGCGGTGCCGACGCTGCACGCGAGTTGGCACACACGGCCGCTCGGCGACGAGGACTGACGCTTCGGCCAGACTGCCGGTCCGGCGGCCGACACCCGATCGACCGGCTGCACCCGTAACGTCGATTCGCGAGGCAAGGCTAGGCCGCCGGCGGCCGTGTCAGTCGCTCACCGACCCGCGCCGGCACCCCCCTGCCAATGTTGGAAAAGGCATGCGACGGCCGTGACATGACGATCACGTTCGCCATCTCCCGCCGCTTCGCACAAACCGCGCACCCCCGCGCATCGCCGCGGCGGGGAGGGCGCGCGAATGAAGCGCGTTGCCCTATCTTTCGTGTACTTCGAGCGGCGGCGGCCGCGGTTCGCACCGGCTATCGCCTCAACTTCCTCAACTTCACCCCCCCCCCGCCGTTGGCCCCGCGTGTCAGACCGGAGACCACTCCAGCGTCGTCTCGGTGCCGTCGTCCTCCACCGGCGACTCGGGGGTGGGGATCGCCTCCATCAACCGGTCGAGCACCCAGTCGAGCCCGGTGCCCGACACGCCCGAGATCGGCACCACGTCCGTGCCGCTTTCCTCCGCCAGTTCGGAGGACAGCGCCTCGACCAGCTCGTCGTCGAGCGTGTCGATCTTGTTGAGCGCCACGACATGAGGCTTGTCGACCAGCCCGGCCCCATAGGCCTCGAGCTCGTCGCGCACGATGCGATAGCTTTCGGCGACGTCGTCGTCCTGTGCGTCGACCAGGTGGAGCAGCACGCGGCACCGCTCGATATGGCCCAGGAACCGGTCGCCGATCCCCGCGCCGTCCGCCGCCCCCTCGATCAGGCCCGGGATGTCCGCCACCACGAACTCGCGCCCGCGATGGCGCACGACGCCCAGCTGCGGCCGGGTGGTGGTGAAGGCGTATTCGCCGACCTTCGCCTGCGCGTTGGTGACGGCGTTGATGAAGGTGGACTTGCCGGCGTTGGGCAGGCCGACGAGGCCCGCGTCGGCGAGCAGCTTGAGCCGCAGCCACACCCACGCTTCCTCGTACGGCCAGCCCGAGCCGTGCTGGCGCGGTGCGCGGTTGGTGGAGGTCTTGTAGCTGGCGTTGCCGCGCCCGCCGTCGCCGCCGCGCAGGAATATCTCGCGCTGGCCCGGCCGCGTGAAGTCGAGCAGCACGTCCTCCTTGTCCTCGGACAGGATCTGCGTGCCCACGGGGACCCGCACGACCAGATCGTCACCGCCGCCGCCGGTGCGGTTGCTGCCCGATCCGCCCGATCCGCGGGGCGCGCGGAAATGCTGGGTGTAGCGGAAATCGATGAGCGTGTTGAGGCCGGCCACCGCCTCAAAGATCACGTCGCCGCCCTTGCCGCCGTTGCCGCCGTCGGGGCCGCCATATTCGATGAACTTCTCGCGCCGGAAGCTGACGGCGCCCGGACCGCCGGCGCCCGAACGGCAGAAGATCTTGGCTTGGTCGAGAAAATGCATGTCGCGCCTTAGAGCGTTAGCGCAGCTAAAGCGACCCGAAGGAGCGCCCGGCCAGCGGCGCCCGAGCGCCGGCGCCCTTTCTGCCTATCTGCCGCCCTCCAGCATCCCCAACGCCAGCTCCCGCGCCCGCTCCGACGGCAACCCCAGCGCCCGCGCCATCGCCGCGCCCAGCAACGCGTCGCCCAGCGCCATCAGCACCAGTTGCAACGTCTGGTCCCCGATCGGTGGCCCGGGTTCGCGCCGCGCGGCGCCCAGATCGTCGACCAGCCCATGGATCGCGTGCAGGATCGGATCGAGCGCGTCGCGGTTGCCCGTCAGGATCATCCAGCCGGCCAGTGCGCCGGCCCCGCCGCGCCCGAACGCGTCGAACACCAGCTCGACGATCCCCGCACGGTCGGGCGGCGAGCCCGATGCCAGCACGGCCTCCCGGATCGTGGAGGTGATCTCCTCCGCCATGCGCGCGATCAGCGCCTGTTGCAGGCCGACGGCCGACCCGAAATGGTGGAGCAGCGTCGCATGCGTCCGCCCGACCAGCGCGGCCACCGCCTTCAGCGTCACGCCCTGCGGCCCGCGATCGATCAGCAACGCCCGCGCCGCTTCCAGTGCCGCGTCCCGCGACGCGGCGGGCGGCAGACGCCGCGAAGCGGGCGGGGAGGGCGGGGCGACGGTGTCGGGCATGGTCGTCGGTGTCGATGGTTCGCGTCGCCGAGGCAAGCCGCGGCTCACGCCGCCATCGGCATCATCGTCCGCCGCAGGCACAAGGCATGGTGGACCGCGGCGTCGGCACGGCCCCGCGCCACGGAGGGCAGCGACGCCATCACGCCCGTGGGCTGGAAGCCGAGCTTGCGCAGGACACGTCCCGAGCCCGGATTGTCGACGAAATGCCGGGCCTCGACGCGTGCTGCCGCCAAGCCGTGGCGGACGTGATCCACCATTGCCCTCGCAGCCTCGGTCGCAAAGCCGCGGCCCCAAGCCGACGGCGTGATCCAATAGCCGAGCTCATGCGTCTCCCCGCCGGCGTACACGCCGACGCCGCCGATCAGCCGCGGGACCGATGCCGACCGCTCGAAGACGAGGCATTCGGGAAACAGGGGGTCGTGGGGGCGGGCGAGGAACGCCTCCGCGTCCGCCAGCCCGTATGGCCAGGGCACGCGCGACGTCATGCGCGCGACGGGCTCGTGCGCGATCGCGCGTGCCAGCATCGGCGCATCTTCCGGCCAGCCGGGCCGCAGCAACAGTCGGGACGTCAACGCGAACATCACGGGCTCTCCTCGTCGGTGCGCTGTCACGCGGTGATGACGTGACGGCGACAGGGCGGGAGGGAGACATGAAAAAGGGAGCCGGGGTGACCCTGCTCCCTTTGGTTCGGTACCGTCGCGGTACCCGGGTCACCCTGGTGGGCGGCCCGGATGGACGCCCGTTATTCGGCTGCGATCGCCTGCACGTCGGCAGTCGGCATCTCGACCGAACAGAACTTGCGGCCAAGCTTGCCCTCGTGGAACAGCACCCGGCCGTCGACGAGCGCGAACAGCGTATGGTCCTTGCCGATGCCGACGTTGCGGCCGGGGTAGAACCTCGTGCCGCGCTGACGCACGAGGATGTTGCCCGCGACCGCTTCCTGGCCGCCGAACTTCTTCACGCCGAGCCGGCGTCCCGCGGAGTCGCGACCGTTGCGCGACGAGCCGCCTGCCTTCTTATGTGCCATGTGCGTCTAGCTCCTTACGCCTGGGCGCCGACCGACACGATCTTCAGGATCGTGTGGTTCTGACGATGACCGTTGCGGCGGCGGTAGTTATGGCGGCGCCGCTTCTTGAACACGATGACCTTCTCGCCACGCGCGTGCGCGATGATCTCTGCGGCGACCGTGAGACCCTCGACCGAGTGAAGCTCCGACCCCTCGCCCGCGAGCAGCACGTCGCCCAACGTGACCGTGGAGCCGGCATCGCCCTCCATGGTGTCAACGACGATCTTGTCTCCGGCGGCGACGCGATATTGCTTGCCGCCCGTGCGCACGACTGCGAACATGGCTTGTCTTCACTTCCCGAACAATGGCGCCCGCTCGGGCCGGAGCCCGTCGGGAGGAGAGGCCAGCTAGTCGGCGCGCCGCCTCGTGTCAACCGGGCAGCTCGCCGCATCCGCGCCGGGCCATCGCGACAGCAACTCTGCTGCGTTGCGGCGAAAATATCACATTAGGAAAGCGGAACGAGTAGTCCACGAAAGTTTCAATTGCGTGACGGTCGGTGCTGTGGCGTCTTGTTGCTCGACGGCGGTCGGTCTGACGAAGCCGTGACGGACGGCGGCACGTGCCGCCGGATCGAAGGGACGGTACCGGGGTGCAGGCGGACACGGTGGTCGAGCGACGGGAGGGGGAGGCGCAGGCGCACGGCGCCCCGGTCTCCCTTCGCGTCGCCTGCATCGCCGACGTGCCGAAGATGCAGGCGCTGATCGAGCGCTCGGCATCGGGGCTCAACGCGGGCCACTATGCACCGGGTGAACTCGACGCGGCGATCCGGGACATCTTCGGCGTCGACACGAGGTTGGTCGAGGATGGGACCTACTTCGTCGCCGAGCGCGCCGGCGTCGTGGTGGGCTGCGGCGGCTGGAGCCAGCGCCGGACACTGTTCGGCGGCGATCGCTTCGCGGGGCGGGAGGATGCCGCGCTCGACCCGGCCACCGACGCGGCGCGGATCCGGGCGATGTTCGTCGATCCCGCACACGCGCGCACGGGCGTCGCGACCGCGCTGCTGGCGGCGAGCGAGGCCGCGGCGGGCGCGGCGGGGTTTCGCCGGCTCGCTCTCATGGCGACGCTTCCCGGGCTGGCCTTCTATCGGGCCGCGGGTTTCGTCGCGGGAGAGCCGATCCGGCATCCGTCCGGCGACGCCTTCGTGCCGTTCGTACCCATGACAAAACAGCTGTCGGACCCGACCGGAACAATCCGGCGACCGGCATCTCCGCAGGCGGATCAACGTTCGGGGAGAGCGATGCTCTGAAAGTGCGCCTTAATGACGGGGAGCACTTCAGATGATCAAGATGTCGACTTCGGCCGCCGCGATTGCGGCCGTCCTGCTGGCGGTGCCGGCGCATGCGCAAGTCGTGGCGGGTGGGGCCGCCGCGAGCGCGCCACAGGCCGTGCCGGCGGGCGGGACGGGCACGCGGCTCGGCTCGGGCGATGGCACCGGCAGCGGCCAGAACTCGACGGCCGGAACGACCGACGACGACATCATCGTGACCGGGACCCGCGCCGGTGGCATCACCGCGGCCGAAAGCGCGACGCCGATCAAGGTGCTCAACGCCGAGACGCTGAGCCATGTCGGCCAGCCAAACCTCAACCAGCAGCTGGCGCAGCTGATCCCGTCGTTCACCGCCGAATCGTTCGGCGGCGATACCGCCAACCTCACCCTGTCGGCCCGACTGCGCGGGCTCAGCCCCAACCAGACGCTGGTGCTCGTGAACGGCAAGCGGCGTCACGGCACCGCCAACCTCCACGTTCTGGCCGGGCCGTACCAGGGATCGGCCGCTCCCGACCTCGACTTGATCTCGCCCCAGTCGATCCAGCGGATCGAGGTGCTGGAGGACGGCGCCGCCGCGCAATACGGATCGGACGCGATCGCGGGCGTCATCAACATCATCCTGAAGGACGACACATCGGGCATCGACGGCAATGCGACCGCCGGCCAATATTACAACACCGGCGGCGAGACCTATGCCGGAACCGCGCACATCGGCCTCAAGATCGGCGAGGCGGGGTATTTCGACCTGACCGGCTTCTACCGGTACAATGACTTCACCCAGATCGGCGGCATCGACCGCCGGCTTTCCGCACCCGACGGCTCGCTGCTGCCGACGCTGACGGCCGCGCAGACGGCGCTGTACCGCGCAATTCCGGGCTATCCCGACGTCAACAAGATCAACGGCAACGCGCAATCCTATCTCACCAACGTCCAGTACAATACCGGCTACGATTTCGGCGGGATCAAGGCGTACAGCTTCGGATCGTACAGCCGCCGCGTCGCGAGCGCGTACGAGAACTACCGGGTGCCGGACCGGGTCATCGCCTCCCCCGTGCTCGGCGTGGCGGGCAGCCTGACCACGCCCGGTGAACTGATCCTGGCGCCGCAGGGCTTCAACCCGCGCGAGAAGATCAAGGAAAGCGATTACAGCTTCACCGGCGGCGCCAAGGGCGACATCGGCGGCTTCGGTTACGACATCAGCAGCACCTATGGGGCCGACAAGAACGTGATCGAGACGGTGGACTCCGCCAACCGCGCGCTGTTCATCGACACGCACGCGACGCCGCGCAACTTCTACGACGGGTTCTTCCGCGCCACCGAGTTCACCGGCAACGCCGACTTCTCCAAGCCGGTCGACATCGGCACGACGTCGATGCTCAACGTCGCGTTCGGCGGCGAGTATCGCCGCAACACGTACCAGATCGGCTCGGGCGACGCGGCGTCGATCTACAAGGAGGGCGGTCAGTCCTATCCCGGCTTCCGGCCGACCGACGCCGGCTTCCACCGCCGCGACAACGAGGCGGCGTACATCGACCTCGCGACGACGGTGATGGACAAGCTCAAGGTCGATCTCGCCGGCCGCTACGAGCATTATTCCGATTTCGGCAGCCGGGTGATCGGCAAGGCGAACGCGCGCTACGACATCACGCCCGCGTTCGCGATCCGCGGTACGGTCGATTCGGGCTTCCGCGCGCCGACGCTGGCCGAGGAGTTCTATTCCGCGACCAACGTGTCCCCGACGTCCGCGACCGTGCAGCTGCCCGCCAACTCCGCGGCGGCCAAGCTGCTGGGTTTCACCAACCTCAAGCCCGAAAAGTCGTTCTCGCTCAGCGGCGGCGTCGTGTTCCGCCCGCTGCCCAAGCTCGCGGTCACGATCGACGCCTATCAGGTGAAGATCACCGACCGGATCCTGGGCACCGGCACGCTCTACGGCTCGGGCGGCGCGACCAACTATCCGCTGGTGACGCAGGCGATCGTCGCCAACGGCAACATCCTCGATCCCACGGTGACGCAGACTGGCGTCAGCGTGTTCACCAACGGCGGCGACACCCGCACCCGCGGCATCGATGCGACCGCAAGCTACGACCTGTCGTTCACTGACCTCGGCAATCTGACGCTCAGCGTGTCGGGCAACTACAACCAGACCAGGCTGACGAGGATCAACGCCGCACCCGCGGCGCTTCCCGGCGCGGCGCTCTTCGACCAGACGACCCAGAGCCTGCTCACCACCGGCTCGCCCCGCGTGAAAATCGTCACCCAGGGCTTCTATACCTACAACGCCATCACCCTGCTGGTCCGCGAGAACTTCTATGGCTCGACCTCGGCGTTATACAGCCCGAACGGGGGGACGTATTATCGCAGCACCGTCGGCTTCTCGGCGATCACCGACCTGGAAGTCGGGGTTAAACTGACGCGGCAGGTGACGTTCTCGTTCGGTGCCAACAACCTCACCAACAAGAAGCCGCCGGCCTATGTCCTCATCCCTAACGGGACGGCCGCGCCGACCATCTCCAACGCGGGCAACGTGTACGATGCGCCGTTGAGCATCTCGCCCTACGGGATCAACGGCGGCTATTACTACGGCCGACTCGCGTTCAAGTTCTGAACGACGACCAGGTCCGGGTCGCGCCCAGCGCGGCCCGGATGCGGTCAGTGGCGGTGCTCGCGCCGCAGTTCGTAACGGCCGTCCGCGAACGCCTTGAACAGGCCCGGGATGGCCGGATGCTCAACCGGCTCGTCCGTATCGTCGGCGAGCAGGTTCTGCTGGCTGACATAAGCGATGTAGCTGGCCTCCGCATTCTCGGCGAGCAGGTGATAGAAAGGCTGGTCCTTCCGCGGCCGCAGATCCTCCGGGATCGCGTCGTACCATTCGTCCGAGTTGGCGAACACCGGATCGACGTCGAAGATCACGCCGCGGAAATCGAGCAGGCGATGCCGCACGATGTCGCCGATCGCGAAATCGGCATGGCTGACGGACGGGGCCGACGTTGCGGTATTCGAAGAGGCGAGGCGAGGGACCATCGATCCTATCTAGTCGATGCCCGGCATGGCACAAGCCGTGCCGTCCGGATCGCTCCCCGCTTGTGCCCCGCGACACCTTGGTCTAAGCGCGCGCCTTCGATCCGAACCGTCGTTCCGTCCTCGTGACGGTGATGCCGGTTACCTCGCGGAGAGGTGCCAGAGTGGTCGATTGGGACGGTCTCGAAAACCGTTGTGCCCTCGCGGGTACCGTGGGTTCGAATCCCACCCTCTCCGCCACATCTTGCAGCTCTCGTACCGTTCTGAGCCGGCCAGTGCCGGTGACCGGTCGCGCAAGCCGATCGAACGCCTGTGGCGGAGGCGACGATCCATGGATGCCGTCGGTCGAGCGACATCTCCGAATCCGTCATGACAGGGCAGCTCCGCGCGCTTCGCTCATCGCCCCGGAGGCGGTGGCGGGTATGTACCAAGTCGACCGATGGACGCCGGCTCTGGGCCGTGGCCCGTTCGTGCCCCGCTCGGACCGGTCCTCGCC
>JBPBQW010000015.1:0-8166 GCA_050955125.1 Janthinobacterium lividum
TGGACGGGGGCGGCGATCGCCGCCGGAGTCATGGCGCTGCCGCTGATGGTGCGCGCGATGCGGTTGTCGATCGAGGGCGTCGACCGGCGGCTGGAGCAGGCGGCGGCGACGCTGGGCGCGGGGCGCGCGCGCGTGTTCCGGACGATCACCCTGCCGCTCGCGGCGCCCGGCGTGCTGGCGGGCATCGTGCTGGGCTTCGCGCGCGCCCTCGGTGAGTTCGGCGCGACCATCACCTTCGTGTCCGACGTCCCGGGGCAGACCGAGACGCTGCCGCTCGCCATCTATGCCGCGCTCCAGCAACCGGGCGGCGATCACATCGTCTGGCGGCTGGCGGCGATCTCGGTCGCGATCAGCCTCGTCGCGCTCGTCGCGTCGGAGGCGCTGGCGCGGCGGGTGGGGCGGGGCGTCCATGTCGTCTGACGCGACGTTCGACGTCGACGTGACGCTACGCCGCGGCGACCGCCTCGTCGGCGCGACCTTCGCGTCGGCGGGTGGTGCGACCGTGCTGTTCGGGCCGTCCGGCGCGGGCAAGACGAGCGTGCTGATGATGGTCGCGGGACTGCTGCGTCCCGATCGCGGTCACGTCCGGGTCGGTGGCCGGGTGTTGTTCGACGCCGACCGACGCGTCGACGTGCCCGCGCGCGACCGCCGCGCGGGCGTCGTCTTCCAGGAGGCACGGCTGTTCCCGCATCTGACGGTGGCGGCGAACCTGCGCTACGGCGCCGGCCGGAACGCGGCACTCGGCCCGATTTCGGCGATGCTCGGCATCGAGGCGCTGCTCGACCGTTGGCCCCGCGCGCTTTCCGGCGGCGAGGCGCGGCGGGTGGCAATCGCGCGCGCGCTGCTCAGCGATCCGGCGTTCCTGCTGCTCGACGAGCCGACCGCAAGCCTGGACGACGCCCGCCGCGAGGACGTGTTGCGCGCGATCGAAAAGGTGCGGGACGCGATGCACCTGCCGATCCTGATGGTGACGCACGACCGCGCCGAAGCGGCGCGGATCGGCACCGTCGTCCGCGTCTAGCGCCTCACCAGTTGCCCCCGTTGCCCCCGTTGCCGTCGTCGAAGCCGCCGTCGTCGTCGCCATAGTTGTTGATGACGACGTTCTCTTCGCCGCCGCCCATGAAGCCCTGGCTACCGCCCAGGAAGCCACCGCCACCGTGATGCCCCCCGAACAGGCCCGACAGCCCGTTGAACAGCATCTCGCCACCCGCGACGCCCGCCGCCGTCGTCCCGGCGGTGCGCAGGAAGCTGCCGAGGCCGCCGCCACCCGAGAAGATGCCGGGCCGCTGCTCGGCGGGCGGGGGTGCGTAGGCGGCGTCGTTGTTGGGCGCCCCCCAGGGGCCGTTCGACTGCGGCAGGAAGCGCGTCGAGGGGGCGCCGGCGGCGGACGAGGCGGCGCGGGTCGCCTCCTCAAGTTGCGCGATCCGCGCCTGCGCCACGTGCAGCGACTGATCCGCGACGATCGCATGCTGCACCAGTGCATAGGCCGCGTCGGGATTGGCGGAGAGCGCGTCCCGGATCATGCCGTCCGCCTCCGGGTCCTTGGCCATGCCGCGCGCGGCGGACAGGTCGCGCAGGAACGAGGAGAGCAGCGTGCGTTCGTCGGGGGTCATCGGTTCGGCTCCATCAGGGGAACGGAGACGAAGATCGGATGGCTCGCCACGGGTTCAAGCGGGGGGCGTGAAGTGACGGCGATTTCATCGCGACGGCGGTGGATGCAGGAAGGGCGGCCCGTCGCCGGACCGCCCTCGTGTCATGCCCCGCAGCCGGATGCCATGGAGCAAGTCCATGACGTCGAACGGAAGCGCAGGCGCCTCCGTCGGCCGGCGCTGCGCGAGTCCCGGAACAGCCTCGCTGTTCCAGGCCGCATCAGCGCTTGGAGAACTGGAAGCTGCGGCGGGCCTTGGCGCGGCCGTACTTCTTGCGCTCCACGGTGCGGCTGTCGCGGGTCAGGAACCCGGCGGCCTTGACGGGCGCGCGCAGGATCGGCTCGTACTTGGTGATCGCCTGGCTGATGCCGTGCTTCACCGCGCCCGCCTGGCCCGACAGACCGCCGCCCTTGACGGTGCAGATCACGTCGTACTGGCCCTCGCGCTCGGTGATGCCGAACACCTGGTTGATGACGAGGCGCAGCGTCGGGCGCGCGAAATAGACCTGGCTGTCACGGCCGTTGACCGTGATCTTGCCGCTGCCCGGCTTCAACCAGACGCGGGCGACCGCATCCTTGCGGCGACCCGTGGCATAGGCGCGGCCCTGCTTGTCGAGTTCCTGCTCGCGCAGCGGCGCGCGCTGTACCGGAGCCTCGATCTGGCCTTCCATATAGGCGTCGGCCGACGCATCGGACTGGGCGACGACGGCATCGCGCTGCTGGTTGAGCGCGGCGCCGAGGTCGGACAGGGACTGGCGATTATCGGACATTTAGGCGCCCACCTTGTTCTTGCGGTTCATGCCCGCGATGTCGAGGACCTGCGGCTGCTGCGCCTCATGGTCGTGCTCCGTGCCCTTGAAGATGCGAAGGTTGCGCATCTGCTGACGGCCCAGCGGGCCGCGCGGGATCATCCGCTCCACGGCCTTTTCCAGGACGCGCTCGGGAAAGCGGCCGTCCAGCACCTTGGCCGCGGTCACGCCCTTGATGCCGCCGGCGTACCCGGTGTGCTTGTAATAGATCTTCTTCTCGGCCTTGTTGGACGTGAAGCGGATCTTGTCGGCGTTGATGACGACGACGTTGTCGCCGCAATCGACATGCGGGGTGAAGCTGGTCTTGTGCTTGCCGCGCAGGACGTTGGCGATCAGCGTCGCCGCGCGACCGACGACCAGGCCGTCCGCGTCGACGATATGCCATTTCTTCTCCACCTCGTGCGGCTTTGCCGCCTTGGTGGTCTTCATGAGCGCCTTCATGGGCGTTGGACCTCGTGCTGGAATACGGGACGCCACCCCGATCCGGGACGACGCTTGCCGGCCCGATGCTGCACCGTCGCCCGAAAGTCAATCAAACCGCCGGATTGCAGGCGGGTACCGGGATACCGGCCAAGGTTTCGAGCCCCGCTCAGGCGGTCCGGCGGCCGATCGCGTGCGCGGCGCAGGTCGCCGCGATGACGAGCAGCGCCGCGTTCGCCTGGTGCGCGACGGCGATCGGAATCGCGACGCCGGACATGAGCGTCGAGATGCCGAGCCCGATCTGGACGAATACCAGCAGCACCACCGCCCGCGCGGGCCGGGCGGCGCCGACCCGGAACGATCGCCACGCCAGCCACGCGAGGGCACCCGCGACCGCGAACGCCAGCCAGCGGTGGATGAACTGCACGACGATCGGATTGTCGATCGCATTGCGCCAGATCGGCGCCACCATCGGCACGCCATCGGGGAACAGCCGGTCGCCCATGAGCGGCCAGCTGGAGAAAGCATAGCCGGCGCGCAACCCCGCGGTGAAGGCACCGTAAGCCAGCTGAAGGAACAACAGCGCGATCGCCGCCGCCGTGCCCCAGCGCAGCCGAGCCGGCGCCGACAGCGGCCCGCGCGAGAGTGCCGCCAGATCGAGCGCGGTCCACACCGTGCCCCCCAGCGTGAATAGTGCCAGCAGCAGGTGGGTGGCGAGCCGAAGGTGGCTCACCTCGGTCCGATACTCGAGGCCCGAAGCGACCATCCACCAGCCCACCGTCGCCTGCAACGCCAGCAGCGCGACCAGCGCCGCGAAGCGCAACCCATAGCCCGCCGGTATGCGGCGCCGGACGGCGAACCAGATCAACGGCAGCACGAGCGCGGTCACGACGACGCGCGCCATCAGCCGGTGCAGATACTCCCAGAAGAAGATCGCCTTGAAGCCCGCAAGTGTCATGCCCGCGTTCAGTTGGGCATATTGCGGGATCCGGCGGTAGTTGGCGAACTCGGCCTGCCACTGCGCGTCGGTGATCGGCGGGATCGCGCCGGTCAGCGGCTGCCACGTCGTCATCGACAGGCCCGACTCGGTCAGCCGGGTGATCCCGCCGACGACGACCATCGCCACGATCAGCGCCGCGACGACGTAGAGCCAGCGTGCGAGCAGCGCGGGCCGCGCGGTGGTGACGAAGGTCCGACTTACCTGGAGCATGGACCTGTTTACGCCGTCCGGCGCCGGTTTCCAATAAACGCCGGTTATGGAATCGCGCGTATGTGCCGCGCGCTGCGGTTGGACGAAATGGGCGCCGGCGCCCGGCGTCGCGGTCGGCGCCGGCCAGGTCGCGCGACCGGATCGACGCGTGGCGCCATCGTACCAATCGACACCGGGTATCGGGTCGGTTAAGTGCCGCCGATGGCCGATCTTCCCGCAACCCCGCTGCTCGACACGGTTTCCGTTCCCGCCGACCTGCGCCGACTCGAACCCGATCAGTTGCGCCAGCTGGCCGACGAACTGCGCCAGGAGGTGATCTCCGCCGTCGGCACCACCGGCGGGCACCTCGGCTCCGGGCTGGGCGTCGTCGAGCTGACGACCGCGATCCACTACGTCTTCGACACGCCCGACGACCGGCTGGTCTGGGACGTCGGCCACCAATGCTATCCGCACAAGATCCTGACGGGGCGGCGTGACCGCATCCGCACCTTGCGCCAGGGCGGCGGCCTGTCCGGCTTCACCAAGCGGAGCGAGAGCGAGTATGATCCGTTCGGCGCGGCGCACTCGTCGACGTCGATCTCCGCCGCGCTCGGCTTCGCGATCGCCAACAAGCTCGCGGGCAAGCCGGGCAAGGGCATCGCGGTGATCGGCGACGGCGCGATGAGCGCCGGCATGGCGTACGAGGCGATGAACAACGCCGAACAGGCCGGCAACCGGCTGGTCGTGATCCTGAACGACAACGACATGTCGATCGCGCCGCCCGTCGGCGGGCTGTCGGCGTATCTGTCCCGCATCGTCACCAGCCGAGAGTTCCTGGGACTGCGCGAGATGCTGAAGCGGATCGCCAAGAAACTGCCGCGCCCGTTCGCGGACGCCGCACGCAAGACCGACGAGTTCGCCCGCGGCATGACGATGGGCGGCACGCTGTTCGAGGAGCTGGGCTTCTATTACGTCGGCCCGATCGACGGTCACAACCTCGAGCATCTGATCCCGGTGCTGGAGAACGTCCGCGATGCCGAGGAAGGCCCGATCCTGGTCCACGTCGTGACCAAGAAGGGCAAGGGCTATGCCCCGGCCGAGGCCGCGGCGGACAAATATCACGGCGTCCAGAAGTTCGACGTGGTCACCGGCACCCAGACCAAGGCGCCGCCGGGACCGCCGCAGTATCAGAACGTGTTCGGCGCCGCGCTGGTGCGCGAGGCGGCGACCGACGATCGCATCTGCGCGATCACGGCGGCGATGCCGTCGGGCACGGGCCTGGACGGCTTCGCCAAAGCCTATCCCGACCGGTTCTTCGATACCGGCATCGCCGAGCAGCACGCCGTGACCTTCGCCGCGGGACTCGCCGCGCAGGGCATGCGGCCGTTCTGCGCGATCTATTCGACGTTCCTGCAGCGCGCGTACGATCAGGTCGTGCACGACGTGGCGATCCAGAACCTGCCCGTCCGCTTCGCGATCGACCGCGCCGGGCTGGTGGGCGCGGACGGCGCGACGCACGCCGGGTCGTTCGACGTCACCTATCTCGCCACGCTGCCCAATTTCGTCGTGATGGCGGCGGCGGACGAGGCGGAACTCGTCCACATGACGCACACCTGCGTGTTGCATGATTCGGGGCCGATCGCGGTCCGCTATCCGCGCGGCAACGGCACCGGCGTCGCGCTGCCGGCGGTGCCCGAGCGGCTGGAGATCGGCCGCGGGCGCGTCGTGCGCGACGGCAAGAAGGTGGCGATCCTGTCGCTCGGCACCCGGCTGGAGGAGGCGCTGAAGGCCGCCGACCAGCTCGAGGCCAAGGGGCTGAGCACCACCGTCGCCGACCTGCGCTTCGCCAAGCCGCTCGACGAGGCGCTGATCCGCCGCCTGCTGACCAGTCACGAGGTCGCGGTGACGATCGAGGAGAATGCGATCGGCGGTCTGGGCGCGCATGTCCTGACGCTGGCGAGCGACGAGGGGCTGATCGACGGCGGCCTGAAACTGCGCACGATGCGACTGCCCGACCTGTTCCAGGATCAGAACGCGCCCGACAAGCAATATGCCGAGGCCGGGCTGGACGCGGCGCACATCGTCGACACCGTCCTGACCGCCCTACGCCACAACAGCGCAGGCGTGACGGAGGGCGCGCGGGCGTAGCGAGTGAAGGCTCGAAAGCCCCTTACGATCACCAGTCGAGCCTCGTCTGTAACGAATGGCTTCGTACAAGCCATCCTGCCGAATGATTTGGCATCGTCCCCCGAAACTGGCAACTCGCGGCGTATGCGAGGACAAGAATCAGTCGTTTTGCAATGTGTATATTGCGGTGATCGTTCGACTGATTGGGATCATCTTCGACCTCTGGTTCAGCGAAAGCGTCCGTCTGGCTACATCAATGAGGCGTGCAATATCGTCCCCGCCTGCGGACCTTGTAATCAGTCCAAGGGTGGTTCGGACTGGAAGGTTTGGATGCTGGGCTCGGCAAAGCGCTCGCCCACGACCCGGGGCATAGTTGATGTAGGAGATAGGATAGCTGCCCTGGATGCGTTTGAGGCTCGAGGCAACGTACAGTGTATCGACTTCGAGCGATTAGTTGGGCGCGAGCTCTGGACTTCCTATTGGTCGAAGCTCGAAGTGATCGAAGCATTGATGTTCGAGGCCCAGGCTGAAGCTGAGGTAATTCAGCTGCAGATCAAGCAACGCGTAGGCGATCTTGGTTCTCGTCCTTTGGCGACTTAATGGTTAAACTCCGCATCGATCAGCTCCTCGTCGAGCGCGGGCTCGTCGAGTCGCGGACGCGGGCGCAGGCGCTCGTCATGGCGGGGCTGGTGTTCGTCGGAGAGCGAAAGGTCGCCAAGCCGGGCGAGCAGGTCGCGGGCGATGCCGCGATCGATGTGCGCGGGCGTGACCATCCCTGGGTGTCGCGGGGCGGGATCAAGCTCGACCACGGCCTCGCGCACATCGGCTGGGACGTGACCGGCGCCGTCGCGATCGACGTCGGGTCGTCCACCGGCGGTTTCACCGACGTCCTGCTGCAACGCGGCGCGGCGCGGGTCCATGCGGTGGACAGCGGCACCAACCAGCTCGCGTGGAGCCTGCGCCAGGACCCGCGGGTCGTCGTCCACGAACAGACCAGCGCGCGCATCCTGACCGACGCGCATATACCCGAGCCCGTCGACCTGATCGTCTGCGACGCCAGCTTCATCGCGCTCGCCAAGGTGCTGGAGCGACCGCTGTCGTTCGCGGCGCCCACCGCGCGGGCGCTCGTCCTCGTCAAGCCACAGTTCGAGGCCGGCCGTGCGGAGGTCGGCAAGGGTGGCGTGGTGCGCGATCCCGCCGTCCACGACCGGGTCTGCGCCGACGCCCGCGCCTGGTTCGAAGGGCAGGGCTGGCAGGTCGAAGGAGTCGAGCGCAGTCCGATCACCGGTCCCGAAGGCAACGTCGAGTTCCTGCTGGCCGCGCGGCGGCGACCGGCCTGATCCGCTGCGGCTATCGCGACCCGCTCGTCATCGGTGGATCGCACCCGGAACGGTTCCATGCCGTCGGCCATTTACCTCGTTGCTGCGAGACGGGAGGCATGATCGCAGCTAAGGGACTTCGCGTGACCGCAATCGCTTCCAGACGCCAGCTGCAGATGTCGCTCCTTCGCTGGGCTTGCGTGACGGTGCCGCTCCTTCTGCTCCTGGGCTTCCTGTCGGGACGCAGCGTGCCGGCGGGCGACCAGAATGGCTGGTATGTCGCGCTGACCAAGCCGGCGGGCACGCCGCCGGGCTGGCTGTTCCCGGTGGCCTGGAGCCTGCTCTACGCCGCGATGGGGCTGGCGCTGGCGATCGTCCTCAACGCGCGCGGCGCGCACGGGCGCGGCGTGGCGGTGCTGGCGTTCGCCGTGCAGTTCGCGCTCAACCTCGCCTGGACGCCGCTGTTCTTCGGCGCGCATCGGATCGGCGCGGCGACGTTGCTGATCGGCGCGATCCTGGTGGTCGCGATCGTCGCCACGGTGCTGTTCGGGCGGATCAGGCGGTCGGCGGCGTGGCTGATGGTCCCGTATCTCGCGTGGCTATGCTACGCCGGCGCCCTGACCTGGGGTCTCGGACGGCTGAACCCGGCGGCCG
>JBPBQW010000016.1:0-7427 GCA_050955125.1 Janthinobacterium lividum
TGCTGCATGAACAGCTGGTTGAAGTCGATCGGCTCGAGCAGCAGCGGCGGGAAGCCGCCGTCGCGGATCGTGTCGGCGACGACGCGGCGCGCGAACGGGAAGATCAGGCGCGGGCCTTCGGTCAGCAGATAGGGCTGGATCTGCTCGGCCGGAATGTTGCGGAAGCCGAACAGCCCGGCGTACGTCAGGTCGACGATGAACGCGACGGTGCCCTCGGCCTCCGCGCGGATCTCGACCTTCAGCGAGACCTCGTGGACCTCTTCACCGACCTGCGCGGCACCGATGTTGAACTGCACGTCGATCGCGGGCGGGGTCTGGTTCTGGAAGATGCCGGGCGCGTTGGGGTTCTCGAACGACAGGTCCTTCACATATTGCGAGATCAGCCCGACGGCGGGAGCCGTGTCGTCGCCGGTGCCGGCGTCGAAACCGGCGGCGTCGGTCGCGGGGGAGAAAACCTCGTCAGCCATGGGACGATCCTTCGTGAAATGCCGGAAAGCGGGCCGGACGCGTGACCGGCCGGACGAGGCGCGCGCCTAGCAGGGGCGACCGTGCGTTTCAATCATGGGCGCAGGGAGCGGATCGTTCTGCCGGTGTGCGTCGTTTGAAATGCCGGCGCGTTGCGCTTATGTAGTCTGGTCATCGTTCCTGTCGCGGAGGCCTCGTGCCCTACGTCGTCTTCCTATTGATGCTGGCGATCTTCGCGGGTCTTCGTCTCTATGCCGTTCTCGGCAAGCGCACGGGCCACGAGCAACAACCGCTGCCCAAGGCGGCGGATGCGACGGCTGTGCTCCCCCTAGTGCCGCGGCGCGCCGATGCGGTTCCCGAAGCGCGCGAGCCGGTCACCCGTCCGATTGAGGCAGCGGCCGAGCCTGGCTTGCGCGCGATCGTCGCGGTGGAGCCGGGGTTCGATGTCGGCCAGTTCGTCGGGGGAGCCCAGTCCGCCTATCGCATGGTGCTCGAGGCGTTTTGGAAGGGCGACGTCGACCAGCTCGCCTGGCTGGTCGAGCCCGACGTGCAGTCGGCATTCGCGGCGGCGATTGCGGCGCGGGATACCGCGGGCCACCGGCTCGACAATCGCCTGGTTTCGATCGAGCGGGTGCTGATCGTTGATGCGGCACTCTCCGGCCGCGATGCGAGGGTCACCGTGCGGTTCGATGCCGACATCGCCGCGGTGACGCGCGACGACGAGGGCAACGTCATCGCCGGGTCGATCACCGATGCGGTCGAGACGCACGATCTTTGGACGTTCGCCCGCACGTTGAAGAGCAACGATCCGAACTGGAAGCTCGCCGACACCGACGAGGCGTGAGTCCGCTCGTGAGGCGATTGGCGCGCTGGGTATCGCTCGCTGCCCTGTCGTGCTTGGCGGCTTGTGGCGGACGCATCGTTCCACCGGGAGAAGCGGGTGCCGCGCCCGAGCGAACGGTTCGCGAGCGATACCGGCCGACCGTGGTGCAGCCTGAATTCGGAAGGGCGCGTCAACCGATCGCCTCCGTCCCCATCTCGCCCCAGCCCAACGTCACGGTGCCGGGTGCGTCGACAGCGGCTCGGGCCGGGATCGTCGCGGGGCCTGCGGTGGCCAGCCTGCCGATGACCGCGGCCGGTGCCGCCGCCGCTCTGGCGTCGTTCCGATCGAGCTGCCCCTCGCTCGTCCGCCGCGTCGACGCGACCGGGCTCACCCGCCCCGCCGATTGGCAACCGGCGTGCGACGAGGCGGCCCGGACCGGTCCCGTGGATGCCGCCGCCTTCTTCGCGCGCTGGTTCGAGGCGGCGCAGGTCGGCGATGGACGCGCCTATGCGACCGGTTACTACATCCCGGAGATCGCGGCCGCGCTTCGGCGAGGGGCAGGGTACGATACACCCATCTACGCCAGGCCGACGGACCTCGTCGACGTCGACCTCGGCCAGTTCTCGGATGCGCTGAAGGGCAAGAAGATCAGGGGTCGCGTGAACGGGACTGCGCTCGTGCCTTATTACGATCGCAGCGCGATCGAGGCCGGTGCGATCGACGGGCGTGCTCGCGTGCTCGCCTGGGCGGCGGATCCGGTGGAGCTGTTCTTTCTCCAGGTGCAGGGGTCGGGGCTGCTGCGGCTCACCGACGGGACGCTGATGCGGATCGGCTATGACACGCAGAACGGGCGCGACTACACCGGCATCGGCGCGCTGATGAAGGCCCGCGGCCTGCTGGCGCCCGGTCAGTCGAGCATGCAGGGGATCGTCCGGTACCTCCACGATCATCCCGACGAGGGGCGGGCGATCATGGACGAGAACCGCAGCTTCGTGTTCTTCCGGACGTTGTCGGGCGATCCGGTCGGCTCGCTCGGTCTGCCCGTCATCGGCGGGGTCAGCGCGGCGGTGGATCCCCGGTTCGTGCCGCTGGGCGCGCCCGTCTTCCTGTCGATGGACCGCACCGATGCCAGCCGGCTGTGGATCGCGCAGGACACCGGCGGCGCGATCAAGGGCGCGAATCGCTTCGACACCTTCTGGGGCTCGGGGGACGAGGCGGCGGCGATCGCGGGCGGCATGAGCGCGCATGGTACCGCGTTCCTGCTGCTGCCGATCGGAACGCTCGCGCGAGCGGGCGCATCGGGGCCTTCCGAGGGGAGCGGCGATGGCGGAGCGGCGCCTCGATAAGGATGAGGCCGCGCTCTGGGCGCGCGTGATGGCGAGCGTACGGCCGCTGCGGGGGCTCGTGTCCCGTCCCCCGGTTCCGCGGCCCGTCCAGGCTCCCGTCGCCGTCGCAACCCCCGTCACTCGTGCGTCGACGAGGCCGGTCCGGCCGGCGCGCCCGGTGCCGGTGCCGGTGCCGGTGTCGGTGCCGGTGCCGCCGCGTCCGGGCGTGACGCTGGACGGCAGTTGGGATCGGCAGATCGCACGGGGCGCGGTGATCCCCGATTCGACGCTGGACCTGCATGGCCACACGCTCCATTCCGCGCATTCGCTGCTCGACGCGGGGCTGGAGCGCGCGATCGGCCGCGGCGACCGGGTGCTGTTGCTCGTGACGGGCCGGCCGCCGCGGGCCGAGAGCGAGCGGCCGCATGCGCGCGGCGCGATCCGAGCGGCGGTGGCGGATTGGCTCGCCGCCTCGCGTCATGCGGGCGCGATCGCGGCGGTTCGCGGCGCACATCCCCGGCATGGCGGCGCCGGTGCGCTCTACCTCGTGCTGAGGCGCCCGGGAGCTCGCGCGAAATCTTAACCCGTAATGGGTCAGACACGGCGGCCAGCCGGCATCGTGCCGTGCCTCGGGAGCCGACGACCCATCATCATGACGCACACGACGCTCAAGAGCCGCGCGGTGGCATTTGCGCTGTGTGCTGGCGGCGTCGCCTTCTTCCTGGCGTTCCTGGTCACCGCGCCGGCGTTGACCGCCGGCAACATCGGCCGCGCGCTGATCCCCGCGATCGTGTGCGGAGCGTTCAGTTGGGCTTCCGCCGAACGGGCGATCTCCTCCACCGCCACCGCGATGGACCGTGCGATCGCGCGCCTGGCCCAAGCTGCGGAGGGTGACCTCGATGGGCCGATGCCGCCCGAGATCGGCCGCGTCCTGCCACCGCTGGCCCGCGCGATGGAGGTGCTATTCCGCCGGCTGCGCGCGAACATCGACGGTTTCGAACAGCTCGCGATGTACGACCCGGTGACGGGGCTGCCCAACCGGTTGCAGGTCCGCCAGCAGGCGGAACGCCGGCTGGAGGCGATGGCGCCCGATCAGGTCGCCGCGCTGCTGTTCGTCGACCTCGACCGGTTCAAGGCGGTGAACGACACCAGCGGTCATGCCGCGGGGGACCAGCTGCTGGAGAGGGTGGCGGTGCGGCTGCGCACGGCCGCGGCGCAGGGCGGAGCGGACGTGCTGGTGGGGCGGCTTGCCGGAGACGAGTTCACGCTGTTCGTGCCGCAGACGACTGCCGTGGCGGCGCGGGCGCTGGCGGCGGGGGTGCTCGATGCGCTGGCGGAGCCGTTCGAGATCGGTGGCGCGATCATCGGCATCGGCGCGTCGGTCGGCGTCGCGATGCGCCCGGCGCACGGGACCATGCTGCACGAGCTGATGCACGCGGCGGACGCGGCGATGTATCAGGCCAAGGCGGCGGGGCGCGGCCGGGTCGAAGTCTATACCGATGCGCTGGCGGTCATCATCGCCGATCAGGGACGGCTGGACACCGAGCTGCACCGTGCGATCGCGGCGCGCGAGTTCGGGCTGGTCTTCCAGCCGCAGGTGCGCCTGCGCGACGGACATCCGGTCGCGGCGGAGGCGTTGCTGCGCTGGCGTCATCCGACCCAGGGCGTGCTGCTGCCGGCGAGCTTCCTCCACCGCGCCGAGGCGACCGGACTGATCGGGCCGATCGGCGATGCGATGATCGCGGAGGCCGCGGCGACGATCGCGCGCTGGGCCAGGCAGGGGCGCCGCGAGCGGGTGTCGATCAATCTCAGTCGGCGTCAGGTCGAGCGGCCGGGCTTTTTTGCCCAGCTCGACGCGGCGATCGCCGCCGCCGGAGCGTCGCCCCGACTGCTGGAGATCGAGATCGGCGAGACCCTGGCGATGCAGGCCGGGGCGGAGGCGCTCGCGGCGCTGGCGGCCTTGCGGGGAGGCGGCGCGACGATCGCGATCGACGGGTTCGGCTCGGGCTATTCCAATCCCGATCGGCTGCGCCTGCTGCCGATCGACCGGATCAAGCTCGACCGGCGGCTGATCGCGCCGATCGTCGAGGATGCCCGCGCCCGCGGGATCGCGCAGGCGACCATCACGCTCGTCCATGCGCTCGGCTGCGAGGCGGTGGGCGAGGGCGTCGAGACCGCGGCGCAGGCGGAGATGCTGCGCGTCATCGGCTGCGACACGGTGCAGGGCTTCGGCATCGCCGCGCCGATGGACGAGGCCGCGTTCCTCGCCTGGACCGCCGCTCAACGGACCGGGGTGGCGGGCGCGCTCGTCAAGGGCAGGGCGGCGACCCGGGCGATGAGGCCGGCGTAAATCGCGGTCAGCGCGTCGAGGTCCGCGACCGCGACCGCCTCGTCCGTCTGGTGCATGGTCGCGTTGACGAGGCCGAGTTCCACCGTCGGGCACAGCCGGGCGAGAAATCGGGCGTCGGACGTCCCGCCATTGGTCGACGGCTCGGGCGCCCCGCCCGTGACCGCCCGCACCGCCTCCGCCACCAGCGCGGACAAGGCGCCGGGCGGCGTCAGGAACGCCTCCCCCGACACCCGGCCGACGACGCGCGCGGCCGGCGCGTGGGCGTGGACGACGGCGGCGATCCGCTCCACCAGATCGTCGCCGCGGTGGCGATCGTTGAAGCGGATCGAGAGGCGGGCGCTCGCCCGGTCGGGGATGACGTTGGCGGCGGGATTGCCGACCGCGAGATCCGTGACCTCGATGTTCGACGGCTGGAACCAGTCGGTGCCCGCATCGAGCACCAGCGCGTCGATCGCCGCCAGCGCCGCCACCAGCCGGGTGATCGGATTGTCGGCGAGGTGCGGATAGGCGACGTGGCCCTGCCGTCCGGGCACGTCGATCGCGATGGTGACCGACCCGCGCCGCCCGATCTTCATCGTGTCGCCCAGCGTCGCCGCGGAGGTCGGCTCGCCGACCAGGCACAGATCGGGGCGCAGGCCGCGCGCCGCCAGCCGATCGAGGATCAACGGCGTGCCGAACGTCGCCGGTCCCTCCTCGTCGCCGGTCAGCAGCAGCGCGGTCGCGCCCCGCTCGCGCGCCGCGGCGGCGATGAAGCAGGCGACCGCGCCCTTCATGTCCACCGCCCCGCGCCCGTACAGCAGCCCGTCGCGGACCGCCGGCGCGAACGGGTCGGCGCTCCACCCCTCGCCCGGCGGCACGACGTCGAGGTGGCCGGCGAAGGCGAGACGTGGCCCGGGGCCGTCGCGCCACGCGATCATGTTCTCGACCGGGCCGTCGGGCGCGTCGCCCGTCACGAACCGGTCGATCGCGAAGCCGAGCGGCGCCAGCGCGGCCTCGACGACGTCGAACACCCGACCGGTCGCTGGCGTCACGCTGGGGCAGGCGAGCAGGTCGCGGGCGAGGACGACCGGGTCGATCACCGGTGTCAGCCCTGCGTCACCGCCGGCGGCTCGTATTGCTCGATCACCCATTCCTCCTCCTGCGCGCCCGCGATCCAGTCCTGCATGAAGGGGTGCGCCAGCACCGCCTCGATATAGGGCACCGCGAAGCGCGCGACCGGGAGCGAATAGGTGACCATCCGCGTGCAGACCGGCGCGAACATGATGTCCGCCGCGCCGAAATCGCCGAACAGGAAGTCGCCCGTCCCGCCCCATCGCGCGCGCGCCTGCGCCCACAACTCCATGACCCGCGCTAGCTCGGCGAGTACCGCGTCGCTCGGCCGGCGGGGCGGGAACGACTGGCGGATGTTCATCGAATGCTCGCGGCGCAGCGCCGCGAAGCTCGAATGCATCTCGGCCGCCATCGACCGCGCCATGGCGCGCGCGGGCTCGTCGGCCGGCCAGAAGCGGTCGCGGCCCACCTTGTCGGCGAGATAGTCGACGATCGCCAGGCTGTCCCACACCACCGCGTCGCCGTCCCACAGGATCGGCACCTTGCCCGACGAGGGGGCGAACTCGTCCCCCTGCCGTCGCCGGTCCCAGTCGGCGTCGTACATCGGCACGACCACCTCCTCGAACACCAGCCCCGACTGCCGGCACGCAAGCCAGCCGCGGAGCGACCAGGAGGAATAGGCCTTGTTGCCGATGATGAGCCGCATGGGGCGGGAAGTAGGCGGGCGCGGGGCAGGACGCAATCGCCGCCGAGTCGCCGTCCACGTCGCCCTCCATGTCGCGGGCGGTACCGGGGGCATGAAGTTGAGGAAGTTGTGGCGATACGCATGGTTTCGCGCCAGACGCCGCCGCGACGCGCCGGGCACGCGCCGCCGGGGCATCACCCAGGCGCCATCCGCGCGCCGCGGCCGCGTCACCGGCGCACCACGCCCGCCACAGCGACGCGCCACCATCGCGCCACTCGCGCCTCGCCGATGCGTCACCCACGCCCCGCCCGCGCAGCGCCGACGCGTCACCTGCCCGCAGCGGCTCCGTCGCCGGCGCGTCTGCCGTCGGGGCAGCGGCAAGGGGGAGGGCGCGGGTCGTCATGGCCGGGCCGTGTCACGCGAAATCCAACTTTGCGAGGGGGATCGGTCGCAGGCGCCACGAGTGGCAGTCCGTGACGGCAGGACGACCGATCCGGGCATCGCCGGGCAAATCACCTCGGCGGTCTGGAACGACTGAAGCAGCCGGAGTTGGTCCGACGCTCTCGCGGTGTGCTTGTCGGTTCCGCACGACGGATTGTGGTGGTGGGTTCAACCGGTCGACGCAACGCTCTTTGCGAACATCTCAGCTGGGGTTTGGTACAGCAAGGTCTTTCTGGGGCGTTCGTTGAGCTGCCTGGCGGTGGCGCTGAGCTGGGCCTGGGTGAAGGT
>JBPBQW010000017.1:0-7201 GCA_050955125.1 Janthinobacterium lividum
CGTCAGGTTGATGAGCCGGCCATGGACGAAGTGCGGCGAGACGCGGCTCGGCCCCTTGTTCTCGCAGACCAGCGACTCGCTCGCGATACCCGGCAGGCCGCCGATGCCCGCGCCGATCGAGCAGCCCGCGCGCAGCCGCTCGGCCTCGCTCATGCCGACCAGTCCCGCGTCTTCCAGCGCCTGGCCGGCGGCGTCGATGCCGAAGATGATGAACGGATCGACCTGGCGCTGCACCTTGTGGTCGACGCGCAGGTTGGGATCGAAGCCCCATTCGTGATCGGCGGGTTTCACCTCGCAGGCGATGCGGCATTTCTGGTTGCTCGCATCGAAATGCGTGATCGGGCCGGCGCCCGAGCGCGATGCGATCAGATTGGCCCAGCTCGTCTCGACATCGCCGCCCAGCGGCGTGACGAGCCCCAGCCCGGTGATGACGACACGGCGCATTCGCTATCCTCTCTAACTCTTGCCCGTCACAACGCAGACAGGCCCAACCCGTCCGGGCTGAGCCTGTCGAAGCCCTGTCCTGCCTTCTTCACGGATCGCAAGGAAAGCAACCCTTCGGCACGCTCAGGGCAAACGGGGTATGGCGTGATCGGTGCCCGCGATCAGCTCTTGTGCTCGTCGATATAGGTGATCGCGTCCTTGACGGTACCGATCTTCTCGGCGGCGTCGTCGGGGATCTCCACGCCGAACTCTTCCTCGAACGCCATCACCAGCTCGACGATGTCGAGGCTGTCCGCGCCCAGATCGTCGATGAAGCTCGCGTCCTCGGTCACCTTGTCGGCCTCGACGCCGAGGTGCTCGACGACGATCTTCTTCACGCGGTCGGCGGTCTCGCTCATGGATTTCATCCCTCTTCGTGGGTTGCAGGTTGGCCACGCCCCTAGGACGGGCCTCCAAAGCTGGCAAGCATCAGTTCAGACGACACCCTAGATCATCGCCATGCCGCCGTTGACGTGGAGCGTCTGCCCCGTGACGTACCCTGCCTCCCGGCTCGCGAGATAGGCGACGGCGGCGCCGACGTCCTCACCGGTGCCAAGGTCGCCGGCCGGGATGCGGCCCGTCAGCGCCGCCTTCTGCGCGTCGGGCAGCACGTCCGTCATCGCCGAGCGGATGAAGCCGGGGGCGACGCAGTTGACCGTGATCGAGCGGCTGGCGAGTTCCTGCGCCAGCGCCTTGCTCATGCCCACGAGTCCGGCCTTGGATGCGGCGTAGTTCGCCTGGCCCGGATTGCCGGTCGCGCCGACGACGGAGGTGATCGAGACGATGCGCCCGAACCGCTGCTTCATCATCGGGCGGGCGGCGGCGCGGCACAGCCGGAAGGCGGCCTCCAGGTTCACGCGGATGACGCTGTCCCACTCGTCGTCCTTCATCCGCATCGCCAGATTGTCGCGGGTGACGCCGGCGTTGTTGACGAGGATGTCGAGCCGCCCGCCCAGCGCCGTCACCGCCTGGGGCACGAGCGCGTCGACCGCGGCGCCGTCCGACAGGTCGCACACCAGCGCCCGCGTCTCGCCGCCCAGATCGGCGCGGAACGCCTCCAGCTTGTCCGGGTTGGATCCCGACACGGCGAGCCGCGCGCCCTGTCCCGCCAGCGCGCGGGCGATGGCGGAACCGATGCCGCCGCTCGCGCCGGTCACCAGTGCGGTCATGCCTGAAAGATCGAACATTCGGGGGTCCTATCGGGGTTTGAAACCGACGGTATGCGCGTCGGCGTCGTAGAGGATCGAGAAGCGGTAATAAGGTGCGACGCCCAGGAACAACCGCGGCGCGGCGGCGTCGCCGCGCTGCTCGAAGCTCAGGTGGCTGCCGTCCTCGCGGCGCTCGGTCGTGACCTGCCAGGCGACCGCCGAGTTGCCCTGCCCGAGCTGGAGCGTCGCGACCGTGCCGGGCGCCACGGCCGCATGACCGGTGGCCTGCACGATCCGGAGCCCGGGAGCGCCCGTGTCGAGGGTCGCCGGGCCACAGATCGTGCCGATCGCCCGGCCGCCGCCGATGCAGCCGGGCAGCGAGTTGTCGTCGTCGGCGAATCGCACCGGCCGATAGCCCGCGACCTCCGCCTCGGTCGGGTTGAGGACGATGCGCCCGGGGCCGGCGCGGCCCGGCACCGGCAGTTCGACGATCCAGCGGCGAACGCCGGTCGTCTCGAACGGGTTGGGCTGGTGCGAGGGGCGCAGATTGACGCCGAGGATCGCCGCGAAGCCCTCGTTCGACAGGCCGTCGCCCTGGATTCCGAACGTCGCGGGATCGCCGTTGCGGGTGACGGGGCATTGCGGCCGGGTCGGCATGCAGGTCAGCCGCTCGACGCGCTGGATGCGGGTCGGCGTCGCCGCGCCCGTCCCGAAGCCGACCGGCAGCTCGACCTCCGGACCGGCGAGCACCGTGCCCGACCCATAGCCATAGCGGACGTCGGCTCCGCCGTCGGCGGCCCCCGCGGGCAGCGCGCGCGCCATCACCCGCAGCCCGGTCGAGCCGGTGTCGAGCCCCGCTTCGACCTCCTGCCCCGCGATCCGCACCGGCACCCCGAACCGCGGCGTGCCGTCCGACAGCATGACGAGCCGCACCGGCAGCTCGATTCGCTCGCCCGGCGGCGGCGCGGCGCCGACGGTGAGAAGGGCCAGCGTCGCTCCCGACGCGACACCGACGCGACGCCTTCGACCCGCTTGTCGACATGAAGTTGAGGAAGTTGAGACGATACGCATGGTTTTTCCGCTCCTCCCGGTCCGATCGTCACCGGTTGATCCGGGCGTGGGCGACGCGGGGGCGAGGCGGATCACGGGTGACGGCACGATCATTCCACCAGACTGCCCGCGCCGATCCAACTTTGACAGCCCCGCCGGCGCCCGGCCGTCACAGCGTCCTGGCGAACGCCTCGACGTCGGCGGGGGTGACGATGCTGACCGCGTCGAGGTCGGGCGCGGTGCGCTTGACCATCGGGGCGAGCACCTTGCCGCCGAACTCCACCACCTGCGTGACGCCCGCCGCCTGCATCGCCAGCACGCTCTCGCGCCAGCGGACCATGCCCGTCACCTGGCTTACCAGCGCGACCCGGATCATCCCCGGTTCGGCGATCGCGACCGCATCGACGTTGCAGAACAGCGGCACCAGCGGCGCGGCGATGTCGGTGTCGAGCAGCGCGTCCTCCATCGCGGTGGCGGCATCGATCATCAGCGGGCAGTGGAACGGCGCCGACACCGGCAACAGCAGCGCGCGCTTGGCGCCCATCGCCTTGGCCAGTTCCACCGCGCGCTCGATCGCCGCCCGGTGCCCGGAGATGACGACCTGGCCCGGATCATTGTCGTTGGCGACGGTGCAGACCAGCGGCCGCCCGCCCTCCGCCAGAATCGAGTCCACCGCCGCGCCCGCGATCGCCTCCGCCTTGTCGCGGTCGACGCCCAGCAGCGCGGCCATCGCTCCCTCGCGCACCGGCACCGCCGCCTGCATCGCCTGTCCGCGCAGCCGCAGCAGCCGGGCGGTGGTGACGAGGTCGAACGTGCCCGCCGCGCACAGGGCGGTATATTCGCCCAGGCTGTGCCCGGCGACATAGTCCGCCACCGCCGCCAACCGCACGCCGCCGTCGCGCTCCAGCATCCGGAGCGTCGCGATGGCGTTGGCCATGATCGCGGGCTGCGCATTTTCGGTCAGCGTCAGTTCGTCCGCCGGGCCCTGCGCCATCAACCGCGACAGGCTCTGGCCCAGCGCCTCGTCGACCTCGCCGAACACCTCGCGCGCGGCGGCGCTGGCATCGGCGATGGCGACCCCCATGCCGACCGCCTGGCTGCCCTGGCCCGGAAACACGAACGCGCGCATCGTCATCCTCTCGTTGTCTGGATGAGCGGGTAGAAGAAACCGGGCGTCCGCGCCACGGTTGCGTTTCGCGAGCCGTTCCGCCATAGGCCGCCGATCGGGCGGACGGCCGGCATGGTCGCCTGCCCGTTTCGTTTGGAAGACAGCCGGAGGGGCGTCGCATGGGGCGGCGTCAGCGATCGGCAGGAGAATGACGGCATGGCTCTATACGAGCACGTGTTCCTTGCGCGCCAGGATCTGGCACAGGCGCAGGTGGACGCGCTGGCGGAAACCGCCACCAAGATCATCGAGGACAACAAGGGCCGGGTCGTCAAGACCGAGTCCTGGGGCCTGCGCAGCCTGGCGTATCGCATCGCCAAGAACCGCAAGGCGCATTACGTGATGCTCGAGATCGACGCGCCCGCGGGCGTGGTCGCCGAGCTGGAGCGTCAGACGCAGATCAACGAGGACGTGATCCGCTTCATGACCGTAAAGGTCGACGAGCTGGAAGCCGGTCCGACGGTGATGATGCGCAAGCAGGAGCGTGACCGCGAACGTCGCGGCGAGCGCGACCGTGACGGCCGGGGCGGTGGTGACCGCGACCGGGGCGATCGCGGTGACCGTGGTGGCGAGCGCGGCGATCGGGGCGACCGCCCTCCCCGCCGTGATCGCGAAGAGGAGGCCGCCTAATGGCTCGTCCGTTTTTCCGTCGTCGCAAGTCGTGCCCGTTCAGCGCCAAGGATGCGCCCCGGATCGACTACAAGGACGTCCGGCTGCTCCAGGGCTTCGTGTCCGAGCGTGGCAAGATCGTCCCGTCGCGCATCACCTCGGTGAGCGCGAAGAAGCAGCGCGAGCTGGCGCAGGCGATCAAGCGCTCGCGTCATCTGGGCCTGCTGCCCTACGTCGTTAAGTAAGGAGTCCAGGATTATGGACGTCATTCTGCTCGAGCGCGTCGAGAAGCTCGGCGCCATCGGCGACGTGGTGAAGGTGAAGGACGGGTTCGCCCGCAACTTCCTCCTCCCCCGCAAGAAGGCGATGCGCGCGAACGAGGCGAACCGGAAGGTCTTCGAGGCCAACCGCGCCCGCATCGAAAGCGACAACGCCAACCGCCGCGGCGAGGCCGAGGTCGAGGCCAAGACCTTCAAGGACGCGTCGGTGACGCTGATCCGTCAGGCGTCGAACACCGGCCAGCTCTATGGCTCGGTCGCGGTGCGCGATCTGGTGGATATCCTGGTGGCGGAGGGTCACAAGGTCCCGAGGTCGGCGATCGTGCTCGACAAGCCGATCAAGGCGATCGGCGTGTACGAGGTCAAGGTCTCGCTGCACCCCGAGGTGTCGGTGACCGTCAAGGTCAACGTCGCCCGCTCGCCCGAAGAGGCCGAGATGCAGGCGTCCGGCGTCGACGTCATGGCGTCGATGTACGAGCGCGACGAGGCGGGCTTCGTCGAGGCGTACGATCCCAATGCCGAACCGGGTGCGACCGCCGAGGGTGGCGCCGACGGCGCGGAGCCGGCGCAGGCCTGATCCGCCTTCCGCGACTTGCGAAAAGGCCGTCCGGAGCGATCCGGGCGGCCTTTTTCGTGACGGGCGGTCGGACCCGGTCGCTCGGTCCTGCCCGGCGGGGCCGGGGCCCAGTCACGATGGCCTCTGGCTGGCGGGACTCTCCGCCGACATCGACCGGCGTCGCTGGGCCCCGGCCTTCGCCGAGGAGGACGCATCGGGGGATGAGCGGTCGAGCGGAGCGGTATCCGCTTGCCCCGCCCCGCCCCCGTTGGGCAAAGGCCCGGCATGACCACCGCGATCGACATGGGTGCCGCCGCCGCCGGCGGGGCGGCGACGATGGACCTCGAGGAACTGCTCGCCAGCCGGCTGCTGGTGCAGGGCAATTCGGGGTCGGGCAAATCGCACCTGCTGCGCCGGCTGCTCGAACAGAGCGCCGGGAGCGTGCAGCAGGTCGTCGTCGACCCCGAAGGCGATTTCGTCACGCTCGCCGAGCGTTTCGGCCATCTCGTGGTCGACGCCGCCGACTATAGCGAGGGCGAGGCGGCGAGCATCGCCGCGCGCGTCCGGGCGCAGCGCGCGTCGGTGGTGCTCAACCTCGAGCAGCTGGAGGTCGACGCCCAGCTGCGCTGCGCGGGCGCGTTCCTCAACCGGCTGTTCGACGCGCCGCGCGAGCATTGGCATCCGGTGCTCGTGGTCGTGGACGAGGCGCAGCTGTTCGCGCCCGCGGCGGCCGGCGACGTCGGCGAGGAGGCGCGGCGCGTGTCGCTGGGCGCGATGACCAACCTGATGTGCCGGGGACGCAAGCGCGGTCTGGCGGGCGTGATCGCGACGCAGCGGCTGGCCAAGCTCGCCAAGAACGTCGCGGCGGAGGCGTCCAACTTCCTCATGGGGCGCACCTTCCTCGATATCGACATGGCGCGCGCCGCCGATCTGCTCGGGATGGAGCGACGTCAGGCGGAGCAGATCCGCGACCTGGCACGCGGACAGTTCCTGGCGCTCGGCCCCGCGCTCGCGCGGCGGCCGCTGCTCGTCACCATCGGCGCGGTGGCGACGGGCAGCCGGGGCGCGGCGCCGGCGCTCGCCCCCCTGCCCGCCTTCAGCCAGGGCGACCGTGACCGGTTCCTGTCGGACGCGGTGTCCGATGCCACGGTCCCGCCACCGCCGCGCGCGCCCGAGCCGCGTCAGCCGATCGAGCAGTTGCTGGCGACGATGGACGAGCAGGCGCCCGCCTCGCGCGCCGTGCCCGCCGCCGACCTGTTCGACGCGGCGGCGGCCGATCCCGCCCCGGTGGTCGATGCCGTGCTGCGCGACATGGTGGCGGACGAGGAGCTGTCGCATCGCGCGCCCGGTGCGCTCCAGCAGGATTTCGCCGCGCGGTGCCGGATGCGCGGCCTTGCCCGCTCGCCGCTGGCGCCCGAGGCGTTCGGCCGCGCGCTCGCCGCCGCCCGCGCGGGGCTGTTCCCCGCCGACGTGGACGAGCCGGGCTGGCAGGCCGCGATGCACGTCGCCGGCGACGTGCCGGAGGACATGCTGGGCGTGTTCCTGTTCCTCGCCCGTGCCGCGCGCGAGGAGGCGCCGTGTCCGTCCGATGCCGAGATCGCGCGCGTGTACGGGACGCAGTCGCCACGCCGCGCGCGCCGACTGATGGAGTATCTCGAGGAGCGGCACGTCATCGCGATGCGGACCGACCTGCGCGGCCGGCGATCGGTGGCGATCCCCTCGCTCGGCTGGACCAGCGGGGCGGAAGAGGTGCGCGCGGTCGCCTGACCTGTCACCGCCCGAACAGCTTCTCCACGTCGCGCAGGCCGAGCGTCACCCAGGTGGGGCGACCGTGGTTGCACTGGCCCGAGTGCGGCGTCGTCTCCATCTCGCGGAGCAGCGCGTTCATCTCCGCGACCGACAGCACGCGGCC
>JBPBQW010000018.1:0-7041 GCA_050955125.1 Janthinobacterium lividum
GCGCGGCCGACGCAGGGCGACACGACGATCGCCAACTACACGATCAACTTCGGCCCGCAGCACCCCGCCGCGCACGGCGTGCTCCGGCTGGTGATGGAACTCGATGGCGAGCTGGTCGAACGGATCGATCCGCACGTGGGCCTGCTCCACCGCGGCACCGAGAAGCTGATCGAGGCCAAGACCTACGCGCAGGCGATCCCCTATTTCGACCGGCTCGATTACTGCTCGCCGATGTGCATGGAGCACACGTTCGTGCTCGGGATCGAGAAGCTGCTCGACCTGGAGGTGCCGTTGCGCGCGCAGTATCTGCGCGTGTTCTTCGCCGAGCTGACGCGCATCTCGAACCACATGCTCAACCTCGGGTCGCACGTCATGGACGTGGGTGCGATGACGCCGAACCTGTGGCTGTTCGAGATCCGCGAGGATTGCTACGGCTTCTTCGAGCGCGCGAGTGGGGCGCGGATGCACCACAACTACATCCGCCCGGGTGGGGTGCATCAGGACGTTCCGCTCAAGCTGCTGACCGACATCGCCGACTGGCTCGACGACCGCATGCCGCGGCTGTTCGAGGACGCGATCAGCCTCGTCGCCGACAATCGCATCTTCAAGCAGCGCAACGTGGACATCGCGACCGTCAGCCGCGACGACGCGATCGCCTGGGGCTTCTCCGGCCCGATGATCCGCGCCGCCGGCCTGCCGTGGGACCTACGCAAGTCGCAGCCGTACGACGTCTATGGCCGCATGGATTTCGACGTGCCGGTGGGCACGCGCGGCGATTGTTACGACCGGTTCATGGTGCGTGTGGAGGAGGTCCGCCAGTCGGTGCGGATCATGAAGCAGTGCCTGAACGAGATGCCCGAGGGCCCGATCGCGAGCGACGACCGCAAGGTGGTGCCGCCCAAGCGCGCCGAGATGAAGCGGTCGATGGAGGCGCTGATCCACCATTTCAAGCTGTACACCGAGGGCTATCACGTCCCCGCGGGCGAGGTGTACGTCGCAACCGAGAGCCCGAAGGGCGAGTTCGGGGTGTACCTGGTCAGCGACGGCACCAACAAGCCGTACCGCTGCAAGATCAGGCCGACGGCGTTCAGCCACTTGCAGGCGATGGACTTCATGAGCCGCGGGCACATGCTGGCCGACACGACCGCGATCCTCGGGGCAATGGATATCGTGTTCGGGGAGTGCGACCGGTGATCTTCTATCGGCTGACCGATGAACAGGTGCGTAGTGCCACGACCTCGTTGATGATAGGGCCGATCGTCGTCCTGTTCCTCGCCCTGAAGATCGCTGAGCAGGGACGCGTGGAGTTCGCGGTGATGTTCGCAGGTCTGATGACGATCCTGCTAAGTCTGATCGGAATGCAGATCATCCAGTCGCGTCGGTTGAACGCGACCGATCAGGAGGTCGCCCGTGGCTGATCGTCCCCAACTTCCCGACGAAGCCGAAACCCGCGCGCGCTGGGGCGATTTCGCGTGGACGGCGGAGAATGCCGAACAGGTGAAGGCGGTGCTCGCGCGCTATCCCGAGGGCCGCGCGCAGTCCGCGTCGCTGCCGTTGCTCGACCTTGCCCAGCGGCAGGTCGGCGCCGAGACGCAGACGCAGGGCTGGCTGCCCGTGCCGGTGATCGAATACGTCGCGCGCCAGATCGGCGTCCCGTACATGCGCGTGTACGAGGTCGCGACCTTCTACACGATGTTCAATCTCGCGCCGGTCGGCCGCTATCACGTGCAGGTGTGCGGGACGACGCCGTGCATGCTGGCCGGCAGCGACGACGTGCTCGCCGCGTGCAAGAACCGCGGCATGGTGAAGGGGCGCACGACGCCCGACGGCATGTGGACGCTGACCGAGGTCGAGTGCCTGGGCGCCTGCGCCAACGCGCCCATGGTGCAGATCAACGACGACAATTATGAAGACCTCGACTACGACCGCACGATCGCGGTGCTGGAGGCGTTGGCCAACGGCGAGCGGCCAGAGCCTGGCTCCACGACCGGTCGGCGGGACAGCTGCCCGGCGGGCGGGCCGACGAGCCTGCGCGAGATGGTGGACGCGAACCACGACTATCGCGACGAGTGGAACACGCCGGAACCGGCTCAGGCGGAGGCGCAGTGATGCTGGCCGACAAGGACCGTATCTTCACGAACCTGTACGGCTTTCAGTCGCCGTATCTCGATGCGGCGCGGATGCGGGGCGACTGGGACGACACGGCCGCGCTGCTGGCGCGCGGGCAGGACGCGATCATCGACACGATGAAGGCGTCGGGGCTTCGTGGGCGGGGCGGGGCGGGGTTCCCGACCGGTACCAAGTGGAGCTTCATGCCCAAGGCGCCGACGCCCGAGCGGCCGAGCTTCCTCGTCATCAACGCCGACGAGAGCGAGCCCGGATCGTGCAAGGATCGCGAGATCATGCGGCACGATCCGCACAAGCTGATCGAGGGCGCGCTGGTCGCAGGCTTCGCGATGCGCGCGCGGGCGGCCTACATCTATATCCGCGGCGAATACATCCAGGAAGCGCGCGTCCTCGAAGCGGCGGTGGCGGAAGCCTATGCCGCCGGGCTGATCGGCAAGAACGCCTGCGGGTCGGGTTTCGACTATGACGTCGTCGTCCACCGCGGCGCCGGCGCGTACATCTGCGGCGAAGAAACCGCGATGCTCGAAAGCCTCGAAGGCAAGAAGGGCCAGCCGCGCCTGAAGCCGCCGTTCCCGGCCGGCGCGGGGCTGTACGGCTGCCCGACGACGGTCAACAACGTCGAGTCGATCGCGGTCGCGCCGACGATTCTGCGCCGCGGGGCCGACTGGTTCGCGAGCTTCGGCGCCAAAGGCAATGCCGGCACCAAGCTGTTCCAGATCAGCGGCCATGTGAACCGCCCCTGCGTCGTCGAGGAGGCGATGAGCATCAGCTTCCGCGAGCTGATCGAGACGCATTGCGGCGGCATCCGCGGCGGATGGGACAATCTGCTCGCGGTGATCCCGGGCGGCTCGTCGGTGCCGCTGGTGCCGGCGGCGCAGATCATGGACTGCGCGATGGACTTCGACGGGCTGAAGGCGGTCGGCTCCGGGCTCGGCACCGCGGCGGTTATCGTGATGGACAAGTCCACCGACATCGTCCGCGCGATCAGCCGCATCAGCTATTTCTACAAGCACGAGAGCTGCGGGCAGTGCACGCCGTGCCGCGAGGGCACCGGCTGGATGTGGCGGATGATGGAGCGGCTGCGCACCGGCGACGCCGAGATCGGCGACATCGACATGCTGCAACAGGTGACCAAGCAGGTCGAGGGCCACTCGATCTGCGCGCTGGGCGACGCGGCGGCATGGCCGATCCAGGGCCTCATCAAGCATTTCCGCCCGGAGCTCGAACGGCGGATCCGATCCAAGGGCGGCGAGGGCGACCTCGCGCCGATGATGGAAGCAGCCGAATAATGCCCAAGCTGAAGGTCGACGGGATCGAAGTCGAGGTGCCGCAGGGGGCGACCGTGCTCCAGGCGTGCGAGGCCGCGGGCAAGGAGATTCCGCGGTTCTGCTATCATGAGCGGCTGAGCATCGCGGGCAACTGCCGGATGTGCCTGGTCGAGGTGAAGCCGGGTCCGCCCAAGCCGCAGGCGTCGTGCGCGCTGCCCGCCGCGGACAATCAGGAGGTGTTCACCACCAGCCCGATGACCAAGCATGCCCGCGAGGGCATCATGGAGTTCCTGCTCATCAACCATCCGCTCGATTGCCCGATCTGCGATCAGGGCGGCGAGTGCGACCTGCAGGATCAGGCGATGGCGTACGGCCGCGGCAACTCGCGCTACGACGAGAACAAGCGCGCGGTCACCGAGAAATACATGGGCCCGATCGTCAAGACGATCATGACCCGTTGCATCCAGTGCACGCGCTGCATCCGCTTTGCCGAGGAAGTGGCGGGAGTCGAGGAGATCGGCGCGATCTATCGCGGCGAGGACATGCAGATCACGTCCTACCTCGAACAGGCGGTGACGAGCGAGCTGAGCGGCAACGTGGTCGACCTGTGTCCGGTCGGCGCGCTGACCAGCAAGCCGTATGCGTTCGAGGCGCGGCCGTGGGAGCTCAAGAAGACGCTGACCATCGACGTCATGGACGCGGTCGGCACCAATGTCCGGCTCGACAGCCGCGGCCGGCAGGTGCTGCGCTGCATCCCGCGCGTCAACGAGGACGTGAACGAGGAGTGGGCGACCGACAAGACGCGCCACGCGATCGACGGGCTGGTGCGCCGGCGGCTCGACCGTCCGTTCGTGCGCGTCGGCGGCAAATTGCAGCCGGCGAGTTGGGACGAGGCGTTCGCGGCGATCGCTGCGGTCCGGCATGGCGGCAGCGTGGCTGCGCTGGCGGGCGACCTCGTCGATTGCGAGACGATGTTCGCGGCGAAATCGCTGGTGACGGCGCTGGGCGGCTCGCTGCTCGAAGGCCGGCAGACCGGCATGGACTATGACACGTCGAGCCTAGCGGCGGTGAACTTCAACACCACGATCGCCGGCGTCGAGCGGGCGGACGCGATCCTGCTGGTGGGCACCAACCTGCGCTGGGAGGCGCCGCTGGTGAACACGCGGGTGCGCAAGGCGATCAAGCGCGGCGCCAAGGTGTTCGCGATCGGGCCGGAGACCGACCTGACGTATCGCGCGACATGGCTCGGCGACGATCTGGCGCTGCTGGGCAGGCTGCCCGACCATGTCGCCGACCTGTTCGGCAAGGCAAAGGCACCGATGGTGATCGTCGGCGGCGCGGCGATGAAGGCCGGGCATGGCGCGGCGCTCGCGCTCACGGACACCCTGAACCTCGTGCGGACGCTCGAGGACGGCACGGCCTGGAACGGCTTCAACGTCGTCCATATGGCGGCGGCGCGGATGGGCGGGCTGATGCTCGGCTACGCCAGCAAGGGCGGCGTCGCCGATCTGGCGGACGCGAAGCTCACCTTCCTGCTGGGCGCGGACGAGGCGGATTTCTCGAAGCTCACCGGGTTTAAAGTCTATGTCGGCCATCACGGCGATCGCGGCGCGGCTGTGGCCGACGTGGTCCTGCCGGGCGCGAGCTATGCCGAGAAATCGGGCACCTGGGTCAACCTCGAGGGACGCGTTCAGCGTGGCGAGCGGGCGGTGTTCCCACCGGGCGATGCGCGTGAGGACTGGACGATTCTTCGCGCGCTGTCGGAGACGATGGGCGTCGCCCTGCCGTTCGACACGCTGGACGAGCTGCGTGCGAGCATGGCGCTGGCCGTGCCCGCACTGGCGACGCCGGGGCTCGCCAGCTTCGATTGGAACCCGCCGTCGCTGCCTGCGCAGGCGTCGGGGTCGATCGGCGCCTATCCGATCGCCGACTTCTATCTCACCAACGCGATCTGCCGCGCGAGCCCGACGATGGCGCGCTGCTCGGCGGAGATCGTCCACGGCGACACGTTCGCAGAGGCGGCGGAATAATGGTCTCCTGGTTCTCCGCGCTGCCGTACGGCTGGGCGTTCTTCATCGCGACGATCATTGACATCCTCGTCATCGCGCTGCCGCTGATGCTGGCGGTGGCGATGATCATCTACGCCGACCGCAAGATCTGGGCGGCGATGGCGCTGCGCCGCGGACCCAACGTGGTCGGGCCGCTCGGCCTGATGCAGAGCTTCGCCGACGGGCTGAAGGTGTTCCTCCAGGAAACGATCATCCCGACGGCGGCGAACCGCGGCCTGTTCCTGCTGGCGCCGATCATCACCTTCACCGTCGCGCTGATCGTGTGGGCGGTGGTGCCGTTCCAGGCGGGCGTGATGCTCAGCAACATCAACGTCGGGCTGCTGTACGTGCTCGCGGCGTCGTCGCTGGGCGTATACGGCATCATCCTGGCTGGGTGGGCGTCCAACTCCAAATATCCTTTCTTCTCCGCGATCCGCGCGGCGGCACAGATGGTCAGCTACGAGGTCGCGATCGGCTTCGTGCTGATCTCGGTCGTGCTGTGGTCGGGCAGCTTCAACCTCCAGACGATCGTCGAGGCGCAGCGCGGCCTGCTCGGCGGCTGGGCCAACGGGTTCGCGGCCAACCCGCTGCTGTTCCCGATGGCGGTGGTCTTCTTCATCTCGTCGCTGGCCGAGACGCAGCGCGCGCCGTTCGACATGACCGAGGCGGAGAGCGAGCTCGTTGCCGGTTACCAGACCGAGTACAGCTCGATGAGCTTCGCGCTTTATTGGCTGGGCGAATATGCCAACGTCATCCTGATGTGCGTGCTCAACGCCACGCTGTTCTGGGGCGGGTATCTGCCGCTGTTCAACTGGGGGCCGCTGTACCTGATACCCGGCATTTTCTGGCTGCTGTTCAAGGCGATGGCGTTCTTCTTCCTCTTCAGCTGGGTGAAGGCGACAGTCCCGCGCTATCGTTACGACCAGCTGATGCGGCTGGGCTGGAAAGTGTTCCTGCCGCTGTCGCTGTTCTGGGTTTTCCTCGTCTCGGGCGTCCTGATGTGGATGCGCGTCGGAGTGCACGCATGAGTCCCGCTCAGATCATCAAGTCGTTCACGCTGTGGGAGTTCGTGAAGGCGCACGCGCTGACGCTGCGCTACTTCTTCCGCCCCAAGGCGACGATCAACTATCCGTTCGAGAAGAACCCGCTCTCCCCGCGCTTCCGCGGCGAGCATGTGCTGCGCCGCTACCCCAACGGCGAGGAGCGGTGCATCGCCTGCAAGCTGTGCGAAGCGGTGTGCCCGGCGCAGGCGATCACGATCGAGTCCGAGCCGCGCAGCGACGGCAGTCGCCGCACGACGCGCTACGACATCGACATGACCAAGTGCATCTTCTGCGGCCTGTGCGCGGAAGCGTGCCCGGTCGACGCGGTCGTGGAGGGCCCCAACCTCGATTACTCGACCGAGACGCGCGAGGAGCTCATCTATAACAAGGCCAAGCTGCTCGATAACGGCGACCGGTGGGAAAGCGTGATCGCGGTGAACCTTGCCGCCGACGCGCCCTACCGGTAAGCGCGCCGGGCAGACGGGGGCGGCGATGATTTCCACTAATTCCATTCCGGCCAGAGGGCGCGGCTGATGCAGACGATCGCCTTCTACC
>JBPBQW010000019.1:0-6950 GCA_050955125.1 Janthinobacterium lividum
AGCCCTTGATCCGCTCGGCACCGCGGTTCCAGATCGTGATCCGCCCGTGCGGATCGAGCATGTAGATGGCATAGGTCGTCGCGCCGTCGATCAGCAGGCTCAGTTCCTCGGCCAGGGCGGCGTCGAACGGCGCCGTGGACTCCCGTGGGCCCGGCGCCGGCGTCATGCCGCCCGTACGTCGGCTGATCGCGCTGCGACGAACGGCATGGCCCAGTTCGCCTTTCGCGACGGAGGTGTCCGCGATGTCGATGACCGGGTCGTGCCCGGGCGCGAGAACGGACGTCGCATCATCCATAGGCCGGATGACCGACGAAAGCGACCGTCGCGTCGGCGGCGAGGACCGCGCCGAGCAGGCCTCCACGACGGGCTCCACCCCGTGTCAGTGTCGGCCGGAGGGAGGCCGGTTCGGGTCAGCCGACCACCGGACAAGAAAAGGGCCGCGCGATCGATCGCGCGGCCCCTTCAGTCTTCCAGGGATATGGATCAGGCTTGCGCGACGCTTGCCTTGATGTTGCCGTTTACGCCTGCGGGGAAGAAGCCGCCGCTCGTTGCGGCCGCCTTGTTCAGATAGACGATGTTGAGCACCTGACTGGTCGTACGGCTGTAGGCGATCGAGTTCGCGTCCGTGGGCACGATGTTCGCCTGGGTCACGCCGTTCACCGTGGCCGTGATGCCCTGATCGTCGTCCGATGTGCCATCGAGGCTGTCCCGCGCGTCGGAGATCGCGTTCGCGGAGGTGATGAGCGACGGCGTGGTGTTGATGCCCTTGCCGTACAGCGTCGTTCGGATGATCGCGGCATGATACGCCTCGACCGCGAGGATCCCGGCCGCCGCCTCCAGATACGTCTTGTTCGTGATCAGCGCCGCGGCACCCTTGTACGCCGTCACGCCCACGTCCTCGAAGATGAACGCGGAGAGCAGGAAGTTCTCGTCCGACGCATACGGGTCGAAGGTCCCCGTCGCCGACACGAGCCCGGCCGCCCGCGCGGCCGCGGTGAACGCGCCCGTCGCCCCGCCGTCGATGTTGAGCGCCGGCAGCGCCACCGCCGACGCGCCGAGCTGGGCGCGCAGGAACAGGACGTGCGAGATCTCGTCCGCCGCGATCTCGCGCGCGTAATTGCCGACCGCCGGGTCGGTGAACGTCACCTGGCGACCGCCGGTCACGGTCCCCTGTGTGCCCGTCCCGGTCTGGGTGACCGCGGCGAGCGGCTGGCCATAGGCTGCGATCGAGTAGAAGCTCGCCTCGAGATACTCGAGATTCAGCGCGAAGTTGAGGACGTCGACGTCCGTCAGTGCCGCTGCGGCCGGCGTCGGGGTGGGCGAAGCCGGGTTGGGCGTCGTGTCGTCGCCGCACGCGGCGAGCAGCGACAGGCTGCCGACCGCCGCGGCGCCACCGGCCGCCATCTTGATGAAGCCGCGACGCTGGTCGCGACGCTTTTGCGTGAGGGCCAGGATATCGGCCACGGTTCCTTGATCGAGCATCGAAGTGTCTCCCTGATTTCGCTTAGTTCGCGGCGCTGGTCTTGATGGTGCCGTTGACACCGGCGGGGAAGAACCCGCCGGCCGTCACCGCAGCCTTGTTCAGGTAGACGATGTTCAGCACCTGTCCGGTCGACCGCGAGAAGGCGATCGCATTGCCGTCGGTCGGCGTGATGTTGGACGTCGCGCCGAAATTACCCTGCTGGGTCGCGATGCCTTGATCGAGCGACGTGGTTCCATCCAGGCTGTCGCGCGCGGCCGAGATCGCGCCGGCACTCGAGATCAGCGACGGGTTGGCGGCGACGGCGGCCGTCGTTCCCGACGCCGGGGTACCCAGGCCCTTGCGGTAGAGGACCGTGCGGACGAGGCCGGCATGATACGCCTCGACGGCGAGGATGCCCGCCGCGGCGGTCAGATAGGTCGGGTTGCTGATGAGCGGCGACGCGCCCTTGTACGCCGTGACCCCGACGTCCTCGAAGATGAACGATCCGAGGAGGAAGTTCTCGTCCGACGCATAGGGGTCGAAGAACGTCGGGTTCGCCGTCGACGTGGGGCCGATCAGACCGGCGGCACGGGCCGCGCTGCTGAAGGCGCCGTTGGGCGCGATGCCCACGTCGATCTGCGGCTGCGCGACCGCGGCGGTGCTCAGAGCCGACCGGAGGAAGTTCACATGGTTGAGCTCGTCCGCGACGATCTCCTGCGCGTAGGACCGCACTGCAGGATCGGTGAACGTGACTGCACGGCCGCCCGTCGCCGCACCAAAGGTGCCGGTACCCGACGTGGATGCCGTCGGGATGGCGGTGCCGAATGCCGCGTAATAGTAGAAGTTCGCCTCGAGATATTCGAGGTTGAGCGCGAAGTTCAGGACATCGACGTCCGTCACGGTCTGCGCCTCGGCGGCCGTGGCGAACGCGAATCCTGCTCCCAGGGCTGCGGCGCCGGCAGCCGCCTTGAAGAAGGCGCGTCGGTCGTCCCGGCGCTTCACGCGCGCATCCAGCACGTCCACCAGTTCTTGGCTCTCGGTCATCAAACTCGTCCCCTTGAATGGTGACCGTCAAACGCCGACGGCCGCAAACCACGCATGTCGCGTCGCTTACGCGCTGTGATACGGTCGCGAGATCGATCCGGATGCACGGTCCCAGTTCGTCGGCTTCGCGATGCGACAGACCTACCGACCGCCATCGTCTCGGAGTTGCCGCCCCGGCTCTCTGCTCGGCGTCGCGAGCGAAGCCTGCGATCACCGTATCGCTGCTCGGAGCGGGTTCGTGGCCGCGGCGCGTGCGTGACGACCCTGCTCCGTACGGGCTTGCGTCCGCTCCGACGAAAGGATCGCACCAGCGGACCACCGAATCGGACACCGGCCCGCGATCTCTGGAGTTCGATTCGTCCCCCCTCTATGGGCACGGACGATCACTACCGAAGGACGATTCCATGACGCCAGCCGCAGTCCCGCCAAGCGGCCGAACCGCGCCCGGCTCGCTCGTCTGGCTGGTGATCGGGCTGTTCTTCATCTGGGGCGGGGCGACCAGCCTCAACGACATCCTGATCCCCAAGTTGAAGGGCCTGTTCGCGCTCAGCTACGCCGAGGTGATGCTGACGCAGTTCGCGTTCTTCATGGCCTATTTCATCGTGTCGGTGCCCGCGGGCACGCTGGTCGCGCGGATCGGCTATGTGCGGGGCCTCGTCGTCGGCCTGGGCGTGATGGCGCTGGGCGCGCTGCTGTTCTGGCCCGCGGCGGGATCGGGCACCTACTGGAGCTTCCTCGTCGCGCTGTTCGTGCTGGCGGGTGGCATCACGATCCTGCAGGTCGCGGCCAATCCGCTGATCGCGGGCCTCGGCGATCCCGCCGGCGCCAGCAGCCGCCTGACGTTCGCGCAGGCGTTCAATTCGCTGGGCACGACGATCGCGCCCTATATCGGCGCGCAATTGATCCTGGGGTCGGCCGCCAAGGTCGATCCCGCCACGCTGTCCACCGCCGCGCTGCCCGCGTTCCGCGTCGCCGAAAGCGCCGTCGTCGCGCACATCTATCTCGGCATCGCGGTCGTGCTGGCGATCATCGCCGCGATCTTCTGGACGCAGCGCCGGACGTTGCGATCGGAGGCGCCCGACGAGGTCGGCTTCCGCGACAGCCTGCGCCTGCTCGCCGTGCCGCGCGTCCGCTTCGGCGTCGTCGCGCTGTTCGCCTATGTCGGCGCGGAGGTCTCGATCGGCAGCGTGCTGGTCAACTACCTCGAGCAGCCCGGCACGCTGGCGCTGAGCGCGCAGTCGGCCGGCGAGCGGCTGTCCTTCTACTGGGGTGGCGCGATGGTCGGGCGGTTCGTGGGCTCGTGGCTGCTCAACCGGATCGCGCCGGGCAGGCTGCTCGCGGCCTTCGCGGGCATCGCGGCCGCGCTGGTGCTGATCTCGATCGCCAGCAGCGGCGGGATCGCGGGCTGGGCGCTGATCGCGGTCGGGCTGTTCAACTCGATCATGTTCCCGACGATCTTTTCGCTCGGCCTCGAAGGGCTGGGCCGCAAGACCGCCGAGGGATCCGGTCTGTTGTGCATGGCGATTGTCGGCGGCGCGGTCGTGCCGCTGATCACGGGCAGCATCGCCGACGCCACCACGATCGGCACCGCGCTGATCGTACCGATCGTCTGCTACGCCCTGATCGTCGCGTTCGGCCTGTTCGCCGCGCGGCGCGTGGTCGCGGCCGATGCCGTCTGACGATCGATCCCACGCCCTGCGCGCTGCCTGAAACGCGAGATCCTCGACCTGCCTCGAGGGACGCTGCGTCGAGCTGACCGACAGCTGGGACAAAGGCCGTCGCCGGCATCGTCTCGTGCTCGCGCTGCCGGTTGCCGCGCCGGCAACCGCGCAACAGGCCGAAACGGACGGCGACGACACGGCCGCCTCGCGGCCGACGCGACGAGCCCGCGGTGGTGGTGCTCGGCACGAGGGCGCCGCTGACGCCGTAGCGGCCGGGACATCGCGGGCAGGCGCCTGCCCTCAGCTCATTCGGCCGAGCAAGTCGTCCACGCCGCAGCTGGCGAAGCTGGTGAAATCGTCGGCGACGCCGAAGGGCAGCAACAGCGTCCGGTCGTGCACGATCCCGCCGCAGCTATATACCACGTTGGGGACATAGCCGCTGCGTTCGGCAGGGCTGGGCCGAAGGATCGGCTCGGGCGTACGGGCCAGCAGTTTGCCCGGATCCGTCTTGTCGAGCAGGACGGCGCCCATGCAATAGTTGCGCATCATGCCGACGCCATGGGTGAGGAGCAGCCACCCCTCGTCGATCTCGATCGGCGAACCGCAATTGCCCATCTGGATGAACTCCCAGGGATAGCACGGGCTGACGATCCTGGTACCGGCCTCCCAGGTCGTGATGTCGTCGGACGCGATCAGCCACAGGTTCTCGCTGTCCTGCCGGCCGATCATGTGGAAGCGGCCGTCGACGCGACGGGGGAACAGCGCCAGACCCTTGCTCGCCGGCGCCGACCCCTTGAGCACGCTCATCTCGAAGGTGTTGATGCCGGTGCCGCGAAACAGCTCGCAACGCGCGTCACGACCGTCGAACGCGGTGTAGGTGCCCAGGAAACTGGGCGTTCCGTCCTCGTCGGTGAAACGGACCATGCGCAGGTCCTCGATGCCCTGCCGCTGACTCGCGGTCACCGGGAACAGCACGCTTTCGGACGGATGCTGGCTTCCCTCGCAGATCACCCGCGTCGTGCCCGCCGTGCCGCTCTCGTCCGGCCCCTCGATCAGGGGCGAGGTTATCCATGGGCTGGGCTCGTCGACCGCGAAGCCGGTGCTCGCGCTCCAGCTTCCCGTGCGGAAGGTCACCGACGAGACATGCCCCTCCCCGATGCCACGCAGCGAGAGGATGAAGTTGAGTCCGTCGGCCGGCGCGTCGTCCTGTTTCATCCGCATGACCATGCTGGGATTGAACAAGGCCGCCGATTCGAACGAGAACTCCGCGCTGAGGTAAGCGCCGATGAGCAGCTGTTCTGCGTGGCTCGGCGCCGCGCCGTCGGGCAGGTATTCGCGGACGCCCTCGAAACGCCGGATCAGCATCGCATCGACGTTGCGATGTCGTTCGGCCAACGACGCTATCGCCACCTCGCACTCGCTCCGCCGGTCCGCGTCGTCCAGCGACAGCACGCGTTCGATCACGGTCCGCATGCGGGGGTGCGCGGCGTCCCGATACCGATCGGGATAATCCACACTGAACGGCTTGATGACGGTGCGCGCCGGATCGGGCCGGAGATGCAGACCTGAAAAGGTGAACAGATCGTCGCTCATGATGGTCGGCTCCGGCCAGGCGAAGATGGGATCCACACGACGATCGTGACGAACGCCCGCATCGGCGATGGTTCAGAACGATGCGCGACAGACATGGCTCCGTCTCGGCACCACGCGCCTGACCCGCCTCGAGCCGCACCGGGCTTGCCGAAGGCGTCGGGTCGTAGCCACTCGCTGCCCGATCGCGCCGACACCGTGCCGTGGCGCAGGTCTGGCCACACGAACCGGATCTTTGGCGGAGACGGAGGGAGTCACACTGACGGTTTAAGTGCTTGTTCTGTAGAGGTAGTATTATCGTCGTGACCACAAAGTGCCCCCTGAGATACCCCCGCCTTTGCTCTGGAATAATCGCATGAGGCCAGCGCGATCACGATCATAGTCGTCGCCGGCCAGCGATCACCCAACAAAGTCCGGCTTCTTCGTCGTAGCGGTGTAGTTCGGCGTCTAATCGTAACCCTACCCGCTCGATGTGCAAGCGACTGAATTCTGACGGGATTGTTTCCCACAGATGGAGTCCTGATCGGCGCCGATCGGGACTCCATCTGCCGTTTTCATTCAAGCGCAAATTCAGGGGCTTACCCCCCCGATCCGACGGGGGTCACGCTTCGACGCCGATCCACATTTGCGTGTTACCCTACGGTCGCGTAAGGCAAGGCCGCGAACTGTTCGCAGCGTCATGCGCGTCGATCAGGACTGACGGCGCACCCGCCACAGCGCCCGTAACTCCGCTCGCCAGTTCGGGTGGCAGCTGACGACGCGGTAGAGGTGCTGGATCCGCTGCAAGGCGGTCTCCATCCCGCGTTCATCGCAAGAAGCCCAAGGGGAAACCGATGCCGGCACGCACCGCCCGCCAGACGGATCAGATGGCGCTGTTCATCTGCACCATCGGCATTGCGCGCGGTCGCGTCGGTCATTCCTTCCGATCCAGCAGGCGTAATTGGATCATGCCGCTCGGACCGGGACAGCCTACCCGGCCCTCACCCGCGTCGATCAAGCCAGCTGCTGATGTCGGCGGCTTTCTGACGCCCTTCAGCTCCGTATCGAATGCCGGCCTCGGCCCGGGCGACGGCAGCCCGGGCCGTGTCTGGGATGTGCGATGTGGCAAATGCATTTAGCGTATCAATCATGGCAAGGTCATGCGAGCCGGACGCCAGCATGGGCGCGAAGCCGTCCCGGTTGTCGGGATCCAA
>JBPBQW010000020.1:0-5922 GCA_050955125.1 Janthinobacterium lividum
CTCGCGCGCGCCGATGCGCGAGCGACAGGAACTGATCCAGTCGGTCGCGGCGCAGGTCGCGGCCTATCAGGCGGAACGCAGCAGCGGCGGCTCGACGAACTAGCTCCTTGATCCTCCCCGAGCTTGCGCGGGGAGGGGGACCAGCCGCAGGCTGGTGGAGGGGCTGCAACGGCGATGGTCGTTGCGGTGCAAGACGCCCTCCACCATGCATGCCGGCGCGGTCCCCCTCCCCGAGCTTGCTCGGGGAGGATTGGAGCGAGGGCCGCCATCCGCTATCTTCGCGCCATGCCCCATCTCTATCTCGTCGACGGCTCCGGCTACATCTTCCGCGCCTATCACCGCCTGCCGCCGCTCACCAACAAGCACGGCGAGCCGGTCGGCGCGGTGTACGGCTATACGACGATGCTGTGGCGGCTGGCGGACGAGGTGCACGCGGCGGAAGGCCCGACCCACATGGCGGTGGTGCTCGACAAATCCTCCTCCACGTTCCGCAACGAGATATACCCCGAGTACAAGGCGCACCGCCCGCCGCCGCCCGAGGACCTGAAGCCGCAGTTCCCGATGATCCGCGACGCGACCCGCGCTTTCTCGCTGCCGTGCATCGAGGAGGCGGGGCTGGAGGCGGACGACCTGATCGCGAGCTATGCCAGGGCCGCGCTCGCGCAGGGGTGGCAGGTGACGATCGTTTCCAGCGACAAGGACCTGATGCAGCTGATCGAGCCGGGGCTCGACCTGTACGACACGATGAACAACCGCCGGCTGAACGCCGAGGACGTCGTCGCGAAGTTCGGCGTCGGCCCCGACAAGCTGGGCGAGGTGCTGGCGCTGATGGGCGACGCGGTCGACAACGTGCCCGGCGTACCCGGCGTCGGGCCCAAGACCGCCGCCAAGCTGATCCAGGATTACGGCAGCGTCGAGGGCGTCCTGGCCGCCGCCGACGGCATGAAAAAGGGCAAGCTGCGCGACAATCTGATCGAGCATGCCGACGCCGCGCGGATGAGCCGCGAACTCGTCAAGCTCGTGTGCGACGCGCCGCTCGAACACCCGCTGGAGGAACTGGAGCTCAAGGGTATTCCCGATGCGCCGCTGCGCGCGTTCCTGGAGCATCACGGGTTCAAGTCGCTGCTCGCGCGGCTCGGTGACGGCCATTCGGTCGCGGACGCGCCGGTCGCCGCGCCCGCGTCGGTGCCGATGGAGGAGGACCCGCCCTGCGACCACGACGGGTATGAGACGGTGGTGGACGAGGCGGGGCTCGATCGCTGGATCCAGGTCGCCCGGCATCAGGGCTGGGTCGCGATCGACACGGAGACGAGCGGCACCGATGCGATGGCGTGCAATCTGGTGGGCATCAGCCTGGCGCTCCACCCCAATCTCGCCTGCTACGTGCCGTTGACGCACGGCGGGACCGACCTGCTCGCCGAAACGCCGGTCCAGCTTTCGCCCGAGGTCGCGCTGGCGAAGCTCAAGCCGCTGTTCGAGGACGCGTCGGTCCTCAAGATCGGCCACAACCTCAAGTTCGACATGACCGTGCTCGCCCGGCACGCCGTCGACGTCGCGCCGTACGACGACACCATCGTGATGAGCTTCGATCTCGACGCCGGGCTGCACGGGCACGGCATGGACGAGCTCGCCGCGACGCACCTGTCGCACTCGTGCATCGCGTTCAAGGACGTGGTCGGCACCGGCAAGACGCAGCGCGGCTTCCACGAGGTCGACCTTAAATCCGCGACCCGCTACGCCGCCGAGGACGCGGACGTGACGTATCGGCTGTGGAAGCGGTTCAAGGCGCGGCTCCCCGCCGAAGCCGCGACACGGGTGTACGAGATGGTCGACCGGCCGCTCGTCGCCGTCGTCGCGCGGATGGAACGACGCGGCATCCTCGTCGACGCCACGAAGCTCGCCGCGCTGTCGGCCGAGTTCACCGGGCAGATCGCCAGCCTCGAGACCGTCATCCACGAACAGGCCGGCGGGCCGTTCACGATCGGCAGCCCCAAGCAGCTCGGCGACGTGCTGTTCGAGCGGTTGGGCCTCAAGGGCGGGCGCAAGGGCAAGTCGGGCGTCTATTCCACCGACGTGACCGAGCTTGAGCGGCTGGCGCGCGAGAAGGGCGAGGGCAGCGAGATCGTGCGCCGCGTGCTCGACTGGCGCCAGCTCACCAAGCTCAAGAACACCTATACCGACGCGTTGCAGCAGGAGATCAATGCGACGACCGGCCGCGTGCACACCAGCTACTCGCTGACGGGCGCGCAGACCGGGCGGTTGTCGTCCACGGAGCCCAATCTCCAGAACATCCCGATCCGCACCGAGACCGGCCGCCAGATCCGCGACGCGTTCGTCGCCGAGCCGGGCAACGTCATCCTCTCGGCGGACTATTCGCAGATCGAGCTGCGCCTCGCCGCGCATATCGCCGACGTGCCGCAGTTGCGCGATGCGTTCGCGAATGGCGACGACATCCACGCGCTGACTGCGCAGGCGCTGTTCGGCGAGGTGACGCGCGACACCCGCTCGCGCGCCAAGACGATCAACTTCGCGATTCTCTACGGCATCTCGCGCTGGGGGCTCGCGGGGCGGCTCGACGTGTCGGCGGACGAGGCGCAGGGAATGATCGACACCTATTTCGATCGCTTCCCCGGCATCAACCGCTACATCGCCGACACGCTGAGCGGGGTGCGCGAGCGCGGCTACACGACCACGCTGTTCGGCCGCAAATGCTGGTTCCCCAGGCTCAAGTCGAAGATCCAGCACGAGCGGCAGGGCGCCGAGCGCGCGGCGATCAACGCGCCGATCCAGGGCACGAGCGCGGACATCATCAAGCGCGCGATGATCCGCATGGAGCCCGCGCTCGCCGAGGCGGGGCTGGCGGACGTGCGGATGCTATTGCAGGTGCACGACGAGCTCGTCTTCGAGCTGCCCGCGGGCGACGTCGAGCGCGCGAAGCCGGTGATCGAGCGCGTGATGGCGACCGCCGCCGAACCCGCGGTGAAGCTCACCGTGCCGCTGGGCGTCGAGATCGGCACCGGACCGAGCTGGGGCGCGGCGCACTGAGCGGCGCACAGCATGCGTCGGACGGTTGGGATACAACGCTCGGGCGTCGTCGCCGATGACCGAGGGAAGTTTGCTCTCGGCGACGGGAACGACGCTTTGGCACCCGAACGCAACATCGGCGCGGATTCGGGAAGTTCGACGCTGGGCGGTCACCGGTCTAACGACCTTTTCCATCCTCTCTCGCCAGGGGGAGGTGGCCGGCATAGCCGGACGGAGAGGGCGGACTCGGCACCTTGGCCCGGATCGTCATTGCCGTGGCAACCCCCACCGCTTGAGCCAATAGTGTTCCACGTGGAACAGTGATGCGCCGACGGCAAAGCCGCCGGCGTGACGTCGAACGGGTTCTGCCGCTTGGCGGCCGACCCGCCAGCCAAGCCGACCCCGCGCTGCGCGCATCGGCGCGGGCGTGGCCGCGCCTGCGCTCGTCAGTGCCTGAAATGCCGCATGTCGGTGAACACCATCGCCAGCCCGGCCGCGTCCGCCGCCGCGATCACCTCGTCGTCGCGGATCGAGCCGCCGGGCTGGATGACCGCCGTCGCGCCTGCCTCCACCGCCGCCATCAACCCGTCGGCGAACGGGAAGAACGCGTCGGACGCGACCGCCGACCCGATCGTGCGTGGGCTAGCCCAGCCCGCCTTGTCCGCCGCATCTCGCGCCTTCCACGCCGCGATGCGCGCGGACTCGAGGCGGTTCATCTGGCCCGCGCCGATCCCGGCGGTGCTGCCGTCTCGGGCATAGACGATCGCGTTCGATTTGACGTGCTTGGCGACCGTCCAGGCGAACAGGCAGTCGGCGAGCTCCTGCTCCGTCGGCTGCCGCTGCGTGACGACGCGCAGGTCCGCGCGGCTTACCCGCCCGGCATCGCGCTGCTGCACCAGCACGCCGCCGGCGATGATCGTCGTCGTCAGCCCGCCCCGCGCCGGGTCCGGCAGCCCGCCCGTGAGTAGCAGCCGCAGGTTCTTCTTGCGCGCGAACACCGCCCGCGCGCCCTCGTCGGCGTCGGGCGCGACCACCACCTCGGTGAAGATCGCCGCCATCGCCTCCGCGGTCGCGGCGTCGAGCGGGCGGTTGGTGGCGATGATCCCGCCGAACGCGGAGACGCTGTCGCACGCCAGCGCCGCGCGATACGCTTCGTCCAGCGTCGCAGCGGTCGCGACGCCGCACGGGTTGGCATGCTTGACGATCACCACCGTCGGCGCGGCATCGCGGAACTCCGCCGCCAGCTCGAGCGCGGCATTCGCGTCGTTATAGTTGTTGTAGCTGAGCTCCTTGCCCTGCACCTGTTCCGCCTGCGCGATGCCGCGCGCGGCAGGGCCGGTCGGCACGTACAAGGCCGCGAGCTGATGCGGGTTCTCGCCATAGCGCAGCGTCGAGACCAGCCGGCTCGCCATCACGCGGACGGGCGGAAACACCTCCTGCTGATCGACATGGGCGAACCAGCCGGCGATCGCCGCGTCATAGGCCGCCGTCGCCGCGAACGCCTTGGCCGCGAGCCGGCGCCGCGTTGCCAGCGTCGTCGCACCCCCGTTCGCTCCCATCTCTTCGACCAATGCCGGATAGTCGGCGGGATCGGTGACGACCGCCACGTGAGCGTGGTTCTTCGCCGCCGAGCGCACCATGCTGGGGCCGCCGATGTCGATGTTCTCGATCACCTCGTCCCGCTCCGCGCCCTTGGCTACCGTCGCCTCGAAAGGGTAGAGGTTGACGACGACGAGGTCGATCGCGCCTATCCCATGCTCGCTCATCGCCGCGACGTGCGCGGGATCGTCGCGCACCGCCAGCAGGCCGCCGTGCACGGCCGGGTGCAGCGTTTTCACGCGGCCGTCCATCATCTCGGGAAAGCCGGTCAGGTCCGACACGTCGCGCACCGCCAGCCCCGCGACGCGCAGCGCAGTGGCTGTGCCGCCGGTCGAGACGAGCTCGACGCCCTGCGCGGCCAGCGCGCGCGCCAGATCGACGACGCCGGTCTTATCGGACACGGACAACAACGCGCGGGTGACGGGGGCGGACATGGCGGGCTCTCCTGCTTCGGGGCGAAGCGGTGGTCGGGTCGGCCGCGCGCATACAGGGCCGCCGCCGCCTTCGACAACCTCTAGCGGGCGCGCTTGAACGCCCAGCTGGCGGTCGCGCCGCCGGCGACCGCCTCGCCCGAGATCACGAGCTGGCGGATCGCGACGGGCAGGCCGGCGCCGTCGATCCAGACGCTGTCCTCCACCGACAGCGTGCCACCGCGGCAGCGGAACTGCCACAGCATCGCCCCCGGACCGCGCAGGATCGCGCCGAGCCCATCCTCGGTCGGCGCGGCCTCGACGCCCGCCCCCAGATGGAAACGGATCGCGAAGGCGGGCGACTGCGCGCGGCGGCGGCGACCGTCGGGCAGCAGCATGTCGTCGCCGCGCAGCTCGCGCCCGTCGCCCGACAGGACGAGCGTGCGGCGATGCAGGAAGCCGAACCGGCGGACATAGCCGTCGTGGCTCGCCTCGATCCGGCTCGCGCCCGCGCTCTCCTGCCGGGCGAGCTCCACCGTGCCGACGCCACGCCCCAGCGTGCCGTCCGCCTGAATCGCGGTCGAGTTGCTGTCCGCGAGGCACAGCGTCGAATGCGCCGCCGTGGTCCGCAGTCCCTCGATCAACGCGTCGGGCAGGCCCGCGACCGCCGCACGCGCGCCGCCGCAATTCACCACCAGCCGCGATGCCCCGTCGGAGAACTCGAACGCGAGCGTCGAGGCGCAGCCGCCATCCACCACGCGCGCGATCGGCGGCGGCGCGGCGTCGACGATCGCGACCGCGGATCCCGCCGCCAGCCGTTGATAGCCCCAGTCGCGCGCCTGGCGCAGCGGCCGCGTCCGGACGCCGCTCGCCTCGATCACGTCGGCCA
>JBPBQW010000021.1:0-5608 GCA_050955125.1 Janthinobacterium lividum
TGTTCTTGGTGCGGACCAGCCCGCCGTAGAACAACGCGAGCCCCGGCACCGACATCATCAGGACGAGGAGCGTCGAGGTCAGCATCCAGGCGACGTCGCCCTTGTCGACGGTCCCCGCCGGTACCTGGCCCGCCACCGCACCGCCGGGTGTCTGGGCGAGCACGGGATGCGACGCGAGCGTCAGCATCGCTACGACTCCGGCCGCCAATCCCCATCGCGAGAGCGTCGCCCGCGCGGTCGATCCGTTCGTCTTTCTCATCCCGGCCCCTTTCGTCACAGCGCCTCGTCCCCGGTCTCGCCGGTGCGGATTCGAACCGCCTCGCCGACGTCCATCATGAAGATCTTGCCGTCACCGATCGCGCCGGTGCGGGCGATCTGCTGGATCGTCTCGACGACCGTCCTCGCGAAACTGTCCGCGCACACCATCTCGACCTTGATCTTGGGAACCATGTTGGTCGTGTACTCGGCGCCGCGGTAGATCTCGGTCTGACCTTTCTGCCGACCGAAGCCCTTCACCTCGGTCACCGTCATTCCCGTGACGCCGATCGCGGTCAGCGCCTCGCGCACCTCGTCCAGCTTGAATGGCTTCATGATCGCCATCACCATTTTCATCGACGATATCCCCCTTTGCCGAACCAACGCCCAGATCAGAATGCGAAGCCGATCGCGCCGACGATGCCGGCGTTGGCGATGTTCTTGTTGCGGCCACCGCCAACCGGGTAGCTGAAGTCGCTCGTGTCGGTGTCGACATAGGCAGCGCTCAAGGTGATCGCACGACGGGTATAGGCGGCGGCGACGCTCCAGTCGGTGTAGGCTTGGCCGAAGGTGATGTAGTTCTTGGCGAACGAGTGGCCGAGATGGCCCGTCACCGTCACCGGCGTCCGCGGGACCGCCGCCGCCAGCTCGCCATAGAGGTACGCACCGCCGCGCTTGTCGTTGTTCAGGCCCAGGCCGCTTTGCTTCCATGCGACGTTGCCGCCGATCTTGGCCGAGAGCGGGCCATAGCTGCGGCTGACGCTGAAATAGGGTTCGAAGAAATCGGTGTTGACGCCGCCGTTTCCCGGGTAGACGTAATATAGGATACCGCCGTCGACGGTCGTGCCGCCGAAAGTCTTTTTGTAGCCGGCGATCAGGTCGAGCTCGGCATCGCTGCCATTGGCGATATAGTCATCGATCGAACTTGCCCAGAAACTGGCGTACAGACCAGACTTGTGGGTGACCGTCGCGGTGCCTTGGATCGCGACGGTCTCGTCGGTCTGAGACAAGCCACGAAAGCGATAGTCGGTAGCGATGGACGCGCCGCCGGTGAAGGTGATCGCGGCCGGCGGCGCGGTCTGCACCTGTGCCTGCGCCCTGTCGCTTGCGAGCAGGCCTCCCGTGGCCATGAGCCACGCCTGACTCGTAGTTTGACGATATCCCATGACCGCATTCCCCTGAATGGCGATCAGTGCACTCCCTCCCACGAGCCACAATCTTGATGCTGCTCTCGCTTACGAGACAGTTTGTATCACGAAAACGGCATTCAGAAAAATAACGTTACGTGCAAAGCAATTTAGCGAGCCATGGGATTAGTCGTCATATTTCCGTGAGATAAGGCCGACCCGACCCGTCGCGTGTGCGGTCGGGCCGGGTCGGCCACTTGCTCATCCGGAGTAGTACATGTCGTATTCGACCGGGCTGGGGGTCATTTCCCAGCGGGCGACGTCCTGGAACTTGAGTTCGACATAGGATTCTATCTGGTCGGCGGTGAAGACGTCGCCCTGCAACAGATAGTCGTGATCGGCCTTCAGGCTGTCGAGCGCCTCGCGCAGCGACGCGCAGACGGTGGGGACCTCGACCAGTTCGGCGGGCGGCAGGTCGTAGAGGTTCTTGTCCATCGCCTCGCCGGGGTGAATCCGGTTCCGGATGCCGTCGAGCCCCGCCATCAGCAGCGCGGCATAGGCGAGATACGGGTTGGCGAGCGCGTCGGGGAAGCGGATCTCGACCCGTTTGGCCTTGGCGCCGGTGCCATAGGGGATCCGGCACGCGGCCGAGCGGTTGCGGCTGGAATAGGCCAGAAGCACCGGCGCCTCATAGCCGGGAACCAGCCGCTTGTAGCTGTTGGTCGACGGGTTGGTGAACGCGTTCAGCGACTTGGCATGCTTGATGACGCCGCCGATGAAATACAGGCACATGTCGGACAGGCCGGCGTAGCCGTTGCCCGCGAACAGCGGATTGCCCTCGTTCCAGATCGAGAAATGCGTGTGCATCCCCGACCCGTTGTCCTCCTTGATGGGCTTGGGCATGAACGTCGCGGTCTTGCCATAGGCGTGCGCAACCATGTGGACGACGTACTTGTATATCTGCATCCGGTCCGCGGTCTCGACCAGCGTGCCGAACGTCAGGCCCAGCTCGTGCTGCCCGGCCGCGACCTCATGGTGGTGTTTGTCGCAGGGCAGACCCATCTCGAGCATCGTCGAGACCATCTCGGCGCGGATGTCGACCGCCGAGTCGACCGGTGCGACCGGGAAGTAGCCGCCCTTGGCCCGCGGCCGGTGGGCGAGATTGCCGCCGTCATATTCGCGGCCGGTGTTGGTCGGCAGCTCAATGTCGTCGATCTTGAAATAGCTCTCGTTGTACGCCGTGTTGAAGCGCACGTCGTCGAACATGAAGAACTCGGCTTCTGCGCCGACGTACACCGTGTCGCCGAGGCCGGTGGACTGGAGATAGGTCTCTGCCCGCTTGGCGCACGAGCGCGGATCGCGCGCATACAGCTCGCCCGTGCCCGGCTCGACGATGTCGCAGAACAGGATCATCATCGGCGTCGCCGAGAAGGGATCGATGTAGGAGGCGTCGAGATCGGGCTTGAGCACCATGTCGCTCTCGTTGATCGCCTTCCACCCCTCGATCGACGAGCCGTCGAACATGAAGCCGTCGGTCAGCTCGTCCTCGCTGCACGCCGCCGACACCATCGTCAGATGCTGCCACTTGCCCTTGGGATCGGTGAAGCGAAGGTCGACCCACTCGATCTCCTTCTCCTCGATCATCGCCCGGATGTCGCTCGGCGTCCTCGCATGATCGGTCCTTCTCTCAGGTGATTGGTGCCGCGCTACCTTCCATGTTGCGCTGCGCCGCGTCAAACGCTTGCGTAGGAGTTTTCGGGCGAAAGCGCCTCAGATCGCCGCCTCGTCGCGTTCGCCCGTGCGGATGCGCAGCGCGCTTTCGACCGGCAGGACGAAGATCTTGCCGTCGCCGATCCGGCCGGTCTGCGCCGCCGCGGCGATGGCCTCGACCGCGCGGTCCACGAGCGTGTCCTCCACGACGATCTCGAGCTTCACCTTTGGCAGAAAATCGACGACGTACTCGGCGCCGCGATACAGTTCGGTATGGCCCTTCTGCCGACCGAAGCCCTTGGCCTCGATAACGGTGATGCCGCTGACGCCGATGTCGTGGAGCGCTTCCTTCACCTCGTCGAGCTTGAAGGGCTTGATGATCGCCTCGATCTTCTTCACGCGCGCGCTCCCTCGTCGGCCAGGACCGTCACCGGTCCGCTACGACCGTGCCAGCCGTCGCGAGGGGGGACAAGGGGGCGGGGAGGCAGAACCGGCCGACGACGATCAGGCCGGGTAGGACGGCTTGTGCCATCCCGCCGGGCTGTAGGTGAACACCTCGCAGCCATCCTGCGTGATTCCGACGCTGTGCTCGAACTGCGCCGACAAAGACCGGTCGCGCGTAACCGCCGTCCAGCCATCGTCGAGCAGCTTCACGTCCGGGCGGCCCGCGTTGATCATCGGCTCGATGGTGAAGATCATGCCGGGACGCAGCTCGGGGCCGGTGCCGGGGCGACCGACGTGCACGACCTCGGGCGCATCGTGAAACAAGCGGCCAACGCCATGGCCGCAGAAATCGCGCACCACGCCATAACGCTGCGCCTCGGCGTGGCGCTGGATCGCGTGGGCGACGTCGCCCATCGTCGCGCCCGGCCGCGCCGCCTCTATTCCCAACATCAGGCACTCGTAGGTGACGTCCACCAGACGCCGCGCCTTCAGCGGCACGTCGCCCACCAGGTACATGCGGCTGGTGTCGCCGTGCCAGCCGTCGACGATCGGGGTCACGTCGACGTTGACGATGTCGCCCGACTTCAACGTCCGCTCTCCGGGAATGCCGTGGCACACCACATGGTTGATCGAGATGCAGCTCGCATGGGTATAGCCGCGATAGCCGAGCGAGGCGGGCAGGGCGCCTGCGGCACGGATGAAGTCGAGGACGATCCGGTCGATCTCGCCGGTCGTGACGCCCGGCACCATGTGCGGGACGACATGGTCGAGCGTGGCGGCGGCAAGCGCACCGGCGCGCCGCATGCCGGCGAACGCGTCGGGGCCGTGAAGCTTGATGGCGCCGGTACGGGCGAGCGGGGCGTCGGCGGAGACGGTCACATAGTCGGTCATGCACCGCGATATAGCGGGCCGACGCCGCTTTGCGAGCACCCGGAGAGCGAGTAGGGCGGCGGAATGGAACGCATCTGGACGGCCGCGCTGGTGGTGATCGGGGACGAGATCCTGTCGGGCCGCACACAGGACAGGAACGTCGCGCAACTCGCCGCCTGGCTCAACGTGCAGGGCATTCGCCTCGCTGAGGTACGGGTGGTGGCCGATCGGACCGGTGCGATCGTCGAGGCGGTGAACACGCTGCGGGCGCGCAACGACTATCTGTTCACCACCGGCGGCATCGGGCCGACGCACGACGACATCACCGTCGACGCGGTCGCGGAGGCGCTGGGCGTCGACGTTGTCCATCACCCGCGCGCGCTCGAGATGCTGGAGGGCTATTACGCGACGCGCGGCGGCCTCAACGAGGCGCGTGCGCGGATGGCGCGGGTACCGGCGGGCGCGGACCTCATCGAGAACCGCGTCTCCGGCGCGCCCGGCATCCGCTGGGGCAACGTCTTCGTCATGGCGGGGGTACCGCACATCACGGCCGGCATGCTCGACACGTTGACGGGATCGCTGGAGGGCGGACGACCCGTCGTGAGTCGCACCATCGGCTGCTGGGTCGCGGAAAGCGAGGTGGCCGACGTGCTGCGCGCCATGGAAAAAGCGTATGCCGGTCCCGGCGGCGGCGAGGTGGCGATCGGCAGCTATCCGTTTTTCCGTGAGGGGCGGGTCGGCGCGAACTTAGTCGTGCGCAGTCCCGACCCGGCTAAGGCTAACGCATGCGTCGCCGATCTGGCGGCCGCGCTGGCAGCGTTGGGGCACCTGGTCGTCGCCGACGGAATCTGATGGCCGGACGCGTGGGTCGCCGGACCGAAAGCTCGCCAAGCGTGCGAGGCTGATTGACCGCCGGCGGGGAGGCGTGGCATTGACCGCAAGTCGCTGATGGAGCGGGCACCGGCGCGACCGTGCCGCTGGCGGGTGTAGCTCAATGGCAGAGCAGAAGCTTCCCAAGCTTACGACGAGGGTTCGATTCCCTTCACCCGCTCCACGACGTTCCTGAGCCGCTCGAGGCCACGACACAAGTCACTCGGACCTTCGCAGGAGACCGGCTCCATCGTGCGTCGCTTACGCCCCGTGACTGTGTTCGGGGGGCGTTTTCGCCATTTTGTCAAAAAACTGCAACGGTGGGTGTTGAC
>JBPBQW010000022.1:0-4879 GCA_050955125.1 Janthinobacterium lividum
CCGATGCGTATGTCGACACGGTCCGCGTGCGCGTGATCCTCGACACGGGCTCGGTCGTCACCATCGGCAACGAGGCGTTGCGGCGACGGCTGGCGGGGCGAACCGGGCGGATCACGCCGATCGTGCTAACGTCCGTCCTGGGCCGGAAGTTGACCGCGGATCTCTCGACGCTGAGCCGGGTCCGCATCGGCGCCGTTCGGATCGAGTCGCTGCCCGTCGCCTATGCCGACGCACCGCCGTTCGCGCAGCTCGGCCTGAGTGACAAGCCGGCGATGCTGCTGGGCATGGACGTGATCGCCCTCTTTCGCCGGGTGGAGATCGACTTCCCCAATCGCGAGCTGCGGCTGTCGTTGCCGCGAGCGACCACGGCGGACCGCAGGCACTGAACCGGCCGCATCGGACGGCCGGCGATCAGCGGGCTTGCGCACCGGCCCGGTGATCCGCTCTACTCCCGCATGGTCGAGGATTCGGGGGCAGGACGATGCGGAAGACGCGAACGGCCGTGATGCTGGCGCTGGCGATCGGGGCCACGCCGGTCGCCGCGCAGAACCGGCCCGATCAACAGGCGTTCCGCGCGATTTACCAGCAACTGGTCGAGACCGACACGACGCTGTCGCGGGGCAGCTGCACGCAGGCGGCGGGTCAGATCGCCGAACGGTTGCAGGCGGCCGGCTATCCCGCGGCCGACCTCACCCGATTTTCGGTGCCGGAGCATCCCAGGGACGGGGGCCTCGTCGCCATACTGCCCGGGCGCGACCGGGTGGCCAAGCCCCTGCTCCTGCTCGCCCACCTCGACGTCGTGGAAGCCCGGCGGGAGGACTGGACCCGCGATCCGTTCCGCCTCGTCGAGGAGAACGGCTATTTCTACGCCCGCGGCGCGACCGACGACAAGGCGATGGCGGCGGTGTGGGCGGACACGATGATCCGGCTGCGCGCCGGCCCGCGGCCCCGGCGGACGGTCAAGCTGGCGTTGACGTGCGGCGAGGAGACGACGTTCGCGTTCGACGGCGCCGAATGGCTGGCGCAGCACCGCCCCGACCTGATCGCCGCCGGCTTCGCGCTCAACGAGGGTGGCGGCGGGCGCAACGACGCCGCCGGCCGGCCGGTCCAGCTGGCCGTACAGGTGGGCGAGAAGGCCGCACAGAATTACACGCTGCTCGCGACCAACGCCGGGGGTCACTCCAGCCAGCCAGTCCCCGACAACGCCATCTACGACCTGGCCGATGCGCTGGAGCGGGTACGCGGCCACGAGTTCCCGGTTCGCTTCACCGACACGACCCGCGCCTTCTTCACCGCGACCGCGAAGCAGACCGGCGGCGAGACCGGCACCGCGATCACGCGGTTGCTGGCGAACCCTGCCGATCGTGCCGCCGATGCGATCGTCAGCCGGGACAAGGCGCTGCACTCGACGCTGCGCACCACCTGCGTCGCGACGCTGCTCGCCGCGGGTCATGCCGAGAACGCGCTGCCGCAGCGCGCGACCGCCAACGTCAACTGCCGCATCTTCCCGGGCGAGAGCGTCGACGGGACGCTGGCGACGCTCCAGACGCTCGCCGGCCCCAGGGTGACGGTCACCGCCAACCAGCCGCTCCGTCCGGTCGCCAAACCGCCGGCGCTCGACCCTGCGATCATCGGCCCGATGCGGGCCGTTGCGGCCAGGCATTTTCCCGGCCTGCCGCTGGTGCCCACCATGTCGACCGGCGCGACCGACGGCGTGTTCCTGGAAGCCGCCGGCATCCCTGTCTATGGCGCGCCCGGCCTGTTCACGGACGCGGACTTCAACAACATCCACGGCCTGAACGAGAAAATGGGCGTGCGCGCACTCTATGACGGGCGCGATTACCTGTACGATCTGGTCAGGGCCTATGTGGACTGAGCCGGCGGTCGCGCCGACGGCGTCAGTGCGCCGACGCGCCCCGGGCGACGTTGCCCTGCGCGGCCAGCGCCTGGGCGGCGGTCTGCATCTCGCGGCTGCACCGCGCGACCTCCTCACGGCCATGCGCGCGCACGTCCGCCACCATCGCCGGCAACACGCCGCTCAGGTCCAGCCCGGGATGGCGACCCACTAGTTTCCCGTAGAAGAACAACGTGCCGTACCGACCGGCCTGGGCACTGCCGGGTTTCCCGGTGAGATCGGCGAACGCCGCGAGGCAGCGCTCGTCGGCGGCTTCGGGCGAACCGTCGGTCGGCGGTGCGGCCGACGACGGCGCGGCAGCCTGCAGCGCCAGGGCCAGCACGATGATGATCGACACCTCTGGTCTCCTCGCTAGACCGTCACCTGCTCGCCCAGTTCCAGCACCTTGCCCGGCGGGATGCGCAGGAACTCGGTGGGATCGCTGGCATTGCGTTGCAGGAACATGAAGATCCGGTCCTGCCATAGCGGCATGCCCTGCTCGGCGTCGGGCTTCAACGTGTTGCGGCCGATGAAGAACGACGTCCGCATCGGATCGCCCACCAGTCCCTGACCGTCACGCCGCGACAGCCCGAGGTCGCGCGGCACGTCGGGCGTTTCCATGAAGCCGTAATTGAGCACCGCGGTCGAGAAATTGTCGTCGATCCGCTCGACGGACAGGCGCTTCTCCTCGGGCACCAGCGGGCGGTCCGCGGTCCGGATCGACACGATCAGGTTGCGGTCGTGCAGGACCTTGTTGTGCTTCAGATTGTGGAGCAGCGCGCCGGGCGCGCCGACCGGATTGGCGGTCAGGAAGACGGCCGTGCCCTCCACCCGCTCGGGCGGGCGCTTGGCCAGCGCGGCGGCGAGGTCGGCGAGCGGGATCGCCTGCGTCGCCTCGAACCGGCGAACGATCCCGCGCCCCCGCACCCAGGTCGCGATCACGGTGCCGACGGCGGCGGCGACCAGCAACGGCACCCAGCCGCCCTCGACGACGCGCAGGATGTTGGCGCCGAAGAACACGAGGTCGAGCGTCAGGAACGGCAGGATGACCGCGATCGCCAGCGCGCGCGGCCACTCCCACCGATGGCGCACGACGACGTAGGCGAGGCAGGTGGTGATCACCATCGTCCCCGTCACCGCGATGCCATAGGCCGCGGCCATCGCCGACGAGGTGCGGAACTCCACGACCAGGATCAGCACGCCGATCATCAGCAGCCAGTTGATCGCCGGCAGATAGATCTGACCCGAACTGGTCGCGGACGTGTTGCGGATCCGCAGCCGGGGCAACAGGCCGAGCTGGATCGCCTGCTGGGTCAGCGAATAGGCACCGGTGATGACCGCCTGGCTGGCGATGATGGTCGCGAGCCCGGCCAGTACGATCAGCTCGGCGCGCACCGGTTCGGGCGCCATCAGGAAGAACCAGCTCTGGTTGACGAACGGCACGTGCGCCGCATGCGCCCGCTCCAGCGCGGCCAGCGCGAACGCGCCCTGACCGAGGTAGTTGAGCACGAGAGCGGGGGCGGCGAGGAAGAACCAGCCGATCCGGATCGGCGTCACCCCGAAATGCCCCATGTCGGCGGTCAACGCCTCCGCGCCCGTGACCGTCAGGAACACCGCGCCTAGTACGAACAGCCCGGTGATGCCGTGCGTCATCAACAGGTCGATGCCGTAGGTCGGGATCAGGACGCGGAAGATCGATGGCTCGTCCGCGATGTGCCAGATGCCTAGCCCCCCGATGGTTAGAAACCACAGGATGCAGATCGGCCCGAACAGCCGCGCGATGTCGGCCGTCCCGCGCGCCTGGATCACGAACAGCGCGACGAGGATCACGATCGTGACGAACACCACCGTATTCTGGTCAAAGAACGCCGCGGTCGCCGGGATCGTCTGCATGCCCTCGACCGCGGACAGCACCGACAGCGCGGGGGTAATGATCGCATCGCCATAGAACAGGGCCGCGCCCGCCGCCCCAAGCAGCAGCGCGGTCCGCGACCGCCAGCCGAGCGCCCGCCGCGCCAGCGCGGCGAGCGCGAGCACACCGCCCTCGCCCTGATTGTCCGCGCGCATCAGGAACAGGACGTATTTGACGGTCACGACCAAGAAGAGCGCCCACAGCGCGAGGCTGAGGACGCCCAATATCTCCGTCGGATCGATGCCATCCGCGGCCGCCGGGGTCAGCGCGTCGCGGAAGGCATAGAGCGGGCTGGTGCCGATGTCGCCGAACACGACGCCCAGCGCGCCGATCGTCAGCGCGGCGAGCGGTGCCGAGGGATGAGGATCGTCGATGGAGGGGCCGGCGGCGGAGCCAGGGGCCGACGGTAGGGCCGACACGGATGACACGAAGCCGGTATTTCCTTCAGCAGGACGGGGCGCTGTACGCCGATAGCGGAACGACGCAAGCGGATTGTGGAGCGCGGCACGGCGGGGTCGCTGCGCCCCCGCCCGAACGCGAGGCGCCGTTGATCGGGCGGGCCGCTTGCTGCATGGCGCAGCGATGGTTCCCTTTTCGTTCGGTGGTCACGAGTGGTGCGCGCTGGCGCAGGGCGCGCTGTTCTGGCCGGCACGGCGCGCGCTGCTCGTGGCCGACCTCCACTTCGAGAAGGCCAGCTGGTTCGCGATTCGTGGTCAGATGCTGCCGCCGTATGACACGCTGGCGACGCTGGCCGAACTCGAGGCGCTGGTCGCCGCGACCGGCGCGCGGGAGCTGTGGTGCCTGGGCGACAGCTTCCATGACTCGGACGGCTGCGAGCGGCTGTCCGACGATGCGCAGGCGATCCTGCACCGGCTGGCCACGGCGATCGAGTGGACCTGGATCACCGGCAACCACGATCCCGCGCTGGTCGACCGATGTGGTGGCACGGTGATCGACGAGGCGGTGGTGGACGGCGTCGTGCTGCGCCACGAGGCCGCGCCGACCGAGCGACGGCCCGAGCTGTCCGGCCATTTTCACCCCAAGCTGCGGGTCCGGGTCCGCGGCAAGCTGAT
>JBPBQW010000023.1:0-4009 GCA_050955125.1 Janthinobacterium lividum
CGACAGTGCGACGCCCTTCTTGTCGAACGGCGCGATCAGCCGGACGACGGTGTCGTAGGTCGTCTCGTTCGCGGGGGTCGTGTCGCTCATGCCCTGGTCCTGATGGTCGATTGCGGCGCGGGTGCGGCGGGAAGGTGCGGCGCTATAGCAGGCCTTGCCCGCGATACCATGCCGCCGTCGCGGCCAGCGCGGCCGGCGTGTCCTCCTGCGGAACCCAGACGTCGGCGGGGGGGCGGTCATGGGCGACCCAGTCCGGATGGCAGAAATAACGGACGCGATCCGCAGTCAGCTTGGCGCGCGGTCCGCGCAGCGCGCCCTCGATCCGCGATAGGGCGGCGAGCACCGGGCCCGGCAGGGGCAGCGGCACCACCCGCGCGCCCACCGCATCGCCGATCGCGCGCGCGAAGTCGCGATGGTCCCACCCGTCCGGCCGGCCGTCGTCCGGATCGACGCTCGCGCGGACCAGCGCCTGCGTGGTGGCGAGATCGAGCAGCAGCCGCGAAAGGTCCCCCACCGCGATCACCGACAGTCGGCCGCCGGCGGGGGGCAGGGGCACCACCCGGCGGCGCGCGAGGCGGAACAGCTCCAGCAGCTCGGTGTCGCGCGGGCCGAAGATCGCGGGCGGGCGCACGATCGTCCAGTCGAGCGCGGACGCCGCCACCAGCCGCTCGGCCTCCGCCTTGGACCAGCCGTAATCGGACAGGCCGGGCTCGCGCGCGGCGAGCGACGAGACGTGGACGAAGCGGCGCACGCCCGCATCCGCGGCCGCCGCCAGCATCGCCGCCGTGCCCTGCGCGTTGCCCGCCGCGAAGCCCGCGCGGTCGGGCGCGTTGACCACGCCGGCGACATGAATCGTCGCGTCCGCCCCCGCCACCAGCGCCGCGAGGCCGTCGGGCCGGTCGAGCGCGCCGTCCACCCAGGTGACGCCCACGCGCAGCGGCTGCGGCCGGCGAGTGAGCGCGCGGACCCGATGGCCCTGCGCCAGCGCCCGATCGAGCAGGTGGCTGCCGACGAAGCCGGTCGCGCCGGTGAGCGCCAGAATCATGCCCGCGCCATCACAGCAGCGCCATGTGGCTGCGGTGGACGAGCGCGGCACGCGGCGCGTGACCCAGGATCGCCTCCTGCTCGTCCGATCGCCGGCCGAGCAGCCGCGCCGCGTCGGCCGCGTCGTATTCGGCCAGTCCGCGTGCCACCGGCCCCGTCGGACCGTGGATGCCGACGAGGTCGCCGCGCGCGAAGCTGCCCTCGACGCGCACCGCCCCCGCGGCGAGCAGGCTGGCTCCGTCCGCCAGCGCCGCCGATGCGCCCGCGTCGACATGGATCGTCCCCGCGGTCGTCAGCCCGCCGCCGAGCCACGCCTTGCGCGCGCTCGCCGTCCGCTCGGCGACGAACAGCGTGTGCGGGCGCATCGCGGACAGCGGTCGCTCGACCCGGCCCGACGCGACGGCGAGCGGGATGCCCGCGCCGGTCGCGATCCGCGCGGCGGCGATCTTGGACGCCATGCCGCCCGATCCCATGCCCGATCCCGACCGCGCGTCAGCCATTTGCTCCACATCCGTGTCGATCCGCTCCACCCGGGCGACCAGCGTGGCGCCGGTTTCGTCAGGGTGGCGATCGTACAGGCCGTCGACGTCGGACAGCAGCACGACGCCGCTCGCGCCCGCCGCCTGCGCGACCCGGGCCGCCAGCCGGTCGTTGTCGCCGAACCGGATCTCGGCGGTGGCGACGCTGTCGTTCTCGTTCACCACCGGCACGACCCGCAACGCCAGCAGCCGCCCGAGCGTCGCGGCGGCGTTGAGGTAGCGGCGCCGGTCCTCGAGGTCGCCGAGCGTCACCAGCATCTGCGCCGCGACCAGCCCTTGCGCCCCGAGCGCGGCGGCCCAGGCGCCGGCGAGCGCGATCTGACCCGTCGCGGCGGCCGCCTGCGCATCCTCCAGCGAGGCGCGCCCGCCCCGCGTCAGCCCCAGCCGCCGCGCACCGAGCGCGATCGCCCCCGACGAGACGACCGCCACCTGCTGGCCAGCCCGCGCGCGCGCCGCGACGTCCGCCGCCAGCCCGTCGAGCCAGCCCGTCCGCACGCCGCCGTCGTCGCCCACGAGCAGCGACGACCCGATCTTGACGACGAGCCGCAGACAGGTGGCGGGCGGGAACAGCTCCATGCCCGCCGCCTTACCCGCGCCCGCGCGCCCCGCCAATCAGGCGTCGGCCTTTGCGCCGATCCCGTCCAGCACTGCGAGCACATCGTCGGGCAACGCCAGCGCCGCCGCCGCGAGGTTCTCGTGGAGATGCGCCACCGATGACGTTCCCGGAATCAGCAGGATGTTGGGCGACCGGTGCAGCAGCCAAGCGAGCGCCACCTGCATCGGCGTCGCACCCAATGCCCGCGCGACGTCCGACAGTTCGCTCGACTGGAGCGGGGTGAAGCCGCCCAGCGGGAAGAACGGGACATAGGCGATCCCCGCCTCGGCCAACGTGTCGATCAGCGCGTCGTCGTCGCGGTGGGCGACGTTGTACAGGTTCTGCACGCACACGATCGGCGCGATCCCGCGGCCCTCCTCGACCTGGGTCGCGGTCACGTTGCTCAGGCCGATGTGCCGCACCAGTCCCTGCCGCCGAAGGTCCGCCAGCACCGTCAGTTCCTTGGCGATCGACCCTTCCGACGGGCCGTGCGCGTCGCCGCCCATGACGCGCAGGTTGACGACCTCCATCGCCTCCAACCCGAGATTGCGCAGATTGTCGTGCACCGCACGCTCCAGCTCGGCGGGCGCCATCGCCGGGTTCCACGACGCGTCCGCGCCGCGGACGGCGCCGATCTTGGTGACGATGACCAGATCGTCGGGATAGGGGTGCAGTGCCTCGCGGATGAGCGCGTTTGTGACGTGCGGGCCATAGAAGTCGCTGGTATCGATGTGGTCCACCCCCGCCGCGATCGCGGCGCGCAGCACCGCCAGCGCGGCGTCATGATCGCGCGGCGGCCCGAACACGCCCGGCCCCGCCAGCTGCATCGCGCCATAGCCCAGTCGCTTCACCATCCGGTCGCCCAACCGATAGGTGCCTGCCTTGCCGATGTCGCTCATGCCCGTCTCTCCTCGATGAGGGTCGGATATGGACACGCCACCGCCATTCGATAACCGGGCAGGATCGGCACGGGCCGTGCGAAAGGACGAACAATGGCGGACACGCCCGACCTCGGCGACCTGACGGCGTTCGTCGCCGTCGCCCGCGCGCGCGGGTTCCGCGAGGCGGCGCGCGCGCAAGGGAGCAGCGCATCGGGGCTGAGCGAGGCGGTACGCCGGCTGGAGGCGCAGCTCGGCGTGCGGCTGCTCCACCGGACGACGCGCAGCGTGGTGCCGACGCAGGCGGGAGAGCGTCTGCTCGACCGGCTCGGCCCCGCGTTGGGCGAGGTCGCGGCGGCGCTCGACGTCGTCAACGGGTTCCGCGACCGGCCGGCGGGCAAGTTGCGCATCAACGTGCCGGTCAGCGCGGTGCGGCTGGTGCTACCCCGCCTCGTCCCCGCGTTCCTCGCCGCCTATCCCGACATCGAGCTGGAGGTGACGGCGGAGGACCGGTTCGTCGACGTGCTCGCGGCCGGGTGCGACGCGGGCATCCGCTACGACGAGCGGCTGGAACAGGACATGATCGCGGTGCCGATCGGCCCGCGCGAACAACGCTTCGCGACCGCGGCGTCGCCCGCCTATCTGGCGCGGCGGGGGCGACCGGCGCACCCGCGCGACCTGCTGGATCACGCCTGCCTGCGCGGTCGCTTCGCCAGCGGCGCGATGACGGCGTGGGAGTTCGAACGCGCGGGCGAGGTCGTGCGCGTCGAGCCGACCGGCCCGTTGCTGGTGCGGGTGGGCGAGGCGACCGACCTCGCCGTCGCCGGCGCGATCGCGGGCACCGGGGTGATCCACCTGTTCGAAGGCTGGCTGCGCCCGCACCTCGACGCAGGCTCGCTCGAGCCGGTGCTGGAGGACTGGTGGCAGCGGTTCAGCGGCCCCTTCCTCTACTA
>JBPBQW010000024.1:0-3451 GCA_050955125.1 Janthinobacterium lividum
GGTTTCCACCAACACACGACATTCAGCGGCGCTTGCGATGTTGGATCGGCGATGCGACGATCGGGCGTTCTTTCACAGCACTGGTCACCTTCCACGACGCATCCGCGCCGCTTTCCGCGCGGCGTACCGTCCGGCGCGACGGGACGCGTCGATGCTCGCGAACGCCGCTCTCGCGCGCGAAATCAACCCTCCGAACGGCGGAAGACCATCGTCGAGCACGTTTCGCTGGCCCCCCAGCGCAACTTCCGCCGCGCACGTGGGAAGTTCGCGCGGCGGCTCGGGCGCAAAACCTGTCTACCGCAAGTTCCGATTAGGAGTATGACAGCAGTACTGACTAGTCCCGGCGCTAATCGTCCTCGTCCTCGAACCCCACCAGCGCCAGCGCGCGCGCCTTCATCTGCCGCTGCGCGCACCAGTGGACCAGCGCCTCTTCGCGCCCGTGCGTCACCCACACCTCCCTGGGTGCGATCTCGGTCAGCGTGGCGGTCAGCTCGTCCCAGTCGGCGTGGTCGGACAGGATCAGCGGCAGCTCGACGTTCTTCTGCCGCGCGCGCTGGCGCACCCGCATCCAGCCGGACGCCATCGCGGTGATCGGATCGGGCAGCCGCCGCGACCAGCGATCGTTGAGCGCCGACGGCGGGCACATCACGACATGGCCGGCGAGGTCCGCCTTGGCGACCCCCGCCGCGGGGCGCAGCTCGCCCAGCGCCACGCCCTGCTCGACGTACAGGTCGCACAATCGCTGCAGCGCGCCGTGGAGGTAGATCGGAGCCGCGTGCCCGCGCACGCGCAGCTCGGCGATCACCCGCTGCGCCTTGCCCAGCGCATAGGCGCCGACCAGCACGCAGCGATCGGGGTTGGCGTGCAGCGCGGCGACCAGCTTGTCGATCTCGTCGCCCGTGTCGGGATGGCGGAACACCGGCAGCGCGAAGGTCGCCTCGGTCACGAATACGTCGCAACGCACGGCCTCGAACGGCGCGCACGTCGGGTCGGCGCGGCGCTTGTAGTCGCCCGAGACGACGATCCGCTCGCCGCGCCAGTCGAGCACGATCTGCGCGGAGCCCAGCACGTGGCCGGCGGGGACATAGCCGACGTCCACCTCGCCCATCCGGATCGTCTCGCCATAATCGACCGGATGGCCGGCCTGCTCGCCATAACGACATTCCATGATCGCCAGCGTCTGCGGTGTCGCCCACACCGCCCCATGGCCGCCCCGCGCGTGATCGGCATGGCCGTGCGTCACCAGCGCGCGCGCGACCGGTTCCGAGGGGTCGATCCACGCATCCGCGGGCCGCACGTAGATACCGTGCGGGTGCGGCTCGATCCAGTCGCCCAGCCTGTCGGTTCCGATCGCCATGACGTCGATATGGCGCGCGCGCGCCTCGGCGCCAACACAGGATCGAAAGCCGTCAGCCGGTCGTTGGGTGAGCGAAACAGCACGGGAACGCCGCGTCATGGCCAATTCGATCTTCGGCAGCAGCTTGCAGGGCTTCGTCGTCATCTTCGGCTTCGTGATACTGGGCGCGGCGATCGCCTATGCCGCGCTCCGCAACAAGCAGACCCCGCGACAGACGAAACGGACGGAGGATGCGACCCGGGCGCTGTACGACGAGAAACAGCCGGGGCAGGACGAGGCGCCGCGATAGCGGACGTCCGTTTTCCAGACCAACCTCGTTCGCCCTGAGCTTGTCGAAGGGCCGTCCTCCCACTCCGAAGAAGAACAGTGCTTCGACAGGCTCAGCACGAACGGGATGGGGCGGGTCCGACGATCGGGTTGCCCGCCCCGCTCGCCGCTTGGTTCGCCACGCGCGGCTGGCGGCCGCGGCGACACCAGACCGAGATGCTGGAGCGCGCCCGCGTCGGTCGCCACGCACTGCTCGTCGCCGCGACGGGCGCGGGCAAGACGCTGGCCGGCTTTCTGCCGACGCTCGTCGACCTGATCGAACGGCCCCGGCCGGGGCTCCACACGCTCTACGTCTCGCCGCTGAAAGCGCTGGCGGTCGACATCCGCCGCAACCTGCTCGCCCCGATCGAGGAGATGGGCGTCGACATCGCGGTCGAGACACGCACCGGCGACACGCCATCCGACCGCAAGGCGCGCCAGCGCGTCAAGCCGCCGCAGATCCTGCTGACGACGCCAGAATCGCTGTCGCTGCTGCTGAGCTATCCCGACGCCGCGCTGATGTTCGCGGGGCTGCGCACGATCGTGGTCGACGAGGTCCACGCCTTTGCCACCGGCAAGCGCGGCGACCTGCTGAGCCTGTGCATGGCACGGCTTCAGCGGCTCGCGCCCGCGACACGCCGGGTCGCGCTGTCGGCGACGGTGGCGGACCCCGACGGCTATCGCGCCTGGCTCGCGCCCGACGGCGACATCGACGCGGTCGATCTGGTGCTGGGCGAGCCGGGGGCCGATCCCGACATCACCATCCTGCTGCCCGAGGGGCGCATCCCGTGGTCCGGCCATTCCGGCCGCTATGCCGCGGCCCAGGTAATGGCGGAGATCGAGACGCACCGCACCTCGATCGTCTTCTGCAACACGCGCAGCCTCGCCGAGCTGATCTTTCAGGACCTGTGGAAGGTGAACACGCTGTCGCTGCCGATCGGCGTCCACCACGGCAGCCTGGCGCTGGAGGCGCGGCGCAAGGTGGAGGACGCGATGGCCGATGGGCGGCTGCGCGCGCTGGTCGCCACCGCCAGCCTGGACCTGGGTGTCGACTGGGGCGACGTCGACTGCGTGATCCAGATGGGCGCGCCCAAGGGTTCGTCGCGCCTGCTCCAGCGGATCGGGCGGGCCAATCACCGGCTCGACGAGGCGTCCGAGGCGATCCTGGTGCCCGGCAACCGGTTCGAATATCTCGAGGCGCGCGCCGCGCTCGACGCGGTCGAGGCGGGCGAGCTCGACCCCGACATCTTCCGCCCCGGCGCGCTCGACGTGCTGGCGCAGCACGTGATGGCGGTCGCGTGCGCGGGGCCGTTCCGCGAGGCGGAGCTGCTCGACGAGGTGCGGTCCGCGCTGCCCTATTCCGCGCTGACCGACGAGCTGTTCGCTCGCGTGCTCGGCTTCATCCGCGACGGCGGCTATTCGCTTCGCGCCTATGACCGGTTCAAGCGGCTGGTGCAGGAAGCGGACAACACCTGGCGGGTGGCGCATCCCCGGTTCGTGACGCAGCACCGGATGAACGCCGGCATCATCGTCGAGGCGACGATGCTGGAGGTGCGGTTCAGGAACGGTCGCAACCTGGGCCGGGTGGAGGAGGCGTTCGGCGCCACCCTGTCGCCGGGGGACACCTTTTTCTTCGCCGGCCTCAGCCTGGAGGTCGAACGGATGGACACCGAAAGCCTCGTCGTCCGCGCGACGAGCAAGCCCGCCCGCATCCCGACCTATGGCGGCAGCCGGATGCCGCTGTCGACCAACCTCGCCGACCGCGTGCGCGGCTTCCTGGCGGAACCC
>JBPBQW010000025.1:0-3358 GCA_050955125.1 Janthinobacterium lividum
GGTCTGCCCCTGGCTCAGCGGCGCAGGCTGGCTGACCTGCGGCTTCTCGTCGATCCGCACGGTCAGCTTGCCGTGGGTGACCGCGGCGGGGCCGACGCGGACGGCGGAGTTGATGACGACGGTGCCGGTACGCGCGTTGACGATCACGCGCGCGGGCGGCTCGGCGGAGACGACGTCGAGGTTCTCGATCGCGGACATCATCGTCGCGCGCACGTCGGCGCCGAGCGGCGCCTTGATCGAGATCGAGACGGCGTCGAGCGCCTCGGCGGAGCCTGCGCCCAGCCGGCGGTTGACCGCGGCGGCGACGCTCTGCGCGGTGGTGAAGTCCGCGCGCGCCAGGTTGAACGTCAGCCCCGGCGCGGTGTCGAACCCGGTGGCAACCGCGCGCTCGACGGTGGCACCCTCCGGAATGCGGCCGGTCGAGGGGATGTTGATGACGATCTTCGACCCATCCGCGCCCTCCGCGCCCAGCCCGCCGACCGCGAGGTTGCCCTGCGCCATCGCATAGATCTGCCCGTCCGCGCCCAGCAGCGGCGTCAGGATCAACGACCCGCCGCGCAACGACTTGGCCTTGCCCATCGAGGCGACGGTGATGTCGAGGCGTTGCCCCGGCTTGGCGAAGGCGGGCAGCTCCGCCGTCACCAGCACGACCGCGGCGTTCTTCATGCTGGGGTTGGTGCCTGGCGGCAGCTGCAACCCGAACCGGCTGGCCACCGCCTTTAGGCTCTGGACCGTGTATTCGAGGTTGTCGTCGCCCGTGCCGGGCAGGCCGACGACGATGCCGTAGCCGGTCAGCTGGTTGGCGCGGATGCCCTGGAAGCCGCCCAGATCCTTCACGCGGTCGGCATGAGCGGGGACGGCGAGCGACAGCAGCGCGACGGCGAGCGAGACGAGAAAGTGCTTCATCATGCCGCCTGATCGCACCGCATGGTTAACAAGCCGCAAACCGGGCATCAGAATGGGCTCACCACCGAGAAGAAGCGGCTGAGCCATCCCTGCCGGCTCGCGCGGGCGACGTCGCCCTTGCCGGTGTAGGCGATCTGCGCGTCCGCGACCCGGGTCGAGAGCACGCGGTTCTCGGTGTCGATGTCGGCCGAGCGGACCACGCCCTTGATCCGGACGTTCTCGTCGCCGCGGTTCAGCGTGACGCGCTTCTGCCCCTGCACCAGCATCGTGCCGTTGGCATAGACCTCCGCGATCGTGACGGAGACCTCGCCCGACAGCGAGTTCGCCTGATCGGCGGTGCCGCCGCCGGTGAAGTTGCGGTTGCCGCTGGCCGACGTGTTCGCGTTCTTCAGGAACGACAGATAGCCGGTGGTCGGCGGGGTGACCGACAGGCCGCCGCTCGAGTTCAGCTTGGAGTTGGCGGACTTGGACGCGCTGGTGCTTTCCACCAGCACGATCGTCAGCGGGTCGCCGACATGCTTGGCGCGGCTGCCCTCGTAGAGCGCGGCATAGCCGCCGGCGGCCTGGAAGATCGCGCCGTTGTGCTGGATCGGCACCGCGATCCCCGACGCCACCACGGGCGCACGCACGACGGAGAAGTCCTCCGCCGGCTTCTTCTTCGGCAGCAGGCGCGCGTCGGCGGGCTGCGGCAGCATCGCGGCGGCGACCAGCGCGACCGCGGCGGTGCCGAGCGCGAGCTCGATCCACATGCCGGTGACGGCGCGCAGCAGATGAGGGGCACGGGTGGCCATCAGATGTTCTGGTTGACGTATTTGAGCATGTCGTCGCTCGCCTGGATCATCTTGGAATTGACCTCGTACGCGCGCTGCGTCTCGATCATGTCGACCAGCTCCTCGACGACGTTGACGTTCGATCCCTCCAGCATCCCCTGGCGCACGTTGCCGCGCCCGTCCTGGCCGGCGATGCCCATCGTGGCGGCGCCGCTCGCGGCGGTTTCGACTAGATAGTTGTCGCCCGTCGCCTTGAGGCCGGAGCCGTTGGGGAAGCTCGCGACCTGGATCTGGCCCAGCGTCGACGGCTCCGTCTGGCCGGCGATCGTCGCCGTGACGGTGCCGTCCGTGCCCACCGTCACCGCGGTCGCGTTCTGCGGAATCGTGATCCCGGGCTGCACCTGATACCCCTCGTTGGTGACCAGCAGGCCCTCCGCCGAGCGCGAGAAATTGCCGGCCCGCGTGTAGCCGAGCGTCCCGCCGGGCATCTGCACCTGGAAATAGCCGTCGCCGTCCAGCGCCATGTCGAGGCTGTTGCCCGTCGTGGCGAGCGAGCCGACCGTGTCGAGGCGGCTGGTCCCCTGGATCTTGACGCCGGTGCCGACGTTCAGGCCCGTCGCGTACTTGGTCTCCGCGGTCGACTGCGCGCCCGGATCGGTGACGGTCTGATACGTCAGCGTCGCGAAGTTCGCCCGGTCCTTCTTGAACCCCGTGGTGTTCACGTTGGCGAGATTGTTCGAGATCACCCGCATGCGCATGTCCTGGGCGTCGAGCCCGGTGCGCGCGATGTGCATGGCGGCGATGGTCATGCGTCAGTTCCTTCAAACCTAGTGTCGGGCATGCCGCGATCGCAGCAATAGGCGTGCCAGTTTCCGCGCCCGGTGGTGGCGCGGATCACGACGGCAACCGCATCGTCGACGCGCCGCTCTCGTCCATGTCCTTGGCGGACTTCATCATGTTCGCCTCGACCTCGTACGCACGCTGATTCTCGATCATCGACACCAGCGCCGCCGTCATGTTGACGTTCGATCCCTCGATCGCCCCCGACTGCACGTTCGCCTCCAGATCGTCGGGCAGCGTGCCGCCGCCCTTGACGTGGAGAAGGTTGTCCGTGCCCTTGACGGTCGTCGTGCCCTTGGTGCTGACCAGCTTGATCTTGTCGATCACCTGCGGGTTCTTGGCGTCGCCGCCCTGCGGCACGATCGAGATCGTGCCGTCGCCCGCGATCTTGAGCGAGCCGTACGGGGGCACGGTGATCGGGCCGGTGCCGCCCATCACGGGGAACCCGTCGCCGGTCTGCAGCACGCCCGACGGCGCGACCTCGAGGTCGCCGCGGCGCGTGTACGCCTCGCTGCCGTCGCTGCCCTGCACCGCGATCCAGGCGTCGCCGGTGACCGCGACGTCGAGGTCGCGGCCCGTCTGCTGGATCGTGCCGGGCGTGCGGTCGCAGTCCGTCACCTCCTCCCCCGCCGGCGCGCGGTCGGCGAAGCCGGGTCCGTCGAGCTGCAGCCGGTCGAACACCGCGCGATCGGCGCGGAAGCCCGTAGTGGACGCGTTCGCCATGTTGTTGGCGATCGCCGCCTGTGCGCCCAGCCGCGCCTTGAGGCCCGACGCTGCGGTATAGACCAGCTTGTCCATGTGAGGCTCCCGCTACCTGTCTGCGATCAGCTGCGGATGTTGAA
>JBPBQW010000026.1:0-3130 GCA_050955125.1 Janthinobacterium lividum
GTGACCGTGCTGGACACGGTGCGGGCGCATGGCAGGCTCCCCGTCGTCTACGCCTCCTCCGCCGCGATCTACGGCGACCAGGGCTCAGGCGCCGTGGCTGAAACCGCGCGCCCCGCCCCCTGCACCGCCTATGGCGCCGACAAGCTGGGCAGCGAGCTGCACGCCGCGGTGGGCGCGGCAGTGCACAAGGTGCCGGCAACCGGCTTCCGCTTCTTCAACGTCTACGGGCCGCGCCAGGACCCTGCCTCGCCGTACTCAGGGGTGATCAGCATTTTCGCCGCCCGCATCGTCGCGGGGCAAAGCGTGACGATCCACGGCGATGGCCGCCAGATCCGCGACTTCGTCTACGTCGCCGACGTGGTGGCCCACCTCCTGGCCGGCATGGCGGCCATGCAGCAGGAGCAGGCTGCCGGCCGGGCACGATCGGAGGTCCTGAACGTGTGCACCGGAACCGGCACCTCGATCCTGACCTTGGCCGAGACCCTGGGCAGCGTCACAGGGCGCCAGCCGACGATCGATTTCGGCCCGTCACGCCTCGGCGACATACGCGTCTCTCTCGGCAATCCCGAGGCGGCCATCGCGGCGCTCGCCCTGCGTGCCCGGACGCCCCTGGCGACCGGCCTGTCCGCCACATGCCACAGCCTTGGCTTCGGCGTTCAGCAACCCACCATGCACCTTGCCGAACCGATCTGAACACCGATCGGACCGGAGCGCACCGCCACGGTGCACAGAGCCGTGATCTCGCGGAAAGGCGGCGACGGAGAACGCCACGCCGCCAGGCACCTGCCCGACGCAGGGGTCGGCAGATCAGCAGCATGATGAGCCCGCTGAAGACCTTGTCCGCAGGTTAACAGCGCCGAAAGCGGCAACCCTGCTGGCATGCTGCACCTAGCCCGCCCGCGACCACCCTCCCGTCCGGCCTGCCCCGTGGTTTCGAGCACAGAAGGCTTGCCCCCGGGCACAACACCAACCGCACCGGTCCTTGAGCAGCGCAACCTTCGCCGTCCGAGGCCAAGGCGCAGCATGGCCTAACCGGACACGACCGGAGTGCCGGTGTTTACCAATCCGCAAGGCTTTCTTGCCACAATGCCGCTGCACCTGAAGCCGCCACCGCCTCTCACGGCTTCAGCAACAAGGGAAGCTTGCACATGAACACGATCCTCACCGTCTACACGCGCTTCATGTCCGACCGGCGCGCCGTCACAGCCCTGGAGTACGGGATGATTGCCGCTCTGATCGCCGCCGTCATCGTGGGCGCGGTGACGACTGTCGGCACTAAGCTGAGCACCACTTTCACCAATATCGGAACCAGCCTCTAAGCACTTTTCCCGACGCTTCCTAACGGATGCAGATGCAGAGGCAGAGACAAGAATCTACCTCTGCATTGTTCCGTAAATGTAACCGAATACCCCTATCTAGACAACAGTGGAGCACGCCCCACTGATGTCGTCAGGCCGGACCCTGAACAAAATGACCCCCTTGATCGATATCGCCACTGCCGCATCGGTCGCAATCCTCCTCTACGCCGCTGCAAGCGATATCCTCGTCCGTTCCGTGCCGAACCGGGTCTCCATCGCCATCGCCGGCATCGGCCTGTTCATCGACCTGGCCCGCGGTGACGCCACGTCCGGCCTGATGGTCGCGGCACTCGTCTTCGCCGCAACCATACTGCTCTGGAGGCTGGGAGTGATGGGCGGTGCCGACGCCAAGCTGATCCCCGCCGTCACCATGCTGCTTCCTCCGGGCCATGTTCCGGAGCTCCTGGTCTGCGTGGCTTTCAGCGGCGGGCTGCTATCCGCCCTCTACCTGGCTCTTCGTCATCTCCCGCCCCTGGTGCGGCGACGAAGCTCCGTGGCGGTGCTGCGTCGCCTGCGCATCGAGCAGCGACGTGCCCGCAGGGCCGACGCGCTGCCTTACGTCGTCGCCATATGCGCCGGAACCTTCATCGCGCTCGCAAAGGGCTGAACCATGCTGATGCGCGTCGCCCTCTTCGTGATCCTGTGTATCGGTCTCGCCGGATTCGGAACGGTGACCTGGATCGAGACCAGGCCTGCCGCCGCGGTGAAAGCGGAAGGGGAACCGACACTGCCCCCGCCTCCGCCCCCTGTCACGGTGTCAGTCCTGGTCGCGACCCGCGCCATCCACGCCGGAAGCCTGCTCAAGCCTGACGATCTCACCAGCGCCGAACTCCCCGCCGCGACAGCTGCCACGCTCCTGCGCAACACACCGGAAAGTCGGGCCGGACTGTTCGGCGCCATGCTCCGCCACACCCTGGCCCAGGGCGACCCCCTGTCGGACGGCGTGGTGGTCCGCCAGGGCGACCACGGCTTCCTGTCGGCGGTACTCGACCCTGGCATGCGCGCGGTCACCATCGGACTGAATCAGATCGGTTCCGACGCCAGCCTCATCTGGCCAGGCGATCACATCGACCTGATCCTGGTCCGCGAAACCGACGTCCCCGGGCGCTCGTCCGCCCACAGCGTTTCCAGCGAAACCGTCCTCTCCGACATACGCGTCATTGCTGTCGATCAGCAGCTCATGCAGGGCGCCGCCCCGGAAGATCATCCGCAGGGAGACAGCAAGACGATGACCCTGGAGGTCTCGACAGAGGACGCCAATCGACTCGCGATCGCGCTGAAGCTCGGAAAGCTGTCGGTGTCCGTGCGGTCCGCCAACTCTCCCGTCACCCTGGCCAAGACGGGCTCTCCGGTTACCTGGGCGGGCGACGTTTCGCAATCCCTCGCCGGCGAGCGAGCCGCACCCGAAAGCACCACGCTCTTCATATACCGCGGCGCTCAGACCGCTCCCGCGAGGTTTTAGATGACCCTTGACACCGACACCCTTGCGTCAGCGGAACGCCCGGATGCATCGACCCGTCCGGAGCGCCCGACATTCCTCGGCTTCGTGACCGACGCTGACACCGAAGCGGCGCTGCGGGCGGGCCTTGCCGATGCGGGTCTCGGCGTCCTCGACCTGCGCCGCAGCTCCATCCAGGCGGCAACCGCAACACTGCGCAAGACCGCGACACCTCGCGTTCTCGTCGTGGACGTGAGCGGCGAGGAGCAGCCGCTTTCCGCGCTGGGCCACCTGTCCGAGGCGGTCGAGCCGGACGTGAGCGTTCTCGTCGTGG
>JBPBQW010000027.1:0-2368 GCA_050955125.1 Janthinobacterium lividum
TACACGCGCTTCGCCCGGAGCGGCCTCGCCGCCGCGGTGGCGGGGACGGACCTTCAGGTCAGCTTCCGCGTCCGCAACACGGGCCCGGTCGCCGGTGCCGACGTCGGCCAGGTCTATGTCGCGCCCGCGGCGGGCGGGTGGGAGGCGCCCAAGCGGCTCGGCGGGTTCCGCAAGGTGATGCTGGCGCCCGGCGCCGAGCAGGCGGTGACCCTGACCGTCGATCCGCGCCTGCTCGCGACGTGGAGCGAGCCCCGCCACGCCTGGCACGTCGCCGCCGGCCGCTACACGGTGACGCTAGCGAGCTCGGCGACCGATGCCGGCAACAGTGTGTCGGTGACCCTGCCCGAGCGGTGGGTTCCGGTCGGCGGCGGCGCTGCCGCACGCTAGGCGATGGAGCCGACCGGACCGGGCTGACGTCCCGCCCGTCCGTCGGGTCCCGCCCGGCCGCGACCGGCGGCCTTGGGTCGCAGGCCGAGACACGGTCTTTCCCGCCGTGCTACGGCCGCGCCGCAGGGACGCGGGCGACACGCCGGCGCGATCGACGGGGGCAGGATGACGGAAACACTGGGCGAGCCGGGCGACACCGCCCGGCCGGGCAGCTTCACGAGGGGCACCGGCGTCGCCATGTCGCCGGTCCAGTTGCGGACCAGCACCGTGGCGGCGATCCTGCTGGTGCTGGCGGGCGTGTTCACGCTCAAGGGCTTCCTGCCCGCGCTGGCCTGGGCGGTCGTCTTCGCGATCGGGCTGTGGCCCTTGTACCAGCGGCTGGAGCGGCGCTGGCCGGGGCATCCCGAGCGGCTGGCGGGCCTGTTCGTGCTCGGTGTGCTGCTGGTGTTCGTGATCCCGCTCACGCTGGTGACGGTGCCGCTCGTCAGCGACGCGCACGACATGGTGGCCTGGGTCGCCAAGGCGCGGGCGCAGGGCGTGCCGCCGCCGCCGGTGCTCGCGACGCTGCCGTTCGGCGACCGGATCGTGCCGGTGTGGCAGCGCGAGCTGGGCCAGCCGGGCAGCATCTCGGCGCTGGCCAGCCATGCGATGCAGGGCGGCTTGCTCACCACGGGCCGCGCGGTGGGGGCGGAGGCGGTCCACCGGCTCGTCCTGCTCGGTTTCATGCTGTTGACGCTCTTCTTCCTGCTGCGCGACGCCGACGACGTCGTCGAACAGTTCAGGATCGGCAGTGGCCGCGCGTTCGGCCCGGCGGGCGAGGACGTCGGGCGTCAGATCATCCGCTCGATCCACGGCACGGTGAACGGGCTGGTGCTGGTGGGGCTGGGCGAGGGCGTGATCCTGGGCGTCGCCTATGCGGTGGCGGGGACACCGCACCCGACGCTGTTCGGGCTGTTCACCGCGTTGCTGGCGATGGTGCCGTTCGGCGCCGCCATCGCCTTCCTGATCGCGGCGGCGGTGACACTGGCGGCGGGCAACACGGTGGCGGCGATCGTGATCGTCGCACTGGGCTTCGTCGTCACGTTCGTCGCGGACCATTTCATCCGCCCGGTCCTGATCGGCGGCGCGACGCGGTTGCCGTTCCTGTGGGTGCTGCTCGGCATCCTGGGCGGTGTCGAGAGTTGGGGGCTGGTGGGGTTGTTCGTCGGCCCGGCGATCATGGCCGCGCTGGTGCTGCTGTGGCGCGAGTGGGTCGGCTCGCAGAAAGGCCCGCTCAACCCGCCCGCGGACCTGCCGCGCTGAACCGGGCATCGTGACACGCCGGCAAAGGTCGGATACGCCCGTCCGGCACCGGCGCGAAGCCGGGCGGGAGAGGGCGAGATGACACTGCGTCGGCTGACCTTGCTGGGCCTTGCTGCGGCGACCGCAATCGGCGCCGCGCCGCCGCCGACGCCCGCTCCGGCTCGGCCGGCGATCACGGGCATCTCGCACCTCGCGGTCTACAGCACCGACGCGGCGGCATCGGCGCATTTCTACACCGCCGTGCTAGGCGCGCGGGCGGGCAGGGATCCCGAGGATGCCGCCGGCACGCGCTATTACCTCAGCCCGCGCCAGTTCGTGGAGGTGCTGCCCGCGCCGGCCGGCCACGGCATCAGCATGCTGGCCCATGTCGCCTACACGACCAGCGATGCGGCCGGGCTGCGCGCCTGGCTGTCGGCCCACGGCAAGGCGGACCTGACGCCGGTGCGCACCGGCGCGGGTGGGGACCGCTGGTTCGCCACCCGCGATCCCGAGGGCAACGAGGTGCAGTTCGTCCAGCCCGGCACGACGTCGACGGCCGCCGAGCCCGGCGCGATCAGCGGCCGGATCATCCACGTCGGCCATGAGGTCCACGATCGCGCGACGGAGGACGGCTTCTATCGTCGGCTGCTGGACTTCCGTCCGTACTGGTACGGCGCGATGGATCCGGCCAAGGTCGACT
>JBPBQW010000028.1:0-1667 GCA_050955125.1 Janthinobacterium lividum
CCCCCGGGTCGCGGTGGTGGCCGTGCCGGCGCGCCCGTGACGGCGCCCGTCGCCGCGACTGCCACCGATCCCGGCCGCGCCACCGCCGTGCAGAAGCCCGACACCGGCGTCGCGGACGAGGACGCCTATCTGTACGGCTATCGGCTGTGGCAGGCGAAGCTGTATCCCGAGGCGGAGGCGCAGCTGAAGCAGGTCGTGACCGACTATCCCAAGTCGAAGCGCGCCAGTTATGCGCAGAACCTGCTCGGCCGCAGTTACCTCGATGACGGCAAGGCGAACAGCGCCGCGACCGCCTTCTACGAAAGCTACAAGAAGTTCCCGGACGGCGAGCGCGCGCCCGACAGCCTGTACTATCTCGCCAGCACGCTGATGAAGCTGAACAAGCCGGCCGATGCGTGCAAGGTCTATGGCGAGCTGACCGACGTCTATGGCGCCAAGATCACGCCGACGATGAAGGCGGACGTGGCGCGGGGGCGGATCGCGGCCAAATGCTCGTGACGCGGTGGTCGATCCGGCGCTGACGCCCGCTCCGGCGCCCGTCGCGCGGTTCCGGGCCGACCTGGAGGTGCTGACCGGCGATCCGCCCACGACCGATCGCCGGCTGGGCATTGCGGTGTCGGGCGGCGGCGACAGCCTTGCGCTGCTGTTGCTGGCCGCGGCGGCATACCCGGGAGCGGTGATGGCGGCGACGGTGGATCACGGCTTGCGCGCCGAGTCTGCGGCGGAGGCGGCGATGGTGGGCGACATGTGTGCCCGGCTGGCCGTCGTGCACACCGTCCTGCGGGTAGCGGACGATTTCTCCTTCGGCGGCAACGTTCAGGATCGCGCGCGCACCGCACGCTATGCGCTGCTCGCCGGCTGGGCGGCGGGCGAGGCGGCCGGGCGCACCACCGCAGGCCGGGTCGCCTGGATCGCGACCGGGCATCAGCAGGACGACGTCGCCGAGGGCTTCCTGATGCGGGCGCGGCGCGGCGCGGGCATCGGCGGGCTGGCGATGATGCGTGCGAGTCGCCCGTTGTCGCCGTCGTCCGCGGGGCCGCTGCTCGTTCGGCCCCTGCTCGGCTGGTCGCGTGCGGCGCTGGCGCGGATCGTCGCGGATGCGGGCGTGATCCCGGCAAGCGATCCTTCCAACGCCGATCCGCGATTCGACCGCAGCCGACTGCGCGCGCTGATCGGCGCGGAGCCGGACCTGCCCGCGGCGCACCTCGCGCTCGCCGCGCGCAACCTGCGCGATGCGGAGGACGCGCTGGCGTGGGTCGCCGCGCGCGAGTGGGCGGCGCGCCACGCGATCGAGTCGGACGGGACGCTGCTGCTCGACGTCGCCGGCCTGCCGCACGACACCAGGCGGCGGCTGGTGGAGCGGTCGCTCGGCGCCGTCCGCTCCGGGTCCGACCCGGTGACGATCCGGCGCGGGGCGGCGCTCGACCGTTTCGTCCGCCTGCTGGAGGCGGGGCGCGCAGCGACGCTCGCCGGGGTTCTGGCCCGTCCGGGCGAGCGCTGGCGGTTCACCCCGGCGCCGCCGCGCCGATCGGCCTGATCCGGGGGCATGATCGAGCCGTCCGATCGTCGGTTCGGGTCACCTTTGTTCCATTGCCATTAACCGGCACGCGCTTATCTTGATCGCTCGAAAGGTACCTGCATGAGCGACGACAAGAAGCAGTCCGGCC
>JBPBQW010000029.1:0-1624 GCA_050955125.1 Janthinobacterium lividum
GAGCGGCGTCGGCACGTGGCGTTCGACACGCCCCGTCAGGTCCACCGTCCACAGGCTCGCGCGGCCGCCGCCGCCGCTTCCCGAACGGAAGAACATCAGCACGCGGCCGTTGGGCGACCAGCTCGGGCCCTCGTCCTGCGATCCGTCGGTCAGCAGGTGCTCGCCCCTGCCCGCCGGGTCCATCACGCCGATGCGGAACGATCCGCCGAGCTTGGTGAAGGCGATCAGGTCGCCGCGCGGGCTCCACACCGGCGTCCCGTACCGCCCGCTGCCGAAACTGATGCGGTGCTGGTCGGAGCCGTCGGCGTTCATCACATAGAGCTGCTGCCCGCCCGAGCGATCGCTCTCGAATACGATCCTGGATCCGTCGGGCGAATAGCTGCCGCCGGTGTCGATGCCGGGCGACGTCGTCAGCCGCTGCGCCGCGCCGCCGGCGGCGGGCACGCGATAGATGTCGGAATTGCCCGCCTGTATCATCGAGAACAGGATGGACCGGCCATCGGGCGAGAAGCGCGGCGCGAACGTCAGGTTCTGGTTCGCCACCACGCGGCGCGGCCGGCCCGAGCCGAGATCATAGGTGTAGATCGACGGGCGATCGCCCTCGTAGCTCATGTACACGATCGTCTGCTGGTTGGGCGCGAACCGGGGCGTCAGCACGATCGACTGGCCGTTGGTGAGGAAGCGGTGGTTGGCGCCGTCCTGGTCCATGATCGCCAGCCGCTTGACGCGCCGTGCCTTGGGGCCGGTTTCGGACACATAGGCGACGCGGCTGTCGAAATAGGGGCCCTCGCCGGTCAGCTTGGTATAGATGGTGTCGGCGCACTTGTGCGCCGCGCGGCGCCAGTCGGCGGGCGGCACGACGAAGCCCTGGCGCGCGAGCTCCGCACGGCTCGACACGTCGTAGAGGTAGCAGCCGACGGTCAGCGTCCCGTCGCCGTTGGCGCGGATGAACCCCTGCACCAGCGCCTGTGCGCCCGTCGCGCCCCAGGCGTCGAACGCGGGCGCGGTCACCTCGGGGAACGACACCGGACGCAGCCGATCGGGGGCGAGCGGGGTGAACAGCCCCGAGTTCTTGAGGTCGGTGGTGATGATCCGGCTGAGCTGGCGACCGAGCGCGTCGGTGGCGCCGGCCGGCGTGTCCTGCACCGCGGGCGTCGGCATGTCGGGAATCGCGATCGGCAGCGGCGCGGTGGTGCCGCCCTCGACGTCGACGACGAGGTCGGGCGCGGGGGCCGGTGCCGCCTGGCCGGCGGGCACGGGCGCAGGCGCGGTCTGGGGCGCGGGCGCCGCCTGCGGTACGGGCGCGGCGCCGAGCAGAAGCGCGGAGAGGAGGGCGGGAAAGCGGGTCATGGACAAATCCTCAGCCGGGCAGCTTGTAGCGGAGCGTGATGTTCCGCCAGCCGCCGGGCACGTCATACAGGTCGTCGGGCAAACCACGCAGCGGCGAACAGCCGGTGAACGCCGCGATGCCGAGATCGTCCACCCGGTCGAGATAGCGGCGATTGTCGTCGTCGACCCCGTCGTGGTTCACGACGCGCGGGGCCGCCGCGAGGCTGCCGTCGCGGTTGAGCTTGAGGTTGATCGAGACGCGGATACGCTCTGCGCCGGGTCCGGGCGTCACCTG
>JBPBQW010000030.1:0-1562 GCA_050955125.1 Janthinobacterium lividum
GAGGCGGAAATGCGTGAGCTTACCGCGGAGACCCTGACCGAGCTCGGCTATCGAGTCGTGCGAGCGGCAAGCGGCCCAGCGGCGCTGCGGCTTCTCGACGAAGCCGATGATCCCATCTGCGGCCACCTCAATGTCTTGGTGACCGACATAGGCCTGCCGGGCGGGCTGACCGGGCGTCAACTGGCCGACGCCGTGCGAGAGCGTAGGCCGGCCTTGCCGGTGCTGTTCATCACGGGCCACGTCGTCAACGCGCTCGACCTGCCGCTGGCGCCCGGAATGGAGGTGGTGGGCAAGCCGTTCACGGCCGACGTACTCGCCGCGCGCATTCAGGCGATGCTTGGCGAACCGTGGCGACCTGGGTCCAACCTAGCCGGTGTGGCAGGGATACCGAGTACGTGACCGATCCGATGACGGCTGACCCAGCTTGTGGGAATGCCTTGTCGGCGGCCTGGGCCGCCGATTTGCCGCTCGACGAGCTGAGCCACGACGCGCTTGACGCGTTGCCGTTCGGCGTCGTCCAGCTCGACGGCGCGGGTCGGGTGATGTTTTACAGCGCCACCGAGAGCCGCCTGTCCGGCCGGTCCGCCGCTGACGTTATCGGGCGCGACTTCTTCCGCGACGTCGCACCCTGCACGCGTCTGCCCGCCTTCCACGGCCGCTTCCTGGAGGGCGTGCGCCGGGGTCGTTTGGACGAGCACTTCCATTTCGTGTTCGGCTTCGCGCCGCGGCCGGTGCAGGTCGAGGTCGGGATGCGTGCCGCTCGCGAGGCGGACCGCTACTGGATCACGATGCGCGCGCTTGCGGTACTCAGCCCCACCCGCCACCGCGTGGCGACGCAGGCGGTCGCCGCGGTCGAGCGGCGCATCCGGGCCGAGTCCATCGACCCGGGCGTTTGCGAGCGCGAACCGATCCATGTCCCCGGCGCGATACAGCCCTATGCCGTCATGCTGGTATGCGATCCGCAAACCCTTTTCGTCCAGGCGTACAGCAACAACGTCGCCAACGCCCTCGGCGAGGCGGAGCCGGCAGGCGTGATCGGATTGCCACTCGATGCGGTGCTCCCGGCTGACTTTGTCCGGGACCTCCGCGACGCCTTGGCAGCCGGCGAATTGGACGAGCCTAAGGACCCGCTGCGCCGCACCGTGCGGCTGGGCAGCGAAGCGGACGGCGGGGACGCAGCACCGTTCGCCGCCGCGGTGCACCTCTACGACGGCCGGCTGATGGTTGAGCTGGAACGCGTCGCCGAGCACCCGGAGGATTTCGGTGCTGCGACCCCGCTCCAGGCTCAACGCGCCGTCGCGCGGCTTCGCGCCGCGCCTGCACTTACCGAGGCCGCCGCAGTCGCGGCGCGCGAAATCCGTGCCATGACGGGCTTCGAGCGCGTGCTGATTTACCGCTTCGACACGGACTGGAACGGCGAGGCCGTGGCCGAGAGTAGGGCGGAGGGCTGGGAGCAGTCTCTGCTCGGGCTACGCTTTCCGGCGTCCGACATACCCGCCCAGGCGCGCACGCTCTATACCAGGAGCCCGAGCCGCTTCGTGGTCGATCGCGACGCCGTCCCG